>NZ_DATLJA010000017.1:0-30141 GCF_035539115.1 Desulfitobacterium sp. | reverse complement strand
CTTTCGCCGAGCTTTGCGATAAAGAAGACTTGGCCAGCGCCAAAGCGATGGCCTTAGTCGCCTTATCCTGCCGGACTTAACTACTTGCATCGTAGGAAAGCGAAAACCGCTGGTTGCACTTATGCTATCTGCCAAAAATTTATACTTTCTGTTAGTATAAAGAAAACCCGGCTTTCGCCGAGCTTTAGCGAGAACGAAGGCCGCTGGTTGCACTTATACTATCTGCCCCTAGACTTATACTTTCTGTTAGTATAAAAATAAACCCGGCAGTCTTTTAACTACCGGGTTTCACTATTCAACCTTTTCTCAATAAGGACATTCCCTTTTTGATTAATGGGGCATTGACAGGAATATCCCAGGCCATGGAACTTGGGAAAGAGTAGATCCAGTTCTTCCCTCCCGGAAAATGTTAAATTAATATATTCACCTGACCAATTCACAGCTACCCGTTCCGCAAAACTGAGCATTGTCATCACCATATCTTGATTTTTGAATTTAGATTTTATAAATAACAAATCAATGGTAACCACAGCTTCTTTTTGGGAAAGAGAAATAAGCGCTATAATTGAATCGTCCTCACCACGATAGAAAAAGATCCGTCCCTCACAATGAACTTTTTCCCAATATGAACGTTCTTTCTTTTCCCGAATACCTAACGGTAGTTCCGAAACTTCTGGCCAATTTTCTCTCAGAAAAGCCACCAGTTCATCGAGCTGAGCGGAGGATACTTCATAAATATGGTTCATTTCCCCTACCCCCTTTTATACTTCTCGATTTACGTATTTAAAATTTTGAATCTATTCTGAATACTATTTCTCCTTCAAATAGTAAATTCCTTTTTTATCCGGAATATATTTTATTTCTTTGTATAAATGATTGCTAGATTGTACTAAACAAAGGCAAAATTGGGGAAAAAGAAAAGCCCTTGAATACCAAGGGCTTTAGCAATTTCGATATGGTGCGGTCGAGAGGACTTGAACCTCCATGCCCTTGCGAGCACTAGGACCTGAACCTAGCGCGTCTGCCAGTTCCGCCACGACCGCGTGCAAAATTTATTATATACGGTCAGTCTATGAATGTCAATAAAAGTTTAGAAATGTTAGATAGACCCAGCCCCTTTTGCAAATACTAACGATATAGACGACTCAATTAAAAAAGAATGGGAGCAACTGCATGATGACTACACCCGACCTCATCCGCCAGGAAATCGAACGTATTTATGGACAAATCAGTCCCTTCGAATTAAAAGATCGATTGATTAGCCTTGCCAAAGACCAATCTATGAAGAGTACCCGCACCTTACTTGATGCCGGAAGAGGTAACCCTAATTGGACAGCGGCAACTCCTCGCGAGGCCTTCTTCACCTTCGGATTATTCGCTGTTGAAGAAACCCGCAGTGTTTGGAATCAGCAGGATCTTGCCGGAATGCCTAGACATGATGGAATTGCCGAGCGTTTTAAGATATATGCCCAAAATCATCCTGATGCTCCGGGAATAACGCTCCTCCAGAAGATGATCGCTTATGGGATCAGTCTCAAAAGCTTTAATCCAGATGATTGGGTATATGAACTGGCTGATGGAATAATCGGTGATAACTATCCCGTCCCCGGTCGAATGCTTATCCATATCGAGAAAATCGTCAAAGATTATCTTACTCAAGAACTTTATGGTCACAACCCATCACCTCTGGATCCCGGCTATGACGTATTTGCTGTTGAAGGGGCAACTGCAGCCATGTGTTATATTTTCGATACCTTAATAGCCAACAATTTGTTATCCATCGGTGACACAATCGCTGTAATGGTTCCTGTTTTTACACCCTATCTCGAAATTCCGCTTTTGCCACGTTATAACTTTAAGGTTACCCATATTTATGCCTCAGAAAGAACCAGTGATGGAACCCACACCTGGCAATATCCTAAGCCCGAAATTGAGAAACTTAAGTCCCCTGAGATAAAAGCGTTGTTTATTGTGAACCCCAGTAATCCTCCTTCAGTGTCAATGAGACCTGAAACCGTGGAACAAATAAAGTCAATTGTAAAAAAACAGAATCCCGACCTCATGATTATTACAGATGATGTGTATGCTACTTTCGTCGATCACTTTCATTCCTTGGTAGCCGACTTGCCTTTTAACACCTTAGGAGTCTATTCCTTTTCAAAATATTTCGGGGTCACAGGCTGGCGCCTTGGCGTTATTACCTTACATCATGAGAATGTCTTTGATCGTTTACTTAAAAACTTACCCGAAAAGCTAAAAGAAAAAGGTAGAAAGCGCTATGAGGCCCTCTCTACTCATCCTGAAGAAATCCGTTTTCTTGATCGTATTGTTGCTGATAGCCGTCAGGTCGCTCTTAATCATACAGCAGGATTATCGACTCCCCAGCAGGTACAAATGGCTTTTTTTGCGCTCTTCGCTTTACTAGATAAAGATAATCGCTATAAGGAATTGACGAAGGAGATCTGTCATCATCGTCAACAACTATTGTTTACTAGCCTTGGACTCGACCTACGCGCTGACCCCTATGATGCTGCTTATTACACTGAATTTGATTTATTAGAATGGGCAACTCATTATTACGGAAATCCTTTCAGTCAATACTTGCAGGAGCACTATAAACTTATTGATATTCTCATACGCCTCGCCGAGGAATCTTCCATTGTCTTATTGAATGGAAGTGGCTTTCGTGGACCGAAGTGGTCAATCCGCATATCCCTGGCTAACCTTGTGGATCGAGATTATTCAGAAATCGGTCAATCCTTACATCACGTCCTCGAAACGTATGTCGCCGACTGGGAGTCAACCACTCACCAATAGCGACTACCCACTTGGAAATTATATTAACTTAAAAGTCCATTCCAACCAGGAATTGCGGCAAAAACAATTAAACACCGCAATGCCAATCCGCCAATCAGCACCCCGCTATCACAGATGATGATCGCACGCGGATTGATTCCGGCATGAGCACCTTTTAGTGAACTCGGCATGATCTCAAATTTTCCTTTTCCCTCCATAACCGATGCTGCTGCAATTGGCATATCTGTATAACTTCTTTGCGCTTGTGAAAGCTGAATCGAGCTATGCCTCTTATGTAAGTTATAGACATAGGCCAATAAGGGGACCACCAGCCCGATGACAATAAGAATTCCCCAGAAGGCCCAAGCTAGGGAACCGTTCAGAATTTTCTGAGCTGAAGCAAGTGCTATAGGACCTTTTAAACCTGATAGAATCACACCAAAGAAGATCGCTAATAAAACAAGTTCCGTCCCAGCCATTAGAAGGTGAGTTTCACATGCCTTCCCCTCTTTCAACTCACTCTTTTCGAAAAGATGAGCTAGAATCGAGTTCTAGGATAACCCTGTGGATAAAGCACTTATAACAAAAATCACGGGCATTAAGTAAAAGTTCCAGAAAGGTACAGCTTTCACAACCGCTAGCAGTAATCCGGTATAAGCACACGTAGAAAAGGCTAACACTGCACCCGCCATACCAATAATATTTGGGGCTTTCTTTTTGGTCCACACAAAATAAGCTTTCAGAAGGCCAACTCCGATGAAAGCGGAGAGAATATAGATCCCCCACGTCATGACAGAGCGGAAATTCAGAAACATTCCAAGAATGAGCCAAGGTTTTTTTAAACCTTGCCCTAAGTCAAAAATTAAGAGACCGGCCCCTAAAGCTACCAAAGGGGCAGCGATATAATACCCGAACCGGCTTAAGCTCGGAGCATCCCCCAACCACCCTTTCTCAGAAGCGAACGAAACTAAGTAAGACCCAGCTCCCATACCCCCTAAAAAGAGATAAATAGCAATTAGCCACCCCCAATGTAATACCATAACCTTTCCTCCTTATTTCTTGACATCCTTTGGAATAATGACCAATGATGGACCAGTCATCGTCGGCAAAGGTAGACCTTTCATCTGACCGCGAACTGCTCCCGGGGTTTTCATTAGTTCGCTCATTTCCCCATACTGAAGCGCTTTCACGGGGCAAGCTCTAACACAAGCTGGTTTTTCCCCCTTATCCTGAAGCATATAACAAAAATGACATTTGCAAACTGCACCCGATCCTTCGCCAAATTGCGGGGCATGGTAAGGACAAGCATATAAACAGTATTTACAACCGACACAACGATCCTTGTCATGGATTACAATCCCGTCTTTTTCGCGTTTCGTATAAGCCTTTACCGGACAGACCTTCACGCAGGCCGGATCTTCGCAATGATTGCAGCTCATAGACAAATTATGTTGCTCACCGATAACAAGCTTGCGCCACTCAACCCCTTCCTCCCATTTATAGGTCAGCTTACAGGCTTGAACGCAGGCCCCGCACAAAATACATTTCCCTTCATCGTACATAAAGCCCAGTTGTTTTTTCCCACCTGATACAGTTTCATTTGTCGTTGCCGGACCAGCTTCAACAACTTTTCCTGGAACGATCCCCAAAGCCAGTGCACCTCCCATAAGCAAACCGGCTTTTATGGCATTTCTTCGGGTTAACCGGATCTGTTTTACACTAGCCATCAAACGAACAACTCCTCTCTTCTTGCATCCAAAAATGTTACCATTCCTTTTTGATTAATTATAGCATATAATTCTTTTTATGGTTATCATTTACATATACTTCTCTTTGTGATATTAATTATTATTAGAGGAACCTACTCTTTTAGTCCTTTTCTTATGAAGAAAAACTTTAAATTCTAGATTGGTCAATTCAGCTCATGAACTTTAACTACGATTAATATAATTTAAGGGTGAGCTGATTTAATAACAAGAATCATCGTTGACCTTTTGTGAGGAGGTGCACACTTTTATAACAAAAAACAGTAAAGGAAGGAAGGTCGTTCATGAAACCGAAAAAGCTCCTGCTCTTAGCTCTGGTTACCCTTTCATCCCTGGTTATCCTTTCCGGGTGTGGTAAAGCTAAACCAGCAGTGACCGAGCCAGTAACGTCCAGCCCGCAAGTCTCTACTCAAACGACAAATGTCACAAGCATTATCGATCAAGTCCGACAAAGCCAACATTTCAAAATGTTTCCTACTCTGATTAGCGAAAAAGAAAAGGATGCAAGCTTTGACTATGAAGACGGATGTATCCGTTGTCATTCCGAAACAGCAATACTAAGAGATCCCGCTGCAAAATTGACTGATTTCTATCAAAACGGGAAATATTCCAAGGATCGTGAAGGAATAACTTGCCTCGTCTGTCATAACGTGGGTGGCGATAAAATGATTTCGCTCCGCAATCCGGGTTGGCAATCTTGTACCACCTGCCATACCGCCGGTAGTACGATCACCCTCGGTCAAGAAGTAAACCACTCCCAAAAAGAGATGATCGAAGGTGTTGGGGTTGGAGCCGTGCCAACAAAACCTTCTTATAAATGGGCTGCGATGAAAGATACGTTTTCCTGCACAGATTGTCATGTAACCAATGGTCTCAAACATGATTTCATGGTTCCCGGTGTAACTGCCACCTACGATGGCCTCGGGACCATGCGCACAGGTACGCAAATGAATTACACAGAATTTGCCAAGATGTTCAAACAGGACAAATGCATCACCTGCCACTATGAACCTTCCTCAACCATCACTAAGATCCAGCAACGCCAAAAGGAAATTAGCCAAAAGTTGGATAATTTGAAACCCAAGTTTGATAGTTGGGAAAAGAAAATTAAGTCTCTTGACCCCAAAGACCCCAAAATTGCTCAATTCAACAATGCTCGTACGTATTACATGTATGTCACCTCAGATTCCTCGAAAGGCGCACATAACTATGCCTTAAGTAAATCTCTGCTCGAGCAAGCCGAGATCGGGATCAATAAACTCAACTAAATCTTCAATATAAAACGATCAAAGAAACCGTGCAAAGCCCGATCAGGGACTGCACGGTTTTGTTCTGTTTAGCTTAACCTCTTAGAAGCGGACGGCTGCAATAAAACATATTTGGTGTCGTATAAATCCGGAAGCTTATTCTCATACTATATTCTTGAAGGCTGGGGAAAGAAGGATTATTAATGGCTGTTGAGCAAATCGCCAATGTAGATAAGATTTTCTTTAAAGGGTTATTTAAGAATCTTTTTTCAGACCCAATCCAGTTAGAATTTTGGGATGGGGAGGTTGAGGACTTCGGCAATGATAAGGTGAAGTTCAAAATTAAATTGAATGAACCGCTTTCGAAAGCAGATATATTAAAGGACCCTTCCTTGGCTTTTGGCGAAGGCTACATGACGAAGAAGATGGATATTGACGGGAGCCTTGAAGACATGATCACTTCCTTATATAACACTAAAGAAAGCTTTTTAAATAGCCACGACCAACTCGCCAAACTCGGAAAATTCCTATCCCATAATTTCAAAAACAGCAAGGAAGATGTTCAGTATCATTATGATATTGGGAATGATTTTTATCGGCTCTGGTTGGATAAAACGATGACGTATTCCTGCGCCTATTTTAAGTCTCCCGAAGATACCCTGGAAGAGGCTCAGAAAAATAAAGTGGAGCATATTCTCAAAAAGCTGGCCCTAACGGGTGGTGAAACCTTGCTAGATATTGGATGCGGCTGGGGAGAGTTAATCCTAACCGCTGCCCGGAACTATAAGGTTAAAGCATCAGGGATTACCTTAAGTTCAGAACAGTTTACTAAGGTCAACGAAAGAATCAAAGCGGAAAAACTCGAGGATCTCGTCGATGTTCAACTTATCGATTACCGAGAGTTAAAAGATCGAAAATTCGATCGCGTGGTGAGTGTGGGCATGGTTGAGCATGTCGGCCAAGACCATCTCAGCGAATACTTTTCGGTCATGAATAAACTGTTAATAGTTGGCGGTGTATCGCTGCTTCATTGCATTACAAGTATCGAAGAAGGATCAACGAATTCCTGGATTAGTAAATACATTTTCCCAGGCGGATATATTCCGGCTATTAAAGAAATAATCACATCCATGGCGGATCACGGTAATTACCTTTTGGACGTAGAAAGCCTTCGCCGACATTATGGAAGAACGCTTGAGCATTGGGCTCGGAACTTTGAAAAGGCCTTACCCGAGATTAGTAAGACCAAAGATGAAACGTTCATTCGGATGTGGCGGCTTTATTTGAACTCCTGTGCAGCCTCCTTTAACTGCGGAAATATCGATGTCCACCAATTTCTCTTTATTAAAGGGGTGAATAATACGTTGCCTTGGACAAGAGCATAGGACTATTTGCTCTTTTTCGTTTCCTGGAGTTTTAGAGAAGAGTGTATTGGTGTCAAAGTGTACTCCGGACATCTTGAGACTCTTGGGACTTCTCACTATGTTCCTGCCATATTTGTTCATACTTGCGAATTAATACCGGAACCTTTTCAACATAAGCGATCGTTTCCGGTATTTTGATCCAATGACCATTTTCTACTTCTCCTGGACCAGCGTTATAGGCTGCCAAGGCTATCTGGACATCGCCAAAACTTTCGAGTTGAAGCTGTAAATAATGAGCACCGCCATCGATATTTTGGATGGTGTCATAAGGATTAACCCCCATAAGCTCAGCGGTCGAAGGCATGAGTTGCATTAGCCCGATTGCCCCAACTGAGCTTAAGGATTCTGGCTCACCGCCCGATTCTTGTTCAATTACAGCTGCGATGAGTGCTGGCTCTAAATGATACTTATCGGCAGCTGCTTCAATTTCCGTCTGCCAGCGTAAAACCCGGTCATTGAGATTAATCGGCTGAGAGCCCTTCCCTACGATAATTTTTTCATTATGATCCTGATCTGTGACAATCGTAATCGCCCAAAATTCAGCGAGGGTACTGACTACAGCTGATAGGTCGTCTCTTAATATATACCGGGAGGAATTATCACTCTTGTTTTTCTCGAAAAGTTCCTTAATATCTAATTGAAGTACAACCGTTTTCTTCCTAAACTCCATTAATTTTAACCGCTTATAATTCTTCGTTAGTTCGATATCGATAGACTCACCAGGGTGTGAGGGCATTAGCCAATTCGGGGGGTTCCGATGACTCAAAGAATTGATTAAGCCTTCCTGTGTAAATTTTGTTGAAGGACAATAAAACGAAAAATACAAAATCATGCTTACCGATAATAAAGGAATTAACTTCTTATAGATCTTATTATGGGTATTGATTTGAAGATAGATTTTACGCGTGCAAAGCTTGAGATTATTAAAAAAAGTCATGAAATGTGTCACGCCTCACTCTCAGAACTCTTAGACTTAATCTTCGATACCCAAGGTTTAATATTCTTTACATAAATCGCCACCTTTTCAGACCCGATTTATCTAAATTCGCCAAAATATGTATTTTCAGTTTTACATACATTTCGTCTAAAAGAGAAAGACCTCAGAGAGATCAATCTCCAAGGTCTCATTTCTCCGAGCTCCTTCTTTATTTATCTGAAAATTTTAGATTTCGAAAAGAAATTGAGCCGATGGTAGTCGTACTCATCAAAGTTTCTACGAGTTATGGAACCGTATGACACGAAGTAGTACATGAGTTTTTCGTCCAATTATTAGCTGAGCCAATAAGCTTTCCTAATCCATCTACGGTAAAACTCTGGATTTGGCTCGTACTATTCACTTCACCTGTTAGCGCGAGTAAACCCGGATGAGAAGTGCCATGAGGAACAGCAGTATGGCATGCTGTACAGGCTTGACCCGAGTGATTTGAATTGAGATGTAAATTTGCAACCGTTGGATCTGAAAATTTAGACGTCGTAGCATTTTGAATTGTCCCAGTATACGTACTGGAACTATGACAGTCATAGCATAGATCTTTTCCCGTTTTTACTGTTCTCGCCGGACTATGTGGATCATGACAATCTACACATTCAGCGTGACGCTTCGTCATTTTATCTGCAGCCGTTTCGGTATCGCTATGAAGGCTGCTGATCGTCAACGTAGGATGCTGAGATACACTCTTAAAATCAGTACTTACGTTTTTAGCAGTTGCGTAAGCAGCTGGGGGAGTCCCTCCGTGACATTTTAAACATTCGCCATCTGTACTGACAGTATCTTCCCCTCTGGCCATCAAACTTGGATAAGGGGAACCATGGGGTATATGACAGTCATTACAGGATACACCACTAAGATAGTGTTTACTGTTTAAATAGACGGTCTTATTCCACCCTGTACTTGTTGTAAAAAGGAACGAAGGAAACTGAATCGAATAAGGTACCACTTTATCTGATGTTCGTATTGCGCTTGGAGGAGTTCCTGCGTGGCATTTTAGACAAAAATCAGTCATATTGCCAATGGTTGCATTCAGTGTTCCCGCAACCGTCGTAAATACACTTTTTGTATTTGTTGGATCAGAAAGATCTGAATACGCTTTTCCTTCACTCAAGGAAGCCGCTCCTACAGTATGCGGTCCATGACAACTCGAGCATTCTACCTTTCCATTGTCTGAGGAAGTAATATCATGCTTTGAAACAATCGTAACTGTCGAGCTGCCAAAAAACTGTTCTTGAATATTCCCTGTGCCACTATGCGAGTTAGCCGGGTTTGTATGACAAGTAAGACAAAGATTTTCTTCTTGTTGGTCTGTAAGCTGATTATACCTTCCACTATGGGGAGTATGGCATTTCGAACACGTAATCTTGGTACTCGAATCAAGCGCAGATTTCGTTGTATCATAATGTGCCGCTAGCGGGTTCGTATGATTTCCTGCCGTATCTCCATAATATGTCGGAGTAAATTTACGATCATTTACACCATGACAGATTAAGCAAAATTCATTACCTTGGTAAGCTGTCGTGGTCCCATCCGTTGCTTTGAGTAATTTGTTGTAATAATTCCCTTGCGCATCCTTATCCCCATGCGGATCGTGACAGTCAGAACAATAAAGGAGTTGCTGCGTAGCGAGATTACCCGTATCCATAATGGGATGAAAAGATTGGTTATTCGTCGTATCGACCATCCCTGCGTTGATATTATAATTACTCCCTGAGCCATCATGACAGGTGAAACACAAAGCCGTCTCCGTCGTTTTATTCAAAAGAGACGTATTCAGGGCGTCATGGGTTTGGTGACAGGTCGCACAAGTATTGGTATTAACTATATAATTCCCATGGGGGTCATTCAAATCCGTATTTCCCGTGGTAAACGACCACGTATAATTTACAAGATTAACTCCTCCACTATCTTTGATTCCCGTTCCATCGGGAGCCCCTTTTAACGTAACAGTGTATAGAGTATTAGTCGTTAAAGGGCTTACTGGCACAAAAGCAGCGATTCGGCTTAAAGTATCATACGTTATAGATTTAGGGGTGACTGGATTCTTATTCTGATCCACAACCGTAAACGTCATATTATTAATTGTATTCGGATTCATGTCATGATTAAAGCTCGCTGAAATTACCCTTTTAGTGCCGATTTGAGATACTGAAGCTTTCGGAATTGTGGAGATCACTCGTGGTTCAGGGGAAATGGAAGATAAGGTTGTTTTGAAGGACACTAAATAATCTTGTAAAAGTGGAAGCCCATTTGTATCTTTAACTCCCGTTTTTACCGTGAGTTGATAGGTTTCATCCTGTTTGAGAGGGGCCAGAGGAATGAATACTGTAGTTTTACTGGTACTATCGTAATGAATACCCCGTGCTTGAACGTCCTGAGCCTGACTATCTCGAACGTTAAGGTTAGCACTAGTCATCGTTGAAGAATCCATATCTCGGTCAAACGTAATATAAATAGGTAGATTGACGTCCACCCGCTCTTGCGTATCTGAGGGATTTGTTGAAGTAACCACAGGATTTCCCGCTGCCAGAACTGGCTCCGCAAGAGAGAACCCAAAAACTATGATTAACGTTAGATTCAGGAGAACGAATGCTCGCAAGGATTTTAAGCCTATATAATTATGCAAGACTGCATTCCTCCCTCTTTTTTTGAATACCTTTATTTATACCCAAAAACTTGAATGCGATTGTTCTCGCGATCGGTTACATAGATATGACCTGCGTTATCAATATCTAAACCATTCGGGAAGTTGAATTGTCCCTCACCGCTTCCCATCCCACCCATTACCCAAAGTTCAATACCAACTTCATCGTAGACACGTACCGTTTGTGAAAAGACATCGACAACATAAATCATCCCCTGATCAGTGACCGCTACACCACGGGGTAAGCTCATCGACCCATATTTTCCATTTGATCCATTGATTTTGGTTAAAAATTGACCTTCTTTATCAAAAATTTGAAGCCGACCATTGTTGGAATCGCTTACATAGATTTTCCCATCCTTACTTACAAATAAGGCATTGGGATATTGAAATTGGCCATCAGCAGTTCCGGGACTCCCCAAACTCTTCTGAATATTTCCCTGAGCATCTAAAATTACAACACGATGATTCGCAATATCTGTAATATAAAACAAGTGGTCTGGACCGACTTGAATACCCGACGGTCGAATGACTTCACCCTGCTTTCCGTCTTTAAGCGGTAATTTCTGATTATCTAAAAGAACAGGAAATTCTTTTCCATCTTCTCCGTATACGAAAATCTTTTTGGCGTTAGGATCTGCTATAAACAATTTATTTTCAAAATAAGCAAGTCCCGATGGAGTGAGTATTTTTCCTTGTCCGAAATTCTCAACCCACTGACCCTTCGAGCTAAAGACTTGAATTTGAGAGTGTCCTGTGTCTGCTACAAAAATTTTCCCTTCGGGTGAGGTTGTAATTGCTAGGGGACCTTTAAAATGTGTAGGGAAATTTTCTTGAGGATACGCTTTTTTCTCAAATTCCTGATCCCCACCATAAAGTTCATAGAGAAATTGAGGAGGCCCAGAGCTCGTCGACACGTTATTTATTGCTGATACCTTCTGACTTGGAATAAATCTGCTAAACAGGACTCCTCCAACTATCAAAAGAAGGATAAATAGCGAAACGAAAATTGCTCCATAAATCTTCTGTTTAGTCCTTTTCCTAGCTATGTTAACGTTTATCCGATAGAGCATGGAGATTTCTTCACTCCTTTATTTATGTTCTAGAGCTGGTTAAATTTTAAGTTTATTCCCCTTTTCACAAATTAATTTATGAGGGTTTGCCCTCTTTTATTTCCCTTGACCTGCAACGATTTCCGTTTCCAGGCCAGAAATTAACCGTTTTATCTGTTCGGCATCCTGGCTACTCGGATTGAGAGCGAGTGCAGTTTTCAATTCTTGAACAGCCCCTTTATAATCCTCCTTCGAATGGAAAAGAAACACCCCATATTTGTAGTGGGCGCGATAATCCTTTGTATCAATTTGAATTGCCTTTTGGAAAGCGGCCTCAGCCGTCGCATCGTCTTTCCCGTAATAGGCTGCAGTCGCCAAATCTATCCATACACTCAGATCGTTTTTCGTTTTCAGATATTCCTGATAGTGTCCTACTGCTTTATTAAAATCAAGCACAGCTTCCTCAGGATTGGAACTCCGCAACTCAGGAGCTAAATCGTAATATTGGTTTCCTAATTCCAAGCAAAGATTGGCATCCCCTGGATTTTGTTTAACTTTATCCTCTTTGTCCTGAATCATTGCTTTTGAATTATCAATCGAACTCGAGACAGTGTTTACTTTTTTATCTCTATTCACTGTATTCGGACCTTTTCCATTACCATAGATAGCTTTCCCTGCTATACCAAGGAATAAAACGACAACTAAAAGACTCAGAAGCAATCCTTTTTTTAGAGGCAGAGTCATGATTCAATTTCCTCCTCGCTCCTTTTCCTTAATATACCATATATCTTCTTATAATCCAATATATGGTGTTTGATTTCTGTATTAAATTGGAACATATGAAGGTGCAAATCATGATTGCTGCCGCATAAACAGAATTCTTCGAGTTACTGAGTGCAACGGAGAGGTCGACTCTAAATATATGCCAGGAGAACTTATCCTCCTTGTTTTCTTCATTGAAGTTCTTACTTATTGCCAAAGGCATTTTTAACATCGAGTTGTATTGCATAGTGGCGCTAAGCCCCTGGATGGGGAATTATTGCGAAATATGTTAACATTTTGGGTAAAATTACTTATTATAAAGGGAGAGCCTTATAAAGGCACCGCGAGTACCTCTATAAGGCTAATAAATTCTAACTCATTTCTTGGACTAGCTAGAATCTTTTAGCTAGTTCTTTTTTAGGTTAAATTATCGTCTTAGTGAACCCCATTCGGTTCGAGAGTATTGTCAGGAGCCGCACCTTGCTTATTATGGCATTGTTGGCAAACGCCCATGTTCGGGAGACGTTTAAGTGCTGTTGTACGACTTGGATCAGCTGTTGCTAAGAGTGGGTCACCAACACTATTGTTGCCATCAAATGCTGTGATCCCATCTTGACTCAAGGAAGTTTGAATGAAAGCATCGCTTGTGCCATGTGCATAGTGGCATGTTAAGCAGTCGACTGTCATTACTGGATTACCACTACTGTCCTTTGCGGAGAGGTCAAATTTGAGTCCAGGATAGTCTACTGCTAAGGATGTACCCGCTACAAAAGTACCGGTACGAGTAAAGCCTACAGAGTGACGATAAGCTAAACGATATTCACCAAGAAGTTCATTATAGGCTCCACCAGTTTTAAACTTCAAAGTGCCATCAGCATTTGTAGCCTGAACTTGTGGTACAACCAAAATGCCGTTATTCCCTGTGATTGTAGTATCCTTGCCATCGGTTGTTTTCCATACTGGAACCTTGTTAACGTTGTTGTAGTCAGTATGGCAAGCGCCGCAGAATTGGTTGATTCCGGATTTGTAAACAACCGTTTCAGTTTGCGTTAATTTGTTACTTACAGTCATGTCTACAACTAAACCAGGGGTATATTGGATATATACTTTGGAACCAGCAGCAGGAGCAACGCCTACGTCGAAGACGATCTTACCTGCTTTGAAGTCGACATGGAAGTTATTGGCTTCACCTTGCGCCACAACATGCTGATTAGCCAATATCGCAGAAGGCTTGTCTAACTTTTTAGTTGCATCATGTGGATAATTAATAGGATCGTCTTGAACAATTACTACAGGATCAACGCCGTGTCCAGACAGCCAGCCACCTTGTTTGGCCGTGTAGGTTATTCCATCAGTTGAAGTCACAACTTCGCCAGTACCTAAAGCCGTACGATAAGCAGTTTGGATGCCGTTGGGGTCTGGGCTCAAGATACGAGCATTTCCAAAGGTCCCGTGCGGATCATGGCAAGCAATACAAGAAAATTCAGTCGACCAGTTTCCGTTTTTATCTTTATAAGGTACAGCTTTTGATACGCCTGGTACAGCGTCTGTTCCAGCATTTTCAGCACCACCAGGAGCTGCTGAAGTAGTTACGAAAGTAGATATGTCTTTTGGAGACATACCGTGATTGGAAAGACCGGCTTCGGAGCCGAGTCCAGTACCGAAAAGACCAGCAGAGCTTACTTTTTCTACTCCATCTGCACTATGCGTACCCGTAACAACATTATAAGTAGCGGCTACTGTGCCATCATGGCAAGCCCAGCACGCGGTTTGCGGATCTTCCCACTGCAACAAGTTTCCTTGACCAACAGCGGTATGGACTGCGTGACAGGAAGCGCAAGCATCAGACGTTTTGCTGTAGCTGCTGTGGATTTTTTGGTTGTTCGGGCTATCATACTTGATCGCACCAGGTGCCTGCAGATTGGAAACAGTCGGACTGTTCCAAGAAGTACCATTATTACCGCTTGCATCAGGGGTTCCTGCAGGTCCTGCTGTACCATCAGAATTCATTCGGTAAGCTTGACCGGAAAACCCAGAAATCCCTTCTGTACCAACACCAGTACCGTTTGTTTCATAAGCTTGAGCAGCGGGATCTGTTGATGTCGGATCGGGTGTGGGAGTTGCCATAGCAACTGCTGAGAAGCTCAACATCCCCACAACGGTGAGAACGGCTAATAAGCCTATCTTACGCATTTATATATTTCCTCCTTCCGAATTGCCGAACATCCCCATGTTTATGTCTAAAATTATGTTTTATATATCTCCTGCCCTCCTTTCATAACATATTTGGAAGCCTGCCGGGGAATGTTCGAAACAGTTGGCGGTACCTCCCTGAATTGAGATTATTATTGATAGATCACAACCCGGCCATTACCCACATCGGTCACATAAAATCGACCTTGATTATCCCGGGTTAATCCATTAGGAAACTTGAGTAGTCCGTCATCGGTTCCAATTCCACCAAACATGAATAATTTTTCACCTTTTGAATTAAAGACAACGACCTTACTCGAAAGGTTGCTAACCACATAAATATTGCCTTGTGCATCGACGCTTAGCCCACGGGGATTTGCTAACTCGCTAACAGCCTTTAGCAAGAAATTACCTTGTTCATCAAAAACCTCAATACGGTCATTTCCTGTATCTGAAACATAGATTTTATTCCCCACATGTTGAATAACATTTGGAGAATTCAGTTGTCCGTCCTTTTCGCCTTTTTCTCCGAATTTTAACAATTGAGTCCCATCGAGAGCATAAACGAGGATTTGATTATTGGCGACATCTGTTATATAAACCCTATCCCCATCAATTGCGAGACCGGCTGGTTTATTAAAATCCCCTTTATTTCCAAAGTATTTTATGAACTGACCGTCGCTGCTAAAGATGGAAATGTTGCCATTATACAAATCTGCGACATAGATTTGACCTTGGGCATCACTCGCAATTCCATAAGGGAATTTGAATTCCCCTTCCTTATCTCCACTTTTGCCAAAAGTAGAAATCGGATTTCCATCATAATCAAAAACTTGAACTCGTTGATTATTGGTATCCGTGATATAGATTTGTTTATTGACTACGGCGACAGCCATGGGTTTATTCAAAGGGTCACCTAAGGGGCCGTATATATTGGCTTGGAAGGTTGGCACAATCGCGCCTAAGGGGAGTTTGTCAGTAACTGTTTTTACGGGATTCGTTTTGGAGAGATAAGACCAAGCAAACAGTCCTACCTCGAGCAGAATAATCACGCTCAAAATGATATACATATTTCGTCTTCGCATCGGACGATTGAGTTTTGTGCCTACAACGGTTGTACTCATCTTATTCTCCACCTCCTAGGCGACTCAACGCATCTTTTGCTTTCGCAAAGTTGGGATCATATTGAAGCGCATAATTATATTCATTCTTGGCACCCTGTACGTCACCCATCTTTTCATTGGTTTGCCCGATATCATACATAATTTGACTCGAACCCGGGTGGAGCTTATCGGCTGATTGCAACTCTTCTAATGCCTGATCAAACTTTTCATTGGTCTGATACGTTAACCCAAGATAGTAGTGAGCTTCATAGGATTTAGGATTTAGTTCGATAGCCTTTTGCAAGGAGGTTATCGCTATATCTATCTTTTCAACTTGTCGATAAGCAATGCCCAAATTTAGATAGGCACGGGAACTTTTATCATCCAGCTCTGTCGCTTTCTTATATTGCGCGAGAGCTTCATTGTATTGCCCTTTTTGAAATAAGGCCCAGCCTAAGTCGATGTAACTATTGGGATCGTTTGGAGTTGACTTCACTTTAGCAAGTGCACCTTCGTATAACTTGTCAGTTAGAGGAGTCTTATCAAATTGATTCCAAAAATATTTGACTCCCACAAATTGGCCCGCAGCAAAGATAATTAAAGCGCAGCCCACGAGAATCACGAGTTCTTTCCATAACTTAATTGTCTTAAAAGGCTTTGGCGTAAGAATAGGTTCTGGCGACTGAATCATAACGTGATATCCTCCTTACTTATGACACTTTGAACATTTACTTTGAGAGTGACATTTATAACAACTTGCAACTGGACCCACGCCTTGCTGAATCGGGACCGGATGAAATCTCGGCAAGGAATGTTGTTGTTTATGACAACTTATACATATGGTTTTCGTTGCAACATTTGCTTTTTTCGTTGTGGTTTTTTCATGGCAAACTAAACATCCTCTTTGGTCTTGCGTCGCTCGTGCCCCATGTAGGAACGGTTGGAAAGTATGACTTTCCGGTTTTTTGGAATGGCATTCAACGCAGAAGGAATTGCTCCGCGCATACGAAATAACTTTGTCATTATTTTGGACGCGCACCAAGTTCATTGAATAGCTGTGACATTCATTACAGGAATCAAGATTCTTAAAAGCTTCTTGCCCATGGAGCCCATTCTGTACCCATTCCTTGGGTTGATGAGAAGGCGGAGGAATGATTCGACTATGACAGGATTTACAATCCTGAGGACCATTTCTGTCTTTATGACAATTAAGACATTCTGTCATACTCATCGTCTTATACTGCCAGGCCATATTTTGCCTTCCGGTTACATCGGTCCAACGGCTGAAATCACCATCAATTGTTTCTTGTCGTTCTGCGATTCCGCCGTGAGCAACTCCAATATGACACGTTGTACAGGCGATTCCTTCCGTTTCATGTTTTTGGTGAGGAACGGTTAAATCTCCACGAGGAGTTACCGTTCGATTTTCCGAGTGGCAATTTTCACATATCGAATTAGGAACAGGTTCTTTCACTTGAATCGGTAAGTAATATTTTTTGGTAAAGTGGATGAGTTGAACAAGATGGGCTGCATTAATCTCTTGATGGCATTGTATACAAGCAATTTTTGAATGACTTGAGGCTTGCCAAGTTGCAATTTCAGGCTTCATTTCGTGGCACCCCTGACAAACGATGCTTGCACTCGGACTTTGGGTTAGCCCTATAGCGCCGAAAGCCAAAATACAGAAGAATAGAATAAGCCTTTTTAGCCACCGCTTTTTGCGACGAGGTGAATTAGGCGGAGTTCCAGAAACGTTAGACTTGGTATCCGAAACTGCATTTGCATCTTCTAAATCAGGACTCACTACTTCTGGATCTATTTTTAGGCACTCGAAGTCCACTGTTTCAG
This sequence comes from Desulfitobacterium sp., assembly GCF_035539115.1. GTDB lineage: Bacteria > Bacillota > Desulfitobacteriia > Desulfitobacteriales > Desulfitobacteriaceae > Desulfitobacterium_A. Next base: position 12,315 of record NZ_DATLJA010000017.1, on the reverse strand, counting down.
GCGTAGTCCCCAGTGAATCGTGAGTCGTTTCCATCTCATCTGTATTCAATTTCTCAGTGCCTAAGGATGGCTCGTTGTTGTCCATTTTCTCTTAACGCTCCTACCTATAAACGCCGGTCCAAGGTTTTCCTCATGACATTTCGAGCAATAAATCACTGCGCTATTTACGTCTTCTTTGGGCTGATTCATTTCATGACAGATTAAGCATCGAACTGCATCTTCTCGTTTAACATTGAAGCAGTGCGAGAAAGCCCATCCCTCCTCATGAGGCGAAACCGCCTTCAAATGGCAGTCTTCACAGAAGCTATTCTCTCTAGCATATTTAGCAACATCTTTCTCCTTGTCTCTCAGAGGTTTGCCTTCAATATTGGTATAATCATGACACTTTTCACATGCTTCGATGTTTGAGATGGCTTCTTGCCGTGTTGCCGCTCCCACGTTTTAATTTTATGGGAATCCGGGGTAATCTATCTTTTCATGACACCCAGTACATTGGAGGGGCCGATTTCCTTTGTCTGATGGCATTCCATGCACTCCCTCATTCCTATCCGCAAATTTCCAGAGGCCATTTCCTGTTTTGCAAACTCCGATGTCCACTTTTGGAAATCGCCATCAATGGTTTGATTTCGCTCATCGATCTGACCATGCGTTACTCCCTTATGGCAATCAACGCAGTACACTCCATTGAGGTAATGCTGATCATGGGGAACAATGAGATCGTTTCTCGGGGTGACCGTGCGATTAGGGGTATGGCACTGGAGACAAGCGTCATTGCGGACTGAGTTTCCCGTATGAAGCGGGAGAATATAATTCTGGGTTAAGACCTGGTATGCTTTGGGAATGAGCCCGAAACTAAAGCGTAAACGGTCTGTTATTCTCGGGTTGATATGGCAGGTGACACAAGGGGATATTCCGATGCGAGGATTCACTCCAGGTCATGGCCTGAGGTTTCATGACATGGCATTTTTGGCAAAGGAGAGTTGAACCTGTACTCGAACTCCAGGTCGTTATACCTAGTAGCCCGATGAATAATAGGAAGAACAAACCCGTCCTGACCCAAATAATCCGCCGGTTTTTCATTCTTTCTCCTTTCGCCCTTCAACCCTTCAAACCGGTTTCCCTTGTGCCTTATTCACTTTTTACAGGAACTTAATAACCAAGATACCTTAGACTCACTTACCGTATATTTCAGTACCTTCTTTCAACGCCTCATCTATCTTTACTTCGTAAACTCTACCTTCCCATTCTTAAACCAGTGGCAGGTATTACAGGTTACCGCATTAACGCCGGGCATCTTCTTATCATTCTGATCTGTCGCCTTATCGATTTCGTGGCAGACGAGACAGTTCTGCACTCCCTTGTCCTTGATGATGCTTGAGTGAGCAGGTAACCATAGTTGCTTATTGGCTAAGTGACCCTCAGGACGTTTTTCGTGACAGGATGCACACAGCGTGTTCGTTCGGGTATAATCTTGGACAGTCGTTTGGGCGGTGATCAAGACCCGCTCACGCTGTCTGGAGTGACATTCAGCGCAATATTTCACATCTTGAGCAGCGGTTATTCCATGGGTATTCTTCCATGAACTATCCACGTGATTGACTGGAGTTTGAATCTTTAGATGACAAGGAGCGCAACGCATTGGGGCTGTGAGTTCGCTTGTTCCTGTGGATGCCAGAGTCTGGACCGCCTGTGGAAGTTTACCATTTCCTTCTTGAGCTTGTTTCTGAACATCTTGAATATCAGCTACCCGTTGCGCCTCAGTTTTGCCGAGTCCTTGATTATCCAGCCAGGGTTTTTTACCTTCGTTTACTTTTTCATGACAATCCATACATGCTTCCATAGCCGTTTTCGTATCGTCGAAATTACTGACTTGTTCGGCTTTGGCAACGGTCCAGGTTGCTAGGTTTTTTTGGGTCGTAAGACCCCGCTCTGCGACAAAGGCATGGGCTACCCCACCGTGGCAAGCCGTACAAGCTATCCCTTGTTGCAAATGTTTATCATGAGGGATATTGATGTCGCCAGAAGCTGTCACTTTCCTCATAGTCGAGTGGCAACTTTCGCAAACCTGATTGGGGATCGGTGCATGGGAAACGATCGGTTGAGTATATTTTTGGGTAAAATGCTTGCCAATATAGCCAATAACTTTAAACTTACTCTCGATATAATTACCGACGCCGGGTGTGACATGGCAAGTGGTGCAGGAATATTTCACATGGGATGTGACCTGATAGGTCAGGTGCTCGGGCTGCATTTCATGACAACTCGTACAAAATGAATTTGAAGAGGTAACTTTTAGACTCGCTCCACCAGCAATAATAAGAATAAGGACGATACCCAGCAATAGGACAAACCCTTTGCCACGTTTCTTAGGGGGGGTCGCTGTTTGCTCTTTCCTACGGAATTTGAGCTTATTCCTTAATGTGCTAAACCTTTCTTTCACTAATCCAATCCTCCTCCTTTTTGGAGTTTTATTAAAATGTATTCACCTCCTGTGAAATACAAAACGTATAAATTCCAAAAACTCATACTTTTTATCTCTAGTTTACTTAACTTCTCCCAATAGAAATACCCCTCCATCGCGTATGCTTGCTACCTTGTCGAGAGTATATCGTTGTACTCTCTTCGCCCAAAGCTTTCTTGCGATCCCAGGAATCGCAGGGAATACCAGTCTCTTCCAGGACCGATGGTCAAACTCAAAATCTAAGAAAAAAAATAAGGTCATGCGGTGTAAACTTCTATTTTTACTCTTGAAGCGCAATAATTCCATTCTGGATCGCATATTTTACGAGATTCACGCGATCATGGCAGCCTAATTTGTCCATAATGTTCCGTCGATGGGTCTGGACCGTCTTCGCACTGATAAACAGCTGCTTCGCAATATCTTGATTCGTATACCCTTCCGCCACCCATTGCAAAACTTCCATTTCCCGCCCGGTCAAATGAGCATCCATTTCTGCGCCTTCAACCGCCCCATGACCGGTTTGCATGATGCCACTGAGAATAAGTTTAGCGACCATAGGATGAAAGTAAGAATTTCCCTCCGCGATCGCTCGAATGGCGTGAAGTAGTTCTGTAAAAGAACATTGTTTTAAAATATATCCGGAAGCGCCTGCTTCTAAGACTGAACGAATCGCTTCAACATTGCATAGGTTTGAGAGGATAAGAATTCGTATCTGTGGATAGTCCGTATGAATTTGACGCACAGCTCGAATCCCATTACAGATTGGTGAATGCAGATCCATCATAATGATATCCGGGTGAGTATCGGGTATCTTGTTTACAATTTCCAGTTCATTTCTAACCATCTGTTTAACTTGGATGTCCTCGACAGTTTCAAAGAGTTTATTCAGCCCTTCCAATTGAAGATAATTTTCATCTGCCATGAGGACCTGTACCGTCATTTCTCATCCCTGCTTCCTTGAAATACATTCTTCGCCGTAGTTCTTTTGCTTCTGGAATACTCTACGCTATGTATTTACGAATTCCAGATATTCATTTACACTAGATTTTGGTCTACATGGTTATATTTGGTATTCACTTGTTGAATTCTATAATACAACCGGATTTCCTTTTGCGAAAATTACCCAATCAATGGAATTATTGTCTAATAATATCCTTATCTGTTCTTTCCTCATCGTGTAATGAGTTCAGACCTTTGGTCATACTTATCTATCAGGTTAATTTCTAAGCTATAGCGAATGAATAGAGGTGTTGATGTGAAAATTCGATCTACAATTATTCTCCTGGGTATCTTTGGTTTACTTGCCGGTTCCCTCTATGGGAACTCTCATACATTAGCTAAGCAAGGAATACTTACTAATACAGGGCAATCTTCAATCATCATCGGACAATCTACCCCTTCTTCAACAGGATCAGCCACTTTCTCGGCAACACAGGAATCTTCTTCTAGCGATTTCTCCTCTTCTTCCACTCCTTCTGTGAATAGCACTTCAATTCCCCCTTCTCCCTCCGCACAACCGAGCACTGCTTCTTCCTCACCTGAAGAAAATTCCTCAATCCTAACCCAAGTGCAAAACACCAGCCATTATAAACTTTCCATTCAGACTGAAGGAACTAGCTGCCAAGCCTGCCATCTTAAGAACTCTTATAAATTACGAAATACGGGCTGGCAATCCTGTGGCTCTTGTCATATCAATTCCAGCGGTAACCCCACACCTGGGAATGAAGTTAATCATCCCCAGTTACAGATGATTCAAGGGGTGGCAATTTCCGACATTTTACCTATGCCGTCTTACAAGTACAAATATCAGAAAGACACTTTCTCCTGTATCGATTGCCATATAACCAATGAGAGTAAGCACGACTTTATGGTTCCTGGAGTTACAGTGACCCAAGACCCTAAAGGAATTCGCCCATACACTACAGAGATTGATTATCAAGCTTTTAGATCAGTCTTCAATCAGGAAAAATGTGCGGTTTGCCATCCGTCGAGCGCTGACATGGTCAATAGAGTTAAAAATGAGCAAGAAATAATCTCGAACAGACTGGACAAACTCGAACCGATTTACGAAGAATGGAGCAAAAAGGTGGTCTCGTTAAAACCCGAAGATCCTAATGTCCAGGCCTTTAAAAATGGAGCAACCTATTACACGTTTGTTAATGCAGATGGCTCGAAGGGAGTTCACAACTTTCCCTATGCTCAAACGCTCCTTGATAAAGTTGAGAAATATTGGAAGGCACTTAAGCAATAAAGTAAAGCTTATTTCAAGTGAATTTAAACCAAAAACAAAAAAACGAGATTCCCACACAGGGGATCTCGTTTTTTTATTGTTTTATTTTTTACTTTATTCTATCAATCAGCCCAAACGCTCGTCTTTTCACCTCGTCATAAACTTCTTTTAAAGGAAGATTATGAGTTTCAGCAATCAGCCGGCAATCCTCATATTCTGGAGAAAATGTTTGATACTCTTCTCCAGCCCGAACAACTTTCACTCTTGCCTTGCCCCAAGGGGTATTTACCGTTAACACTTGGTAAGGGAGCATATATTTCGTCACTGGGTACACCCGGACCCCGATTGTCGTCGTCTCCTTTAAAATAAGAGTCTTGAATTTTTCTAACTGAGTAGGGTGAATCTGCACGGAAAGCGTGATTGCGGGGCGATTCTTCTTCATCTGTATAGGTTGAAGAAAGACATCCATTGCCCCTTCCTTCAGAAACTTTTGGATCAGATAATCATAAAACTCAGGGTTCATATCATCAATATTAGCCTCGATCATGAGTGCTTGTCCCTCTTGGATGGTTTGTTCTTTGAAAAAACGCACGTCTCCCCTCGGGGGCAATTCAGCATTTTCCTGCTGGATTTTCTCACTTCTTTCCCCAATCATCATTCTTAATAAATTCGGGATCGAAAGCTCGCGATCCCCAGCTCCATAACCGATTCTCTCAACTTCCATCACAGGCATATCACCGTAATCATGGCAGTAGGTGGTAAGAATAGCTGCACCGGTAGGAGTGACCAGCTCAAATGGGATATCTTGAGTATAGATTGGAATCCCCCGAAGTAATTCCAAGGTCGCTGGGGCCGGAATCGGAATCGTTCCGTGCGCCGCTTTGGTAAAACCTCTGCCTGTGTGAAGCGCCGAGGCATAAACCTTTTCAATTCCAAGATGCCATAGACCGATTACTGCTCCGACAATATCGATAATCGCATCAACCGCTCCCACTTCATGAAAATGAACCTGCTCTGGTGAGGTACCATGCACTTTGCCCTCAGCTTCCGCAAGCCTTCGGAAAACAGTGATCGCTTTTTTCTTTACCTCTTCGACCAATTCACTGTCTTCAATAATCCGGGTAATATCCTGTAGGTGACGGTGTATATGTCCCTCTTGGGACAAGACATGAATTTTAGTCCCCGTCATCCCTTGTTTGATTACTTTTTCCTGTCGAATTTCATAATCATGAAGATGAAGTTTCGCCAAATCTGACTTCAAAAGTTCAAAATTAAGTCCGGCATCAATTAACGCTCCTAAGGTCATATCGCCGCTGATTCCAGCAAAACAATCAAAGTAAGCAATTCTCATGTTCAGTTCTCCCCTAAGCGATTAATTAAACTGGCCTGATAGCCCGCTCCAAAACCATTATCGATATTGACTACACTAACCCCACTGGCACAACTATTTAGCATTGCCAGCAACGCAGCCAATCCTCCAAAGCTTGCGCCATACCCGACACTGGTCGGAACGGCAATCACGGGCTTGTCCACAAGTCCGCCGACGACACTGGCTAAAGCTCCTTCCATCCCGGCCACGACGATGATCACTCGAGCATAGCGGAGTTTCTCTGTTTGACTGAGCAAACGATGAATCCCAGCGACACCGGTATCGTACACTCTTTCAACGTGATTCCCCATCATCTCAGCAGTAATCGCTGCCTCTTCCGCAACTGGCAAATCCGAAGTTCCCGCACTTAAAACGAGAATATTTCCTCGCTCTTCTTGCTTGCCCCGCCGAATCATAATGGTGCGGGCTAAAGAATGGTACTCGGCATCAGGTATTCGTTCTAAAACAGCTTTATACACCTTAGGCTTAGCTCGTGTCGCTAAGATATTTCCTCCGCCGTGCTCAGAAAGCTTCTCCGCTATCGCGACAACCTGTTCTGTTGTTTTTCCTGCACAATAGATCACTTCCGAAAACCCCTGACGGAGGTTACGGTGATAATCCACTTTAGCAAACCCTAAATCTTCAAAAGGTAGAACCTTTAAGCGCTCGATCCCTTCTTCTATGCTTAATTTCTGCTGTTTAATTTCTTGCAGCAGGATTCGTAAAGTTTTTTCATTCATTCCCACTCTTCTTCAATCCTTTTTCACTGTTCTCGAACCATCATATTGAACATCGAAGTTCGTGTATAGCATAGCACGCCCTAACAAGTTACACAATTTCGTCTCGATCAATTTCGAACATTTATTCCTTATAGTTTCCTTTTTCCACTTTTTCCTTAATATTTAACTTTGCACACACTCCTCATTTCCTGTTAAAATAAGTTTAGAAAATATTGAGGAGAGATGTCGTGTAATGAATGTTGTCTTTTTTCTTATCCCTAAAAACGAAGTCGTTTATCTGAAATATAGTGCGACCATGCGCCAAGCTTTGGAACGCATGGAATTTCATCGTTATTCCGCAATTCCCCTAATCGATGATGGGGGACGATATATGGGAACCCTTACCGAAGGAGATCTATTGTGGAAACTCAAAAATACCCCAGGTCTTACGTTTGAAAATACGCAGAATATTCATCTGACTGAAATAGAACAGCATATTCAGAACCACCCCGTTTCCATCGATGCCCATATTGAAGATTTGCTTTCACGAGCGATTGAGCAAAATTTCATCCCGGTCGTAGATGATCAGAAAATATTCATTGGAATAGTCCGACGCCGCGAAATTCTCGAGTATTACGCCAAACAGCTATTTGAAATAAGATCTAAAGTGGAATCTCGATCTCCTGATTAACTATTACATTTGGGTCACTTTCGGCGATGCTAAAAAAGAGAGGATTAGCTCCTGCTATCCTCTCTTACCTCTTTCACTCTAAATGAAGTTTCCCCCATCAACAACAATAACCTGACCGGTAACAAAGCTAGCCTTGTCAATTAAACCATAGGCCACTTCAGCAATATCTTCTGGCGTAGCAATCCTCTGAAGCGGTGTCCCCTCACCGAGATGCTTAATATGTTCATCTTGTCCTTCTACCCAGCGTGTTTTGACAACCCCTGGGGCAATCGCGTTGACGCGTACTTCAGGAGCGAGCACTCGAGCGAAGGACTTGGTGATGCTAATATTGGCCGCCTTTGAGGCTGAATAAGCGATTGAACTTCCCAACCCTGTAAATCCGGCAATTGAAGCCATATTGATGATACATCCTTTTTGCTTTCTTAACTCCTCGGCTGCTGCTCGGCAGCAGAAGAAAAGTCCTTTCACATTTACGCCTAAAATATCATCCCAATATTCTTCCTTTAAGCCTTCCAAATCATTATGATCCACAAAATGTGTGATGCCGGCATTATTGACGAGAATGTCCAACTGTCCAAAATCTGTGATAACTTTGTGTACCATTTCTCTTACTTCCCGATCAGAGGCTACATTAGCCTGATAAGTTAAGGACTTGACGTCCAAAGCTTCAATTTCAGTTTGCGTACGCAGAGCTTCTTCGGCGGAACGAGAATAGTTCAGAGCAACATTCACACCCTCACGCGCAAGTGTTAAGGCAATAGCTCGTCCAATCCCAGTGCCTCCACCGGTAATTAATGCTGTTTTTCCTTGCAACATATAACGATCCCCTCCCTTATTTTTACTTAGTATACCGTACTTGTATGGGATCGGCAAGGACAGTAGTATAACAACACCTTCTTCCCAGCGTGTGTTATATACGCGCAGATAGAAGGAAAATCGAAAATTGAAGGCGAACTTATAATACTGCTTATTAAAATTTTATCAACTTCTCTTCTACCCCGCCATATAGTTTGATGTAAAGAGAATAAGGAGGAGTAGAACTTTGGAAGTAGAAACCATGCAGATAGCCCAACCCAAACCAAAACCTCGGAAGAAAATCATCATTATTTTGCTTTCGTTACTCCTGACACTGGCAGTCATAAGTTTTGGAGGGCTTTATCTTTACAGCCGGGATACCGGACTGATTCTCGAGGGAGTCGAAGTCGGCACCGTTAATCTGTCTAACCTAACTCCATCAGATGCCCGACAAAAACTTGAAACACACATCACGCCTATCCTCGATCAGCCCATTGAATTCCAAATCCAAGCCCAGACCTTGGAAATAGTTAAACTGCCCTTAAGAGATTTAGGCCTGTCCTACGACCTCGATAAAATAGTTCAACTGGCCTATCAGCAGGGCCGTGATGAGAATATAGTACAGAAAGCTTTGAGAAAATACCGTGCTCAAAAAGGGACCTCACTTATTTTTCCACTTGACTCCCACTGGGATAAGGAACAGCTCCAGAAAACGCTGGAAACCGCTTTTTCCTCCTACAATATGCCCTTAAAGGATGCCACCTTCAAAATTACACCAGATAATCGTATGGAGATTGAGAAAGAAACATCAGGACAAGAAGTTAATCTTGATTCGTTAATTTCAAAAGTTGAAAGCCTTGATCCCTTACAGCCGACTCCGATCAAGGTTCCTATCCGGGTGTTAGATCAACCCCAAGTTACCGCGGCCCAACTCGAAGGGATGAAAATAACTGGCCTAGTGGCGAGATACTCATCCCAGTTTGATCCCTCGAACGTCGAACGCACAGAAAATGTGCGTCTTGCTGCGAAGGCTCTCGACGGTGTAATTCTTACGCCTGGTGGAGAATTTTCCTTCAATCAAACCGTCGGTGAACGTACCGCTTCGGCAGGCTATAAGGAAGCACTTATTATTGTTGATGACGAATTCGTCCCTGGACTAGGAGGTGGAATCTGCCAAGTCTCCTCCACCCTCTATAATGCAGCCGTTTTAGCTAAGCTTAATATCGTCGAACGTCATCCGCATTCTCTGGAGATCACCTATGTACCTCCGGGTCAGGACGCTACGGTTGCTTATCCTTACCTCGATCTGAAATTCAGGAACAACACTTCGGGTTTACTCCTGATCCGAAGCACCATTCAAGGTAAGACACTAACCTTTGACCTTTATGGCAGAGCCTAATAAGGAAAACTCACTTCAGGAGGAGTATAATACTCCAGATAGAATATAAACCTTCAGGCGGAGTTATATACTCCATCTGAAGGTTTCTTAATTATTGATAGCTTTCATTTACCATAAAACCCAGTTGGACCATCGACGTGTATCCTTTACGAATTTCAGGCATACTACGATTAGCGCTATTCGAGAATTGCTCGGATAAGCTGATCAAGTAAAGGACGGTTAAAATGAATATCCTGACAGAAGCAGTTGCACCGAATTCCGAGAGGTCAACCTATGGTTCTCTCAACTTGAGCGAAAACTCTCCTTCCGTACTTCCTGAATTACTGATCGTGGAAGAACAACTTAAACGAACTGTCGAAAAGGCACAGGGTATGATCCGTGAATCCTGTACTCAACTTTTATCATCTGGAGGAAAACGTCTTCGCCCCCTCCTAACCCTGCATAGTGCAATGTGCTTTGGCCCATTGAATACGGCCACCCTACAAGCTGCTGTTGCTGCTGAGCTGATCCATATGGCTTCACTCATTCATGATGATGTCATCGATCATTCCGAACTGAGACGCGGGCAACCGACGATCAATTTTCAACAGGGCAACCTTAACGCAGTCCTTACAGGAGATTATCTTTTCGCTGAGGCGTTTCAGCTTCTATCTGCTCATCAGCTCCTGGATAGCATGAAATATCTTGTTGAAGCGATTCAATCAATGTGTATCGGGGAAGTTGCCCAAGCCGATCATCAATTTGATATTTCAATCACGGTTAATGATTACTTTGAGCGTATCGCGCAGAAAACCGGCATTCTTCTTGCAGGCTCCTGCCGTTCTGGAGCGGTCACGGCAGGAGCCTCACAGGGAGATATTGAACGGCTGGGTACTTTCGGTATGTACCTGGGCTATGCCTATCAAATTATTGATGATCTTCTCGATTTCACCGGAAATCCCGAGCAGACAGGCAAACCGGTTGCTGCTGATCTGAACAACGGGAACCTCACCTTGCCCATAATCTACCTATTAAAAAATCCGTTGTATGGTCCGTGGGCTCGGGAAATTATTCAGGACAAACCAACTCCTCAAAACATGTCTAAAATAATTCAGGCCTTGTTCTCCTCCAAAGCACTGGACCAAGCCTTCTCTACTGCCCTAACCTGTGTCGAGTCTGCTTTATCGTACCTTGAAAAGATCCCAGACTGTCCTTCTAAAACCCTGCTGACTAAACTCGCTTACACCGTGGTTTATCGGCAAAATTAATCACAATATTCCTTTCTTGCGTAGCAAAACGCACAGCCAGTAAAGGATACGGATCTTGCTCCCCCCTGCGGAGAGTAGGGCACGAGTCCCTCCGTTTAGCTCCTCGATTTTTGTCTTCGGATCGGATAGATACATAGCTAAAAGCCCTTCGACCACTGCTTGATGAAATTTGGGATAAAATAAATGACGAGAGCGTTCCAGTGATTCCCGTAAGAAGAGAACGAGTCTCTCCTCCCGCTCTGAAATATTCGCATAATACTGGACAAAATTGAGTTGCTTTGTTTCACGGTCTTCAACAAAATCAATAAAGTAATCGAGGAGAATATGTAAGCCACTGATCCAAGGGAAATAAGCCCGTTTTAAGCGACAAACCTCTTCTGATGTCAATCCTGGTCGATGGGCAGCAGCAACTAGACAAAAAATTCCGAGGGTAGAACCAGTCGCGGCTGCAAATTCCCAGACGGATACTTCCGGATAATTGACCTGGTTAGGTCGAAGCCAGGAAAGCATTTTCTCTTCTCTTTCCTCTATTCGGAGATGTTTTGACGTCTGCAAGGAAGAATAAAGCGAGGCTAACCAAGCTAACTCAGCTTTCACAACTGGAAAAGAAGGGAGCGCCTTTAAATTCGCCTGGCAGGTACGAACTAAGTGTTCTAAATATCCGCCATCCTCCCGGTGAGGATATTCCGCATAATAATCTGAGAGTTCTGCTTCAGGATCTAAAGCTTCCGTCATCGCGAGATGAAGCTGCGCGAAGGCCTTTTCATCCTGAACATTTGCAGCATCTACGAGATTATCCAAATAGTCGCTGATCGTCTGATAAGCTACAATAAATTCAATCATCGTTTCTCGCTCCGCTCCCGGATAGAGGGCATAGAGACTCCCTCCTAAACAATGGAATGCTTTGCGCTGCAAAGAATCAAGAGCCTGTTCGGAGAGAACAAAATCCGGTGCTTTCTCCACCCTCGAACTCCAGAAACGGAGTTCCTTTTTGACGCGTGGAAAAACCTCTTTCACGAAACGTAAAATCAAAAGAAATTTAGGATTTTCCTTGATAACATACGGCACAGGCATTACTCCTTACAATAATCCTCTTTACTCTATTTTGTCCCTAAAAAAGCATCTTGTAAACCCTGTACCTTTAGAAATGCCGATTCATCATACAAAAACAAAAGCATTTGGAAAAACACTACCTTTTCTGTAGATGTCTTATCCAGATGCTTTTTAAGTCAAAGCTAAAGAAAACCCGGCTTTCGCCGAGCTTCAGCGATAAAGAAAACTTGGCTAGTACCAAGCCCTAGCGAAGGTGCTAGCCCTAGTTGCCTTATCCTGCCGGACATAAATACATGCATCGTAGGAGAATGAAAGCCGCTGGTTGCACTTATACTATCTGCCCCAAAATTT
>NZ_DATLJA010000016.1:0-37445 GCF_035539115.1 Desulfitobacterium sp. | reverse complement strand
GCATAAGTGCAACCAGCGGTTTTCGCTTTCCTACGATGAATGCGGTTAAGTTCGGCAGGATAAGGCGACTAAGGCCACCGCTTTGGCGCTGACCAAGTCTTCTATATCGCAAAGCTCGGCGAAAGCCGGGTTTTCTTTATTCGCATCTCTGTTTCTCTTCAATTCCCCATTTTCTCCGTTCCTAGCAAATGATATGATAAGGAAAGGAAAATAATGAAGGGAGAGAAGTTCTATGATTCGATCTGAACTCCAGCGTATTTTGTTAGAAAAGGATTGGCAACTGCTTCGGGAGAAGGCTGTGGAAGATCGCGGCATCGTGCAGCGACTGATGAGTAGAATCTTCGTAAAAGATGGCCTTCAGTTTTGGAGGGCTATTGAGGGATTAGGCATAGCTGCGCAAACGATTGAAGAGCATGAGCCCGGTTATGCGGTTGAGCTAGTTCGCCGCTATTTTGGGTCTTTGAATGAAGAATCCGGAGAAACTGCTTGGAACGCTGCTGAAGCGATTGGGAGTATTCTGGCGCATTGTCCAGATGAATGCGGACATTTTAATAGGATGTATTCCGGATTGCTCGCTGATGAGAGTTTAAATGAGGGAACACTTTGGGGGCTGGCCCAGTTGGCTGCGGTTGCGCCCGAACATGTTTTCCCATTGGCAGAGGCCGTCCTTCCTTTCCTGGAATCATCGAATCCGGAACTCCGCGGGCGGGCTTCTTTGGTCCAAGCCATCGTGGATGGGTGGGAAGAAAAGATTCCCGAGCCAATTGAAAAAGAACTGCAAGGTGATCAAGAGAAGATTGAGCTTTATTTCAATGAGCAACTTCAGGTTTATTCGATAGCGGAACTTTTTCAACCTCGAAAAGTTCACTATTGGCACGAGGATATGGAAACGAATAAATGGACGTGGACATTAACCGTGGCTTCGACCTCCCAAGGGTTATTCTGGGTAGGGTTGGGAGAGCCGGAAGTTGAAGAAAAGCACCTTCAAGCCTACCTAAAACGATGGTGTCCGCAAGCCTTCCTCGTAAAAAGAAGAGTCCCTAATGCTCAAGTAATCGAGCAACTTAAAGAATACTTCAGTGGTCAACGGCAATGTTTTACCCTTCCGCTGCATCAAATGGGAACTCCCTTTCAACTCAGCGTATGGGCGGAGTTGAGTAAGATCCCTTATGGCGTGACGTGTAGTTATGGAGATATTGCCCAACGCATCGGGAATCCGAAAGGTCAAAGAGCGGTGGGCATGGCCAATCATAATAACCCCATAGGCGTAATCGTTCCGTGTCATCGCGTGATCGGAAAAAGTGGAGCTCTTACCGGGTATGCCGGAGGAATTCACTTAAAGGAACGCTTAATTGTGCTGGAACAGCAGTCCTGTATATGAGCTAAGACATATTGGTAAAACGGTAAATGGAGAAGCTTTGTCTAAAGTAAGAGTCTGTTAATACGAAAAGCGAGAGGAAAGATGAGAATGAAAGAAAAAGATCTTTTTAGTGGGGTTGAACATATTGGCATAAAAACCCTTAAGATGGAGGAAGGAATCCGATTCTATTCGGAAGTTCTTGGTTTTGAATTTTTACAACGGACAAAACCGGGAAGTGTTGAGCTCGCTTTTCTCCGTCTGGGTGGAACGATTATTGAACTCGTTGAAATCAAAGAAGGTCAGAGGTTTGAGGATGGCGTGGTTAATCATTTAGCTCTGACTGTGTCCGATATTAGTAAGGCTATGGAATGGTTAAAACAAAACCAGGTCACCTTGCTGCAGGAGGAACCCCAATCCCTTGGCGAGGGAAGGTATAATTGCTTTTTCCGTGGCCCATCCGGGGAGAAACTGGAGTTATATCAAGAATAATAGGTTTACCTTTGAATATTTTCCAGATGTTTGATATTCTTAGTAAGGCTTTTCAACTTTTTTATTTTTTTACTCAAAGGGTGTGATCATAAAGGTATGAGATTTGAACAGTCTTCTACCTGGCAAAATGGGGAGAAGCGCTATAACACATTGAATCGACATCTGAGGGAGACCTTCGGTGAAAAAGTTTTCAAGGTTCCCTTGGATGTCGGTTTCACTTGCCCGAACCGAGATGGAACCAAAGGTTGGGGTGGCTGTATTTATTGTAGTTCTCGTGGTTCCGGAGATTTTGCTGGGGTAGTCTCGCATTCGATTGAACAACAATTCGATGAAGTCAAGGAAAGAATGGGCAAGAAATGGCCAAAAGCTCAATATTTGGCCTATTTTCAGGCCTATACTAATACTTATGCACCTGTTTCAGAACTCAGAAAGGTTTACGAAGAAGCACTCAAGCAGGAGGGAGTTGTCGGAATATCCATCGCAACTCGTCCCGATTGTTTGCCTCTAGAGGTATTGGATTATCTTGAAGAACTCAATCAAAGAACGTATCTTTGGGTCGAACTTGGCTTACAGAGTATCCATGACCGAACCATGGATTGGGTAAGAAGAGGACATACTTACGCCGAATTTTTAGAGGGTGTAGTTGCCCTTCGTGAGCGTGGAATCCGGGTCTGCGTTCATGTTATTCTAGGTTTTCCGGGGGAAACCTATGAGGATATGATGGCAACTGCTCACGCCGTAGCGAATCTACCTATTCAGGGAATTAAACTCCACTTGCTCCATGTTTTAAAGGGAACGCCCCTTGCTCAAATGTATGAAAAAGAGTCGTTTCCCTTACCAACGCGTGAAGAATATGTTTCACTCATAATCGATATGCTTGAACTTTTGCCCCCAGAAATGGTTATTCATCGTTTAACGGGTGACGGGGCACCAGGCGATCTAATTGCGCCCCTGTGGAGCCGTAAAAAATGGGAAGTCTTAAATTCAATTGATCAGGAACTGGTGAAGCGGGATACTTGGCAAGGAAAACTATACAACAAAAGGCTTGAAACACTAAAATAAGGGCCAGAATCGGCCCTTAAATGAAGTAGAAGTCGGGATTTTTAAATAATGTCAATGGTTAGGGTAATGAATGATATTTCCTTCCCAGGTTCGAAGGACAGCTTCTTGCTCATTTAAGGAGAGTAGATATTGAGGGAGAATTGGAGTTTTTCCACCTCCACCGGGAGCATTGATGATATAAGTAGGAATGGCTAAACCTGAAGTAAATCCTCTAAGTTTCTCCATAATCTCTAGACCATCCTCAATTTTAGGGATAAAATGACGTGTACCCTTAACATTTTTTGCTTGAAAGATATAGTAAGGACGAACCCTGATTTTCAAAAGTTCCTGATTTAACCGCAGCATGACATCGGGTTCATTATTAATATTTTTCAGGAGCACGGCTTGGTTACCCATAATTACACCCGCAGAAATAAGCTTATCCGTAGCCTTTTTGGCTTCTTCAGTCACTTCCTTGGGATGATTAAATTGGGTGTTGATATAAATCGGGGGATACTGCGCTAGAATTGAGCATAGCTCATCGGTGATGCGCATGGGAAGGGTAACCGGGACACGCGTGCCAATTCGTTTGATTTCAACATGGGGAATGGAGTGTAACTCGCTAAGCAGCCAATTAAGGGTAAGGTCACTAAGCATTAAGGCATCTCCCCCTGTGATTAAGACATCGCGGATTTCCGGATTGGCCCGGATATAGTCTAAAGCCGCTTGGAGTTGAGCGCGGGTTTCATGACTGTCAGTTTCACCAATGTTTCTTCGCCTTTGGCAATGCCGGCAATACATTGCACACATATTCGTGACATTGATAATTAACCGATCAGGATAACGACGCGTGATGCAGGGGGCCGGTGACGTGAATGCTTCACCCATGGGATCTTCTTCCCCGGTAGAATCGAGTAGCTCCTCAATCTGGGGAAGCCCTTGCAAACGAATGGGATCCCCAGGGTCAGCTGGGTCCATTAAGCTTAAATAATAGGGAGAGATGGCCCAGCGATAGGTTTCTCCAACTTTGAAAATATCTTGAGCTTCCTGATCGGTTAGAGGCAAGAGTTTTTGAAGGTCTGGTAAATCCTTAATCCGGTGTTCCATTTGCCAGTGCCAATCCCTCCAATCCTCAGGGGTGGCCTTTAAGGTGTTGAGAATTCGATCCCGGAATTTAAGGTATTCTTCTTTTAAAGCAAAGCCAGTAGGAATGCTCTCTTTGTGTTTCATATAAGGTAAAGCCTTTTGTTTAAGTTCATTTGCACGCTGCAAGG
Organism: Desulfitobacterium sp.; assembly: GCF_035539115.1. GTDB lineage: Bacteria > Bacillota > Desulfitobacteriia > Desulfitobacteriales > Desulfitobacteriaceae > Desulfitobacterium_A. Next base: position 33,281 of record NZ_DATLJA010000016.1, on the reverse strand, counting down.
ATTGTAATCTTTCGTTAAATTCCTTCGGCTCAACTGCCAAGGCATAGCCCCCTTTCGTATAGTGAAAAGATAAAAAAAGAGTCCAGCTTGTGGCCCCCTATGAGATTGAAAGTGATGATTCATGAATCAGTACTCGTGGTGCGTCATAGTTTACGAGGTTAGCTGACGGATTCGAGCGCACGCTCTACGCAAAATGCGATTCACCCCAAAATGTGGTTCCCCCGTTTTCCCTTAGGAAATTCGGCCTTATTTATTTAGTTGTAATTGGTTACTAACAACTCTATAATAACATGGGGGTTGTTAGTAGTCAACGGGATTGAAGAGGAAATAGTTGGTAATAATATTTAAATAAGTTATATATTTTCAAGGAGTGAATTGTAAAAATGGAACAGTCACGTTATCAGGAAATTGCCCTCGATATTGCTCATTCGATCGTGATGAGTGAATATCGGGAAGGGGAAAGAATACATGGTCGATCAACGTTGGCGGGCAGGTATAATGTTTCTCCGGAAACTATCCGCCGCTCAATTGCGATATTGCAAAATGCGGGCGTTGTCATGGTGAATCAAGGGATCGGAATTACCGTTACATCCAAGAGTCAGGCAGAAAAATTTCTGCGGACCTTTGACCAGAAAGCGGAAATTCAGGTTTTCCTTGAGGAATTGAAACAGTTCATCCATAAACGTCAACAACTTGATTTACAGATTGAGGGACATTTAAATAAGATTTTAATTTATACTGATCGTATGATGTCCCGTTGGATGGATGTAGCCGAAGTTGAAGTGGATAAGGATTCTGAAGCTGCTGGAAAAACACTAGCCGAATTAAAGATTCGCGAACAGACAGGTCTTACAGTTGTTGCCGTTGTTCGTAGCGGTATTGAACAATTCTCACCTGGTGGCGGATTCGTGATCGAGGCAAGGGATGTACTCCTAGTCGTTGGGGAAGAGCAAGGAAGAGAAAAACTCCAAGAAATCCTTTAATAAATACAGGAAGTCGCATCTCGCTGTCGAACTCTTAAGATTATCCATTGGCTAATTTAATTAAGTTTTCTTAAGGATGAGAGGGATGCGACTTATGGTTTGGCGGTTTTTGCTAGTTTTAGGGGCAGAACTCGTGATTAGTTTGGCTTCCCAGAAATTCGGACTTTTGCTGTTTTTTTTGATCGGTGATACTCTTTATTTGCTCGTGGATTCTGAACGTCAACGACGGCGAATTAGACGTCTAACCACGGAACGCAATGCCGAAATCAGCGTCAAGATTGCTAACGAAACTCTCCCATATCTTCGGAGTGGTCTCAATGAGCAGAACGCTGAATTTATGGCTAAAATCATCCAAGAGATAGGTCAAGTCGCCGCTGTTTCGATCACAGACTGTACGAAGCAACTGGCTTATTTAGGTGTGGGATGTGATCAGCATCATCCCGGTGATAAGATTTTAACGGAAGCAACCCAGGAGGTTATCCGGACCGGGAACTATAAAATTGTCCATACGCAAAAGGAATTAAACTGTCCGCGTCAGAATAGCTGTGATTGTCCAATCGCAGCTGCAGTCGTTGTGCCTTTACATTGTCAGGGAAAAGTTGTTGGAACAGTGAAACTCTACGAAACTAAAGATGGGCATCTTTCCCCTGATCTGATTCGGCTTGCTTTGGGAATGGCCCAACTTCTCGGTGTTCAGATTGAACTGGCAGAACTGGATCACCAGGCCAAACTGACGACAGAAGCTCAACTTGATGCTTTACAGGCTCAGATCAATCCTCATTTTCTCTTTAATGTACTTAACACGATTATCACCACAAGCCGGACTAACCCGAACCGTTCGCGACGTCTACTCATTTATCTTTCTGAATTTTTCCGTTGGGCGATGAAATCGAAAGGAACGCTAATTCCGCTAGAGGAAGAGCTAAAATTTGTTCATACATATTTAATCTTGGAAAAAGCGCGCTTTGGACGAAAACTTCAGGTTAAAAGTCAGATTCCCAAGGAACTGATGAATGCGGAGATTCCTCGTTTAAGTCTGCAACCGCTGGTGGAGAATGCTGTAAAGCATGGAATTACGCCCAAGATTGGCAATGGGACGGTATGGATTGAAGTGGAAGAAAAAGAAAATAAGTTGTATATTTGTGTTCGGGATGATGGAATGGGGATTCCCCAGGAGCGGCTTTCCGAGGTACTGAAACCAGGGGTAGGTTCAGGCAATGGAGTCGGTATGGCGAATGTCCATGAGCGACTACGCGGTTTATATGGTGAGGAATATGGACTGCAGATTGAAAGCGTGCTTGGGCAGGAGACGACAGTGAAGATGCATTTGCCTTTAACATTTATTCAATCTAATGGGGGTCTTAAAGCCGATGTACCCAGGAATTGATATCATAAAAATTGAACGATTTGCTCAAGCGTGTGATCGTAGGCCCAGGATTCGTGAAAGGCTATTTACGGAACGCGAGCGAGCAGATCTTAATGATCGCCCAACTTCCAGTTGGGCTGCACGTTTTGCTGGGAAAGAAGCCGTTCTTAAGAGTTTAGGAACTGGATTGACTGGACTTTCCTGGTATGATGTTGAGATACTGACAGAAAAAAGCGGCGAACCTCGCGTTTATTTGAGTCTTAAGGCAAAAGACTTGGCGCAGAAACGAAATGGCTCAATCGTTCGCATAAGTTTATCCCACGAACAGGAATATGCAATCGCGATGGCTATTTTGGTGTAAGAGGGAGGCGAAAGATATGCAGGTCGTCAGTGCTCAGCAAATGCGCGAAATCGAAAAAGAAGCGATTGAAGCGTACGGAATTCCCAGTCTGCTTTTGATGGAAAATGCGGCGTTAGCTGTCGTCCGGGAGATTCAACAAACCTTAGTTAAAATGAATTCTAAAGGGAGTTGTAAGGTCATCGTTCTCGTGGGGAAAGGAAACAATGGCGGAGACGGGTTAGCGGTTGCTCGCCATCTTCTGATTTCGGGAATGGATGTCACGGTTCTATCCTTTGCCAAAACGGAGGAATTCCGCGGGGATGCAGCTTTGAATTGTCGCTTATATCAAAAAGCTGGAGGTCGTTTTTTCCTGATCGAGGGAGAAAAACAACTGCGTTCAACGCGTTTGGCCTTAAATCAAGCTGACGTTATTGTCGATGCCATTTATGGAACGGGATTGCGCGGTGCGCTTCCTAGCTTAGTGGAAGAGTATGTTGAAGAGGTTAATCAAACTCAGGCTTGGGTTATTGCGGTCGATATTCCGAGCGGGATCGAAGCAGATACGGGAAAGGTCTATCGAAGCGCCATCCGTGCTCAGACAACGGTGACCTTTGGACTTCCGAAGCTTGGGCATTTCCTCGGCAAAGGCCCGGAGTACGTAGGTCGCTTGATCGTTGATCCGATCTCGATTCCCGATAAATTTCTCGAACAAGAGGAAGTCGCTACCTTTGTTCTAACTGAGGACGCGGTGCAAGCGTTTTTACCGGTGAGGACCCTTCAAGGGCATAAAGGAACGCATGGCAAAGGCGTGCTGGTTGCCGGATCGCCGGGAATGACCGGGGCTGCGATCTTAGCCGGAAGATCTGCCTTACGGTGTGGTATCGGGCTGTTACAGATCGTTACCCCACAAGCAGCAGCTTTCCAGATCGATATGGGGCTTACCGAAGCGACTATCTGGCCAGTTGAAGGACAAAATACACTGGATCATCGAGCGTGGCCGATTATTACGGAAAAATGCCAAACAGCTCAGGCCTTGGCGATTGGACCAGGACTAGGCCAGAATCAGGACTTCATTCCGGTTCTCGAGGACGTCTTGCGCACACTCGAATTACCCGTTATATTAGACGCGGATGCCTTAAATCTGATCGCCCAAGAACCTGGAATCTTGGGGTGGCGTCAAAGAAGAGGACCTTTGCTTATGACCCCTCATCCAGGGGAAATGGCCAGACTTTGTGGTTGCTCAGTCCAGGAAATTGAAGATAATCGCTTAGAAATAACCTTAAATAAAGCCGTCGAATGGGGCGCTATTCTTGTTTTAAAAGGGGCTATCACCGTGATCGCGAGTCCTGATGGACGTGCTTTTCTTAATCCAACAGGAAATCCGGGATTAGGGACGGGAGGAACAGGGGATGTTCTGACCGGGAGTATCCTCGCCTGGTTGGCTCAAGGCGTACCGCCGTTAGAAGCGGCTTGTCTGGGAGTGTATCTGCATGGAAAGGCAGCGGACGAATTAGCCCAGGACGTGGGTTGGTCCGGGTTTACAGCCACAGAGGTTGCTGATCAGTTGGCCAAAACGCGTCGGTCGCTGGAATTGACCGAAAAAGGATAGCCTTGAGGAGGAAGAAATACGATGGAAAACGCACGCCCAGTATGGGCTGAAGTGGATTTATCTGCTTTAAAACGAAACTATGAACGGATTAAGGCTTATACCCAAAGTGAGATCATGCCGATTGTGAAAGCTGATGCCTATGGCCATGGGGCGATTCCAGTGGCGAAAACACTTTTTGAGGCAGGTGCACGCCGATTTGGAGTAGCTATGCTGGAGGAAGCTCTGGAAATTAAACACGCGTTTCCATCAGTTAAAGTTATGACGATTGGATATATGCCCGTTGATTTTGCACGTACGATCGTCCAGGAGGATATTATCACCGGCGTTTATCAATACGCACAGGCCGAGGCTTTGTCAGAGGCAGCGCTCGCTGAAGGAAAAAAGGCGACGATTCATTTGAAAATTGATACGGGCATGGGGAGAATCGGCTTTCGGAAGGACACCTATCAGGAGATTCTTCGGATAGCCGAACTACCAAATCTTTTTATTGAAGGGATTTACACCCATTTCGTAAATTCAGATCAGCTGGACTTGAGCTTTGCCCGTGAACAGCTCAAAGAATTCTTAGACCTCTGTACGCGTTTGCAAACGCAGGGAATTAATATACCAATCCGGCACGCTGCGAACAGTGCTGCCATTCTTCAGTTTCCCGAAGCTCATCTTGATCTGGTCCGTCCAGGAATTATTCTTTATGGCTTACCACCCTCTCAGCAAGTGGGGGGCAATTCAGGTTTTGAGCCAGTCATGACCTGGAAAGCTCGGATTGCTCATATCAAAGAGATCGAAGCAGGAGAGACTGTGAGCTACGGGCGTACGTTTAGGGCTGCCTACCCCACTCGAGTGGCCACTGTACCCGTAGGCTATGCTGATGGGTTACATCGCGCACTTTCCAATCGCGGCGAAATGCTTGTCAACGGCAGAAGAGCAGCAATAATTGGCCGGGTTTGTATGGATCAAACTATGTTAGATATTACGAAGATTCCTGGAATTGAAGTGGGAAGTCTAGTGACACTACTTGGCTCTGACGGCTATGAACGGATTGATGCTTCAGAGATGGCTAGATGGTTAGAGAGCATTAATTACGAAGTTGTATGTGATATATCCAAGCGTGTTCCTCGCGTATATATTGAGGAATAAAGGAAACTTTAGAACACTCCCTATAAATTCGTTGGAAAATCGCTGGGCGAATTAATTTACGTGCGAGATATGGGCTTAGTGTGATGGCGATTAAAAAAGGGGATGCGGTTAATGTCGCCCCGGAGCAGATGCACAGATTGAAGAAAAGGATATTCTCGTGGTCGTAAGTAGTAATGAAGCCGTTAGCAAACTTCCAGAGTAGTCCACGAAAATGGCAAGCCTCGAGATTTTAATTAAGAGAGTAATGATGATTAACACCAAAAGAAGTCTTAGACCAGAGTGGCAATTATCCACCATCAAGGTCTAAGACTTCTTTTAATTTGGTCTATCGAAAAACTTAACCTACCTCCTTGTTTATGATAGATTAAGTATTATTGAGAGCTCCTCCTTAAGATATCCTGAGCTAACCGTTCCCTTGATATAGTTTAACATTAAAGTGCTTGAGAAGATAATATTAAACATGTGTTATACAAGATTTGATTTCCATACTTATATATTGTATACATGGCATAAAACAGTTGAATTTAGGGGCGGACTTATGTTAACTTAAAATTAGCTTAATAATGTAGAGCAAAGGCGCTCAAAAGAGTTTTGTACTTTTAGATTAAGGTATATTTTCTTGAAAGCACCTTTTTGTTTATAAAATATTTATAAATTTCAACGAAGGGTGAGTAATATGCAAAGTTATGGTTTGCCAAAGAAACAGGGCCTTTACGATCCGGCCTTAGAACATGATGCATGTGGTATGGGGTTTGTTGTTAATATCAAGGGTGAGAAGTCTCATGAAATTATAGATGAAGCTTTAACGGTATTGGAAAATTTAAGTCATCGAGGGGCAAGCGGAGCAGATGAAAATACAGGCGACGGTGCTGGAATACTGATCCAGATACCTCACGATTTCTTCAAAAGAGAATGCGATGTTCTGGGTTTTGATTTGCCGGAAAAAGGAAACTACGGCGTAGGTATGATATTTGCCCATAAGTATGAGGATTTCCGAAAAACACAGATGGAAACCTTTGAAAAAATTGTTCAGGAGGAAGGTCAAAAGATCCTGGGCTGGAGAGAAGTTCCAATCGATAAGACGAGAATTGGCGAAAGCGCAAAAGCTGTAATGCCCAGATTCATCCAGGTTTTTATCGAAAAAGATGAGTGTATCTCAGATGAAATGGATTTTGAAAGAAAGCTTTATATCATCAGAAAACGAGCAGAAAAGGCTATTATTCCGATGTGTGAAGATAAAGGAGGCACCTTCTATGTTGCCAGCCTTTCATCAAAAACCATTGTCTATAAAGGCATGCTTACAGCCGAACAGCTTAGAAATTTCTATCTTGACCTTTCCGATCTTGATTTTGTATCAGCGCTAGCGATGGTCCATTCACGGTTCAGCACCAATACCTTCCCTAGTTGGGAGAGAGCACATCCTAACCGATATATCGTCCACAACGGTGAAATTAATACAATTAGAGGTAACGTAAACTGGATGAGGGCGAGACAGAAATGTATCGATTCACCCCTTTTTGAGGATATCACAAAAGTCTTCCCGATCGTCGACGAGTCAGGCAGTGATTCTGCGATGTTTGACAATAGCCTTGAATTTCTTCATCTTACCGGCAGGTCGCTTCCTCACGTGGTGATGATGATGATTCCTGAACCCTGGGAAAAGAATGAACTGATGTCCAAGGAAAAGAAGGCCTTTTACGAATTCAACAACTTTTTAATGGAGCCTTGGGATGGTCCCGCTGCCATGGGTTTTACTGATGGTGTAGTTATCGGCGGAGTACTCGATAGAAACGGACTCCGACCTTCAAGGTATTATGTAACAAAAGATGACAAGGTTGTTCTGGCCTCAGAGGTCGGGGTAATTGACATTAAGCCTGAAAATGTAAAATATAAAGGCAGGCTGGAACCGGGTAAAATGTTGCTTATCGATACCCAAGCGCAGAGAATCATTTCCGATGAAGAAATAAAGAAAAGCGTATCGATGTTGCATCCTTATGAAGAATGGAACAACAGACATATCGTTAAACTCAGCGACATTGCTGTTGAGAAAGTGAAAGAAGAGAAGGTAAGGGAAGACCTTATTCAGCAGCAGAAAGCCTTTGGATATACTTTTGAGGATATAGCTAAAACCATACAGCCAATGGCGATCGATGGCAAAGATCCTATAGGTGCTATGGGGATGGATTCGCCGCTGGCTGTATTATCTGAGAAACCCCAGATGTTGTACCTTTACTTCAAACAGCTTTTTGCCCAGGTCACCAATCCTCCGATCGACGGAATCAGGGAAGATATAGTTACTTCAAGCAGTATGCTGCTTGGGGATACTGGAAATCTGCTGGATCCTGATCAGGGGAATTCAGTTAGCCTATTTCTGGAGCAACCAATACTGACCAATGATCAACTTAAGACAATCAAGCATCTGAATAATGACAAGTTCAAGGCCGCTACTTTTTCCATACTTTATCAAGCCTCAGAAGGGGTAAAATCGATGGAAAAGGCTTTAGACAGGATTTTCCGAGAAGCTGATAAAGCGATCAGTGAAGGGGCCAATATTATTATCCTCTCAGACAGGGGCGTAGATGAGAAGCATGCAGCAATCCCCGCACTTTTGGCTTCCTCAGGACTCCATCACCACCTGATCAGAAGAGAGATCAGGACTAATTTGGGGATAGTGCTGGAATCCGGTGAGCCAAGAGAAGTGCATCATTTCTGTACTCTTATTGGTTATGGAGTCACTGCAATCAATCCGTATCTAGCCTATGAAACCATTAAGGATCTCTCTGAAAAGGGGCAGTTGGATGGACTGAGTTATGAAGAGGGTAAAAAGAACTTTATTAAGGCTTCGGTCAACGGCGTTCTTAAAGTACTATCGAAAATGGGTATTTCTACAATGCATAGCTACCACGGAGCCCAAATCTTCGAGGCGGTAGGGCTTAAAAAGGACCTCATCGATAAGTATTTCACGATGACACCTTCCAGACTGGAAGGTATTGGACTTGAAGAAATTGCTGTGGAAAATCAAATGCGGCATGAAAGTGCCTATGACGAAAATTCACCTTATACGGACACCCTTGAAGTAGGTGGATATTTCCAGTGTAAGGAGGATGGGGAAATTCATCTCTACAATCCCGAAACCATCTACGAGCTTCAGAGTGCATGTAGGGAAGGAAACTATACGCTCTTTAAGGACTACTCTAAAAAGATAAATGAAGAAGGAATATATACCTTAAGGGACCTCCTTGATTTCAAGTACAATGTAGGGGACACAATTCCGATTGAAGAAGTTGAACCGGTTGATTTAATAGTCAAAAAGTTTAAGACCGGAGCTATGTCCTACGGCTCCATTAGCAAGGAGGCCCACGAGTGTCTTGCGATCGCCATGAACAGACTTGGTGGTAAAAGCAACACGGGTGAAGGCGGGGAAGACAGCGAAAGATTCAAGGTCATGGCCAACGGGGACTCTAAGAAAAGCGCCATCAAGCAGGTTGCCTCAGGACGTTTTGGTGTTACCAGCAACTATCTTGTGAATGCTCAAGAGATACAAATCAAAATGGCTCAGGGAGCAAAGCCCGGTGAAGGCGGTCAGCTTCCAGGAAGAAAGGTTTACCCAGAGATTGCCAAGGTAAGGCATTCAACTCCGGGCGTAGATTTGATTTCACCTCCGCCGCACCATGATATCTATTCGATCGAAGATCTTGCTGAACTTATCCTTGACCTGAAAAGTGCCAATAAGGATGCGCGTATTAACGTCAAGCTTGTTTCTGAAGTCGGTGTAGGGACAATCGCTGCAGGGGTAGCGAAAGGAAAAGCGGATGTCATTTTGATCAGCGGATACGATGGAGGGACTGGAGCCTCACCAAGAACAAGCATTAGAAATGCAGGGCTTCCCTGGGAACTTGGGCTTGCTGAGACTCATCAGACTTTGGTTCTAAACAAGCTGAGAGATAGGGTAGTTCTAGAAACGGACGGAAAGCTGCTTTCAGGTAGAGATGTCGTCATTGCGGCAATGCTTGGAGCAGAGGAATTCGGATTTGCGACAACGCCGCTTATTGCCATGGGATGTGTCATGATGAGGGTGTGTAATCTCAACACATGCCCTGTAGGGATAGCCACTCAAGATAAAAATTTAAGGAAGAACTTTACAGGCAAGCCTGAGTATGTTGAGAACTTCATGAGATTTATCGCTCAGGAAATGCGCGAAATCATGGCTAAACTGGGCTTTAAGACAATTAATGAAATGGTTGGACGTTCAGATCGACTGAAAACCAAGGAGAATATAAAGCACTGGAAGGCAGCACACTTGGATCTGTCCCAGATTCTCTATCAACCATATGCTGGTTCCGATGTCAGCCGATTCAACACCCATTCGCAAAAGCATATGCTGGATGAATCAATGGATATCAAGAAGCTTCTCCGCATCTGTAAACCGGCACTGGAGAACAAGAAACCCATCAGGGCAAAACTAAAAATCAATAATGTAGACCGAGTGGTCGGAACAATCATCGGAAGCGAAATTTCAAAGAGATACGGCGAAAATGGGCTTCCCGAGGATACGATCAGGCTTACCTTTGTAGGATCGGCCGGACAAAGTTTTGGTGCATTTACTCCGCAAGGAATGTCCCTTGAACTAGAAGGAGATTCAAACGACTATATAGGAAAAGGTCTTTCAGGCGGTAAAATTATTGTGTATCCCCCAAAAGCTTCTGACTATAAGCCTGAGGAAAATATCTTGATCGGAAATGTCGCCTTCTATGGGGCAACTTCAGGGGAAGCCTATATCAATGGGATAGCAGGAGAAAGGTTCTGCGTAAGGAATAGCGGAGTTAAAGCGGTTGTTGAAGGCGTGGGTGACCATGGCTGCGAATATATGACAGGAGGTAAAGTGGTTATCCTGGGCAAAACAGGGAGAAATTTTGCCGCCGGGATGTCGGGCGGTATAGCCTACATTCTGGATTTTGACGAAATATACTGCAACAAGTCGATGGTAACGCTGGAGAAAATCGACTCCGAAGATGAGATGAACGAAATCAAGAAAATGATTGAGAAGCATGTGGAGTACACAGACAGTCCTCAGGGTAGGAAAGTTCTTGATGACTGGAAAAACTCTTCTCTGAGATTCACCAAGGTTATACCGAAAGATTACAAACGTATGCTTGAAAACATTGATAACGCTCACAAGGCAGGTTTAAGCGGCGAAGAAGCCTTGATGGCCGCATTTGAAGAGAACTTTAAAAAGGTTTGAGAGACTTAAGGAAATTAAGGTGGGACTAAAATGGGAAAAGCAACTGGATTTTTAGAGTATGAAAGAATGAATCCGAAGAAACGACCTCCAGAAGAACGAATCAAAGATTGGAATGAACTAAGGCTTCCGATGGATCCTGAGGTTGTAAAATCTCAGGGTGCGCGATGTATGAATTGTGGAGTTCCTTTCTGTCATGGCGGTGTACTATTAAAAGGTATGGTTTCAGGATGCCCTCTGCACAATCTTATTCCGGAATGGCATGAACTAATATATAAGGGTCAGTGGGAGGACGCTTACAAAAGGTTGACAAGAACCAGCCCTTTCCCGGAATTTACGTCAAGAGTATGTCCCGCGCCCTGCGAAGGTGCATGTACAGAAGGCCATATCATGGAGTCTGTTACGATTAACAATATTGAATATGAGATTATTGAGAAAGCCTTTGCCGAAGGCTGGGTAGTACCCAAAAAAGCCAAAGCCACAGGAAAGAAAATCGCTGTTGTCGGTTCAGGCCCTTCAGGGATGTCAACTGCCTACTACTTAAATGTTGTAGGACATGACGTGACAGTCTACGAAAGAAACGATAGAGCCGGCGGACTCATGATGTATGGGATTCCCAACATGAAGCTTGAAAAAAGAATTGTTGAAAGACGTCTCAAGCTGATGAAAGAATCAGGAATCCAATTTGTTTTGAATACAGAGGTGGGCAAGGACATCCCTGCTCAGAAATTACTGGATACGTATGATGCGGTTATGTTGTGTACGGGTGCAACTAAGGCGCGGGGACTTGATGTAGAAGGCAAAGAGCTGAAGGGGGTTCACTTTGCGGTAGATTTCTTGAAGGCCAATACCAAAAGCCTCCTTGATACCAATCATAAGGATGGTAACTATATCAACGCCAAAGGTAAGAATGTCATCATCATTGGCGGAGGGGATACAGGAACGGACTGTGTAGCAACCTCGATAAGGCATGGCTGCAAGAGTGTTTATCAGTTTGAAATCATGCCTGAACCCCCTGCTAAGAGAATCGAAGCATCGAATCCTTGGCCCGAATGGCCGAAGAAGCTTAAAGTCGACTACGGTCAAGAAGAGGCCATAAGTTTGTATGGAAAGGATCCGAGGAATTACCTTATATCCACGAAAAAGATTATGGGCAATGAGAACGGCGAGGTTAAGGAGGTCCATACTGTAGAAATAACTTGGGTCAAAAATGACTCAGGTCGATTAGTACCGCAGGAAGTTCCGGGTAGCGAAAAAGTCTGGGAAGCTGACCTTGTACTTTTGGCCATGGGGTTTCTAGGTCCAGAAGATACGATTTCCAATGAGCTTAAGCTGGAGAGAGATGCTCGAAGCAATGTAAAAGCGGAATTCGAAGTGTTTGAGACTAACGTTGAGAAGGTATTCGCTGCAGGCGATACGAGAAGGGGTCAAAGCCTCGTTGTCTGGGCTCTCCAGGAAGGAAAGCTAGCCGCAAGGGAAGTCGATAAATACCTCATGGGTAAAAGCGTGATTAAATAAGTAAGTAAAGCGAGCCCGTAACACCTATTCATGGTGTTACGGGCTCGCTTGTAAGCAGAACTCATGTCGCTTCCGCTAGCTTGCTAGCTTTACCTCCGACGTTCACGACGTACTTCTGCTCTCTAAAACAAGGTACCTGTCCCTTAGTTTCAAACGATGTTTATCTGGTACTCCTCAAACCAGTAATCCAGCTGAATAAGCCACGCAATCAACTGGGGAGTGCCCATGAGTTGCCCGAACCAGGTCTCATTTCCAGGGTTCATTAACCGATCTAAGATATCGTTTTGTAAGAGCTCAGGAAGTACTCCACTTCCTGAGGTAAGACGCTTTTTGAAGAGGTTGAGTACTAGTTCTTCGTAGAGTGGGTTATGGGTTTTAGGATAGGGACTTTTCTTGCGATTGAGGATTTTTTCCGGAAGATAGTCTTTCATCGCTTCACGGAGAAGCGCTTTTTCTACACCATTTTTGAACTTGATCTCCCAGGGGACATTGAATACATACTCGACCAAACGATGATCTGCAAAGGGAACTCTGACTTCGAGTCCAGACGCCATGCTCATCCGATCTTTGCGCTCAAGAAGGGAGGTCATAAAGTAGTTAATGGACAGCCAACTTGCGATGCGTGAATTCCTCATACTTTCGGATTCGTCAGGAAGGATGGGGCAATTATTGACACTTCTTTTGTAAATTTCAGAAGTATATTCTAAGCCCTCCGTGGGTCGCACAATCTCTGGTTTGAACAAATTGATGCGAGCTTGCGGATCGTGGATCCAGGGGAAGAAGCCACGGGTGAGCATCTCAGGGCGATAGAACCAAGGATACCCACCAAAGATTTCATCAGAACACTCGCCGGACAAAGCAACTGTATGCTGGGCTTTGACTTGCCGGCAGTAATAGAGAAGGGACGAGTCGATATCGGCCATCCCAGGATAGTCTCGATATTTCACAGCATCCAATAAGAGTTCAACAAGTTCTTCACTTTTGGCGGTTAAGATAGTGTGGTTAGTATTTAAGTATTGAGCCAGATAAACTGCATAGTCATCATCACTTTGGGGTTGGAAAAGGGTCTGGTGGAAATTCTCTCGATTTCCTTCATGCTCAAAGGAATAGGTGGAAAGCTGTTTGCCTTCCCGTTTATATTTCTCCACTGCGACGGCAGTTATGACAGAGGAATCGAGCCCTCCGGAAAGGAACGTACATAGGGGAACATCTGATACCAGCTGGCGCTCAATAGTATCGACCAATAACCTTTGGGTTGTTTCCACGATAGTTGCTTCGTTGTCCGTGTTTTGAAGAGCTTGTAAAGCCCAATACTTTGATATTTTTAGGCCATTTCTCTGGGTACTCGGCGTAAATAAAGCGTGTGAGGCTGGAGGAAGTTCGTAAATGTCCTTAAAGATTGCTGTACCCTCTTCTTTGGCTGGCATCATATAGAGGAGTTGCCATAATCCATAAATATCGAGTTGACGTTTGACTTGGGGGTGTTTGAAGAGCGCTTTGATTTCTGAAGCAAAGAGGAGAGTGTCATCGACGAACGTATAAAATAAGGGTTTAATTCCAAAGCGATCTCTAGATAGATAGGCTCTCTTTTCTTTGGCGTCGTAAATGACAAAGGCAAAGATTCCATTAAGCTTGTTCGAGCAGTTTTCTCCCCAAATGATGTAGGAATAGAGGACAACTTCAGTATCACAATACGTTTTAAACTCTACCCCATAAGTGCGGAGTTCGTTGCGCAGTTCATCGGTATTGTAGAGCTCACCGTTGTAAACGATGGTGTACTCGTACCCCTTGTGAATCGCAGTCATAGGTTGTTGTCCGTTCTCAATGTCGATAATCGCTAGTCGATTATGTTGAAAAGCAAAAAAATCTCCAGAGGAAATACCGTTCTGGTCAGGACCTCTGTGAGCGAGTTCTTTTCCCATGGAAGTTAAGATGTCTAAATCATTTGGGGATATTCTCTTTGAAAAATTCAGTAAGCCAAGAATAGAACACATAGCACACACCTCGCACCTCGTGAAGATGACAAAGAGCACTCAAGTCAGAGTACCTCTTTGTCTCTTATTTAATATATGCAGGGCAGGGGTAGGTGTGCCTAAAAATTAATATTTTACGTGGAAACGGGGGAACCGTCCCTGCGTTTCCTGGTGGAGTGATACCTGTATTGACATACGACTTGCTTAAAGTATTTGATTATTATAGGTTTTATCTTTAAAAATCGGGGATTTAGGTATAGAACAAAGGCGTCTTAAGGACCCTAAGAAGGGATCTTAGTGCGCCCTTTTTACTATGAGCTACGAGAGGAGTGTTCCCTATGCATTTTTCGAAAGAAGATTGCCTTAAATTCGTGGAAGAGAATGATGTTCGATTTATACGTCTGCAGTTCACAGATATCTTGGGTCGAATGAAAAACATAGCTATAACCAATAAACAGATTGCTAATGCCTTCGAAAATGGAATCATGTTTGATGGCTCATCAGTAGCTGGATTTACCGGTGTTGAGGCATCTGATATGTTTCTTTTTCCGAATCCGGAGACGATTTCGATCATACCTTGGAGACCCCAACAAGGAAAAGTCGCCAGAATCATTTGCGATATTAAAAATCCTGATGGATCACAATTTGAAGGAGATCCCCGCTATATTCTTAAACGTACCCTGAAAAAAGCTGAAGAGCTTGGCTATGTCTTCCAAGTAGGACCTAAATGTGAATTCTTTTTGTTTCATACCGACGACGAGGGGCAGCCAACGACGAATACGCATGATGCAGCCAGTTATTGTGATTTGGCCCCCATCGATCAAGGGGAGAATGCCCGTCGTGAGATTTGTTTAACCCTTGAGGAAATGGGTTTTGAAATCGAAACCTCGCACCATGAGTCTGCCGCGGGTCAGCACGAAATCGATTTCCGCTATACGGATGCCCTGACCGCTGCAGATAGTATTATGACCTTTAAATTGGTTGTCAAAATCATTGCTCAGCGTAATGGGCTTCATGCGACATTTATGCCTAAACCGCTGCCAGGTGTAAGCGGTTCAGGCATGCATATTAATATGTCTCTAACCCAAGACGGGATAAACGTATTTAATAACGGTGAGGATGACCAAAGTGGCATCTCTGATACAGCTAAGAAATTCGCAGCTGGACTATTGAACCATATCAAAGGGATTACGGCCATTGCTAATCCTCTCGTGAATTCGTATAAACGCTTAACTACGGGTTTTGAAGCTCCTGTGCATATTGCCTGGTCGCCGATGAACCGCAGCCCTCTGCTGCGCGTTCCTGCCCCACGTGGAGAGGCGACGAGGCTTGAACTCAGAAGTCCTGACCCGACTTGTAATCCTTATTTGACGTTGGCGTTAGTCTTGGAAGCAGGGCTTGATGGGTTAAGCAAGGATTTGAAATTACCCAAACCCGTGAATGTCAATATCTATGATCTTTCCCCGGAGCAGGAGAAACGCCTTAAGCTTGACCGATTACCTTCTAATCTCTTAGCCGCTCTTGAGGAGATGAAGAAAGATCCGCTCATTCTCTCGACCCTAGGTGAGCATATTTTTAATAAGTACTACTCAGCAAAAATTTCGGAATGGGAAGACTATGATCACTCGATTCATCCATGGGAGATTGATAAGTATCTGAAAACCTATTAATTGGGTAGCCCTGCACAAAGGGGTGATTCTTAATGAGCGCAGGGAGTGTTCTTATCGTTTGCGGAAAATCTGAAGTCGCAAGTAGCATGGAAGCCATGCTCATAAAAGAAGGATTTTATCCGGTAAGCTGCGCTCATTCAGCTAATGAGGCACGCCGACAGTTTTTTTACACTCAACCGGATTTGATTATTATAAGTACCCCGCTTCCTGATGAACAGGGGATAGATTTAGTTTTTGATGCCCATGAAAAGACCTCGGCGGGAATAGTCGTCATTGCGCGGCCGGATCAGTTGATTGATATGCAGGAGAGCTTAGAAAAAACAGGTGCCTTGATCCTCCCTAAACCCATCAATCGGCTCACCTTGCGACAGTCCGCTCGTTTTGCTTTGTCTGTAAGAAATTCAATGACTCTGCTAAAAAGTGAGCGCGATGACTTAAAGAAGCGAATCGATGAACGTAAGGTCGTTGAACAAGCCAAGTGGCTCCTTGTAGAAAAGATGAATATGAGCGAGCCAGAAGCTTCCCGCCTCATTCAGAAAAGAGCGATGAATTTACGACTCCCGCAGGTTCAAGTAGCGGAAGAGATTATAAAGAAATATGAGTAAACGGAGAAAGCCTTGTTATTGTAACGAGGTTTTCTCCGTTTACTCTTTTTGACAATACAGGGTATGGCTAAGTCAGGTCTTGGGATAATTGCAGGTTTTCACTGTGTTCAACCGCTTTCTGGGAATATCGAAGGGCAGTTTCATGAAGGGATTTGATTTCCTGTGGGGTTAATTCCCGAATGACCTTGGCTGGTGAACCCATAATCATGACTCGGGGCGGAAAGGTTTTATTCTCCGTGACGAGCGAACCAGCGGCAACCAGGGTTTCTTCTTCAATCACAGCTCCATTCATAATGATAGATCCCATCCCAATCAACGAGCCATTTTTAATGGTGCAGCCGTGCAGCACGACAGAATGACCGACTGTGACCTCATCCTCAATCCTTAAGGGTTGGCCCTGATTGACATGAAGCATACTCAGATCCTGAATATTGCAACGCTTCCCTATACTGATCGGGGCAAGATCCCCACGAATGACCGTGTTGTACCAAACGCTGGATTCGTCACCAATTTGGACATCACCAATCACGTGGGTCCCTTCAGCTAGGAAAACGTGATCCCCAAGGTGTGGCGTTTTCTCTTGAAATTTAAAAATCATTAAGCCATTCCCCCTCATTTAAGAATATCTATATGCTGACATTATAGAGGAGAAAAGAAAGCGTGTAAAACGTACTAAAGTAAGAAGGAAGTTCATACATTGTCCCGAGGGGGGGCAAGTTATGTTGGATTTAACGACAGTACTCAGTTATGGCTACTTTTTGCTCTGCTTGGTCTTAGGATGGACGGCAGCAGGCGTCTTGAATTATGAGGGTTTATTAAAACGTTCAACCTCAGGCTCGCGGGGGCTTCTCTTGAAAATTGGTGTAGCCTTAGTTTTAGCTGAAGGGTTTCGGATCTTCTTGAGCTTTCTTTTAGGTCCCCTTTTGGATGGGCTTGTGAGTCAGAGTATCAATAGTCTTGGAATTTATTGAAAATTGGAGTATTATTCCCTAACGTTGAATCAGTCCTTGCACTGATCTTGCAACTCATTTAAAAATTTCACGACTTTCTCGGAAGCTTGCCCCATCCTTTCCAGAATTTGTTCCGCCTTGGCGATGTCACCCTGTTCGTTAGCGAGAGCCGCCTCCCGGGCTAAGTCATGCACCTGTTTAGGAGGTGCTTCTGTCGTTCAGTAATGACACGGTTTAAGATTTTCACCACAGGATGGAGGGGACTGGATGAGGGAATATCTACCTTATTAGGCTTGGTAGAATTACAATGGGTCAAACATTCATAGAGTTTGTTGGAACATTCATCAGTACTTGGCGAGGGGGTAAGCTCCCGTTTAAATATCGGCATAAAGACACATCCTTCCTTATTATGGATTGGACAAACGATGAATTCGTCAAAACTTCACAGATTTCCTAATATCATTGACGACAAAATACAATCGATATCATGTAGTTTCCCTATATTTCTATAAAATGATTGATTTTGCCGACAATTTGCTAAGGACTTAATTATTTAAATAATTTAAGTCCTTAGCAAAACCAAAGAAGCATTCCGGTTTTGGTTGATAAGCTCGCCCAAAGAGTGCTAAAATTGGTGGAGCAATGATACGTGAAGGAGACAACGTTTGTGAAGCGGACATGGCGATTTTGGGGAGCTTTATGGGTTAGCAAAGGAATTAGCTGGCTCCTCCGACTCCTGGGAAAAAAAGGAACAACCCTGCCTGGCAGAGTGGCACTCAAGATTCATCCTCAAATCATACGAGATCTTGCCTCAGAATATCAAGAAGGAATTGTTATAGTGACGGGAACCAATGGCAAGACGACGACGGCGAATCTGTTAGCTAATATTTTACGAACCGCTGGTAAACATTTTGCGTTTAATCAAGCTGGAGCAAACTTAGTGACGGGAATTACCGGGGCACTTTTGTTCAATATGAATTGGCGGGGGCGGGCTAAAGTTCAACTGGCTTTGCTTGAAGTGGATGAAGCCACAGTTCCCAAGCTCTGTGAGCAAGTCAAGCCAGATGTAGCTATCATTACGAATTTTTTTCGAGATCAACTCGATCGCTATGGGGAACTTGATACGACCGTGAAGTTAGTAAAAAATTCTCTGCCGATGAAAACGGATCTGATCTTAAATGCTGATGATCCTTTGGTGGCGCAGTTTGGAATTGATCGCCAGCATACCCTTTATTTTGGTGTCGATAGGACCCCGGAAAGCAAGACTCAAAGCACGGAAACGAGGGAAGCCAGATTCTGTCCACAGTGTGGCGCTCCATTGGAGTATCGTTTATTTCATTACGGTCAACTTGGAATTTACAACTGTCCCGAATGTGATTTTGCGAGGCCGAAGGTCCAGGTTTTGGCTGAAGACGTCCACTCCGAAGAGGCTGACCTTAAATTCAAGGTTGGGGTGACAGAGTATACTCTAGGGCTTCAGGGGTATTACAATCTCTACAACGCGCTTGCTGCTATCACAGCTGCAAAACGTTTAGGAATCCGGGAGCAGGAGATCGAACGGGGAATCCGTCAGTTTATTCCTCAAGCTGGACGGATGGAACGATTTCTTCTGCCTCGAGGAAAGATTACCTTAACCTTGGTTAAGAACCCAACTGGCTTTAATCAAGTTCTTCAAACTGTCTTTAACACCGAAGCAAAGCAGGTCCGGTTATTGATTATCATTAACGATTTAGCCGCGGATGGGCGAGATATTTCTTGGCTCTGGGATGTTCAATTTGAAATTTTGGGTGAGCATTCGGACCGTGTTCAGGAGATTTTTTGCTCGGGGTTAAGAGCGGAAGATATGGCCTTACGCTTGAAATATGCGGGTGTTCCAGTTGAAAAACTAAGAATCGAACATACCTTAGAGACAGCTGTTGATCAGCTACAGGCCGCGGCTACGGGAGAAGAACCGACCTTTATTTGTCCAACCTATACTGCACTTTTCCCTGTCCGCGAGATTCTCGAGAAAAGAGCATTAAAGGAAGAAATACACGCGAGGAGGGATAAGAGTGAAGATTAATATTGCCCATCTCTATCCTGATTTGCTGGACCTTTATGGGGATAGGGGGAATATCATAGCCTTAACCCAGCGTGCCCAGTGGCGAGGAATCGAGGCAAAGGTTCAAAGAGTTTCCTTAGGTGACCCGCTGAATTTTGCGGAGACAGATATCTTATTCATCGGAGGAGGATCAGATCGCGAACAGAATATCCTAGTTGAAGATTTAGTGAAAAGAAAAGAGGAGTTGAAATCCGCGATTGAAGATGGCCTTGTTGTGCTGGCGATTTGTGGCGGGTATCAACTTCTAGGGCAATATTATCAGATGGCTGGGGGAAAGAAAATCCCAGGTTTAGGGTTTCTCGATCTCTGGACTGAAGCAGGATCCAAGCGTTTAATCGGTAACGTAGTTGTCAAATTAGAAAGTGAGCTGCGTGAGAAGCAGGGCGCACAATTATTGACAAGAAACCTTGAAACGTTGGTTGGGTTTGAAAATCATTCAGGAAAGACTTTTTTAGGAAAGGGTCTTCAGACGATTGGGCAGGTTTTGTACGGGAATGGGAATAACGGCGAAGATAGGGCTGAAGGGGTACACTATAAAAATATTTTTGGTACGTATCTCCATGGACCTCTTTTACCGAAAAATCCGCATTTCGCTGATTTATTGCTTGCTCTGGCCTTCGAACGGGCTGGAACCTCGGGTGGGCTAACGCCTCTGGATGATCAGTTTGAACTATTGGCTCATCAAGTCATGGTTCAACGAATTTTAGGCGAGGGCTAAGTATATCAATGAAGCTATACTCAAATACTATAAATGTTGATGGATTTGATGGATTGATTCTTCATAAAAGCTTGTGTTTCCATAAATTACATCAGGATAAATCGAGCTATTGAGCCATTTTTACCCTGTCTACGGTGCTAGTTTCGTTGACACCTTTGGCGGTTATTGTCTATAATGAAGTATAGCTATGGCTATAAGACTTGGGGGTGCTGATGTTGGCGGAAAGTAAGCGGATTATGATCAGTCTGCCGGAAAGTTTGCTTGCGGAAGTGGATGGAATCGTTACTCTAGAGAAGAGAAATCGCAGCGAATTTATTCGTGAGGCTATTAATAGTATTCTTCACGAACGACGGAAGAAGGGAATCCGCGAGGAAATGCGAAAAGGCTACCTCGAGATGGCTCAACTCAATTTGGCCATTGCTAAAGAATTGTCATCTACAGAAGAAGAAGCTAGTCAAATTTTTGATGGAACACATATGGAGTGTCAGAGATGATCATAAAGCGCGGGGAAATTTATTATGCTGAACTCAACCCCGTCGTCGGTTCCGAACAAGGCGGAACAAGACCCGTTTTAGTGATTCAAAATGATATCGGAAATCAGTTTAGCCCGACGACTATCATCGCGGCTATTACCTCTCAGATTACGAAAGCAAAGCTACCCACTCACGTTGAAGTTCGTGCCAAACGTAGCGGCTTAGAACGAGATTCGGTAATTTTAACAGAGCAGATACGGACTATTGATAAAAGCCGTTTGAAAGAGAAAGTGGCAGTGCTTGATGAAGAAGTGATGTTGAGAGTGGATCAGGCTATTGAGATAAGTTTAGGATTAACAGATATCTAATTTTAACAAAGACCGAATCCTTTAAACACTTGACGTTTAAGGGATTCTTTTATTTTAAGTGTCTGTAAAAACGTGTTATTTCTTAATCGTAATATACAAGAAATAGACAGGTAATAGACAAAATAGATCATATCTATTGCTTTTCTAAGTTCAGCGAGATCTTTATGGGTATAAATTTTGTCGATTACATCAAGACGATACTGGATTGCTAGGAGCCATGCCAAATAAAGCAGCCACAGGAGTTCCTGCAGGAGCCACAGGGCATGATGCTAGCGGAAATATTTGGCTTTACCCATCCGCAGTCGGATACTATGATACTGCTTCTGATATCTAAGTTAATGACCCAAATTTCATAGCCGCAAACATCCTTTTGGATAAAAGTATTTTTGGGGTAGCAGGAACGGCTCGTTCGGGGGTTGTGCTCGTCACTGGTGCTGATGGGCCAATAGAAAATAATTTAATCAAGCTGAAGCAGGAGGGGATTATCTAATGGTTAATACACTTTACGTTGATATGCTCGTAAATTTGATTAAACAAGGGCTATTGGCCGTAACAGATATTAAAATCCCTGACTATGCTACCGCAGTTCAAGCGAAACTTACTGCATAGTTGACCCACTTAGTCCAATAACATAAAAATAACGCCTTGATTTCAAGGCGTTATTTTTATGTAACAGCACTGGACACCCTTTATTCAATAAAACCATATTATGTGGTAAAAAAGGACAAGGCATGTAAGGAGGGCAAGCTATGGGGGGGAATGACCCAGAAGTCCAAGCGTTGAAAGATGATGTATCTGAAATCAAAGAAACGGTTAAAAATGTTGAAACAGCAGTTAATTCCTTGCACCTGCTGATTGTAGGTAAGTATATGACAAAAGATGATCTCAATGATTTTAAAGCAGAGCATGAAAAAGTCCATGACAAGCTAAAAGAAGAAAATGATTCAGTTCATTCTGAGCTAAAAACGGCTGTCAAAGGGTTAGTACCTGGTTGGATAGCAATCGTACTTCCAATTCTGACGGCTATTATATCCGGATTAGCAGTTCATACATTGGGTAGGTAAGGAGGATATATATTGAATAAGCAATTTCATCAACTTGCGCCTCTGTTGGTGCTCCACCAAATGCCTGATAAATTTCAGGCATTTTTATTGCCGAAAGATACACCGAGGACCAACTCAAAACGGATGCAGATCTCCCGGATATGGTGGACCATGACAACATCTCTTTAAACTTTTAACGTAATGCGTTAGAATGAATGTTATATCTACATTAGGAGGACTAAATTAATGAGACGCTTTAACGACTGGGTTGGGGACAAAATCTCGTTCTGGTTATCAACGATGGCTGCCTTTTGGATTGTCTGCGCATTTGTTTTAATCCCTCTTTTCTGGCAACGACCTGAAGGTTTAATTGGATGGGTTCAATTCCTCATCCAGAGTTTATTCCAGGGGGCAGCTCTCCCGGTTCTCGGCTATGTTTCCAGAAAGTCAGGAGAGAATCAAGAGCACATTTTAAATGAAACCCACGATACAGTTATGGATGAGCTGGCTATGATTAAAGATGAACTGGCTCTAGCGCGAGAGGAACGAGATGAATTGAAGGTTCTTCTTGCCGAACTACATGCTAAGATTCCGGACGTAATTGAATGTAATTAAGAAATGAAGAGTCACCCGATTGGGCGGCTCTTTTGTTTTGCCAATTTAAGTTGGGGGGCTAAACCAGTCTTTTTGATTAAAGCAGGATTTTAGCGTAATTTGTTGAAAATAGTACAAGAGTTTTATATAAAAGGAGTGATCAAATTGCTCACTTCCAATCTAGGCCCACGTATAACTTATTTTCGTGAAAAACGAGGGCTTCAGCAAAATGAAATTGCAGCAATCGTCGGTATTAAACCGAAATACCTCAGGGATATTGAAAATGGGGTAGAGAATCCTCGAATTGCTTTACTAGCCCGCCTAGCAGTAGCCTTGGGAATACCTATCGAAGAATTGTATAAGAAAGAGAAATCTTCGTGGAATTTCTAATTATTATTTTTCACAAATGTTTCACATTTCCTTCAGGAAACCTTCAGGCTATATTGAGAAAAGTAGGTTACAATAACTCTTGTGATTCTTCTTTTAAACATGTCCTCCCCATACTATATCCCCTTGTCTGAGATGGCAGGGGTCTTTTTTTACTCTAATTCGACATAGTTCTCTCTGGAAATGACTTACTCCTTTGCAGTACAATAGGATCCGTGAGCTGCCAGAGGAAGGAAGTCAGAATTAGGGTGGAAGATGAAATATCAATTTTACGAGAGTACATTGAAAAGTGATTATATTGTCCTCTAATACTCAGCTACTCACTATGCTCTTGTCGTTTGCAATGAATATTGTATCTTGGTAGATTCCATAAGTCACCATTAGTAGTATATTGGTAATATACAAAAACGCTTAAAACCACTATAAAGGATGGCGGATTAACAGAGTGAGGCTAGGATAAGGCTAAAACAGCGAAAGACAAGGATTAGCCAAGTAGTATTCGCAAAATCAACAGAATAAACACACCGATGGCGATTATAGTAGCTAAAGGTATTTCTTGTAAGACAATGTCAAACATACGTTTCACTACCTTACCATTTATCAAGAAGGGGTTGTCTAATACAGGTTATTCAACATTCCCAAATAATGTAGGTAGACTAGAAATAATCAGTGATATCGCATTCGGTAATAGGCATAAACGGCTAAAAATCCTATTATTATTAAGTAAGGAGAGTTTGTTATGGCTCGGAGACCGATCATCGGTATAACGGTTGCTCATTGTACTGAAGAATTGAAAACTTTTCCACGCGAATTTTATGTTGAAAGTATTAGGAAGGCAGGGGGACAAGCGCTCTTACTCCCACCGGTACAGACGAAAGAGGAGGCAGAAGAACTCGTTAGTCTCGTCGACGGCATTGTTCTCACAGGTGGGGGAGATATTGCTCCTGTTTTTCTCGGTGAACAACCGAAAAGGGGAATTGGAGGATGTATCCCTGAGCGGGATCAAAGCGAGATTCTTTTAGCACAGCTTGCACTAAAAGACGATTTACCGATTCTCGGCATCTGTCGAGGAATTCAGGTATTGGCAGTGGCTGCGGAAGGGAAAATTTATCAGGACATTCGGTCTGAATGCCCGCTTGCTTTTGAACATAATCAAACAGCTCCGCGGGAATGTGCTTGGCATGAGGTTGAAATTTTGGACTCACGGCTGAGTAGGATCATGGGTGCAGAGCAAGTTCAAGTCAATAGTCTCCACCATCAGGCGGTATCCCTTGTACCAGAAGGCTTCATTCTAAATGCGGTCGCGCGGGATGGGATCATTGAAGGAATTGAAAAGCTCGGGGCCAAATTCTGTATCGGCGTGCAGTGGCATCCAGAAGTTTTGAGGAATGACGAGTATAGCCGGAAGTTATTTAAAGGTTTCATTAAGTCCAGTAACGAATTTGCTTAAAAAGTTTAATTAAAAAGAGGATGCTTCAGAATATAATCTTTTACTGAAGCATCCTCTTTTTCTCATACTAACAGAAAGTATAAGTTTGGGGCAGATAGCATAAGTGCAACTAAGGCTTCCGCCTACGCCAGAGGCTTGGCGCAAGCCAAGTTTTCTTTATATCATGGATTGCTGTAATCCTAATCGTTTAAGCTTTTTCCAAAGCCCCGTGCGCGTGATCCCGAGGTAGTGAGCAAGCGCGGTTTTGTTTCCACCGAATTCGTCAAGAAGGCGTACCATTTTGTCCTTCTCGGTCTCAGCTGAGCTTTCAGGCGCAGAATGGAAATCAGGGGGGAGGTCCTTCGGCTGAATTGTCGCGGATTCAACAAAAACAAAGAGCTGATTTATAATGTTTTGAAGTTGGCGTACGTTTCCCGGCCAGTTGTATTCCAGTAAAAGTTCGCGAGTACCGGGAGAGAAGGTTTTAGGGTCAACCCCATGACTTTGAGAAAGTTGCTCGAGCATGTGTTCAGCAAGTTCAATGATATCATTTCCGCGTTCGCGCAAAGGAGGAAGTTGGATTTCGATCGCATTCAGACGATAGAGTAAATCTTCCCGGAATCCACCTTCCTGAACCATTTGATTGAGGTCGCGATGAGTTGCGGAGATAATCCGGACCTGAACGGGAATAGGCTTAGTCGAACCGAGAGGTTCCACTTCTTGCTCCTGAATCACTCTTAAAAGTTTTGCTTGGAGTTCAGGGGAAAGTTCGCCAATTTCATCGAGAAATAAAGTCCCTTTATCAGCGAGGAGAATTTTACCGCGCTTACCCCCTTTTAAGCCACCGGTAAAAGCCCCTTCTTGATAACCAAAGAGTTCAGATTCGAGCAGGTTTTCGGGAATCGCAGCCGAATTCACGACGATAAAGGGGCCGTCCGCAACTTTACTGGTTTGATGAATGGCTTTGGCAAAAAGTTCTTTACCGGTACCGGTTTCGCCTGTGACGAGGATCGGGAACTCATATTGAGATGCTGTAGCCGCTCGATGAATTGTTTCCTGCATAATTTGAGAAGTTCCGATAATATTTTGAAATCCGAGATGGATAGCCTGACAGGGTTTACGGTATTTAGCAGGTGAAGGTTTAAGCGGAACCTTGGCAAAAATTAGACTCATCTGCTCAGAGGCAATTTTAAATAAACCAGCAGTAAATGAAGAAAGAGCACTTTCATCTGAGCAAATTGCACCGAGAGCTCCGACAATTTGTCCATTCTTGGAGATGGGGGAGTAGATGGCCGAGGTGAATCCTTTGCCAATGAGGTGGGCTACATTTGAATAGAGAGGGTTCGTTAAATTGAAGGAAACGATGGACTGATTTTGAAGCATCTCCAGCATCCCTGTATCCGGAATTGGGATCCAGTCGCCACTATCGAGAGCTTCTCTTCCAGCTTGTGCAAGGCAGAGACGTTGCTTCTTTTTATCATCGAGGAGAAAAATACTAACCTGATCCATTTTGGAAGTGTTTCGCAACTTTTCACAGTACTCCCCGAGAAATTCCTTAACATTAGTTTCGTTCACAAGGGCGATTGCGGTTTGGATAAACGTGCAGGTTGTCAGTTCTTTGTATTCATATTCTAATTGAAGACCAGAATGGAAGTAGGCTTGGGCAAAGAGCTTGGCAAGTTGTTCGAGGAGAAAGGCATCTTCCAGTTGGAAACGTCCAACTTCTGAGCTTGCCAACATTATGGCACCAACAACCCCATGGTCAAAAACAATAGGAATCCGCAACAAAGATCTGAACCCGGCTTGAAAGAGAAGAGGGTCCTCAAAAAAGCTGGTGTCGATCTGTCCCAGATCTTGAACGAGATGGGGAGTTTCGTGTTCAAAAATCCAGACGAGACCTGAGTTTTTCATTTCAGAGTAGGCGGTATGGACCGTTCCCTCGATATTAATACCAATCGAGTATTCATAAGTGTATTTACGAATTTGAGGATCAACCCGTAATAAGTCAAAGCGTTCGAAGATTACGGCATCACCTATGAGAGCAACAATTCGATCGATAACTTCATGAGGATTTGCAGTAAAATCTTCAATACTTTGTTCAAATATAGAGGGTACATTATTCGTAAAATCGAGATCAGTCCCCATAAGAATCAAGGAACCAGGTGTGTTTTCAATTTCGAAATGATTGATGTATAGGTTTTCGTTATTGAAGCCAGCCCATGAAGTTATTTGTTCCTCTTTAAATTTTTTTAAAAGGGGATAAAGTTCTTGGGAATCTAGATGTTGAAGGAACTGACAAGCTTTCTTATTTTTCCGAAGAATTTGGTTATCGGGACTTAAACATATGATACCGAAAGGAAAAGTTTCAAAAATTCCGTCTTTCATAGCTTATCTCCTAGTTGTTATTATTAATCCGTTAACTTCTTCAAAGAAGTGTTAACTCAAGATTGGAATAACTTGAGGGCATATCAAATTCAAGTTTTAATTCTGCAATCCTGTCTTAGTAATACTATTACAATAATACGACATTAGTTTACCAATTTCCACCTAAACTAGTACGTTAACTCTGTGAACCTTATTATTCGATAGTTAACACGATCAAAAAGAAACCGCCCTTCGATAATTTAAATTACCGAAGGGCGGTTTCTTTTTGTTTTTCAGTTTGTTGGAGCGATAGCTACTTGATCAGCAGTTTACATCTTCCATCCAGCCCAACTGATCATCAATCTTACCCGATTGAACGCTTGTGATATAGTCAAATAACTTTTGCGAAAATTCACCTGTTTGGTTATTATTGATGGCAATTTTTTGGCCCTTCCAAGAAAGCTCACCGACCGGGGAGATTACAGCAGCGGTACCAGATCCAAATACCTCTTCCAATTCTCCTTTGGTATGGGCTTCGAATACTTCCTCAATCGAGATCTGACGCTCGGACACTTTCATACCCCAACTTTTGGACAATTCCAAGACCGTTCTTCTGGTAATTCCACCCAAAATACTGCCATTTAACTCTGGGGTAATGATTTCGCCATTGATCTTAAAAAAGATATTCATGGTTCCTACTTCTTCAATATATTTGCGGTGGACTGCATCTAACCACAGAACTTGGCCAAAACCATCAGCATAAGCTTCTTGCTGAGCCGCTAAACTCATAGCATAGTTTGCCGGAGTTTTAGCTTGACCGAGTCCACCCTTTGTAGCACGGACATATTTGTCTTCTACTTTAATGCTGACTGGTTTAAAGCCGGTCTCATAGTAGGCCCCAACTGGCGATAGGATAATGAATAGTTTGTAGCTATCCGCGACCTTAACTCCAAGGTGGGGTTCGCTCGCAATGACGAAAGGTCTGATATAAAGGGATGTACCAGGATCACCTGGGACCCAATCTTTTTCTAAGGCCAATAGTTGAAATAAGGCCGTATGGATTTGCTCAACATCCATTTTGGGGATGCATAGAAAATCTGCGGAGCGATTAAAGCGATTCAAATATTCGTAGGGCCTAAATACATTAATATGATTATCAACAGTTCGAAAAGCCTTCATACCTTCAAAAATAGCTTGCCCATAATGAAATACAATCATTGCGGGGAGGGAGGAGAACTCAGCATAGGGAATGATCCGCGGGGAATGCCATCCCTTTCTAGAGTCATAGTCCATAACAAACATATGATCGGTGAAGATTTTTCCAAAACCAAGGTTCTTATCGGTAGGTAAAACTCCAACCTTCCCAACTTTAGTCACTTCAATTTCTGACATAACTGTTACCTCCTGTTATACCTTATTGGCATCTATTATAATACAATTTTGACCGTTTGGATTACTAATCACTCAAATTTTTTTTAATTCTGACGAAATTATGATTGCTATCCATTTGATGATTCTTGCCGGTGTAGGTGGTGGAGCAACTTTCACAGCCTTTACCGTTCTTTCGATTATGGGTTTACCTGTATGGTTAGTTTCCTCAAAGCTTTTACACGAGCTTGATATAGACAAATATAATGATAAGAACTCAGGGCAATTGACGGGGGATGCACTTGAAATTTAAGTCTATTGATGTAAAATGAGAGTATCATTTAAAGACAGGGGCAATCGTTTTCCCCTGTTTTTCTTTATACTAACAGAAAGTATAAGTTTTGGGCAGATAGCATAAGTGCAACTAAGGCTTCCGCCTACGCCAGAGGCTTGGCGCAAGCCAAGTTTTCTTTATTGTGAGAGAAGAGGGGGGACTTAATATGGCAAGGATAAGGGATGCGTTTGTGGACACCACGAATCTGGTCTGTCCAATTACCTATCTAAAGGCGAAAATGGCCTTGGAAAAGTTGGCGAAGGGTCAGATTTTAGAAGTTAAATTACAGGAAGGTAAGCCGTTACTAACAGCTTCTCGAAACTTTAAAGAAGATGGACAGAACATCCTTGAAGCCGTCAAAAATGAAGATGACACCTATTCTCTCTTCGTCGAAAAAGTGGTAAGCATTGGGGACAAGGAGGGAGGATATTAACATGAATATTACTGTTGATTCGAAATTAAATAATCTTAAAGATCTACTGATGAGTATGGGTTCCGTTCTTGTCGCTTATTCCGGTGGAGTTGATAGCTCCTTGCTAGCGAAAGTTGCGTTTGATACACTAGGGGAGAAAAGTCTTGCGGTAACGGCGACCTCCGAAACTTATCCGGAGCGAGAATTAGAAGAAGCCATTGCAACAGTAAAAACCATTGGGATTAACCATCTGGTGATTCATTCGGACGAACTCACAGATCCTAATTTTAGAAAGAACCCACAGGATCGCTGTTATTATTGCAAATCAGAACTTTTTTCAAAATTAACGGTGATTCGGACGGAAAAAGGATTCAATTTTGTTGCCGATGGAGCAAATTTGGATGATCTTCAGGACTATCGACCGGGTCAACGGGCTAAAGAGGAGCAAGGCGTTCGGAGTCCTCTCCAGGAAGCTGGAATGACGAAAGAGGATATTCGACTTTTATCTAAAGAACTTGGCCTTCCAACCTGGAATAAGCCTTCCTTAGCATGCTTGTCCTCACGTTTACCTTATGGAGAAGAAATTACCCTGGGTAAGTTGAAAATTATTGATCGTGCTGAAAATGTGCTTCGTGAGCTCGGTTTTAACGAACTCAGAGTAAGGTATCATCAAGAGATAGCCCGAGTTGAATTACCCCGTGAGGATTTTGCCAAACTTACCGATGCTTTAATTGATGAGATTGTGACTCGCCTGAAGGATTTGGGTTTCACTTATGTTACCTTGGATCTACAAGGCTTACGCAGTGGAAGTATGAATGAAATCTTAAAACAAGTAGGTAAGTAACCTAGCAAAAGGCTCAGACCAGTTATTCTGGTCTGAGCCTTTTTAAATACACTATGAAAAAATCTTAAATGACCCGAAAGCGTAGCTTATCGTACAGGAGTGAACGATTTGCGGCGGAGGGGCGTCGAGACGAATGAGGCTTTCGAAGCGAAGCGTGCCAGTGGTTCACTTTAGGTATTACCCTGAGGTTTGGCAAAGCTGCTTCGGAAGCGAATGAGACAGCCCTGGAGCGCTAAGTACGTGAGTCTCCGGTGGAGAGTCACGCCCGAAGGTCCGGATGTGCAGAAGCTACACTGGAAAGACTTACTTCTTAAGAAGGTCTCGTACAACTTCGCCAGCCATGAGTAAGCCCACAACCGGTGGTACGAAGGATATACTTCCAGGAATCTGCCGCTTCAAGGCACAATGGGCATCACCGCCTGGACAGATACAATTATTCCGACAATCTGACTCAACAGGTAACGGCTCTTGAGGTAGGTCAGGGGAATAGACGACCTTGATACCGTGGGTAATTCCGTCTTTTCTCAGTAGCTTGCGCATGGCTTTAGCCAACGGGTCGCCACTGGTTTTGGAAATATCCGTGATTGTGTAATTGTTGGCGGACATACGGTTTCCGGCCCCCATGCTGGAGATGAAAGGGATCTCGCGTTTAAGACATTCTTTGGCTAAACTCACTTTGCCAGAGACTGTATCGATAGCGTCGACAACGTAGTCCGGTTTTACACTCAAAAATTCATCCGCTTGCGCTTCAGTGTAAAATTCTTTGCGTGCATCGACAATAGCTTGATGATTAATTTGGGTAATCCTTTCCTTCATGACATCAACCTTTGCCTGACCCACGGTCGAATAAAGAGCATGGATCTGGCGATTGATGTTTGTTAGGCAAATCTCATCATAATCAACCAAAGTTAAACTACCAACTCCGGCACGGGCAAGCGCTTCAACTGTATACGAGCCGACCCCACCGACTCCAAAAATAATGACATGGCTTTGCTTTAAGCGTTCTAACCCTTCCGCTCCTATTAATATTTCTGTGCGGGAAAATTTGTGTTGCATTTGTCTCCTCCAAGTTTCATAAAAGAAAAGTTACTTCTACTATCAGTATAACTTATAATATTAAAACTTTAAAAAGAAAAGTTTTACTCCGTCGCTGCGAAAGATCAAATAGCTCAAGCCTGAAAAGAGGGACTTCGGGCTTGTTGAAAAATAGGATATTATAACTTTTTTTGTCGACTACACATTTTTTTTTGAGAAATTCACCAAAAGATCACAAACATCTTGTATAATAAAAAAAGGTTGTCACTGGCAACGCTAAAATTAACGACTTTGACCATAAGTCTAAAAGCAAATTAAGCATAATTAGGAGGTCTTAAATGAAGAAGTCTAGTCTTAGCTTGTTTTTTACAAATAAACCGTGGCTACAAAGTTTAGTGTGGCTTCAAAATAGATCCTGGTTTTCTAAAGAGTGGTGGAAATCTCCTAAAATTATCGGTGGAACTTTGGCCGCGTTCATCGTTTTAGGGAGTGGAGGCTATTATCTCGCTAATTCATCATCTGCGGCTTACTTGATAATTAATGGTGAAAAGGTTGGAATCGTAGTAAATCAGCTCAGTGGACAGAATTTGATTCAAACTGTTTTACAAGAAAAAGGGGCTACGCTTGGAGTTGTTGCGAAAACTCATGACAAAATTGAGTTCACACCGGCTCGTGTCAGCAAGGATCAATTCCAACCTCTTTCGGAAGGAGAGCTCCAAGATAAGTTATCCACCTATATTGAGGCGGGTGAGATAACGATTGCTAATCAACCAATTTTTATTCTTCCATCCTTGGAAGAGGCTCAAGGACTATTAAAATCATATCAAGATATCTATACTAAAACGAGTGATACAAATCAAGTCAACGAAGTTTCTTTTGAAGAACAAGTCGAAACTCAGTCCGTGGAAGTTACTCCTGACAAAGTTTTAACGCCGGAACAGGCTTTGGAAAAGCTGAAACAAGGGAATATTCAAAAACAGGAGTACACCGTCCAGGCCAGTGATTCATGGTGGCTTATTGCTCGCAAAAATAATATGAAAACGCTTGAGGTGCTCGCAGCAAATCCCGGAACTACCTTAGATACGAAAATCAAACCAGGTCAGAAGATTAATTTGGCGAAGGTTACTCCCTTTTTAACAGTGGTCAGTAAGGGAACACGTATAGATCAAGAGACGATTCCTTTTGATGTCGAGACGAAAACGGATAGCAGCCTTGGCAGTGATCAGACTAAGGTCGCACAGGCTGGAAGTGATGGACAAAAAGAAGTTAAGTATATATATGTCCAGAAGAATGACAAAATCGTAAGTAAAAGTGTTATCGAAGAAAAGGTGACTAAGGAAGCCGTAAAGCAAGTGATTGCTAAAGGACCGAAAAGTACGCCAATGGTAGTTGCTTTTTCACGCGGAAGTGGTCAAGCGTCTGGTCTGGGTTGGCCCTTGAATTCACATATTAACTCCTATTATGGTTATCGGTGGGGAGGATTCCATACTGGGATTGACCTCGCAGGGGATACGGGAGATCCGTATGTTGCCGCTGCTGCAGGAAAAGTTGTCAGTGCAGGTTGGGGTGGCGGTTATGGTAACTGTATCGTGATTGATCATGGTAATGGGATTATGACACGTTATGCCCACTCTTCTAAGATGCTTGTTTCTGCCGGGCAAAGTGTTGCCAAGGGTCAAACGATTGGTTTAGTTGGCGCAACAGGGAATGCGACAGGTCCCCACCTTCATTTTGAGGTAATTATCAATGGCGATACGGTTAATCCCTTGAACTATTTACCTTAACCTTTTTCCTAAATAATGAGGCTCTATTTGGCAATGGGTATTCTTGAATAAATCTGTTATGTTGACATTTTACTGAAAACTGTCATATAATAGGATTATAAAATTGCATATGATTCTCATCCAGAGTGGTGGAGGGACTGGCCCGATGAAACCCGGCAACCGGCCATATGGCAGTGGTGCTAAATCCTGCAGGAGTTTTTTCCTGGGAGATGAGTTGAACTTTGAATTCGTTCATGAGCTCTTCCTCGAAAGGAAGAGCTTTTCTGTTATACTAACAGAAACTTCCATGAACCTGCCGATTCACAGGGAGGTATGAAAATGTAGTCCATTTTCGTAAGAAAGTATAAGTCTGGGGGCAATAGTATAAGTGCAACCAGCGGCCTTCGTTTTCCTACGATGCAAGTAGTTAAGTCCGGCAGGATAAGGCGACTAAGGCCATCGCTTTGGCGCTGGCCAAGTCTTCTTTATCGCAAAGCTCGGCGAAAGCCGGGTTTTCTTTATACTAACAGAAAGTATAAATTTTTGGCAGATAGCATAAGTGCAACCAGCGGTTTTCGCTTTCCTACGATGAATGCGGTTAAGTTCGGCAGGATAAGGCGACTAAGGCCACCGCTTTGGCGCTGACCAAGTCTTCTAT
>NZ_DATLJA010000015.1:0-68655 GCF_035539115.1 Desulfitobacterium sp. | reverse complement strand
CTAGGGCTTCTGCCTTCGCTTTGCTTGGCACAAGCCAAGTTTTCTTTATCCTACGATGCAAGTGGTTAAGTCCGGCAGGATAAGGCAACTAGGCCTACCACCTTCGCTAGGGCTTGGTGCTAGCCAAGTTTTCTTTATCGCCAAAGCTCGGCGAAATCCGGGTTTTCTTTATACTAACAGAAAGTATAAATTTTTGGCAGATAGCATAAGTGCAACCAGCGGTTTTCGCTTTCGCAAAGCTCGGCGAAAGCCGGGTTTTCTTTATTACTTTGTCAGCGAGAAAAACATTAATTCTTCGCACTGAAAGATGTTATCTTTTTCGTGCTTTGGCAACACTAATTCTAGAGGAAAATATACTTCTGACAGGAATTAGTGTAATGTCATGGGAGGAGAATGGGTTTGTCGAGTCGCAACTTCCGGCTATTTATTGTTATGGTCGTACTCTTTATTATAATTAACTTGCTTATTGTTGTCGCTGCATCCAACTCTATGGTAGTTAACAAGCAACAGAAAGAACATCCACCTTTGCTACTTAACTCTGGACTGACAGACGTTTCTGAAGCTGAAGCTCAGGTAATTCTCTGGTTTGATGGGCAAGATAGCGCCTCACATTCTGAATTTATAAACAATCAGGTTCTTTCCCAAGCGGGTTGGGAATGGGAATCGCATGATTCGCAGAAAGCCTTGACAGTATCAGGTTATCGGCGTCTTAAGGCATCGGACGAGGCTGAAATATTGACCTGGTTTGAGGCTGTGGCTCAGATGGTTGAGCAGGAAGGGGGAAAAGCCTATTTCGATGAAAGAATCGACGCAAGGGTGGATGGTATGGTCTATCTCAGACAAAATGGGTTTGAACCTAAGCAAGGGGTCATTACAGGGACAACTGCATCAATTGCAGGTTGGCAAGAAGGGTTCTTCCCGGTAGTTCAAGCCGGCCGTGATTCCGTGAATATTCAACTCCTCACTCGAAGTGCATCTCAGGGGGCAAAAACGGTTTTAGCTATTCCGGTCTTGCTGGAAGAATTTTAAAGTAACGAACTTTGTACATTTAGCAGGAAAAACGGGTATAAAGGGAGAATAGAAGCAAGTCAAGGTATGTGTTAAATCGTAAAGGGGGTGCTTCAGCACTTGAGCAAACTCATCGTTACTGGCGGAAACTTTCTCGAAGGAACGATAACCGTCAGTGGAGCTAAAAACGCAGTTTTACCAATTATCGCGGCCAGCTTGCTGTCACCCGAACCTTTGTGCATTGATGATGCTCCTCATTTGTTGGATGTTGAAGTCATGTGCCAAGTTATCGGTTCTTTTGGATCCCAGGTTAAGAGGGTAGGGTCGCAGTTATTAATAAATACAGCTGAAATTACAAGTGTTCAAGCACCACATGAGCTAGTTTCGAAAATGCGAGCCTCGATCGTCACGATGGGGCCCTTGCTAGCAAGGACAGGGCATGTACGGATCTCTCATCCAGGCGGTTGCGCGATTGGATCACGCCCGATCAATTGGCATTTAAAAGGTCTTGAAGCGTTGGGCGCGGAGGTCCGAATGGATCATGGCTATCTCGATGTCACTGCTCCTGTTTTGAAGGGGGCACGAATTTATCTCGATTTTCCAAGTGTCGGTGCCACTGAGAATATCATGATGGCGGCAGCGGGTGCTGAAGGTACGACGCTCATCGAAAACGCAGCACAAGAACCGGAAATTGTTGATCTTGCAAATTTTCTTAACCAAATGGGTGGGAAAGTTCGAGGCGCAGGGACCAGCGTGATTCATATTGAAGGAGTTCATGAATTCCATGGGGCAAATCATACGGTAATTCCTGATCGGATTGAAGCGGGCAGCTATCTTTTGATGGCTGCAGCATCAGGTGGAGATGTTTTCGTTCAAAACGTGATTACTGACCATCTTAAACCCGTTCTCGCTAAAATGGATGAGGCAGGAATTGAATTTCAAGAAGAGGATGAGGGAATTCGAGTTCGCGGGGATGGTAAATATCATGCAGTAGATATTAAAACCCAGGTTCATCCGGGCTTTCCCACGGATTTGCAGGCACCTTTTCTAGCCCTGCTTTGTATGGCCAAGGGGACAGGGATGGTGACGGAGACTGTTTTTGAAAATCGTTTCATGCATGTTGATGAACTTAAACGTATGGGCGCAGATATTAAAATAGAAGGTCGAAGTGCAATCGTCCAAGGGGTTGAACGTTTGAATGGGGCACAGGTAACGGCTACAGATCTAAGGGCAGGCGCTGCCTTGATTTTGTCGGCTTTGACTGCAGAAGGAGAAACCGAAATTTCTGGAGTACAACATATTGATCGAGGATATGAAGGAATTGAACATAAGCTCAACGGGATAGGAGCGAAAATACGTCGAGAAGATTAAATTGAGATCGTCTAAAAAAGGAGCATTTAGGTGCTCCTTTTTTGCACCCTTTCATCGTCATAATGATTCTCCATCACGCATAAAGTTAAGCAAAGCTTGTACTGCGGAGAGGAGGATAGTCTTTGAAAAAAGAAGGGATAACCATCCTTGTGCTTTCGTTGATCATTATCCTTTTAATACCTTCGACGATTATGCGCTGGCAAAAAGGGGAGACTCTGACAGGAGACTTTGAGATACGAGTGAAAATGCCGAACGACAAAGTTGAAACACTTGCTCTAGAGGAATATTTGGTTGGGGTTGTCGCAGCAGAAATGCCGGCTGAGTTCAATCTCGAAGCACTGAAAGCCCAAGCCGTAGCAGCCCGAACGTTTGCTGCTAAACGGATCAGCCAGAGATCTGTTTCTGATCCAGGTTATGATGTAGATACAACGGTGCTCACTCAAGCCTGGATCTCTGATGCGCAAATGAAAGTAAAGTGGGGATGGTGGGCTTATTGGCGTTACCATGGACAGATTGTAAATTCTGTCCAAAGTACAAAAGGTCAAGTTCTCGTTGCGAACGGTCAATATATTGATGCCTATTATCATAGCAGTAGTGGGCGTAAATCGACTGAACGAGCGGAAGAGGTCTGGAGCTCAGCACGAACGTATCTACAGAATGTTGATTCAGGAGAAGTTAATCAGACACGTTTTGTCAAAACCTATGTGTTCACGCCGAGCACGCTCTATCAGAAACTCGGACTTACGATAGCCCCTAAAGCGTTTATTGCGACAGACTTTGTAATTTCAAGTCAAACTGCAGCTGGGCGAGCGAAGGATGTGCGTGTTTTAGGTAAGGTTTACTCAGCTGCGCAACTCCGCACGCTCTTAGGTCTTGCGTCCACAGATATTGAATTGTCGATCAAGCCGGAGGAAATCCAGATTAAAACTTATGGGAACGGTCATGCCGTCGGAATGTCCCAGTACGGGGCGAATGATTTAGGTAAGGCGGGAAGTTCCTATCAAGAAATTCTTAGTCATTTTTATCCGGGAACGCAAATTCTCTCTTTAAGCAAGGAAAGTGGTAGTACAAACGCCTAATTCTTTATCCTACACTAAGCAGCCGTCTTCGCTACGCTTGTCGCCAGCTAAGTTTTATATACCTTTTCGTCTAAAAAGGTGCTCACTAGGAAAGGATATTCTTAGAATTACTTTTATGAATATGTTTTTATAGGTGCCGGCGAAAGGGTGTAATATATGAAGTTGCCAAAGAATTGGAAAACGGGATTGGCGTATATCGTGATTATCTTGGTCCTCGGGTTAACCTCATTAACATATGGATTGGCAAGACTTGAGCTATTGCCCAATGGACAGGAAGTAGTAGCGCGGGGTAACGAACCACAGAATATCACATCAGGGGAAAATGAACAGCTTATAAAACAATCACCTGATTCCGGTGTAGCGGACAAATCTGGAACAGTAAGCCAAGGCGTGTCGAAGAGGCAAGAAACAGATTCTGCAGCAACTGACCAGAAACAAATAAAGAGTGAAGAACAAGAATCTAAAATATCCGCCAAGAATTTTCCGAGCCCAGTTCAGAGCGAACCGCTTCGTTCGGTCGGAAATTACTTTTCGGAAAATCTTAATGCCTACCTCTTTCATGCAGGCACTGATTATCCACTCCCAGAAGGAGCAGTGATCAGGGCTACCCATGGTGGAAAAGTGAGCTTTGCAGGGCCAGATCCTATCTTAGGCCAGAAAGTAGAGGTCGATTGCGGCGAAAATTGGCATGTCGTCTATGGGGGACTTGATAATCTTAGAGTTCAACAAGGTGATGTAATTGAGATTAACGATGTTCTGGGCCAAATCGGTTATTTTCCCGGCGCGGATGGTGTAAATGATCGAACCCAACTCCATTATGAAGTATGGAATGGGGATCAGGCACAGGTGCAATAGCGTAAGAATTTGTTTATACATGATTTACCAGATGAAGACGTCCGTCAAGGATGTCTTTTTTCAGTTTACCAGCATATAAATGTATAAAATTTGGGGTACAGAAGGAGGGGCTCAGCGTGCAAGAATATATCCGCAAGCGGGTACTCGACATTGGAACTTACATTATGGAATCCAGTGCTACGGTTAGGCAAACCGCTGATGTGTTTGGCGTATCAAAGTCCACAGTCCACAAAGATGTGACGGAAAGACTACCTTTGATCAATGAAAAGTTAGCGATGGAGGTCAAACAGGTTCTGGAAAGCAACAAAGCGGAGCGTCATATTCGCGGCGGAGAAGCAACGCGGAAGAAATATCAAGAAAATTAATAATTTACGGCTAGAATTTAGAGAAATGGGTTATTACTTAAAGGAATTAGAAGATTTTTGGCGAATAAGATAATGTGGTAGAATATGTATAATCTCCCTTTATGGGAGATTGTACTTTTACTTTTATATATTGTTATAAGAAGAAAGGGGTACCTCCAAGAATGTTCGGAATTGATTTAGGAATCGACTTAGGAACGGCAAGTGTTTTAGTCTATCTAAAAGGAAAAGGAATTGTTTTACACGAGCCTTCGGTGGTAGCCATTGATAAGAATACAAATAGGCGGATCGCAGTTGGTGAAGAGGCCCGGATGATGTTGGGTAGGACTCCTGGAAATATTACGGCTATTCGTCCGATGCGCGATGGGGTTATTGCGGATTACGTAACAACGGAGCTTATGCTAAAGTACTTTTTGGAAAAGGCCGGCGCACGGAAGTTCCCGTTTTTCAAGACTAGGGTAGTGGTTTGTATTCCCTCTGGCGTAACTGAGGTTGAAGAACGTGCAGTTAAGCAAGCGGCCTACCAAGCAGGAGCAAAGCAGGTAAAAGTAGTGGAAGAACCCTATGCCGCTGCGTTAGGGGCAGGACTCGATATTGCTGGACCTACTGGAAGTATGGTTGTTGATATTGGGGGAGGAACATCAGATATTGCAGTTCTTTCCTTAGGAGGAATAGTGACCAAACAAAGTCTTCGCGTGGGTGGAGATAAATTCGATGAAGCGATCATCCGGCATATTCGTCGTGAATATAATTTAATGATTGGCGAGCGGACGGCAGAAGAGGTTAAAATCGCTGTGGGTGCTGCAATCCCTGAAGGACGTCCAGAAAACGCTGAGATCGATGTACGCGGGCGTGATCTTGTAACAGGATTACCGAAAACGGTTACCGTGAATTCTAAGGAATGTTACATGGCGCTCGTAGAATCTTTGGAGGCCATTGTCAGCGCGGTAAAAGAGGTTCTTGAACATACTCCTCCTGAGCTTTCGGCCGATATAATGAACAAAGGGATCATTATGACTGGTGGGGGTTCATTAATTTATGGATTTGATACTCGTTTGTCCCGAGAAACAGGGCTACCCGTGAGCCTAGCTGAAGATCCTATTTCTTGTGTTGCGTTAGGAACTGGTAAAGTTTTGGAGCATAGTTTTTAAATTAATAACTATACAAAAAATAAACAAAAAAATAAAATGACCCGAGGTAAGAGGTTCCTCTAAAGAATGATTTTTCAGAGGAGCTAATGCCCTCGGTTCTTTTTTAACTGTCCGAGGTTAAAATGCAAACAAGGAGAGGGTAAAGTGCGAGTCGAAGTACTTGGAATTAAAATTGACCATTTCTCGATGCAAGAAACGGTAGCGCATATTCAAGAGGCAGTTGAAAAGAAGAAGCAGACCTGGGTTGTCACTGCGAATCCAGAACTTATTTTTGCAGCAGGTGCGGATGCTCGGTTAAAACAATTAATTAATCGGGCACAACTGGTTACGCCAGATGGAATCGGTGTAGTTTGGGCAGCTAATCGCCTTGGACATCCGGTTTCGGAACGAGTAACCGGGATCGATTTGTTAGAGGCTTTATTCCCTTTAATCGGGAAAAAGAAGTGGCGAGTTTTCTTTTTGGGAAGCAAACCCGGGGTTGCAGAACTCGCTGCCCAAAAGGTTGCTGAGCAGTATCCAGGAGTGGAATGGCAAGCTCAACACGGTTACTTTCAGCCGGGGGAACAAGCTGAAATCTTGGATCGGATACGTAAATTTCAGCCCGATCTTTTGTTGGTTGGGTTAGGGGCTCCACGCCAGGAGTTCTGGATTGCTTCTCATCCTGATTTGGCAACGGTCAACATGGGTGTGGGGGGATGTTTCGATGCTTTGGCAGGATTGAATAAGCGGGCTCCACAATGGATCCGAAATATTCATTTAGAATGGTTATATCGGTTACTGAAACAACCTCAACGGATAAGGCGGCAAATGGTGTTACCGAAATTCGTTTGGCAAGTGATGAAGCAAGGAAAGAATGAGCAAAAAAAACATACGCGTCGGGTGAGATAAGAATAAATTCTTGTTTAAACCGACTAAAATGCCAACACCAAAGCGTATTGAATAACAGGAGGGTGTAGAATGCCTGAGTGGGAACCGGGGTGGCCATGGCTGAAGATTAAAGAAGAGCCTTTGGTCAGGGAAGAATTTTTAAAAGAATCCCAACCCTTTATTCGACACGTCGCGAATCAGGTCTGTCATCGAATTCTGGATTGGGGCAGGGATGAAGAATTATCAGAAGCATTGATTGCCTTCAACGAAGCAATAAAACATTATGAGGAAGAACAAGGAGTTCCCTTTTTAGCCTATGCTCGTTTACTCATTAAACGTCGATTGATTGATTATTACCGCCGGCAAAAGTCACGGGAGGCTTTACCACTTGATCAGGAGGATGTGGGTCAAGCAGTGGAGATTCATCTCGGTTTGCATGAATTTCGTGAGCGGGAGCAGAACCAGGAAAGGGCACAGGAGATTCAGGAATTCGCTAAAGTTCTTGGTCTCTATAATTTAAATTTTAACGATTTAGTCGCAGCTTCACCGAAGCATCGAGACACTCGACAAAGCTTACTCCAGGTGGCTAGAATCTTAGCTGATGACTTGGAATTATGGGGTCAGGTGGAGAAAAAAAAGAAAATTCCAATGCAGGCTTTATCCTTGAAGAGCCAGGTGCATCCCAAGGTTTTAGAACGGGGAAGAAAGTTCATCTTAGCGGTGGCGGTACTGATCGCTAACCAGCATGATTTTATCTATCTGCGTGAGTATGTACTCCCAGGTGGAAGGGGGTGATGAGGGAATGAAGCAATTGAAGGCTGTGGTCTTAGACAAAAAAGGTTCGACGGTTACAATTCTAGCCGCTGATGGATCTTTTCAAAAAGTCCGTTATCGGAGACCTGTTGAGATTGGGGCAGAGATCGAAATCGCTGAGGTCCAGCAACGTCAACCACTTTGGCGTATCATGGCAAGTGCTGCAGCTGTCTTTCTCCTCGCTTTGATAGGCTCGTTAAGTTGGAGCTCCTATCAAGGGACGACTGCTGTTGCCATGATCTCGGTTGATATTAACCCAAGACTTCAACTCACTATTGATCAGCAAGGTCGTGTCCTTCAGTTTGAATCCCTCAATCCTGATGCTGAACGTGTACTGGCTGGTCTCCAACTGAAAGGAGAACCTTGGAATCAGGCTCTTACGGATATTATCGAGCAATCAGTAACGCTTCACTATCTGAATACAGATCATTCCTGGGTATTGGTCGGCTATTCACCTGTCAAAGCGGGGAATGAGCTTCCGAAGGGGGTAACCTCAGACGATATTGTTCAGAGACTTGAAAGTGCAGCCCAAGCACAGGGTCTGGAACCGAAGATTGCGGTGTATCAACTGAGTGCAGAGGATCAGACAAAAGCCAATAAGCAGGGGTTAACTTTAGGTGAATACGCGCTGATGAATACGGCTCAAGATGCTGGAATTCATGCGGATGCTAATAATGTGCAAAATACGGATGAACGGGTGAAGCTCCTAGAACAGCCGCAAGTCCAGAAGCAGATGAATAAGGAAAATCAGATTAAAGGAATTCCAAAGAATCAAGAGATTCTAGGGGATGGAAATGATCCAGGAAGTAATGCGAATATTAACGCGCTTCAAAGTAGGGGTAATACTTCTGGAAACCAACCCAAGGCTCAACCTGGAAATAGCAATGCTAAACCAGTAGGTTCTTCCCAAGGAGATTCTAAACAAGATCGTAAGCAAGAATACGATGAACAGCAAGGTAAGACTGGATCTAAAGAGACAGGCGATCAAGGAAAGCCAATGAAGTCAAAAAGCGAGGAAGATAATGCTCGAAGTGAGAATAACTCGCAAAAATAATGGAACTTTAAATAATTAGTTTCTGAGTAAAGCCCTTGACTCTGCATTATTTTAAACAGAGAATTTCTTCATAGAAGTTCTCTGTTTTTTGAATCATCTGTTCAATATTAAACGTTTGCCAACGAGTTAGGCCTGATTGAACCAGTTGCTTAGCAAGTAAGGGCTGGTTAAAAAGGGTTTGACAGGCCTCGGCTAGGGCGTGGGAATCTGCAGGAGGAATAAGAATTCCGTCCTGATCTTCGCGAATCACCTCCGGAACACCGCCGACACGGGTAGCCACGATGGGGAGCTGGGCTTGCATAGCCTCAAGTAGCACGAGTCCCATTCCTTCATTGAGCGAGGGTAAGATGAAAATGTCCATCGCGGGAAGGGTTTGATAGGCAGTCGGAATAAAGCCGGGGAGAGTATAGGGAACTCCGGCCTCTTTTAGTTTTCCTTCAAGGGTAGAGTGGAGAGGGCCTTCGCCCACGATAAGTACGTGGAGCTTGGGAAAGCTAGGGAGAAGAGTAGCGGCAGCCTCGATCATGGTCTCGAGGCCTTTGGTGGGATGTAAGCGTGCGATGCTCCCGAAAACGAGGGCATCGTCGGGAATATCCCAATGGTCGCGAAAAAGCTGGCGTTGATTTCGCCGATAGGTTTCGTCTCCCATTTGCGATAGGGGTTGAATCCCGTTATAAATTGTGCGGAGATTTTTGCCTCCGCGGGAAGCCACTTCACGAGCAAGTGCCTCGGAAACCATAATGATCCCTGACGTCAGGGGCAAGGTCAAACGGTCCAGTCCAAGTGCGACCAGAGCGGCTTTGCGGGAGAGATAGTCTTGGCGTAAGGAACTGTGGTAGGTACTGATAACCGGGACTTTCGCCCAACGTCCAGCCAAGCGTCCGAGAAGGTTGGCTCGCGAACCATGCGTATGAATCAGGGCAACTTCCTGTTGGCGTAGTTCAGTAAGGAGACTTGGAAGAGGGGAAAGATCAAGAGCATGATTCATCGGAAAGCGGAGTGTAGGAATTTCTAGATCCTCGGTCAGGCGTGCGAAGGGTCCATCAATGAGACAACCGGAGATGAGGTTGAAACGATTGAAGTTTAAGTTTTGGAGAAGGGTTAAAACGTGCTGCTCAGCTCCACCGACTTCGCCGCCCCCAATTAATTGTAAAATAGGGTAGGATTTCATCCCTAATCCTTCCTTTCTTACTTAAACTTCGATATACTAGAGACAGTCACTTTACTCTTTTGAGAAAATGACTGTTTACCAAAAAGGCTTTTATCTTAAAAAGTTAAGTCTGTATTCCCATCATAGGGAATAGTATTCTGATATGCAAGTCTAGGAGGAAATCAATATGCTCGACAGCAAAGAAATTCAAGCCATTATCCCGCATCGTTATCCTTTCTTGTTAGTTGACCGTATCGTGGAGTTGGATGAGGGGAAACGGGCAGTAGGAATTAAAAATGTTTCCGCGAACGAGCCTTTCTTTCAAGGGCATTTCCCGGGGTATCCGGTTATGCCAGGTGTACTGATTATGGAAGCACTTGCTCAAGTGGGGGCAGTCGTTCTCTTAAAGATGCCAGAATATGTGGGCCATATTGCCCTTTATGCAGGATTGGATGAAGTCAAGTTTAAACGGCAAGTGGTTCCCGGAGATCAACTCCGATTAGAAGTGGAGCTTCAGAAATTAAAGCATGGAATCGGGATTGCCGAAGGCAAAGCCTATGTGGGAGAACAACTTGCAGCGCAAGGCATTATGAAATTTGCCGTGGGACCTAAGCAAGCGGAACAATGATTGGGACAACTTTAAATCGAGACAGCAGAGCCAGGGACAGCAAAGTGCGATCCCTGGCCTTTTTCTTAGGGTTTAGTGTTATAGTGCAGGGCGCTTTCTTTCCCCAGGAATGGTTATGGCTTGGGGCAGGGTTAGCTTTTTCCCTAGCGGGGGAGGCCTGGAGTCGTGTAAGAATTCATGGACTCAGTGAATCTGAAGGGATTCAGGGTTCATTAACGATAACCGATGGATTGCTATTTACCCTCATCTGTCTTTCTTTGCTCGGCTTATGGCATCCGATTAAACTCAGTGAAGGATGGATGGATGTCATACGCTGGGGTACTTTATGGATGGTTTACCATCAGGCACGGAAGATCCCAAGAGGGTTAGAGCAGAAGAAAATGCTTTTCTGGATTGAACAGGTCGGAGTTCTTCTGGCTATTTTAGCTTGGCCTCTTCAGCTTAGCCTTTGGGTTCAAGGACAAGGACTTTTTCTTACGGGTACAGAACGTCTGTCGTCATTATTAGGGTATCCGAATGCGTTGGCTGCTTATTTGGCAGCGGTGCTTTTGTTACGACCCCGTTCCAAGTTGGTTCAAGCTCTACTCTTTTTATCTTTACTCAATACTGGTTCACGAGCGGCCGTCTTCCTTTTTCTGATGGTGTGGAGCATACGTGGGTTGGTAAGGTGGCGAGTTAGGGGAACCCTGACGAATCTTCGCGAGGGGGTGTTTCTA
Organism: Desulfitobacterium sp.; assembly: GCF_035539115.1. Taxonomy (GTDB): domain Bacteria; phylum Bacillota; class Desulfitobacteriia; order Desulfitobacteriales; family Desulfitobacteriaceae; genus Desulfitobacterium_A. The sequence goes on along the minus strand of NZ_DATLJA010000015.1, from coordinate 57,601 downwards.
GGGCTTCTCGTTATTTCAGGTTTGCTTTTAATGATAGGGTTTAATCAGGGAGCTTTTCAACATCTTTTCGATTGGAGAATAAGTAATTCTTTAGGAGAGAGGTTCCTCTATGTGCAAGATGGGTTAAAACTAGCATGGGCTCATCAGGGGATGCCTCAAGCTGGGGGGTGGTTCGCGTTTCCTGTCGTCCAAAACATTCCCTACTGGACGTCGGATCCCCATTCCATATTAATTCGGGTCCTTCTGAATCAGGGAGTCTATGGAGTACTAGCATTAATTCTTTGGGGGATCCTTACTTTTAAACAGATAGGGAGAGTAAATAAGTATAGAAAATCAGCGCTTAGCCCGGATTGGGATGACCGACGACCAGATAGCTATAGCGCGCTCCTCTTTTTAGGGCTGCACGCCATGATGGATGCGGATTTCTTATTTGGCACGCTTGGAATTTTATTTTGGACATTACTCGGAATGTTCCTTCCTCAGCAAGATCGAGAAACCTCACGATTTGAATCCCAAAAGGCAATAAAGAAAACCCGGCTTGCGCCGAGCATAGCGAGAACGAAAGCCGTTGGTTGCACTTATGCTATCTGCCCTAAACTTATACTTTCTGTTAGTAAAATAAATGCTTTAAACCTTAGACATTTTTTTCAGGATATTCATTTTCCTTATTTGAAGAATCAATTTATGGGATTATTCTTCCTATTATTAAGTTTGACGCTCCTGGGATCTTGGGTTTATCCGCAATGGCTTGATCCCCAGAAAAGCCTTGGGCAGGAAACGTTCAAGGGGAAAGGGGATCAGCAACGCTCTCTCCAAATCCTGCAAAGAGGCTTGGAGCAGGATCAGACCCAGCTTATGGTTCGACGAGAAATTGCCAGTTTGGAGCTTGAGCTGTATGGAGCAGAGGGTTTAGATGCTGCCGAAGATGTTTTAGCCTGGGAGAAGTTCGATCTTCGAGCATATGAATGGATTCAAGGACGTGTACTTGAAGAGGCGGAAAAACGCCGAAGCACGAACCCAGGTGAAGCATTAACCCTGTATCGATGGAGTGCGAAATTACCATCACGTCTCCAAAGGCTTGTTTCCGTGAGCGCCTTCGAGAGAAGGCTGTGGCCAGACACAGTGAATTTCCAGCCGTCAGAGTTGATGAACTTTTTCGCGAGTGCCGCTCAAGAGAGACAACTTACCCTTCGCTAATCCTAGACATAGGCTAGGGTTAAGGGGGGAGTAACATGCGTGAAATTTGGCCGATTTTTGGCGTTGTTTTAACAGGTACCCTTTGGGGGATCAGTGGGCTATGGGAGTGGACAGTTCCTGAACGTCTTGAACAAAGAATTCTCGAGTGGAAAAGAAAATGGTATTGGTCTCAAGTCATTATCCGAGTGATAAGTGATGTACCCATTGAAGAGTTGGAGCAGTTCGCCTGGTCAATAAAATCGACTATACCGAAGCTGCAGCGGGAGCTCGGGATTCCGGTTGTCTTGGAGATTGAGTGGAAGGCTCCGGAGCTGTTAATTGATCCAGCGGAGTGCTGCCTGACAAATGCTTCAAAACGAGTTCAAGATCAAAATTCTCCTGAATTCAAAGTGGCTAGACAGAATCTTGATGAGTATAGTGATGAAAAAAAGAGTGATTTAAATTTTGAAAAGAATGAAATCGACCCAAAATCGTACTTCTCCTGCTTAAGTCGTCGCTTTCCTGAGTTCTTTTGGATGGGGCAAGTGGAGTGTGAATAAGAATAGATCCCCCAGCTCTTGAGTTGGGGGATTGGGATAAGTTCCAGTTAATATCTGTAGTTTACTTAGAGATTAAGTGTTACTTGGAGAAGGACTCGTTTGGGGAACGCTCTGAGCCTTGTGTTTGCACTCTTTGTCAAAGCCCTGACCGTGTTTCTTCCCAAAGCCCGTGTATTGCCCATTAGCAAAATCTTCTTCCACTTGCTTTTGGCGTTTCTCGATGAAGGTTTTCATCTTAGTAGCCTTTTCCTTATCGAGCAACCCTGCTTCCTCTTGTTTGTCCACCATTTGCTTCTTCAGCGTAAACATTTGCTGGTTTAACGCTTTGAGCTCGTCAAGTTTGGCAGGGTCTGGCGAGGCTAAACTCGTCCCAGCACCTAAAGTTAGGAAAGCTAATGTCAGCAAACTTACGGCGAATTTCTTCAACATTTGCACTCCTCCTTGTAAAATTTCGTTTAACTGGAACGTTCTTTAGAATACCCAATTTACAGGAAGAAAATTTCAGGGATCTGTTAAGATTCTGTGAATATATTTTGTATAAGCAATACCCTTCGTGTGGGCTAGTTTTCCGTACGATTCTGTTGATTGAACTTATTTCGTCGTACAGTATCGAAAAAAGAGGAGGAAGTAGAAATGCGCGCATTTCTCATAGGTCTTGTGATTGGAATTTTAGGGTTCGTCGTTTCCCTCTTTCTGAAAGAACCGGGGTTAGCCGAGAATGGATTACTGATTCTTGGACTTGGAGCGATGGGGCTTGCTGCAGTCTTCGGAGGAGCTTTAAATAGCGGAGACCGGGGAAGGGCGAATTATTCTGATGAACAAGATTTTAAGCAACGTATGAATTGGTCGACGCAGCTTTTCTTGTTTGGGCTGCCTTGTGTTTTAGCGTCTTTAGCGATTTATCTCCTCAATATGAAGTAGGAATGGGTAAATGTGATTCAGCGATCCTTTTTATGGATTTATTCGTTTACGTTAATCAAGGGCTAAAAGACCAATTAATTAGAGTTTCAGAGGCTTTGAAGGCCCATTATAATTAAAGGGAGGGAAGGTTTTGCGAAAACGGGTGATTTGGCTGCCCCTTATTTTGCTGATCGGCGTAGTGGCAAGCGTGGTCTTCATTTTTGGGAAAGCCCACTTCAAAAATCCAATTCCCTTTCAGCCATCTGTAATAATCCCTAGTGTTGCTTGCCCAACGGACAAAGATGGGGATGGCTTAGACGACCTAAAAGATATCGTTGCCGGTGCCAAAGCTGAGGTCAAGAGGAAACCGGAGTATCGCAGTGCCTATTATCAAGAGGGATATCCTCCGGAGAATGAAGGCGTCTGTACCGATGTCGTGTGGCGAGCTTTTCGGGATGCAGGTTATGATCTAAAGGGTCTAGTGGATCAAGATATTCGCTCAAATCCTAGTCAATATCCTCGCATACAGGGTAAGCCAGATCCGAATATTGATTTTCGGAGAGTGCCGAATCTGATCTCTTTCTTTCAACGGAATGGTCAAGAGTTAACTCGGGAAATCAAACCTGGAGATATTGAGAATCTAACTCTTTGGCAACCCGGAGATATTGTCACTTATGGTTTGCCTCATGAACATATCGCCATTGTTTCGGATAAACGCAGGCCTGATGGAGTTCCTTATATTATCCATAATGCGGGCCCCATACCCACTGAATCAGATCAATTAGAGAGCTGGCCTTCGCCCATGACCGGACATTTTCGGTTTCCTCAGTTTTGAAGTTTGGAACGAAGAAGGATTCTTTAACTGAATGAACCATATTTGGAGCCATTGCGGACACATGTTTATAGGTTGAGTCAGGAGGAGGCAGGTTATGCATAGCTTAAAGGTAAAAATAGGAATTGGGGTACTCATTTCTTTCCTAACGATTTTTGGATTTATGGTATACCAATATCAAAGCAAAGTCGACGAATTAAAACAGCAAAATTGGAGTTTAACGGCAGAAATTGGTAAGTTACAACAAAAGAATGAGGAGGGTATTGCGGATCTGACACGTTTGAATAGCGAAATTCGAAAACGAGATGAATAAATTAAAACTCTGCCGAAATTAGAGCAACCGATGTTGCTGAGACTCCAGAGTAAAGGATTTAAAGGAGACCCGCAAGAGATTGTTTCGGATTTAAGAAAACACAGCGAGCTGATTCCTTATAAAGGAGTTCTAGGTGGGACAATGGGTTTTTATAATGAAAACGCTATCCATGTACTTACTGATCAATGGGTGCTGGCGTCATTTAATGATGGTCATATCGGGGGGTACATGTTGCTGAAATACGATTGGAATGACGGGGAGTTTTCTTGGAAGGTTATGGAGTCCTACTTGCCGGACTGGTAAGATTACCTACAAATGGATAACAGGGGCATTCGAATCGATGAGTATGCTATCATAGATATGATCTGCAATGATAGGGCAGGGGAATAAACTTTGGGGGTAGGGCTATTGATCCATCTGAATCGAAACAAACGAATAATTTTAAGTGTAATCATCCTTTTGGTAACTGCATTTTTCGTAAAGAAAGTACTGATAGATATTGTCTATGTTGGTCAGCAGTATGAGAAAAATAGAATTGTCACGCCTTATGGAGAAAAGATAAAATCGGGTAACCTGTCCGTCGATTATTCCATTGAACAGGTTATGATGGATATCGAGCAACTCGGGCTCAATACGGTAAATGTACCTGTGCAGATTGATATTCCTTCGTTAACAGCAAATACAATGACGGTGAACCCTGAAAGTAAAACGAAAGCGCTGCAATTGATTAAAAAGTTAAGGTACAAAGGAATCAACGTTATCTTGGAACCCTATCCTTATATCCGTAATGGAGAGCTTTATGAAACAGAATTGAATCCTGAGAATATAAATGAGTGGTTCTGGAATTGGAAACAAGTCGTGCTGAGTCCACTGATTAACGATATCGCCAAGCCTTATAAGGTTTATGCTTTATGTTTGGGTTCAAACTTTGATCAGTTTGAGAGTGAATATAATTATTGGTCTGACGTGGCCGATTTTGTTCGAACAAATTATCAGGGCCGAATAACCTATAAAACCAACTGGTGGTATACCGCCGAGTGGGATACTCAAAAAGATAAACGAATTGGCAGCTATACAATGAAGTTAAACAATCCCATACTTCAGAAAGTGGATTTCATTTCGGTCGCTGCCTACTTCGAATTGACGGATAAAGAAACAAATACCGTTGAGAATCTTGTGAGTTCGATTTATAGCACCCCAATCTTCAATCGGCACCAAAATATTTATGAAGAACTAAAGAATTTGTCTACTCAGTTAGATAAACCGGTTTTTTTTGGTGAACTGGGTTTTCCGAAAAGAAATGGAGCGGCAGTTCATCCTTGGAATCCCCTACCTTCAAATATCGTGAATGAGCAAGAGCAAGCCAATGGGTTCCAAGCCTATAAAGAAGTATTCGAAAAAGAGACTTGGAATTTAGGATTCTCTGTTTTCGCAATCGGGAAAAAGGATGAATTAAAGAATTATTATCCTAGTGACCAGAGCATTGCCATAATTAAGAGTTGGTATAGGTAACAATTCAAATATTTGAAGCAGGAATTGGTACAATCAATGAGGAAGTAAATGGCAGAGGATGGATAAGCAAGAATTTTATTGAGGGTACGTATCATTTAGTATTACTGAAGAATTAGCACATAGAACAAAAGGGTTTGCGACAACGGGAAGGACATTTAAGAAAATCCCGTACGCAAACCCTTTTGAGCTTTGGAAAATGAGATAGCAAAGTTCAAGTCTGAATCTCAGAAGTAATTCGCAAATACTGAGTAAAGTAAAATTTATGAGGGAGGTTGCTATGAAAAAGTATATTATTGGTTTATGTATAGCTGTGCTTTTACTTGCATCTCCCAGAGTTACTTTTGCGGCAGATGCGCTTTATCGGATGTTACATGCGGATGAAGTTGAATCATTTAAACAAGACCAAGATGCGATGATTTTGGGTCAGTTAATGGATAAACAAGGAGACACGTTTAAGGTTAAAATAATAAAAGTTTTCAACGGAAGAGTTAGCTCCGACTTAATACTTGTTGCCGATGATTTTAATTACGGATGGGATCAACTTACACCGAGGGTTGGAGATTTTTGTGTTCTATCCCTTAAAAAGCAAGGCGCTTTCTATAAAAAGGCATGGGGTATTTTTAAAGCTGACAGTGGTGATTATAGGACCCTAAGATTAGATGCGTCAAATGCTTCTACTTCAGGGTTACTTGGAGACCTTGCCTGTATTCAATGGTACGTAAATTCAGGAGGTCAAGAAAATGATTTTTCGGGGGTTAGCGGGACTTATTATGTAAAGCGTCCAAATGATCAAGAGGTTCAAATATATCCAGTCCCAACGACGGATGCAGAGGCTCCAATTTTGGATAATGCTCAAACCCAAATAAGCAGTGGGTTAATACAGAATAATAAATCACGATCAAATCCATATAGCTATGTCCTATTAATTATTGCCATTTTTTTAATTGGAATTGGGACGGCGGTGTTTGTCCGATCTGGAAGAAGAAAGGAATAGTCATGGAAAAGGATTTATTCGATCCAATAGTTACTTGAAAGGGGAGTAAGAAGATGAGCCAAGGAAGTTCCCAAGGACTAATTTTCAATTTTGATTGGGGTGCATCCGATAGTTTTGCTTTTCGTATTAAAGAGATTCTCCAGGATTATATAACGGGTGATGTTATTGAAGATAAATAAACTGTTTTCGTGGCACATAAGAGGTGGTAAGTTTGCGAAAGACACTTAAGGGATTAGGGAGATCTGACCGGCCGAAAGTGCGCTCCAAAGTGCGACTACGTCTAGGAAAACTTTTTTTTACCTTGCACCGATATTTCTTATGGTATTTTGGTCGATCAATCCGGTATGCCCAAATGGCTATCCCAGATTCAGAGAAACCTCCCTATATTATTGCGAATCATCAGACCCCTTTATTTCGTCATTTGAAGAATGTAGATATGTGGTTGCAGGTAAATAAAGTAACAAATTTGAAGTTGGCGAGTGCGAGAATGAATGGAATCATTCTCAAGCCGGGAGAAACCTTTTCTTTTTGGCATCTTGTGGGAAAGCCCACAAAAGCGAAGGGATATCTGGAGGGGATGGTTTTATCAAATGGCTCCTTTCTTCCGGGAGTAGGTGGCGGCCTTTGTCAACTTTCGAATTTGATCTATTGGATGACGCTACATACTCCTCTAACGGTTACCGAACGGTGGAGGCATACCCATGATGTGTTTCCCGATTCCAATCGGACCCAACCCTTTGCTAGCGGTGCGACTGTGGTTTATAACTATGTTGATTTGCAAATACGGAATAATACCCAAGACGATTATCAGCTCTTTGTGGAGGTTGGAGATAACGAGTTAACTGGAGAATGGAGATGTGGGCAAAAGAGCCCCTGCCAATATCAGGTATACGAAAGCGAGCACCGTATTACCCATGAATGGTGGGGAGGATATATGCGCCATAACGTGATTAGTCGGAAGGTTTTTGATGAACTAGGGCTTGAAATATCGGATGAAGTTATAACGGAAAACCATGCCATTATGATGTATGAACCCTTACTTGCTTCAAAAGTTTCTAATTAAGCAATGCCCATCGTTAATGATGCCAAAAACTCCTAAAGCGAAGGATGTAAAGGAATGCTGTTTTACATTATAAGAACAGATTCGGGGGAACCTTCTATTTCTCCAATCGTTCAAGGGGACAAGCTCCCCTCGCGAGCTGAGATGCTCACACCGGGGTTGCCGTTGGCTTTCGCGCAAAGTCTAATCGAAATTCTTAAATCACAACAGGTGAAGAAGGGCAAGCAGGAAATCCTGAAGTTTTTACTTCGTAAACATTCGGGACTTGCAAGCATGGACTGGCGATGGAGAAGTACACAACCGGAAGCTAAGAATCCAATAGTCCATACGCAAGAGGTTGAAGTTGACGTTGAAGAGTTTGCCTTCGCTTCCCGTGTCCAAAGCCGGCAGCTTTCAGAAGCAGATTTTCAAAGATTAGCAAACGAAATGGGTCTTAATCTTAAGGAAGTTATCCTGCTTTGTCATGAGTCCGTTCTGCAGGGTCAAGCCGAATGGATTCCTGCTGTCCAGAAGGAGGGTCAGGGCTGGCGCTGTATGCGATGCGGGGAGACGGAAATTAAGGAATGGCCCAGCATCTATGGTTTAGCTGGAACATGCCCTTCATGTGCTGCTTTAGGAGCATTGAGTTCACTGCAGACGCTTTACCGAAGTTTAGGACCTCACCCAGATTGTAAGGAAGGTGGAATGCCTTTTGCTAAGCTTCCGGAGAATCAGGGTTTAGGTGATTCTGTAGAGTTACAGCCTGTTAGATTTTCTCCTCATTGGACGTTAAGCCTAGCACAGGAACAAGCCAGCCAGGGAGTCTTAGAGTTTGTTTCGACCGAAACGGGGAAGAACCTCCTGCTCTGGGCTGCGTGTGGGGCAGGGAAAACGGAGGTCTGTTTTCCGGCAGCAGCTTGGGCCTTAGAGAGAGGGCAAAAAGTTCTCTTCGCAGCACCTCGCCAGGATGTGGTCTTGGACGTGGCGCCCCGATTGGAGCGAGATTTTCCAGAATTAAGTGTGAGTGTATTGACCGGAGTGAGTACTGAACGTTTCTCGCCGGCTCCGTTAGTTCTAGCGACAACCCATCAAGTTTTACGTTTTTATCAAGCCTTTGATTTGATTTTTATGGATGAAGTGGATGCCTTCCCTTATCATGGAAATGCGGCTCTGGCGTGGGGATTACAACAGTCACTGAAACCTGGAGGAAAGATCGTCTATTTGACCGCCACTCCGTCTCCAGAGAATAGAGCTAAAGTTCAGAACAAGGGAATGCAACTAGTGCGTTTACCAGCGCGTCACCATCGTAAGGCTTTGCCTGTTCCTGAGTGGATCAAATATTCCACAAACCAGGAGGTAGCTTCTCAATGGATTAAAGCGCTTGCTGAATCTGGACCCGTCCTTATCTTTGTTCCCAAAATCTCATGGGTTAACATGTACGTCGAAAAACTTCATGACCTCTTTCCCGGATGGGCCATTGAGGGAAGCTATAGCTCCGATCCTGGCCGACGAGAGAAAATTGAGCGGCTTAGAAAGGACGAATATCGAGTTTTCATCAGCACTTCCATATTGGAACGAGGAGTAACTATACCCAATGCTCAGGTGATGGTTTTAGCAGCGGATCATGAACTTTTTGATGAACGGGCACTTGTCCAGATGGCGGGGCGAGTAGGTCGAACCCAAGAGAACCCCGAAGGAAGAGCCTTGTTTCTTGCCAAACACAAAACTCCGGCAATTGAGAAGGCAATCCATTGGATTCAGGAGCAAAATCGACTCGCTTTGGAGCAAGGGCTCATAGATCCGTTTTAAAACATAATAACTCGAATGCGCGAAATGCTACATTGACGCATTTACTTCCTTCAATGATGCTGCAAAGTGGCATGAAGGGCTACTATAAAACGAGGGGAGGGAAGACCCTTTGCCTAAACTCAAAGCGCATGGGGAGACTATCAGAGCCCTTTGGCAATCGGTGTTGTATGAAAAACAAGAGAATTGTCTCTTATGTGGTAAAGCTCATGGTCCAATCTGTCCAACTTGCGAGGAAGAGTTTTTCCATCCTGAGCTGGGACGATGTCGAGACTGTGGAAAGTTAGTTTCGAAGGAACAACTCCTTTGTCGGGACTGTGGTGAAGGACGAGGCCCCAAGGGACTAAACAGAGTAGCCGCTTGGGGCCATTATACTGGAGCCTGGCGGGATTATATCCAATCTGTAAAATTTAAATCTCAACCCTATCTTCTTAGAGAAATTGCACGACCTTTCGCGGATTGGGCTATTCGAAACTTGCCACCACCAGATGCGCTCGTGCCTGTCCCAATGCACCTCGAACGTATAGCGGAAAGAGGATTCAATCAATCTTCTGTACTCGCCTCAGCACTCCATTGGGAACTGGGGATACCTCTCATCGAAGGATTGGAACGAACGACCCCGACAACACCGCAAGTCGGGTTAAACCGCTATGACCGTTTGCATAATTTATCGGGTGTTTTTTCACTCTCGGCGATTGGAGAAAAGTGGGGATTTAAAGGGAGAAGAATTTGGTTGCTTGATGACGTGGTGACCACTGGAGCCACCCTGGAATCATGCGCTAACGTCTTAAGGGAGTGGGGAGCTGAGGAGGTATATGGACTAACTCTGGCTGCAGGAATCCAGGTCAATATTTAGGCATTGGCGAATAAAGGTGGTAGCGAGGAACGACATCTGAAGTCTAGCCAATTTATCCTCGTGGAATAAAAAAGTATTGTTTACTTAAGCCAATAAATGTTATAATGGCATTGGATAGGCGTGAGTCTGTTACATTTTTTAAGGTAAGGGGATTTTCTTCATGGCGTTTCAAGACAAAGAACTCGTTTGCAAAGACTGCGGAGCTACATTCATTTTTACAGTTGGTGAGCAAGAATTTTACGAAGAAAAAGGATTCGAAAATGAACCACAACGTTGCCGCGAATGCCGCAATGCACGTAAAGCTGCCCGTAACAATTCTGAACCTCGTCAACGCGAAATGTACACCGTTGTTTGTGCAGAATGCGGAGTAGAAACACAAGTACCGTTCCAACCGACGTCTGATCGTCCCGTTTATTGCCGCGAGTGCTACCAAACCCATCGCGTAGCTCGTTAATCGGTAATATACGCGAATATAAGAAAGCATTGGGTCAAACCAATGCTTTTTATTTTACTAACAGAAAGTATAAATTTTGGGGCAGATAGTATAAGTGCAACCAGCGGCTTTCATTCTCGCTGAAGCTCGGCGAAAGCCGGGTTTTCTTTATTACACTTTTTATGTTTTTTGTATTCTTCTGAGATTTCCCGAATTAAGCTTGCACGGAATTACATAGATTTGTATAATAGCGACATAAAGTTTGGAATTTGAACAATCAAAGCGCTAGATGAGAAATGGAAGGGGAATATTTGAAGATGAAGAAGTTTTACAAAGCGGGTGTGGCAGTCCTAGTCATGGTGAGCTTGCTGGGGTTAGCAGGCTGCGGAGGAGCCAAGACTCCAAGTGCACCAGCGCAGAATGGTTCGGGTAGCGCGAATACGGCTTCAAGTGAGAACGTACTTAAAGTGGGTTCGGATATTGCCTATGCTCCGATGGAATATATGAATACCCAACAGCAACCTGAAGGTTTTGATGTTGATTTGATGAACGCTATAGGAAAAGATTTGGGTTATCAGGTTAAGTTCGAATCGGGGACTTTTGATGGCTTGATTCCGGCGCTTAATTCAGGAAAATTTGATGCTATAATTTCTTCGATGACGATTACGGAAGAACGCGCAAAAACGGTTCAGTTTACGAATAGATATTTCCAGGCAACGCAGTCTATTGCGGTAAAGCAAGGTTCACCCATTAAGTCTGAAGCTGACTTCAAAGGGAAGAAAATTGGAGTTCAATTGGGAACGACGGGTCAAGACGCTGTAGAAAAAATGGGTCTAACGCCCCAGAAATATGAGACAGCACCGGATGCCCTGAATGACTTAATCAATGGCGGAATAGATGTAGCGGTTATCGATTCTCCAGTTGTTGCTTATTTCATTAAACAGAATCCCGATAAGAAGATTGTAACGATTCCAGGAAATTTTGACCAAGAGTATTATGGAATTGCCGTTAAGCAAGATCATAAAGCATTAGCCGATCAAATGAATGCTTCTTTGAAGAAACTCATGGATAACGGAGAATATAATAAGATTTTTAAGAAATGGTTTAATTCAGAAGCTCCGAAACTTTAATTGTTTTTAGTTTCCTACCCGGTTCAACCGGGTATTTTTTTTACTAACAGAAAGTATAAGTTTTGGGCAGATAGCATAAGTGCAACTAAGGCTTCCGCCTACGCCAGAGCCTTGGCGCAAGCCAAGTTTTCTTTATGCCTTAGGGAAGTATATATAATTGATGCCGGATAAGGGTATTGAATAAATTTGTAAACATATGTATACTTATTTAGGTTGTACTATGATTTTAGGATAAATTATGAGAAGGAGAAATGGAGATATGTTAAAGATCGGATTAAAAACTGCTTTGGCTTCCCTTGTTATTTTATCTTTAGGTTTAGCAGGGTGCGGGAATACAAGCACTCCACCAGCGACATCCAATCAAACCACGAGTTCGGATAGTGCAAAAGTGCTTAAGGTGGGGACGGATCCAACATTTGCTCCGTTTGAATTTATGGATGATCAAAATAAAACCACTGGTTTTGATGTCGAACTGATGAATGCTATTGGGGCAGATATGGGGTATAAAGTTCAATTTGAATCTTCCTCTTTTGATGGCTTAATTCCTGCTCTGCAAGCGGGAAATTATGGTGCAGTTATTGCTGCTATGACGATTACACCTGAGCGTGAGAAAAGTGTGGACTTTAGTAATAAATATCTGATGGCAGCGCAATATATCGCGGTTAAAAAGGATTCCTCAATTAAAAGTGCAGCAGACTTGAAAGGGAAAAAGATTGGTGTCCAAAATGCTACGACCGGTCAAACGGTTGTGGAAGGGATGGGGATTACTCCTCAGAAATATGAAGCTATTCCAGATGCAATGAACGATCTTATCAATGGCGGGTTAGATGCAGTAGTTGCGGATTCCCCAGTCGTGCTCTATTTTATTAAACAAAACCCAACCACTAATATTCACTATATTAATGGAGATTTCTCAAATGAATATTACGGAATTGCTGTGAAAAAGGGAGACAGCGAGCTTAAGGATAAGATCAATGCTTCCTTGAAAAAGATCCAGGATTCTAGTAAATATAATGAGATCTACAAGAAATGGTTTAATGAGGATGCACCGACCTTAAAGTAAACGCAAAAGACATATGTTGATATTGCAGGAGGCGTTCAGAATGATCTGGACGCCTCTTGTATCTTACGCTGAAAGTTAAGTTCGGCTTTTTAAAGAATTAGAAGGAAAACTTCTTATCTTGAATAAAATTACGTAAAACTGTATAATGACCAAGGAATTGACGAATTTCTATCAGATGGTGTTGAACTCCACCTGAAATAATCTTCAATGATGTTGAAAGGAGGATTCCTGTGGGAACAATCCGTTGGGAATTAATAATCCCCAGTTTTCAACCCTTATTAAAAGGGACACAGGTAACTATAGAGCTTACGGCAGGAGCTGTGGGTATAGGTATCGTACTTGGCTTGTTTTTGGCGTTGATGAGGTTATCCAGTAAACGTCTTCTTAAAGGAATTGCAATTTCTTATATTGATTTTTTCCGGGGGACGCCACTTCTTGTGCAGATCTTTTTAGCTTATTATGGGCTCCCACAAATTTTAAATTTCACACCTCCAGATAATTATAAGTATATCGCAGCTATTTCAGCGATGGGATTGAATTCTGGGGCATACCTTGCGGAGATCTTTCGCTCGGGAATTCAGTCGATTGATCGGGGGCAAACGGAGGCAGCCCGTTCCTTGGGTATGACTCAGACCCAAGCAATGTGGTATATTATTCTGCCGCAAGCGTTCAAACGTGTGATCCCACCGTTGGGAAATGAGTTCATCGCTTTGCTGAAGGACTCTTCTTTGGTAGCCTTAATTGCCTTGGAAGATTTAATGTATTCTGGGAAAATCATTGTTGGACGGACTTACCAATCTTTTCCGATCTACATTGAAGTTGCTTTTATCTACCTGGCGATGACACTGGTCCTTTCTCGTATAGTCAGTTATACCGAAAGGAGGTTTGGTAAGAGTGATATACGTTAAGAATTTGCATAAGTCTTTTGGCAAACTCGAAGTCCTGCGCGGGATCGACTGCCATGTCAAAGAAAAAGAAGTGGTCGTGGTGATCGGCCCGAGTGGCTCTGGAAAAAGCACGTTTTTGCGATGCTTAAATAAACTGGAAGAGCCAACGAGCGGGGAAATCGTTGTTGATGGAATTCCTCTCAACTCGGAGACGAATGTGAATGCAATTCGCCGCGAAGTAGGGATGGTATTTCAGAGCTTTAATCTTTTCCCTCATATGACAGCTTTGCAAAATATCGTGCTTGCTCCAGGGGTCGTTCGGAAAACACACAAAAAGGAAGCAGAAGAAAGTGGTATGGAGCTTCTGCAAAAAGTAGGTCTTGTGGAGAAGGCTCACGAATATCCCGACCGGCTTTCTGGTGGGCAGCAACAACGGGTTGCTATTGCCCGAGCGTTGGCGATGAAACCGAAAATTATGCTTTTCGACGAACCCACTTCAGCACTCGACCCGGAAATGGTCGGTGAGGTTCTTGCGGTTATGAAGGATTTAGCGCGTGAAGGGATGACCATGATGGTTGTTACTCATGAAATGGGCTTTGCACGAGAGGTCGGGGATCGGGTTATTTTTATGGACGAGGGTATCATCATGGAAGAGGGAAAACCAGATGAAGTCTTTGGAAATCCTCATAATCCACGAACCCAGTCCTTCTTAAGTAAAATCCTCTAGGTGTTTAGAATTGGCGTATTCTGGTTATCCTCATGGGGTAAGGCTTTATGGTATGTGTTTTCTTTTGAAAACCTCCAAGCGGCCAAATTCAAGGAGGTAGTTTTTCAGTGTTAGGTAAAGTCAAATGGTTTAGCAAGCAAAAAGGGTATGGATTTATTGAGAGTGAAAGCGGTCAGGATATCTTTGTCCACTTCTCTTCCATCACGAGTGATGGATTTCGCACCTTGGAAGAAGGCCAGAGCGTTGAATTCGATGTTATCCAGGGGCCGCGTGGAGAGCAAGCTTCAAATGTAATCCTTCAGTAAGACCTTAGAGGCTTGGGAATATTAAACTCTAAAAACTATAGGTTGTTAATCTTTTACAGGTATTGAAAAAGAGAGTTGTTGAAATAATTTACAATGATTCTCTTTTTTTATTGAGAAGAAAATTATAGACGTGGTCATCATATAGCAGGATTTTTCGGCGAAATAGGGAATATTAATATTTAAGCTGATTAAAAGGGGGTACAAACTATGAACATCATGATTCGAGGCAAACATATCGAAGTAACGGATGCCCTGAAAGAGTATGTACTGAAACGGGTCGGCAAACTTGAAAAGTACTCAGATGAGTTTATGGATGTCAAAGTGACTTTACTGGTTGAGGAAGGCCGCCACCGGGTAGAAGTCACAGCCCCTATTCATGGAATTATTCTGCGCGGAGAAGAAGAAAGCGCCGATATGTATGCTTCCATTGATCTTGTCGTCGAAAAATTAGAACGCCAAATCGACAAATATCGTACCCGAATTAACAAACGGATGCGCTCGAAGGTCTTGAAGGATCATGAACCAGAGCATCCTGTTGATCTTGCGGATGAAGATGAAAAGGTTGTACGGATTAAGAAATTCGCGTTGAAACCGATGTCAGTTGACGAAGCAATTATGCAGATGAACCTCGTTGGGCATAACTTCTTCGTATTTACGAATTCAGATAATCAGGCAGCGAACGTGGTTTACCGTCGTCATAACGGCGATTACGGCTTGCTGGAACCTGAAGCCTGAGACGAAGATCGAATTCAATGAAATCTGGAGTTTTAAAAGAGGCCCAATTTGAATTTGAACGGGTCTCTTTTTTTGTTAGGATAGGAAATATCTAACCTGAATTTTCCATGCTGGTTTATACTATCGTAGTTGCACCGAAAGTAGGGTAATGCTAAAATGAGATGATACGCTGGGACGTTTGAAAGGTGGATCGGTTAATGGGATTTTTAAATAGCCTTCTTGATGACAATGCACGTGAAGTAAAGAAGTATCAGAAACGCGTACAAGCAATTAACGCTCTTGAACCTGAGATACAAGCTTTAAGTGATGAGGAATTGCAAGGAAAGACTGCAGAATTTCGACAAAGGTTAGAAAATGGAGAAAACATCGATAATCTTCTGCCTGAGGCTTTTGCGGTTGTGCGCGAAGCATCACACCGGGTTATCGGGCAAAGGCACTATGATGTACAATTAGTCGGCGGTATGGTTTTGCATGACGGTCGAATCGCTGAGATGCGTACTGGGGAAGGTAAAACCCTAGTTGCGACCCTGCCCTCTTACCTTAATGCTTTAACAGGCCAAGGTGTGCATATTATTACCGTGAATGATTATTTAGCTCGTCGTGACAGTGAATGGATGGGGCAGATCCACAAGTTCCTGGGGTTATCTGTTGGGCTAATTGTTCATGGCTTAAACTATGAACAACGCAGAGAAAGTTATGCTGCGGATATTACGTATGGGACGAATAATGAATTCGGTTTTGACTATTTGCGCGATAATATGGTCACACGCCCAGAAGGCTTGGTGCAACGTGAACTAAATTTTGCGATCGTGGATGAAGTGGACTCCATTTTAATTGATGAAGCACGGACTCCTTTGATTATTTCAGGTGAGGCGGACAAGCCTACAGAACTCTATTACCGGGTGGCGATGATCATTCCTCGCTTAAAGCCTGAAGAAGACTATAATTTGAATGAAAAAGACAAGGTTGTGACCTTGACGGAACAGGGAATTAGCCGAGTCGAAACCATGCTTGGGGTTGAGAATCTGTATGATGATGTTCATACCGAATTAGCACATCATGTGAATCAAGCCTTAAAAGCGCATGCCCTTTTCAAACGGGACCGGGACTATGTTGTCAAAGACGGCGAAGTGATCATCGTCGACGAATTTACAGGCCGTTTGATGTTCGGACGACGCTACAGCGAAGGACTTCATCAGGCGATTGAAGCCAAAGAAGGCGTTAAGATCGAGAAGGAATCGCAAACGTTGGCGACGATCACCTTCCAAAATTATTTCCGGATGTATGATAAACTTTCGGGGATGACGGGTACAGCATTGACTGAGGAGCCGGAGTTTAAGAAAATTTATCATTTGGATGTTGTCGTGATCCCCACGAATATGCCTATGCTTCGCCAAAATATACCGGACGTAGTTTATCGTACGGAAAAGGGTAAGTACCAGGCCGTTGTCGAGGAGATTGTTGAACGACATGCCAAAGGCCAGCCTGTACTTGTAGGGACAGTCTCCGTTGAGAAGTCAGAACAATTGAGTGCTTTACTCGAGCGCCGGGGTATTCCACACCAAGTATTGAATGCTAAATATCATGAAAAAGAGGCCGAGATTATTGCCGGAGCGGGGCAACGTGATATCGTAACGATTGCGACGAATATGGCTGGTCGCGGTACGGATATTATCCTTGGCGAAGGAGTATCGGAACTGGGTGGTTTGCATATTATAGGTACAGAACGCCATGAATCCCGACGGATTGATAATCAGTTGCGGGGACGTGCCGGACGTCAAGGAGACCCGGGTTCTTCTCAGTTCTTCCTCTCTTTGGAGGACGATTTAATGCGTCTCTTTGGAGCAGAGAACATTATGGGCATCATGGATAAGTTGGGCATGGATGATAGCGTGCCAATTACGTCCAAAATGATTACCCGTTCGCTTGAAACTGCACAACGTCGTGTGGAAAATCGGAACTTTGAGATTAGGAAAAACGTGCTCGATTATGATGATGTCATGAATCAGCAACGGGAAATTATTTATGGACAGCGCCGTATGGTTCTTGAAGGTGAGAATCTCCGTGAAAATATTATGGAGATGGTTAATAAGGTCGTTACCGACACGGTTGATATGTTTAGTGGAGAAAGCCCTTACCCGGAAGAATGGGAATTGGATAGCTTTTTAGAATATATCGATACTAACTTCTTACCCAATCACGATATTACGGCTGACCAGGTTGTTAATCTCAATAAGGAAGAAGTCGTCGAGTTATTACTGGATAAGGCTGTAGCTTTATATGAAGCTAGGGAGAATGCGTTTGGTCCCGAACTGATGCGGGAAATCGAGCGCGCAGTTATGCTCCAGGTCGTGGACGGTAAGTGGATGGATCACTTGGATGCCATGGATATGATGCGTGAAGGAATCGGGTTGCGTGCTTATGGGCAAAAGAATCCGCTTGTCGAGTATAAACACGAAGCTTTCGATATGTTCCAAGCGATGATTGATGCAATTCAAGAAGATATCGTCCGCTATATGATGAGAGTTGCCCCACAGGTAACGGAACAAGCTCCGGAAGAACCTCAACGTGTTCACACGAATCGGGATGAAGAGGAAGCAGCTCGTCCAGTGCATAATGCGGGGCCTAAAATTGGACGTAATGATCCTTGCCCTTGCGGGAGTGGGAAAAAGTATAAGAATTGCCATGGAGCAAATGAGTAAATCCTGATAGAAATACCAAAAATAGTTTTAAAAAGAATAGCGAGAAACAGGTGAAGGCTTTAAAGCGAGTCGTGATCAAACTTGGTTAAAACGCAACATGCATAGGCAGGGCGGAACACACGATGTGTTTCGCCGCCAACAGAGTCAGGAGACGATTTTGGCGGGAACCTTGCCTCCCCAGATCAGGCGTTTGAACCCTAG
This sequence comes from Desulfitobacterium sp., assembly GCF_035539115.1. Lineage (GTDB taxonomy): Bacteria > Bacillota > Desulfitobacteriia > Desulfitobacteriales > Desulfitobacteriaceae > Desulfitobacterium_A. Next base: position 39,430 of record NZ_DATLJA010000015.1, on the reverse strand, counting down.
TTTGATAGGCGAGCGCCCTTGTCTGAACCTGTTCTCGCAATTCTTCGGAAGGAATGAAGAAAAGTGTTACTAGCTGACTGGAAAAGAGAGCTTGAAAGTTTAGAAATGCGCTTGGCAGATTTGAGGGCTTCTCTTTGACGTCGCTCAGCGCATAGATAAGATTAGCGTATTAGAGCGGGAGTTTAACCGCCCAGATTTTTGGGATGACTCGACTTCTGCTCAGAAATATATGCAGGAGCTTTCCATTCAACAAGGAAAAGTAAAAATCTATGAAGATCTTCGCATTGAATTAGGAGATTTAACAGCACTTTACGAACTGGCGATGGAAGAGGATGACGATTCTCTTGAGCCGGAAGTAGAAGCAGGGGTTAAGAAACTACAGGAAAAATTCGATGGATTGGAACTGGAGATTCTGCTCAGTGGACAATATGATCGGAATAATGCGATCTTGACTTTACACGCGGGCGCGGGGGGTACGGAGGCTCAGGATTGGGTTTCCATGCTCTACCGGATGTATGTCCGTTGGGGCGAGCGTCGCGACTATAAAGTGGAAACGATGGACTTACTTCCAGGCGATGAGGCAGGAATCAAGAGCGCAACGATTTCGATCGCGGGCGAGAATGCTTACGGTTATGCTAAATCGGAGAAGGGGGTTCACCGTCTTGTTCGGGTTTCCCCGTTTGATGCAGCTGGGCGCAGGCACACCTCTTTTGCTTCAGTGGATGTTATACCGGAAGTTCCAGAGGATGATTCGGAGATCACGATCAATCCCGATGAATTAAAAGTTGACACCTATCGGGCAAGTGGAGCGGGTGGGCAGCATATCAACAAAACAAGCTCAGCGGTGAGGATTACCCACTTGCCGACAGGAATCGTGGTTGCGTGTCAGAGTGAACGTTCCCAGATTCAAAACCGCGCGTACGTGATGCGGGTTCTCAAAGCCAAGCTTTTAGAGCTTAAGCGCAAACAGCAAGAGGATGAGATCTCTGAAATCCGTGGGGAGCAACAAGAAATTGCTTGGGGTAGTCAAATCCGTTCGTATGTGTTCCATCCGTATAATTTGGTTAAGGATCACAGGACGAATGTGGAGACCGCAAACGTATCGGCTGTCATGGATGGCGAGATTGATGAATTTATTGCAGCCTACTTGCAAAAAACCAAAAATGTGAAATAAAGTCTAGCCATCGGATGAAATCGAACTCATTAACCCCTGCGGGTTAATGAGTTCAAACTATACATCTACGATGCAAGTATCACAAAAAAAATAGCAGTTTTAGGGAGGAAATTAGCGTGTCAGTCCTTGAATTAAAACGCATGGCGAATCAGCTTCGTCAAGATATCATCACGATGCTTTTACCCGCTAAATCAGGTCATCCCGGAGGAAGTTTGTCTTCTGCGGATATTGTGGCAACCTTATATTTTCATGAGATGAGGGTTAACCCACAAGACTCGCATTGGCCAGATCGTGACCGTTTTGTTCTGTCGAAAGGTCATGCTGCACCTGTTCTTTATGCTGCCCTAGCAGAAAAAGGGTTTTTTCCAAAGGAAGAGCTTCTGGGTTTAAGACAAACCGGACGGATGCTCCAAGGACATCCCGATATGAAAAAGATTCCAGGCGTTGATATGTCCACAGGTTCCTTGGGACAGGGCTTATCTGCTGCAAACGGCATGGCTTTGGCTGGAAAATTGGATAAAAAAGACTACCGCGTATACGTCGTGATGGGCGATGGGGAGATGGCTGAAGGACAGATTTGGGAAGCGGCGATGGCTGCGGCTCATTTTAAATTGGACAATGTCACCGCTATCTTGGATTGCAACGGGCTACAGATTGACGGACCCACTGAACAAGTAATGTCTTCGAGTCCTCTGTTGGATAAATGGCTGGCCTTTGGTTGGCATGTGATCGAGGTTGATGGACATGATATTGAACAATTAATCGCAGCGTTTGCCGAAGCGAAAGCGACGAAGGGCAAGCCCACTCTTCTATTGGCTAAAACGATCAAAGGTAAAGGTATCTCCTTCATGGAAAACCAAGTCGGCTGGCATGGTAATGCGCCCAGTGCCGAACAAGCAGAACAAGCGCTGAGCGAATTGAGAGAGGAGGCATCACGTCTTGGCTAAGCAAGCAACCCGGGAGGCCTATGGTAAGGCTTTAGTCGCCTTAGGAGCAGAAAATCCCGATATCGTCGTTTTAGATGCGGACTTATCGAAATCTACAAAAACTGCGGATTTCGCTAAACATTACCCAGAACGTTTTTTTAATATGGGGATTGCTGAAGCAAATATGATGGGCACAGCGGCTGGATTAGCTGCGGCAGGCAAGATACCATTTGCTAGCACTTTTGCTGTCTTCGCAACAGGGAGGGCTTTCGAGCAAATTCGTAACTCAATTGCCTATCCGAAACTCAATGTCAAGATTGCCGCCACCCATTCGGGTGTAACCGTCGGTGAAGATGGGGGTTCCCACCAAGCCATCGAAGATGTAGCGATCATGCGTGCTCTACCGAATATGACTGTTCTCGTACCTGCCGATGGCGAAGAAACGCGCCAAGTGATTTATGCTGCAGCCCAGTATAAGGGACCTGTTTATATCCGCATGGGGCGGCTTGATGTTCCTTTACTTTTTGATGAAAATTACACCTTCGAGATTGGCAAGGCCAATGTTATTCGTGAGGGATCAGATGTCGTAATTTTTGCGAATGGCGTAATGGTTGCTGCAGCTCTGGAGGCGGCGGAGGAATTAGCGGGACGCGGAGTTCAAGCTGCAGTCGTGAATGTAGCGTCTGTTAAACCACTTGACCAAGAGACGATCGTCCGGATGGCTAAAGCAACGGGTGCTGTGGTCACAGCCGAAGAACATACCATTATTGGTGGTTTGGGGAGTGCTGTAGCTGAAGTTTTGGCGGAAAATGCACCTACTCCCATGGTTCGGGTCGGGCTCAAAGATTGTTTTGGGGAATCTGGGCGCCCATTTGAGCTGTTAGCGAAATATGGGTTAACTCAGAAGGAGATTCTGGAAGCGGTTGACGAGGTTTTGAAAAGAAAATAGCTTAAAGCTCCTCGGAAAAAACCATTAGATCAGCAATAAATAATAAAACAAAGCGACAACCTCAAACTGTCTGGAAAGTAGATGTTTCAGACATCGCGGCGCCAAAGTTAGTTCTTTAACGGATAAATTTTGGTGCTTTTTTATCACGGTTTTATTTGTCGAAGTGCTTCAATCATTTCTTGCCCATCTGGAACGTTGTCTGGCAAAAGAATGCCAATTCGTCGGCACATCCGTAAATGCAACTGCCAATGGTTCAAAATATGTTTTCCATCCTTTTTTTAATAAATTCCATGTTAAAACGATATCTTCACCAATTGCGTCTGGCCATCCACCTACTTCTATAACATTTGCAGTTCTATATATACTGTAAGCCCCTTGTGCAACAAGAGTTCCTTGATAAAGACCCTGCATTCTTTTGATGGACGCAATTCCCAGAAAATAATTCCATTCCTGAATTTTCGTTTTGATGTTATCCCTGCTGTTGCGGACAAGTACCGAACCTGCAACTGCACAGACCTCTTTAGGTGAACTTTCAATACGAGAAACTAAATATATGATGGCTGATTTATGTAAAAGTGTGTCCGCATCTAATGTAATAACCAAGTCGGTATCGGTATATTTAAGACCGGTGTTTAAGGCGTTAAACTTTCCCGGCTGCTCTTCTCTGATAACTGTTACATCAAGATTTAAATTTTTACCCTCAAGGTACGCATTAGCTTCTGTGTTATCAGTAGAGCCATTATCAATAACGAAAACTCTGATTCTTCCGGTGTAATCTTGGTTAGCTACATATTTAAGTGTATTACCTATGGTATTTGCTTCATTTCTTGCTGCGATAAGAACCGTAATATCCTTGGTTGGATATCCATCCTTAATGGGCGGCTGTCTATCGAAAATCAGGCTAATGACCATAAAAGCATTTAAATATCCCGGTAAATAGGCTATACCGGTGATAATTATCAGTGCTGCCGGGAAAGTAATAATTTTGGAAAATTCGAGAATCCACGGAATAGACTGTTCAAATTTTCACTTTTCACCTACTTAAGGGTTGCTGAACATCCCCCGTTGTTATCGTTCCTCCCGTTGTTACCCGTTAAAACCTTCACAATTACTTTTCCGAGTTTATCCGGATGAAACGGTTTAGTCACAAAAGCAACTGCACCGATCTCCAACGCTTCGCGAACGCTGGTTTCTTGCGAAGCGGCACTACACATAATCACCTTAGCTTTCGGGTCAAAAGCGATGATTTCGATAAGGGCAGACAACCCATCAAGTTCCGGCATCGTAATATCCAGAATCGTGAGTGCGGGTGTATTTGCTTTATAAATTTCAATCGCTTCAAAACCGTTCTTAGCTTCCAAGATGTTAGTGTAACCTAAACGGGTTAAAACCTGGCGAATCATCATACGTATAAAACTCGCATCATCCACGACCAGAACTTTACAAATCATTGAATAGATTCCCCTCGATTTTTACCGATAGCTTAGTTGTATAGGGTAATTCTATCACTATAAAATACTAATGGTCAACATGAATCATACCAGCAGCATCTTCAAGCCTTATCCTCAATACCATATAGTGGGATCGAAGGGGGCTATGAAGATGGTATACAAACATTTGGGTCAGCGAATCCGAGAAGAGAGAACGAAGTATAGACTCACGCAGGAACAACTTGCCGAGGCAGCACAAGTTAATGAGTCATACGTCGGTCAGGTCGAGCGGGGAGAGAAGAACCCTAGCCTGGAGACCGTAGTCAATATCGCAAGTTCTTTAGGGGTCACAGTCGATTACCTCCTTCAGGAAGAAGTAAACGTTGAACCCAACAGTTTGATCAATGAGCTAGTATCCATAGCTAAAAATAAAGAGCCGGAGGAGCTAAGGCTGATGCTCAACATCTGGAGAATGATCAGCGAATACTCAAGCAAACTTAAGAAAAAATAAATGGTTGGTAAATTAACCCTTTGCCATCTTGCTCTTAATCTGTGAAAATAGATGAAGGGCTTTTTTTACTTCTAACAGGAAATCTCTGGCTCGTGTCGAATTGGAATATAAGTTAGGGAAAAAAAGGGATCTGACACATAATAAGTAGGAGGGCTAAAATGATCCAGTTTACAAACGTTTCGAAGATTTACCCGAATGGTGCCAGGGCCCTTGTCGATATTAATCTAAAGATTGAAAGTGGAGAATTTGTCTTTTTAGTGGGGCCAAGCGGCGCAGGAAAATCCACGATTATTCGTTTGCTTTATCGCGAGGAAACTCCAACTCGCGGACAAGTGGTCATCAATGGGAAAAACCTTCTGAGGATGAAGGACCGCGACGTTCCGCACCTCCGCAGAAATATCGGAGTTGTTTTTCAAGACTTTCGGCTATTACCCAGTAAAACTGTTCTCGAAAACATTTCCTTTGCCTTAGAAGTTATTGGCGTGGCCAAGAAAGAAGTACGAGAACGGACACGGGCGGCCCTGGATCTTGTGGGGCTGGCTTCGAAGGAAAAAGTTTTCCCAAATGAACTTTCAGGAGGAGAGCAACAACGGATCTCTGTTGCTCGAGCAATCGTAAATAATCCAGCGTTACTGGTTGCTGATGAGCCTACAGGTAACCTTGATCCGGATACGGCCTGGGAGATCATGGATTTGCTTTATAACATCAATAAACGGGGTACGACCGTTGTGATGGCTACACATGCCCGTAATATTGTCGATCAAATGCAAAAAAGGGTTATTGCGATTGAGAGTGGAAAAATCACCCGGGATGAGCAAAAGGGAGGATACGGATATGTCGATTAACTCCCTAAAGTATATTTTACAAGTCGTTTTAAAGTCGATACGCCGCAACTTCTGGCTCAGTCTAGCTTCGGTTTTAACGGTGTTGGTTTCTCTTGTGATCTTAGGTGCATCGGCTTTTTTCTTAGTCAATGCGAATAACATGGCTAAGGATTTTGAATCTCAACTCCAAATTGCCGTATTTACCCAAGATAAGTTGAGCCAAGCTGAAGTTCAAAGCTTACAGAAACAGGTTGAAGAATTAAGTGGAATTACCTCGGTTACATTGGTTCCCAAAGAACAGGCCTTGAGGGATTTTTCGCAATCCATGGGATCGAATACGTTAGTTTCAGATTTAGGAGGGACAAATCCTTTCCCGGATAAATTTACCGTGCAAGTGTCTGACCCTCAACAGGTACAGGCGGTTGCCGACCAGATTCAAGCACTTAAAGGCGTAGAGAAGGTCCGCTACGGTCAAGAGATTGTGGACAAGCTTCTGCCTTTTACACGTTGGCTGCGGTGGGTCGGGATTGGCATTGTTTTGGCTTTTGCTCTTGCTTCCTTGGTCTTGATTTCGCTTAATATTAAAATGAATGTTTTCTCAAGAAGACGTGAGATTCAGATTATGAAGCTTGTGGGAGCAAGTAACAGTTTTATTCGTTGGCCTTTCTTAATCGAAGGGATGTTTCTCGGGTTAATCGGAGGGGTGTTAGCCACCTTCGTTGTCGGTTTTGGTTATCAATGGCTCGCGGGTTATGTTAGCTCTACCTTAACGTTTATGCCAGTTGTCCAAGATTCCCATCTGATTGGCCAAGTGTTGATATCACTTCTCTTGGTGGGGATGGCAATAGGAGCGATGGGAAGTGTAATTTCTCTTCGTAAGTACTTAAAGGTTTGATGCTCGCGAATGTGCATGAGAAAGGAGAGGAAAGATGCCTAAACAATGGGCAGTATCCCTAATCCTAACCAGTGTCTTGATCGGAAGCACGGTTCTCCCAATCCAAGCGGGAGAACTTGATGCGGCAATCCAGCAACAACAAGATTTAAAGCAAAATCAGAATCAAATCAAAGGACAGTTAAATCAACTGACCTATTCCGAGGATAAAATCAAAGCTCAAATCCAGGATCTAACAACGCAAATTTCCTCTGCCAAAACATCATTGAGCCAACAACAAGTGGCTTATACCAAAGCGCAGAAGGATGTAGCTGTCTCTCAAAAGGAGTTGGAACAACGCATCCAAGAGCTCGATGCTCGTCGTGAGGTTTTGAACAAACGGGTGCGGGGAATTTATGAAGAAGGTCAGCTCAGCTATTTGGAAGTCCTTTTTCAATCGGCTGACTTGGGTGACTTTATCACGCGTCTTGAGTATTTCTCCAAATTGGTGGAGAATGATCAACAAATTTTAACGGAAATTCGAGTGCAAAAAGAGGATGTTGAACAAAAAACAAAGGAGCTGCAATCTCGTCGTGATCAAGCGGCTCAACTTCAAGCTCAGGCGGCGAGAGCCAAAGCGGATTTAGATGGGAAGAATCAGCAATATCAGGTTGCTCTTGATCAGAATAAAAAAGCGCAAGACGACTTATCAGAACAAAATTCGCGATTAGCCGCAGACTCCGCTACAATTTCCCAGAAAATTCGTCAATTAACAGCGGCTTCGTCTGGAAAAGTCCTAGGGACGATTAGCACTTATCCTTTACCCGGGTATTATGAGGTCAGTGATCCCTATGGCTGGCGAATCCATCCGATTACACATCAGAAAAGTTTACATACAGGAACAGATATCCCCGCTCCGGGGGGGACTGCAATCCTTGCTGCAGGTTCCGGTGAAGTCATCATGGCAGGCTGGTATGGAGCCTACGGAAATGCGGTTATCATTGACCACGGGGGCGGTTATACTTCCCTTTATGGGCATCAGTCTCGGCTTGGAGTGTCTGTAGGAGATAAAGTTAAGGCCGGGGATGTAATTGGCTATGTTGGTACGACTGGCTGGAGTACGGGAAACCACTTGCATTTCGAAGTCAGAGTGAATGGAAATCCTACCGATCCACTGCAATTTTTTCATTAAGTATGACTGGAATAGGATAAGCATATAATATCAAAAGGTTTGTCTCAAGCGATTGAGGACTGCAGTTGCTGGGTAGGAAGGGGTTAGGGTAGTGCAAGAGAGAAATTGGAGAGACTTTTTTAAGCATCTCGGAATATTCATTGGCATTGTTAGTATTATCTTTACAGTCACAGTTGGCGGATTCATCGTGGTGAATTTACAACATATGGGGCGATTAGCTCGGGTTGTCCAGCTCGTCCAAGGAGATTATCTGGAGAAGACATCCATTAGTCAGCTCATCGACGGGGCGACACGCGGGATCGTCGATTCTCTGGGAGATCCCTATTCCGTCTATATGGATGCTCAGGAAAACACGCAATTAATGGAACAAATTGAAGGAAAATTCGGTGGGGTCGGAATTATCCTCAGTCTTAAAGACCCGCAAAAGCTGGTCGTTTTGCGTCCGATTAAAGGTACACCAGCGGACAAAGCAGGGCTTGAGCCCGGCGACGTGATTATGAAGATTGACGATCAAGATGCAACAACGATTGATCAAGACAAAGCGGTCTCTTTAATGCGCGGAGATCCTGGGACCAAAGTGACACTAATGGTCTATCGCGAAAACACTAAAAAAACGTTGACTGTACCCTTAACGCGGGAAGCCATTTCAGTGCCCACGGTTACCGGCGAAGCCTTGCCAGGGAATTCTGATCTTGCGTATATCGATATTTCCCAATTCTCCCCGAACACGGCCAATGAATTGGCCAGTGTCTTGAAAACTATGGATATTTCCAAATATAAAGGGATGGTGCTTGACCTCCGTTATAATCATGGCGGCGAACTCGATGCTGCCGTTGGCGTGGCAAGTTATTTTGTTCAACCGGGCCCTGTCGTTTATATCGTGGATAATCAAGGACGAACGGTGACAAAAGCGTCCGAAGGAAATTTTCTAGGTAAGCCCTTTGTCGTACTTGTCAATGAAGAAAGTGCTTCCGCGGCAGAAATTGTGGCTGGTGCTATTAAAGACCGGGGAACCGGAACCCTTGTCGGTGTGAAGACGTTTGGCAAAGGGATTGTGCAAACGATTTTCCCGCTGGATGCAGGAACAAGTATGAAACTGACGACTGCCAAATACTTAACTCCGAATAAAATTGATATTCATAAAAAAGGAATCGAACCCGATCTGAAGGTGGAGATAAAGAAAGGCGAAGAGGCTACGATTTCACCGACGGATAAGAACTTTGACGTGCAGTTAAAGCAAGCGGTTCAGGTTCTGCGGGAGAAAATTAAGTAATTTACCCCTATAAAAAGATGATGCCGCCCTAAAAATTTAGGGCGGCATTTTCACGGTGAGGATAGAAGTGACCATTCCCCTTCCACTCGCATAGACTACGGCGAACAAAAAAATGGGGGGGAAGGACATGGTTCAAAAACCGGGAGTACGTCATTACTTTGCCGAAGGAGTAACGAGCCGGGGCTACATATCACTTTTGCCAGATATGATGTCAGAATGGGAACGTACTTATGTCCTCATGGGAGGGCCGGGAACCGGCAAATCGACAATGATCAAAATGATCGGGCTAGAACTTCTTGATCGGGGCTATGAAGTGGATTTTATGCGGTCTGCGCGCGATCCGGATTCAATGGCCGGTTTCAGTATTCGCCGGAGTAACTTGGCAATGCTTGATCTATATGAGGTAGCTCCCCTGAAATGGCGCGCCCCGGGGATTGTGGAACGGTTTGTCGATTTTACACCCCTGTGTGATCTACGTAAGCTAGAGTATCAGCGTCATCGGATTTTAGAGTTGGAAGATGACGGAAAGCGACTTCAGAAGGAGATAGGGGTTCGTTTAGCTGAAGAATTTGGAGAAAAAGTCCGGGGTAAAGCTCCTACCGCTGAGGATAAACATGAACGGCCTTGGCTACTCAACAGCTACTCGTCCTCAGATCTCGAGGAAGCAAGGGAGGGACCCTGGAGTAAAGCCCAAGGCGCGTTAGACAAACTTCAAAAAAGCAAAGTAACCTCCTTTTTTCTCCAGAGACTGGATTGTGAAGGATGGCTAAACCTTGCTCCCCATTATCTGGCTGATTTTGACCAGATTCGCTTAGACGGAAAAGAAACATCAGAAGCGATGGACTGGATCCTCAGTGAAGCAGAGCAACTCGGTCAGATTATCAATATAGTGCTTCATCCTCTTTATCCAGATAAAATCATCGGCATTGTTTTCCCCCAAAGGAACCTCGCTGTTTGGCAGGGCGCACCCGAAGAACTGAAGGATCAAGGCCTAGATCGCCCCTTCAGTGAAGCGCTTAAAGATGCTCTGGTTAAGTTTCAAAATTTGAGGGAGCATTTGAAAACAATTTATATGGACGTGATCGACTTTTCGCGAGTGGATCAGTTACGGGATGAGATGTTGAATCAGATTTTAGGAGATCTCGAAGAACTAAAATAAGAAAGTCTCCATCATTAATAGGATGGATTATAATATTGAGGGAAAAATATAGTGCTGAGCTTGCTAATCATGATTTCAGTTAAATAAATGAGTTAAGACCATACTTACAAGACTTAAAATAATCGCTCCCCAAAAGGCCGCAGAAAAGCTACTGATGCTGAATCCAGGCACAAGCTTGGCGGTTAGGACTAACATAAGAGCATTAATCACTAACGTAAAAATCCCTAAGGATAAAATCTGCAAAGGAAACGTAAAAAACGAGAAAATAGGTCGGATGAGTGTATTAACTATTCCCCAGATAAAGGCAGCAAAAAAGGATGCCGTTATACCAGTGAGTTGGAGTCCCGGAACAAAAAAAGTCGTGATAATCAAAGATAGGGCGTTGATTAATAACCTAATGAAAAACCCAGTCATCAAATACATCTCCTCACACGCATTTTTCAGATAATCAGGGGAAAACTAAGTAAGGATTCGAGCCTGGAAAGGAGCGTGTCCCATGAAAAGAATTCTCCTGATTGTTTTTGCTTTATTTCTTAGTTTAACCTTAACGGGATGCAGTCTTCAAGACCTTCTCGGGAATAAAAAGCAAAAATCACAAAGTTCTTCGCAAAGTCAGCAAAAAGCGGTCATTGCCGTGGCCTTAAATGAGCAAGACCCTAATAAAGACTTAATTCTCCGCGGCATTGAGGACATGGCCCAAAAGGAAAATATAGAGGTTAAAATGATTTCCCCGGGAACGTCGGGAGGACAGCAAAGCGGCTCGAGTTCTGGCGGGCAAAGCTCACAGGGGGGTAGCTCTGGAGGAGCCTCAGAGAGCAAAGGCTCTCAGGGACAAAGTTCTCAGGGACAGAGTTCGGGTGGGAGTAACAGCCAGGATTCTTCTTCCCAGCTGAAAGGAGCAAAAATTCTCATTTATCAGGGCGGTAATCCAGAGCTTCTACAAAGCGTACAAAAAGATAAGATTCCGGTAGTCGCCTTAAACGCATTACCTGCTGGCGTTAAGCCAGCAGGAATTATCTTACCTGACCCCCAAAAGGCCGGAGAATTAATGGCTGAGCCAGTGCTGAGTAAAGTATCGGAGGGGCAGGTCGTTGTTTTACAGGGAGATCCTAGTGATAGTGCCACACAAAAAACGCTAGCTGCAACAAAGCAGACCTTGAGTAAGAATCCGAAAATAACAGTTCAGGCAATAGCGAGTCCTGCGGGGTCAGAAGCTGTAGCCCGGCAGGGGTTCGTTGATTTACTCCAAAAAAACCCGGGGAAAATCCAAGCAGTGATTGCCCAAACTGAAAAGCTGGCAGCACTGGCTACGGAGGTTTTGAAAAGCCAACAATTAGAGAAAAAGGTGCTCTTGGTCGGAGGGCAAGCGAATCAACAATCCTTGCAGCGCATGGCAGGAGGGACTCAGGTTGCCGATATTGACACCTCTCCCTATATCCAAGGGGTCAATGCTTTTCAGTGGGCACAAAAGATCGTCAATAAAGAAACATTAGATATTAGTGAATCCGTAACAGGAGATCAAGGGGAAGTTCCAGCCAAAATCGTACCCGTCAAATCCGTAACTCCGGAAAACTTAGCCGTTGTCCAAAAAAGTTATGCCAAAGCAGCTGAGACGGCTGCGAAAACATCAGGTCAGAGTCAAAAAGATCAGGGTTCCTCGAGTAGCGGAAGCAAGGATCAGAAGGGACAAAGCTCAGACACTCAAGGGGGCACTCAAGGCCAAGATCAGAAGAAAGGTTCTGCTCAGGGACAAAGCCAGAGTGGGGGTACATCATCAGGTGGAAATGTTCCCCAGGGTGCCACTAAAGTAACGGAAAAAGTGCAGACCATTATTACCCGAGACTATCTTGATTCTCAAGGGAAAGTACTGGGTACTGAAAAAAGTACGAGTGAACAAAATCGGACGATTCCTTCCGAAATGTTAAAACAAGAAACCCAACAAAAAAGCCAACAGGATCAGGGCCAGAAGGGCCAACAAGGCCAAGAAGGGGCTAAGAGTGATAAAAAGAGTTAAGGCAAATAAGAAAACCTCGTGTCATTGCTCCTAAAAACATGATACGAGGCTTTTCTATGGTGTACTTTAAGTTTCCCTGGAATTAGTGTTATAATCTTCTTTAGAATTAATGTAATGAAAGGAGACCAGAGAATATGGAGTTTCGTTTACATGCTCCCTATCAACCCTCCGGGGATCAGCCACAGGCGATAGATGCTCTGGTCGCCGGGGTGTTAGAAGGAAAACGTCATCAAACACTAATGGGGGTAACGGGTTCTGGTAAAACATTTACAATGGCAAATATTATTGAGAAAGTCCAGAGACCAACACTCATTTTAGCGCATAATAAAACTCTGGCTGCCCAACTTTACAGTGAATTTAAAGAATATTTCCCAGAGAATGCAGTCGAGTACTTTGTCAGTTATTACGATTATTATCAACCAGAGGCTTATGTTCCTTCGAGTGATACTTTTATTGAGAAAGATGCCTCAATTAACGATGAGATCGAAAAAATGCGCCATTCGGCGACGGCCGCACTGTTTGAACGACGAGACGTCATCGTGGTCGCCAGTGTATCCTGTATTTATGGGTTAGGTTCGCCTGACGAGTATTACGATATGGTTTTATCTTTAAGGCAAGGACAGGAAATCGACCGTAATGATATACTTCGCAAGCTTATCTCCATTCAATATGACCGTAATGATATTGCCTTCCAGCGCGGGACCTTCCGGGTGCGTGGCGATATCGTCGAAATCTATCCCGCTTCGTCTTCGGAACGCGCGATTCGTGTGGAAATGTTTGGCGATGAAGTTGAGCATATATATGAAGTGAATGTTTTAACCGGAGAAATCCTCGGGGAACGTCAACATGTCTCCATCTTCCCAAACTCTCACTATGTCACAGAGCGGGATAAAGTGATGCTGGCTTGTGAAAATATCGAGGCAGAACTTGAGGATAGACTTAAGTTCCTGAAATCCGAAAATAAACTGTTAGAAGCGCAACGCTTGGAGCAAAGGACTCGGTATGATCTGGAAATGCTCCGTGAAATGGGCTTCTGCAACGGGATTGAGAACTATTCCCGCCATATTACGTTTCGTGAGCCGGGAGAGACGCCCTATACTTTGATCCATTATTTTCCGAAGGACTTTTTGTTTATGGTGGACGAATCCCATGTAACTTTACCTCAAGTACGCGGAATGTATGAAGGAGACCGCTCGCGTAAGACCACCTTAGTTAATTATGGCTTTCGCTTACCTTCGGCCTTAGATAACCGTCCACTTAAGTTCAATGAGTTTGAACAGTTGGTCCCTCAACGATTGTACATTAGTGCAACTCCCGGTCCTTATGAGCTGGAGCACTGTCCGCAAGCTGTTGAGCAAATTATCCGGCCAACCGGGCTTCTGGATCCGGTAATTTCCGTTCGGCCATCGAAAGGCCAGATTGATGATTTGCTAGGTGAAATTCAGCAACGAATTGATCGGGATGAGCGGGTTCTAGTCACAACTTTGACCAAGAAAATGGCGGAAGACTTAACGGACTATATGAAGAATCTAAACCTCGCGGTCAAGTATCTGCACTCAGATATTAAGACACTGGAGCGGGTGGAGATTCTGCGGGAACTCAGGCTTGGAGACATTGATGTTGTAGTCGGGATTAACCTCCTTCGGGAAGGTCTGGACTTACCGGAAGTTTCCTTAGTGGCTATTCTGGATGCGGATAAGGAAGGATTTCTGCGCTCGGAACGATCTCTAATCCAGACGACTGGGCGGGCTGCTCGGAATTCCGAGGGAAAGGTCATCATGTACGCTGACCAAATCACGAAATCCATGAAATTGGCGATCGACGAAACGAATCGTCGGCGTACGATTCAACAAGCTTATAATGAGGAGCATGGAATTACCCCGCAAACGATTCGCAAGAAAATCTATGACGTCCCCGAAGCCACTAAGATCGCGGAGAAAAAAGCGGCTTATGGGAGTAAGCTTCCTCCCGAGGAATTGGCGACGCTGCTCAAGAGCCTGGAACAAGAAATGCGCTTAGCGGCTAAAAATATGGACTTTGAACAGGCGGCAGAAATCCGTGATGCAATCATTGAACTCAAGGGTGAGGAGAACAAGTATAAGCGTTCCGTCCAGACTCGGGGCAAGAGACGGGAAGGTAGTGGGGCCAAGTCGAGTAAGGCAGGCAGTAAAGCAGGGAAGGCTGGAGCAGCTTCTTCTCGGCAGAGAGCGAAACGATAGGCTCATGATATGCAATCCAGCATCGTACAAGAAATGTAGCCTTTCGCGCATCCGTTCACTTCCCATCTCCGGGGCTGCCTCACTCGCTTCCGAGGCAGCTCTGCCAACCCTTCTGTTTTCAGCAAGTGAACCTCGGCGACGCTGAGCTAAAGCGCGAAACCCCTTCACGGGCTTTCGTCTTCGGAAGCATCTTTCGTCTCATCCCCTTCGAGGATAAGTCAACTAAGGCTTGCATTTCGTTCCTCAACTCAAGCCAAGTTTCCTATAATGCCCCTCCGAAGAAATCGTTCACTCTTACGCGAAAAGCTACGCTTTCGGGTCTAATATATTCTTCGATAGTTTCTTGGGTTCTTGAGTTTCTTGCTTGAGCAATCCGCGAAGTAGGACCCAAGTCATTCTGCGATGCGTGTTACGATTACAGTAAGCGAGGACTTAAAGTGAGCAGCTACCAAGCTTGGGCAAAACTGCTCCCACTTTAGCGGGACGAGTCACATGCGAAATCCTCTAGTTGAGGGTTTCACTCGCCGACCGTGAACCAAGGCGACGGCACAGGACGTGCCTAGTGCAGAGTGCGCCATGGACGGCATAGCAGCTCTGCGCGGCGTTTTAGGAGGGAATCCCGCTGCTTGCATCCAGCAGTTATGCCCTTAGCTTGGTCTGTGAGCGTCGGTTCGAGCGTCTGTAACGTAACTCTGCTTGCAAAAATCCATAATTGACACGAGAGTGAGGAAAGACTATGTTTCGAGAACTCCGAAGGCAAGACCGCAAAATGGAAGATAACGCTGTCTTAGAACTCCTCACGAAGGGCGAGTACGGCACATTAGCAACGGTGGACGCTGAAGGGTATCCCTATGGTGTCCCTCTCAGTTATGTTTATATCGATAAGACCCATTCGATTTATTTTCACTGCGCTCGCGAAGGACACAAGTTGGATAATATTGCTGCAAACAACAAGGCATCGTTTTGCGTGGTTGGCGAAGTTCAAACCTTGCCCGATCGATTTAGTGTTAGATTTCAAAGTGCCATTGCCTTTGGACGGATGTTTGAAGTTAGTGGGGTTGAAAAAAGAGAGGTGTTGACCGCTTTTCTAACGAAATACTCTAGTGAATTTATGGAGAAAGGCCTAAAGTATCTGGAAGCGGATGAACCGAATTGCCGGGTTTTTAAACTCGAGATTGAACATCTAACCGGGAAATCGCGCTTTAGTTAAGAATTTTAAGGAGGATTTATGACCCAGGATTTTATTAAGGTACGGGGTGCCCGTGCTAATAATTTAAAAAATATTAACGTTGACATTCCACGGGATAAGCTGGTAGTTATTACCGGCTTGTCCGGGTCGGGAAAATCTTCTTTGGCGTTTGATACGATTTACGCTGAGGGGCAGCGACGATATGTAGAGTCCTTGTCATCTTATGCGCGTCAGTTTTTAGGACAAATGGACAAGCCGGATGTGGATTATATCGAGGGTCTTTCGCCGGCAATTTCGATAGACCAGAAAACGACCAGCCGGAATCCGCGTTCGACCGTGGGAACGGTCACTGAAGTATACGATTATCTGCGCTTGCTCTATGCGCGGATTGGGCATCCACATTGTCCCCGCTGTGGCAGGGAAATTAGCCAGCAGACCGTTCAGCAAATGGTCGATCAGATTTTGACCTATCCAGAACGTTCAAAATTGCAAATCCTGGCGCCCTTGATCAAAGGAAAGAAAGGGGAACATGTTAAGGTTTTTGAAGAAGCGCGTAAAGCGGGCTATGTCCGAGTTCGTGTGGATGGAGAAACGCATGATTTAAGTGAAGAGCTTAAACTGGAAAAGAACAAGAAACATTCGATCGAAGTCATTGTCGATCGGATCGTGATTAAACCGGATAGTGCGACACGTTTAGCAGATTCCTTAGAAACCGCTTTGAAGCTGAGTGAAGGGAACGTAATTGTGAATATCATCGGTGGGGAAGAGATTCTTTTTAGCGAGAATTTTGCTTGCCCCGAGTGCGGGATTGCCCTTGAAGAGATTTCACCGCGCCTTTTTTCCTTCAACAGCCCCTTTGGAGCCTGTCCGGCCTGTACTGGCTTAGGAGCAAACCTGGAAGTGGATGTTGATTTGATCCTGCCGAACCGGAAACTCACCTTAAACGAAGGGGCGGTTGCTCCTTGGGCGAAGTCTCAATCCAACTATTATCCACAAATGCTTCAAGCCGTTTCGGAAGCACTCGGGTTTACGATGGATACCCCCTTAGACCAGTTAAACGAGGACCAGTGGCAGGGACTTCTGCAGGGGACAGATAAACCGATCAAATTTCGCTATATCAATGTTTTTGATCAAGCGAAGATTTTTAATGCGCCGTTCGACGGACTCGTTCCTTATTTTGAACGTCGGTATCGCGAGTCTTCTTCAGACTATGTTCGGACAGAAATGGAAAGTTATATGAGTCAACGAGCTTGTCCAGTCTGCCAGGGGAAGCGTTTGAAACCTGAAGCTTTAGCGGTCACCGTGGGTGAAGTGTCAATTTATGATGTCACTAGTATGCCCATCACGGATGCCTTGGAGTTTAGCCAACATTTAGTACTGAGTGAAAAGGAACAGATCATTGCCAAGCAAGTTTTGAAAGAGGTTCGTGAACGGCTAGGTTTCTTGGTCAATGTTGGACTCGACTATCTCACTTTAGGCCGGGCAGCTGGAACCCTTTCGGGTGGGGAAGCCCAGCGGATTCGGCTGGCAACGCAAATAGGTTCGAGCTTGATGGGGGTTCTCTATGTTCTGGATGAACCCAGTATTGGACTCCATCAGCGGGATAATGAGCGGTTGCTTTCCACGTTAGAACATTTAAGAGACTTAGGTAATACCCTAATTGTGGTTGAGCATGACGAGGAGACAATGTTGGCAGCGGATCATATTATTGATATCGGACCGGGTGCTGGGGTTCACGGGGGATATGTTGTGGCTCAGGGGACTTTGGCAGAGATTAAGGCGAATCCAGACTCTATAACAGGTCAATATCTGAGCGGCCGAAGAAAAATAGAGGTTCCGACTGAGCGCCGTAAGCCTAACGGCAAATGGCTGGTAGTTAAAGGAGCTAAAGAAAACAACCTGAAAAACATTACCGTTAAAATCCCGTTGGGGATGTTCACGTGTGTGACGGGTGTCTCTGGTTCTGGTAAGAGTACCTTGGTCAATGAGATCCTTTATAAAAGTTTGGCTTCTCAACTTAATGGGGCTCGGCTCAGGCCGGGTGCACATAAGAGTCTCGAGGGACTGGAATATCTGGAAAAGGTCATTGATATTGATCAATCTCCGATTGGACGGACACCGCGCTCTAATCCGGCGACCTATACTGGGGTTTTTGACTTTATCAGAGAACTCTTCTCGCAGACTCCGGAAGCGAAGATGCGCGGATATGCTCGCGGCCGCTTCAGCTTTAACGTCAAAGGCGGTCGCTGTGAAGCCTGCCACGGAGACGGTATTATTAAAATCGAGATGCACTTTTTACCGGATGTCTACGTTCCCTGTGAAGTGTGTCATGGGAAGCGTTATAATCGGGAAACCCTCGAAGTTCGTTATAAAGGGAAAAATATTGCTCAAATTCTCGATATGACGGTAGAGGAAGCTCTGGAGTTCTTCCAAGCCGTTCCTCGAATTGCACGCAAGATGCAAACGCTGCAGGATGTCGGCCTCGGCTATATTCACCTCGGACAGTCGGCAACGACTCTTTCAGGTGGGGAAGCGCAGAGAATTAAGCTGGCAACCGAACTCAGCCGTCGCAGCACGGGTAAAACCATCTATATTTTGGACGAGCCGACGACGGGGTTACACACGGCAGATGTAGATCGCTTGCTCCAGGTTCTTCATCGTTTGGTCGATGCTGGGGATACAGTACTTGTGATCGAACACAATCTCGATGTTATCAAAACAGCCGATTATTTGATCGATCTCGGACCAGAAGGCGGGAACCGAGGCGGAGAAGTTTTAATTGCCGGAACCCCAGAGGAAGTAGCGGCCGAGGAGTCTTCCTATACGGGACAGTTTTTAAAGCGCTATTTAAATTAAAGTGGTCGAATTCTTCTTAACGTAAAAAGTGTCACCTCGTCCCTCTTGAATAATGGAGGAATACGAGGGGACATTTTTTATACTAACAGAAAGTATAAATTTTGGAGCAGATAGTATAAGTGCAACCAACGGCTTTCTTTAACGTCTTTAACGTGAAATTCATAACAATAATGAAGGGTTCTTTTGTTCAGTGGGGGTCCGCGAATGTGAATGAACTGAGAGGAATAAGTTAAATTTTGTCGAATAAATGACTTGTTAGGAGATGATTTATTGTCCTACGATGAAAGTAATTATGTCCGGTCTTCTTTACCTATACGCTTAGTTGCTATGGATATGGATGATACCCTCCTCAGGAATGATTTGACGATTTCGGAGCGAACGGTGGAAGCTATCCAGCAGGCCCAGAAGCAAGGGGTTTATGTTACGTTGGCGACTGGAAGAATGCCTGCATCGGTAAGGCCTTATGCTCAACAATTAGGGCTAGATCTTCCGGTGATTACCTATAACGGAGCAATGGTACAGGAGGCCCTAAGTGGTGAAGTACTCTACCGCAGAGTGATTCCGATAAAAACTGCTCAGGCAATTGTCAATTGGCTTTTGCCTCAAAAGGTTCTTTTCCAGGTTTACCTTGAAGATCATGTTGTTGTCGAAAAAATGAATGATTGGTCTAGGCAATACGCGCGCGCGACTCGGGTGCCTGTTGAGGAAATGGATCTGCAAGAATGTTTAGCCCAGGAAAAAGAAGGTGTCGAGAAAATTCTTTTGTTTGGTGAGCCTGAGATTTTGAAGGTTTGGGAGGGCAAAATCCATCTTAAGTATGAGGGTCAGGTGCGAAGCACAAAATCAAAGCCTCAATTTTTAGAACTCATTCATCCTACAGTGAATAAGGGTGCAGCCTTATCCTCCTTAGCAGAGCGTCTTGGGGTTAAACAGGAAGAAGTCCTGGCCGTAGGGGACAGCTTAAATGATCTTGAAATGATCCGTTATGCAGGTGTCGGTGTGGCTATGGGAAATGCCCGCCTAGAAGTTAAAGAAGCTGCGGATGTGGTGACGGCGACGAACCAAGAAGATGGGGTTGCCCATGTGATCGAAAAATATGTTTTGGGGTGGGGCTAAGCACATTAGGTAGCCGTTAGAATAAGCAACAGAGTATGAGGCAAAAAAGGGGCGAGCAAAATGGCGACAGTGAAACAGCTTAAAGGGCAAAGTAGGATTACACGTTATCTTCTTTCGTTGATGATAATTCTCGCCCTCGGTCTTTCGGGATGCAGTAGAACAGCCTTTATCTCCCCACAATCCAATAGTTCAGCACAACCAACTAAGACAGACCAAATCAGCCAGAGTGATTTAGATCAAGGAATAAAAGAAACGGACATGATTCCAAAGAGCGGGACTTCTCAAGATGAAACAGAAGGTCAGACAAAGACAACCTCCCAACAAGAGCAAGTTTCGGATGTTGCTCCCATACCCATGACGCCGCCTCAGCCTGATCCTCCGCAAACTCCGCTCCGACCGTTTTACGAATTGGCGGGAAGTCCGCCGATGGCGCCCGGACTGGCGATGCGCACCCGGATCTTTAGCAGCGAGCCAGCAAAAGTCGTCTATCTGACGTTTGATGATGGTCCCTCTCCAAACACGCCGCATATTTTGAGAATCCTTAAGGATGAAGGGGTCAATGCTACGTTTTTTGTGATTGGAACACAAATCGAAAAATATCCGGACTATTTGCAGCAGGAGTATGCTGAAGGAAACGCGATCGGCAATCATACCTATTCCCATAAGTATGCAGAAATCTATCAAAGCCCGCAATCTTATCTGGCTAACATTAAAAAGAATGAAGATTTGATATCCAGCTTGATCGGCATCCGTCCTCCGATTATTCGGACGCCGGGCGGCACACAAGGACATTTTCATGTGGATTACTACAATGCGGTAGATGCTGCAGGCTATCTTGTATACGATTGGAACGTAAGCGCAGGGGATGCTACAGCGCCTGTGGTTCCAGCGGATCAATTGGTCCGGAATGTCGAGAAGCAAGTTCCAGGGAAAGACCGGGTGATCCTGCTCCTGCATGATGCATCAGGTAAAACGACAACTGTGGATGCCCTACCGCAGATCATCCGCTATCTGAAGAAAGAAGGGTTTACGTTTGGCATTTTAAGGCCTGAAGTGGCACCGATTCTTTTTCCCGGAGGGTTCAAAAGTTAGTTGGCATAAGAATTGCATTGTGCATGTCTTCAGGCTATACTGGATATAGAAAGGGGCCGATTTTTTGAGAATTCTTTTAGCGTGTCTGAACTCAAAATACGTGCATACCAATCTGGCCCTACGTTACTTACGTGATGCGGTTCGTCCCGAGTTTCCGGAGACCAATCTTCGGGAGTTTACGATTAATGAACGCGTTGAGCGAATCGCGGGAGAAATATTTGAAGCCAAGGCAGAGGTCATTGGCTTTTCCTGTTATATTTGGAATCTTACTGAAACTTTAGCGCTCATTCGCCGTTTGCGACCTGTCTGCCCTGATACTCGATTTGTCTTAGGGGGTCCAGAGGTCTCTTTTGATGCAGGAGAGTTCCTGAAGGAACATCCAGAGGTGGATGGAGTTGTTTACGGAGAGGGAGAAGAAACCTTTTTAGAGTTGCTTCGGGCTTGGCGCAAGAAGCGAAAGCCGGAACAGGTATTAGGGTTAGCTTGGCGGGAATCGACCCCGGAGGGGCTAAAGATTAGACTCAATTCTTCTCGTCCGTTCCTACCTTTATCGGAAAACTCGATTCCTTACCAAGAAAAAGAGGATTTTCAAGGACGTCTCGTTTATGTAGAAACGACCCGGGGTTGTCCTTTTAATTGTCAGTATTGTCTTTCTTCGACCCTTCCAGGGGTTCGTTATTTAGATCCTGAAACTTTTCGAATTATTTTGAAGCGTCTCCTTAACTATGGCGCACGTACGATCAAATTCGTTGACCGGACGTTTAATGTTCAAAAAAAACATGCTTTCAGAATTCTCGATATTGTGAGGGAGGAGGCCCAAAATTATCCACCCGATGAAGGGATTCGAGTCCACTGCGAAATTGCGGGAGAACTGTTGGATGAGGAGTGGGTCAATTATCTTAAAGGATATCCTGCAGGGTTGGTGCAATTCGAAGTGGGGGTTCAATCGACATATCGACCCACGCTTCAAATTATCGAGCGCACCCAGCATTTTGAACGCTGGTCTGGTTATGTTCGAGAATTACACCGCTTGGGAACTGTACCACTTCATCTGGATCTCATTGCCGGCTTACCGAAAGAAGATTGGGAGCACTTTCGATTATCTTTTAATGATGTGTATGATGTTCAGCCAGATATGCTGCAGCTCGGTTTTCTTAAGGTTTTAAAAGGGTCGGGCTTGCGTGAGAAAAGTCAGGAATTCGGATTGATATTTTCTCCAGATCCACCCTACACAATTCTTCAGACACGTGACATGAGCCATGAAGAACTTCTTAAACTACACCGTTTAGAAGAAGTTCTCGATCGGTATTATAATTCCGGAAAGTTTCAGGAGGTTCTACCTGAGGCGGTGCTTCTCTTTCCTACCCCGTTTGATTTTTATCATGAATTAGCGGAATATTGGTACCGCCAGGGCTGGTTTAGACAAAGCTGGTCTGGCAAAGCACTCTTTGATAAATTATGGGAGTTTCTCGAAGCTAGCTTGAGACAAGCTGAGCAAGAAGAACCCTCGGAGAGAACGTTTCTCTCCGAAAAAAGGATTCATTCCTTGGAAAAATCCCTTAGGGAACGCTTACGCTTCGACTATTACCGCTGGGAACGTCCAGTATCAGTTCCAGAATTTTTGCAAATCCCGGGAGAAGAACAGCCTGAAGACTACCCGAATCGTAAGGCTCAAATCCAGGCGGATGAGCGTTGGGAAAGTCAAATTCCCAAGCGAAAGCAGATGGATCGGCGTCAATGGGCACGCGCGACTGCTGTCGAATATTTTACAAAGGAAAAATGGGTCTTGTTTTTCTATCAAAAGGGACGGGTTCAGGTGTACCCGTTAGTTGAAGGAGCGTAATCGATGAAAAAGGGGTCTTCTTCGCGGAGAATTGGACTGACTATTATAACTTTAATCTTCCTTCTCGGATTTGCTATGGGCTGTAACCGAGCTCCTCAGCAGGGAATACCTGGTGGGGAGGCTCCTGCGGTGATTGAAATCTGGCATACGCTCCAAGGGGTCGAGGCGGATAACTTAAACAAGCAAGTCCAGTTGATCATGGATCAACACCCTGAGGTTTTGCTCCGGGCTAAGTCAATACCTGAGGATCAATTGGCAGGGTTAACCTATCAAGCGGAAGCAGGCGGCGAAGGACCCGAAATTCTGATCGCTTCTCAGGAGACGTTGACAAAACTCTATACCCAAGGGACTCTGGCTCCTGTAGTTGCGGAGGCGGATGCGTTTACCGGGCTAGTTTCTCCTTACCGTTATGGAGATAAAATTTATGCTCAACCCTGGCTTACCGATCTCCCGTTGTTTTACTACCGTGCGGATGTCGTTCAGCCTCCAACGAGTTTAACCGACTGGCTTAATACTAAAGGGATAATGACGATCCCTTCGCTTAACAGCAAGACTCTTAGTTCCTGGTGGAACGGTCAAGGGGGAAAGCTCATCACTGGAGGACAGCCCAGTTTAAACGATCCGGCAAATGTGTTATTCGCCCAGCAGCTTCAGGCCTGGCAGAAGGCTAAGCTTCTGTTGGTCGACCCGAATGCGCAGACTCTGTTTGTGAATAAAGAGGCCGCTTATATGATTGCGGCGGCAAGTCAAGCTCCTGCCTTGACGCAGGCAAATATTCCTTGGGGAAGTATTCCGCTCTCAAATCTTGTAGGAGGTCAGGGACAAGGATTAGCGGGTCCGACACTCGGAATCGCGAATTCTTCGATCAAGACAACAGCTGTGCTTGAACCCTTGATTAAAATGGTGGAGGAAGCACTTCTTAAGCCCGATATTGAGGGATCCTTCGCTCAGTCTGGAACGCGTTTTCCGGCAAGCGTTGCTTACTATAAAACACCGGAGGGTCAAAAAGGGGTTGCTCCTCAGGTTGCCCAGAGCTTAGATAAGCTCTGGCCTTTAACTGGGGATGCCCTGGAGTGGAAACTCCTTGCCTTACAGGAGGCAGCTTGGCAGAGAGTCTGGGGAGGAACAGCACCTCAAGATGCGTTAACTCAGGCTCAGACCGAAGCGGCTAAATTGAGTGCAACGAAGTAGCTGTTAGACTAGTACTAGGCGTTCTTCATGCCCAATAAGATGTAGAGACAAGATCTTTTTAAGGAGGTGGCTAAGTTGGAACGAAAACCTATGAAATTACTTGTGATTACAGGCTTATCTGGGGCGGGAAAAACCCAGGTGCTACAGTGCCTCGAAGACCAAGGGTACTTTTGCATCGACAACTTACCACCCACATTTATCGTTAAATTTGTTGAGTTATGTGCCCAATCCCAAGGAAAGGTATCCAAAGCGGCCATTGTTTGTGACTTGAGGGGAGGAGAATTCTTTACTTCCTTAGCTGAAGCATTTAAGGATTTGGATAAGGAAGGATTCCGTTATGAAATACTTTTCCTTGAAGCCTCGGATGAAGCCCTTGTCCGACGGTATAAAGAATCTCGTCGTCGACATCCGCTATCACCGCAAGGACGCCTTCTGGAAGGAATTAACGAAGAGCGGAAACTCCTTGCCGAATTACGAGGGCAGGCCCATAAAGTTATTGATACATCAAACCTCCTTTCCAAGCAGCTCCGACAGCAGATTACCGAACTTTATGGCGAGGGCCGAGGACAGGGACAACTCGCGGTCTCCGTTATTTCGTTCGGCTTTAAATATGGGGTACCGCTTGATGTCGATTTACTAATTGATGTTCGTTTTTTGCCTAATCCATTTTATGTTGAGGAACTCCGCCCGCTGACGGGAGAGCATCCTCTGGTTCAAAACTATGTTCTTGAAAACCCAGTGGCTCAGGAGTTTATGAAGCGATATCTTCACCTACTCGAATATATTCTGCCCTATTATGTTAAAGAGGGAAAAAGTCATTTGGTGATTGGCGTCGGCTGCACAGGTGGTCAAC
The DNA here is from genome assembly GCF_035539115.1 of Desulfitobacterium sp. Classification (GTDB taxonomy): domain Bacteria; phylum Bacillota; class Desulfitobacteriia; order Desulfitobacteriales; family Desulfitobacteriaceae; genus Desulfitobacterium_A. The sequence continues at coordinate 14,748 of NZ_DATLJA010000015.1, read as the reverse complement.
ATCGTTCAGTTGCGATTGCAGAAAAGATTGGTCTCTTTTTGAAAGAGCAGCATTTTACCATGAGTGTGAAGCATAGGGATGCTGCTCGTAACCGAAGAGGGGAGACGATGCGATGAAAAAAAGCGCAAGCGGTTTCCGATCCAACGCCATCAAGTGGCTTTATCCTAATCTTGGTGTGAAACGTTGGTTCCTTTTAGCAGTCTTAGGAATCTTCTTATTTGCGGCTGGTTTGTCTGTCATGAATTATGGAGTTGCCTTGGGATACTTGGAAGTGCAATTCCGAGAAATGGTTTATCATTTAACAGGAAGTGCACCACAAACCGCTGTGCCGATGGGAGTTATTATTAGTTCGCTAGGGGTCACGGCGATTGTAATTGGTTTTAAACGCATGCTGAACTCGGTTATCTCAGTACTTTTGCCTGATGATGAGGGGCGGATCGTGGATGTCATGTATACACGCCAACATTTGCGACGTGGTCCGAAAATTGTAGTTATAGGGGGAGGAACCGGACTTTCAGCCCTTTTGCGGGGTTTGAAGGAGTATACCTGTAATTTAACGGCAATTGTCACGGTGGCTGATGATGGAGGAAGCTCGGGTAGACTTCGTCATGAAATGGGAATCCTGCCTCCAGGGGATGTCCGCAACTGTCTAGTGGCCTTAGCCGATACAGAAAACATCATGGAACATTTATTTTCCTACAGATTCAATACCGGGACCTTAAAGGGCCATAGTTTAGGGAACTTATTGATAGCAGGCTTAGCCGATACCTTTGGTGATTTTCAAAAGGGAATTGAGTCTGTGAGTAAGGTTTTTGCCTTGAGGGGAAATGTTTATCCTTCTACACTAGAACAAGTGGTACTGGGTGCAGAACTTGAAGATGGATCCGTGATTAAAGGAGAAACAGCCGCCCGAGATGCCGAAGGGCGGATCAAACGGGTTTTTTTGGAGCCTAGCGATTGTCATCCTATCCCGGAGGCCTTGAAGGCAATTGAAGAGGCAGATTTGATAGTACTGGGGCCGGGAAGTCTCTACACTAGCGTACTTCCCAATCTCTTAGTGGAAGGACTTCAGGATAAGCTAAGAGAGGTTCAAGCTCCATGTGTCTATGTTTGTAACATCATGACCGAGCAGGGGGAGACTGATGATTACAAGGTGGCTGATCATCTCCAGGCGATCGTAGATCATTGCGGTGCGGACTTTGTTGATGTTGTCCTCGCTAATAATCGAGAAATTCCCCAAGAACTACTTGAACGCTATGCTCAGGAAGGGTCTTTCCCGGTCGTAGGTGAAGCCCAAAGCGTGGAATGGCTAGGTGTAAAATATGTAGAAAGAGACCTACTACTGGCCGATGGTACGATTCGTCATGATTCAGTGCGTTTGGCCAGGGAATTGATTCGTTTGCTGTTTCGGATGAAACCCATGGGAGAACGGATTGCGTTGGTGGATTCTTATCTTCTGAGCCAAAAGTTAAAGGAAGACTCTTAGAAAGGACTGAGACCATGTCTTTTAGTGCCATGACAAAAGAGGAGTTAGCTCGAATCACAGTGCCCAAGGTCTGCTGTAATTTGGCGGAGCTTGCGGCATTGGTGCGGATGGATGGAACGTTGCAGATTTCCAATCAGGTTTATGCCTTGAATGTCGTGACCGAAAGTGCTCCAGTCGCCCGGAAGATTTATCGTTTGGCGAAGACGGTATTGAAATTGCCGGTTGATATAGTCGTCCGTCGCAAGCTTCGTCTGAAGAAAAACAATTCGTATCTTGTTAGAATCTATCCCCAAGGCCAATCTGATTTACAGAGATTGGGTATATTGGATAAAGACGGGGATATCCAACCGGGGATTGCGGACGAATTGATCAAACATCGGTGTGATCAAAAAGCTTACCTACGGGGAGCCTTCCTGGCCGGAGGTTCGATTAATAATCCAGAAGGGACCTATCATCTGGAGATCATTTCGAATGATGAGCACCATGCGGAAGATTTATGCAAACTTTTGAACCGCTTTCACCTTGGAGCAAAGGTGAGTATCCGTAAAAATTGGCATGTCGTTTATCTCAAAGAAAGTGAGCATATCGTGGATTTCTTGGGCTTTATTGGCGCTCATCATGCGCTGCTGGAATTCGAGAATGTCCGAGTATTTAAGGATATGCGTAATCAAGTCAATCGTTTAGTGAATTGTGAGACAGCTAATTTGAATAAAACCGTCGATGCTTCAGTGCGGCAAGTTGAAAATATAAGGAGAATTTCGAGAACGATAGGTATGCAATCTCTATCAGAGCCCTTACGAGAAATTGCGGAACTTCGGCTGGAGTTTCCAGATGCCAGTCTTAAGGAACTGGGAGAAATGGTTCATCCTAAGGTTGGAAAGTCCGGTGTAAATCACCGGATGAGAAAAATCGATGAGCTCGCTGAGAAGATCCAAGAGCAAAACAGCTAAAAATGAATCTAAGGAGTATTTTCGAGGAGGAAATAGTGTGCGGAGTGGTTATGGCCTTAGACTAGAACAAACTCAAAAGTTAATAATGACGCCCGAACTACGTCAAGCAATCACAATCTTGCAGCTCTCAGCACTCGAACTCTCAACCTTTGTCGACCAGCAAATGTTAGAAAACCCCTTGCTGGAAGTTGTTGAGGAAGATGCGGCCAGCCCAGATTCAGAAATAGACGAAGAAAAAGACAAAGAAAAAGAAAAAGAAGCAGAAGCAGAAGCAGAAGCAGAAGCAGAAGCAGAGATCTCCGCTGAACACAATGAGCCTGAAAATACTTGGGACATGGACTGGGAGGAATATTTTCAGAGACAGGAAGAGCGAATAACCCGGGAATATGAACCGGATTCCTCCCAAATGAGACGGTTAGAGCCCTTTGTTGCCACCGCTCCTTCTTTACAGGAGTATTTACTCGAGCAGCTTCATGTCCAAAAAAATCCAATTTCTTTAAACCATATCGAGTATATCATTGGTAACTTGGATGATAATGGTTACCTAGAACTCTCGCTCGAAGAGATTGCTCGGGAACAAGGCATTTCCCTGGAACGTGCGGAACAGGCTCTGGCTGTCGTCCAAGCCCTCGATCCGGCAGGAGTGGGGGCACGCAGTTTGGAAGAATGTTTAAGACTTCAGCTCCCCTTGATTCCGGATGCTCCTGCCGAAATGCCAGAATTTCTCGGCCACTTGGAGGATCTAGCGGCTGGACGTTTACAGCGAATTGCCACTCAGATGAAAATCTCGACCTCCGAAGTTCAGCTCCTTGGGGACTGGGTGCGTAAGCTCGATCCAAAGCCTGGTCGAAGTTTTTCGGGAGCGGACGAAGTCCGTTATATCGTGCCCGATGTTGTGGTCGAAGAGATTGAGGGAGAATTCATCATTTTAGTCAACGATATTACTGTTCCACGGCTGGGAATCAATCAAGCCTATCGTACAGCCTTAAGCCAGAATAAGGAGAATGAGACACGGAAGTTTGTGGAGCAGAAACTCAATTCTGCTGCTTGGTTAATTCGCAGTATTGAACAGCGGCGGACGACAATTTATAAAGTAGCTAATGCGCTTGTACAACGACAAGAGGGATTCTTGCGCCGAGGAATACGTTACTTACACCCCTTGACACTGAAGGATATTGCTGATGAAATCGGGGTTCATGAATCCACAGTGAGTCGCGCTACCGCCAATAAATACGTGCAGACTCCACGAGGAATTTTTGAGTTTAAGTTTTTCTTTGCCTCAGGCATAAAAAATGAACCCGGTGTAACGACTGAGGGAATTAAGCAAGCATTAAAGAGTTTAATTGCCGGGGAGGATTCGCAAGCTCCTTATTCAGATCAGAAACTATCTGAGTTATTGAAGGCGAAGGAAATGGAGATTTCCCGTCGTACCGTTGCGAAATATCGGGATGAATTAGGAATTCCATCAACAGCGTTGAGAAAGAGATACTAATGATTATGAAAGAATCAAGATTTAAGCAAGCTTTATTGGAACGGCGAATTGTACCGGCTGTTAAACATATCGAGGATATGGCAGAGGTCTTAAATATTCCTTGGGTAACCGTGATCATCCTGTTGGGTGGGGATATTAACCGTTTAGAAGAGGTGCTGGCACTCAGGAATCGTTATCCGGATAAATATCTTTTGGTCCATATCGACCTCATTGATGGGATTGGCAAAGATGAGGCTGGAATCCGGTACCTTAAACGGATGGGGCTAGATGGGATTGTTTCGGTGAAGTGGCAACTCCTTCATTATGCCAAAAAAAATCAGATGCTCACCGACCAGCGCTTGTTTCTGGTTGATTCCGAGGCGATTCGCACGGGGCTTAAAATCATTAAAAAAGTTACACCGGATGCCATTGAGATCCTCCCGGCAACCGTTCCTAAATTTGTGATTGACGAATTTCACAGGGTTACGGATTTAAGTATTCTCGGCGGAGGTTTACTTCGGACCGAACAGGATGTTCGATCGGCTTTAGCGAATGGCTTGTCAGCGGTAACAGCCAGCCATCGAAGTTTGTGGAACTTAGCTTTGACGGAATAAACGTTTAAGCGTAAAATAGAGAAGAAAGTTCACAGAATGAATAGAGTCTGGGGCAATGAGTGAGTCTAAGTTTGATAAAGAATTGGCTTAGAGAAGTAGAGAAGCCACTGAAGGAAGCGTTTAAACGAGCGGTTCTTTCAGTGGCTTTATATTTTACTAACAGAAAGTATAAATTTTCGGCAGATAGCATAAGTGCAACCAGCGGTTTCGCTTTCCTACGATGAATGCGGTTAAGTTCGGCAGGATAAGGCGACTAAGGCCACCGCTTTGGCGCTGACCAAGTCTTCTATATCGCAAAGCTAGGCGAAAGCCGGGTTTTCTTTATTACTGGAAATATGAAAGTCGTTGGAAACGATAGGAGGAACGGCGATGTTAGCGTATTCAACCCAAGTTGTCATTGTGGGAGGAGGAGCGACTGGTGTTGGGATTCTTCGGGATTTGAGCATGCGTGGGATTTCGGCCCTGCTCTTTGAACAAGGTGACTTGGCGCACGGCACGAGTTCTCGGTTTCACGGATTACTGCACAGTGGAGCACGCTATGTGGTGAAGGATCCGGTCGCTGCTACTGAGTGCATTAAGGAAAATCTAATTCTCAAAAAAATTGCTGCGAATTGTATTGCTGATACGGGAGGCTGGTTCGTCCAGATGAAAGAGGATGATCCTGATTTTGTTGAACGTTGGTTAGCAGGCTGTGCAGCTTCCGGGATTCCGGTGCAGGAGATATCTGTAGAGGAAGCACGTTCCCGAGAGCCTTTATTAAATTCTGAGACGGTACGTGTTTTTGAAGTGCCTGATGCAGCAGTGGACGGGTTTAAGATTATCTGGGGGAATGCTCACTCGGCTCAGCGTTATGGAGGACAATATAAGATCTATCATCAAGTGACACAGCTTCTCCGCGAAGGGGATCAAATTACAGGAATCCTCGGAATCGACCACGTCACAGGGGAGAAATTTAAAGCGAAAGGCGATGTTGTGGTGAATGCAGCCGGAGCCTGGGCTTCTCAGATAGCAGGATCAGCCGGGATTCCCCTTGAGGTAATTTGTGATAAAGGAACACTGCTCGCATTTAATCATCGACTTTTCAATCGAGTCATCAATCGTTTGCGGACACCAGGGGATGGTGATATTTTTGTCCCGCATGAGACGATAACGATCCTGGGTACGACCTCGGAGATTATCGATTCTCCTCAGAGAAACCAACCTTCAGATGCTGAAGTGAGAAGACTGATGGACCTCGGAACTCAACTACTTCCAAGGTTAGCTGAGCAGCGGGTGCTTCGGGCGTTTTCTGGGGTAAGACCGTTACACCGAGAGGATCAGGAGGTTCCCGGGTCAGAAGAGGTTGGGCGCGAGGTGAGCCGAAATTTTGCCCTCATTGATCATGAAGTACAGGACGGAGTCCATGGATTCATAAGTATTGTCGGAGGAAAGTTCACAACCTACCGACTGATGGCTGAGAAGGTTGCGGATTGGGTAGCCGAGAAGCTGGGGAATCAGGTGCCTTGTCGGACGGCGGAGGAAAGTCTGGTTCCAGCAATAACCGAAGCTCTCAGGGCTAGAGCGTTCCAGCTCCTGCCGTTGGGTGCAACTGATAAAATGCTGGAGCGACTTGGCGAGTGGGCACCGCTCGTGCTTGACCAAATTGAAGCAAATCCAGCGAAGGGGCAAATGCTTTGTGAGTGCGAACTGGTGAGTGTGGCTGAGGTTGAACACGCTGTGACGGATGCGGATACGCACAGTTTATCAGATATCCGGCGCAAAACTCGTTTGGGGATGGGAACTTGCCAGGGTGCCTTTTGCAGCTATCGGGCTTTGCCTCTGCTGTGGCAAGAAGAAGAAAAATATAGCTCGTTAAAGGATCAGTTAATCGAGTTTTTGAATCAACGTTGGAAGGGAATTCGACCTGTTTTATGGGGGCAGCAGTTACGCGAGACGGAATTGACTCGGGCGGTTTATTCCGGAATTTTACGGCTTGGGGATTCAAAAAAAGCTTAGCAGGGGATTATGGAGGTATTGGAGATGTGGGATGGGGTAATCATCGGCGGGGGTCTAGCAGGTCTAGTAGCTGGCATTCGAGCCTCGGAACGTGGCAAAAAACTGATGCTGGTTGCCGAAGGAACAGGAAGTCTCACTTATAGCTCGGGGGCGTTGGATATTGGGGCCATCGATCTGTTGCAACGAAGTGAGAAACATCCATATGCTCTTTTACAAGAGAAGAGCATTCGTGACGGACTTGCTTATTTCCAGACTCTTTTTCCAGAGTATCGAGAAAATGCGGAAAAACCTCCGCTCGTACTTACTCCCTTGGGTTCCTGCAGAACGGGCGGACTTGCTCCAGCAGGACTGATAGCCGACAGGTTAAGCCAGGTCCGGAATATTGTCCTTATGGCACCTAAGGGTATGAAAGACTTTTTTGCATCGGTTGTGAAAGCAAATTTGGAGAAGGAATTTTGCCAAAGTACAGTACGAATTTATCCCTTCCAGGTCTCCGCCTTTGCTTCGTGGTATCAAGTTGGCAGGCCAGTGAATGGCATCGAATATGCCCGCTTTTGGCGGACGGAAACCGGGATGCAAGAGCTAGGTCGCTTGCTCGGCGAGCTGACTCAAGATATTGAGGGGAGCAGCGTTGCTGTGGTCTTTCCAGGCTTAACCCGTGTCTTTTCTGAATCTTTGCAAAAACTTCTAGCTCAGTTCCCCTTTCCTGTGGTGGAAATGACCGATATGTCTCCCGCTTTTGGGGGGGATATCCTACACGAAGCTTTGAAACGGAAATTCAAGGAACTTGGCGGGGAAATGATGATCGGAAGCGGAGTTTGGCAGGCCGATTGCGAAGGGAAAACCTGTCAGCAAGTTCGCGTAAAAAGCAAGGGAAGAGACAGTATTTTAAAGGCAAAGGAATTCATTCTGGCAACGGGTGGAGTTTTTGGCGGCGGAGTCGAAGTCACTCCAACCGGAGCGCAGGAAAAGGTCTTGAAAATTCCTCTCTTCCTGCCATCAGAGTGGACTCAGGCTCAGTTTCTAAGAGAACAACCCTACGCACGCCTCGGGGTTGAGGTCGATGCAGCGCTTCGTCCGCTCGATCCTCAAAGCGGAGAGCTCATCTTCAAAAATGTTCGAGTTGTTGGACGGATGCTCGCCCATTGGGACCCCTGGGTGGAATTCTGTGGAGGAGGAGTTTCGGTGGCGACAGGGTGGTTAGCCGGGGAAACTCTTTAGACGGAAAAAAAGAAAGGATGCAGCGGTCAATGGAACATTTATTAAAATTAGAGCAGGAAAGAGATCTGACACTCGATGATTGTATCAAGTGTAGCGCCTGTTCAGCCCAATGTCCGGTTGCTGCCGTTTATCCCCTCTTCCCAGGCCCCAAAAGTGTCGGACCGGATATGGAGCGACTGCGGTTAGAGGGCGTTCGACTGGATACCTCGATCTTGAGTTTTTGTTCCAATTGTAAAACCTGTGAGGTAACCTGCCCTTCAGACGTAAAGATCACTGAGATGATTCTGGGTGCGCGGCAGGCAGCTGTTAAAGCAAAAAATGTATCTTCCCGACATAAGCTGAGAGATGCTATGCTCGGGCGCGCTGAGTATTTGGGGATCTTAGGAACGATCTCGCCGGGACTGACGAACGGGATTCTCGGAATTTCTTCGGTGCGCTGGCTGATGGAAAGATCACTCGGGATAAGTCAGTTAGCGCCTCTTCCCAAATATCAGCCTCGGTTCAAAGGCTTACGCAAGTCGAGCGCTGTTTCAGGCTTAACTCAGAGCCTGAAGCAGGAGCCTCCCTCCCGTAAAAGGGTTGTTTATTTCCCCGGATGTTTCATCAACTATAATGATCCGCAAACAGGGGAAGCCGTGGTCAAAGTCCTCGAACATAACGGGTATGAGGTGATCCTTCCGCCGTTTCATTGCTGTGGCGTCCCCCTGCAGGCGAATGGGAATTTCAAAGGAGCAGAAGATAATGCGAAAAAGAATCTTGCGCTCCTGGCTCCGTATTTGCAAGAGGGACTTCCGGTTGTCGCCTCCTGCACAAGCTGTGGGTTGGCCTTGCGCGAAGAGTATCCTCACGTGAAAGCTGAGGGTGCTGAACGAATCGGGCTTCAGACCTATGATTTGTTTGAATTTCTTTGGGAATTGCATAAACGAGGTGAGCTTCAGGAAGATTTTCATGAAGTTCCGCGGTCTCTTGGTTACCATCCACCGTGTCATTTGAAGGCTCAAGGGATTGGTACTCCCTCGGTGCGTCTCTTAAGGCTAATTCCCGGAGTTACAATTGACGATCTGGATGCAGGTTGCTGCGGACTTTCCGGCAGTTTTGAATTTAAGGAAGAAAAATATCCTCTTGCTATGCAGATTGGCAGTCATCTTTTTAAGCGTGCGCAAGAGGGGGTTGCTCAAGGAAAGTTTGAGCGTCTGATCACCGAGTGCGGCGGGTGTAAGGTTCAGATTGAACATGGATCGGGTGTGAAGGCAGAACATCCGATATGGGTGATGATGGAAGCATATGGATTATCTGACATTAGATTATCTGATAAATAAGTAAATTCAGGTATTGCCAAATTCTTGGAAAACCAATAATAAAGGCTAGAGTTAAAGAGAAGCCGCAAACAGATCTGTTTATTAAAACAGATTGTTTGCGGCTTTTATTTTTTCTCATACTAACAGAAAGTATAAGTTTTGGGCAGATAGCATAAGTGCAACTAAGGCTTCCGCCTACGCTAGAGGCTTGGCGCAAGCCAAGTTTTCTTTATCACTTGTATAGAATATAAGTGATTTGGCATTTGGATTCTACCTATAGATTACAGAGGGGTGAGTAGGATGGCGATTTTTCGGACCACTGGATTATGACCGGGTACTGTTAAAAATCAGTGCTATGACGGTAACCCTCGCAGGTTCTGTGCGGCGAAATCTTACTCAAGACTTTATCCACACTGGAAAGCCCGGATTAACAGGAGAATTGGCGAATTCTTGACAGCCAGATTGATCAGATTCGAGACCGGAATGTGGACCGGATCGCGGATTATGCGTGTGACATTGCCGAGTTGAGCGAACTGCTTCCAGAAGGGGATAGATCTCCAGAAATTCTGCACATGGGCAAACATCTTCTCAGTATGTATAACTATGTTTTAAGTGTGCTGAGAGAAGAACAAGAGATGATCATCGATCTGAATGATGAAGATGATCGTTTGGGGGCTGAACCCTTTTTAGCGATTGTCGTGGGTTTAGTTTTAACAACGATGATTCAAAGCAGTACAGCCGTCTTTGCAATTATGATGTCGCGGGTGAGCAGCTCTTGGGGTTGTCTGCGGTAGTCCCTTTGGTTCTTAGAGCGAAGCATGGACTGGAAAGATCTTTAACAAAACCCTTACATTGGATTAATTTGGTCTTATCAAAAGTAGAGTAAAATGATGACTAGGATTAGACTCGCTGGAATTAACCGTTATTTGTTTTGTAGGAGGCTTGGTATGAAAATCTTAGGGCACCGGGGTGCAGCAGGGACGGCTCCGGAGAACACACTCTTTTCTTTTGCGAAAGGGTTAGCTTATGGTGTAGATGGTTTCGAGTTTGATGTTCAGCTTTCACGGGATGGGGCGGTGGTGATCTGTCATGATGAACGGGTTGACCGAACGAGTGATGGAGTGGGCTGGGTAAAAGATTTTACTTTGAAGGAACTAAAAGCCTTGAATTTCGGTGTGCGTTTCGGAATCCAAGCCGAGCTCCCGACGTTCGAAGAGCTCTTAGAATTGCTGAAAGGAAAACCGCTTCTTCTCAATGTCGAAATTAAGACGGGCTTGTTCGATTATCCGGGGATTGTGGACAAGGTTATTCAGCTCCTGAGTACCTACCAAGTCCTTCCGCAAAGCATTGTTTCTTCGTTCGAACACAAGACCGTGGTTGAAGTGATTCAGCACTTTCCTGGAGTGCAGACCGGTCTGCTTTACGCCTCAGGGCTCATTAATCCCTGGGATTACGCGCAAAGACTGGGGGCCAATCATCTGCACCCCCATTTCGCTTTTGTGACACCAGACTTGGTGAGGCAGAGTCACGCCCAGGGTATTGGAGTGAATACCTGGACAGTGGATGAACCTTGGGCGATGGAAAGGGTGGTCCAAGCTGGAGTGGATGTCGTGATTTCGAATTTTCCGGAGCGGTTTATCCGCTGATGTTCAAAGGCGAAAAGGAAGGTGTTATCTTTTAATGCACCCCAAGAAATCCTGGAAAGAGTTTTTTACAGCTTTGCTCTATTTGAGTCCGTCTTTATTAATTTTTATGATCTTCATCTTCTATCCTATGGTCAAAACGGTGTATCTCAGTTTATATTTGACGAATCCTCACGGGGATGCAGTGGTGTGGAAGGGCTTACAGAATTATATCGTTTTGTTTTCTTCTGAAACGTTTCGCAAGAGCCTGGTTGCGAGCTTACTCTTTGTTTTGTACACTGTCCCTGAGACGATTGTTCTAGGCTTAGCGTTCGCAGTCTCAGCCAATGTAAAGTTACGGGGGATCGGTATTTTTCGAACGCTTTATTCTTCAACGATAGGCGTGTCGGTTGCTTCCGCTTCAACGATTTGGATGTTCCTTTTTTCATCAGGGAACAATGGAATGTTCAATTACGTTTTGAGTAGCCTAGGACTTTCTAAGATCGGTTGGCTCGTGACGAGTCAGACCGCTCTCCCGGCGATCGCACTGATGACAATTTGGATGGGGGTTGGCTTTAACTTTATTGTGCTGATTGGTGGGCTGCAAAGCCTACCTGAGGAGGTTTACGAAAGTGCTCGCATTGATGGGGCGGGTTGGTGGAAGCAACTTCGCTATATTACGATCCCGATGCTTTCTCCAACCTTGTTCTTTTTGATCATTGTAGATACAATTAATGCCTTCCAGGCATTTGGGCAATTTAACATTTTGACCCAAGGGGGGCCGGATAACGCGACCAATGTTCTCGTACACTCAATTTACCGAGAAGCGTTCTTTAACTCACGGTTCGGCCCAGCCAGTGCCCAGGCGGTCATCCTCTTTTTCATTATTTTAATTTTAACGCTTGTACAATTTAAGATGGGAGAAAAGAAGGTGCATTATCAGTGAGAGCTTCTCGAAAAAAAATCGCTCTTACCGCACTTCAGTACCTGTTACTGATCATTGGGGCGCTAATCGTCGTTTATCCCATCTTTTTCGCTTTGGGCCTAAGTTTAATGGGGGCCGGGGAAGTGGGGAGTTTTCCGCCTCATATTATCCCGCACAGCATTGAACTGGGTAATTTCAATGCCGCAATGGACGCCGCGCCACTCGGCCGGTTTATGCTCAATAGCTTTCTGGTTTCCATGATTGTCACGATTGCTCAGTTGATTACAGCGAGCCTAGCGGCTTATGCCTTTGCCTTCTTCGAGTTTCGTTATAAAAATGTTCTCTTTTTGCTCTTTCTCTCAACAATGATGATTCCTGGTGAATCGACGATCATCCCGAATTACTTGACGATGCGCTCGTTAGGCTGGATTAATACCTATCAGGGTTTGACCATTCCCTTTATGGCGACTGCCTTTGGAACGTTTTTACTCCGGCAGTACTTTATGACCTTGCCGAGGGAACTGTTTGATGCAGCTCGAATCGACGGGTGTTCGCGATTCCGTTACCTTTGGTCGATTGTTCTCCCGATGTCTCGTCCAGCTTTAGGAACCTTGGGGGTCTATGCGTTCATCACGACGTGGAATCAATACCTCTGGCCTTTGCTCATGACGAATGATGCGAATATGCGGACGGTGCAAATCGGGATTGGAATGCTTCAGTTCCAAGATGCGACGACGTGGAATGTCGTCATGGCAGGTGTTGTGATTATTTTACTGCCCTCCTTGTTAACCTTGATTTTGGGACAAAAACAGCTGATTAAGGGATTAACGGCTGGGGCAGTTAAGGGGTAGATCTTATACTGAAGTTTAGTTTGACCCCAGTGAATCTTTGAGGAGGTGGGGTGTGGGGAGAATCTAATAACGACTAGAACAAATTGCCTCGCCTGGGTGAACAAAGTACAAAAAAGTCTCGAAAAAGGTTTAAAAGGAGAGAGTAAATTTATGCGTTTAAAACACAATTTCGGGGTAAAGTTTATAGCGGTTCTGATTGTCCTCGGTCTTTTAGTAACGGGTTGCGGAACAAGTACGGGAACAGCAAATAATGCCAAGCAAAACGGCCCGGTTACTCTGACCTTCTGGCACTCCATGGGTGGCGGTGCTGGAAAAACCTTAACAGCCCTAGTCGATAAATTTAATGGTGAACACAAGGATATCCAAGTGAAATTGGAATACCAAGGAAACTATGATGATGCTTTTAACAAACTGAAAGCTTCTCCTGATCAGGGACCGGATTTATTCCAGGTTTATGATATTGGAACCCGTTATATGATTGATGCAGGGCTGGCTAAGCCAATGCAAGACTTTATTGATAAGGATAAATTCGACATAGCTCAACTCGAGCCCCATGTTGTCAACTACTATACAGTCGGGAATAAACTCTATTCCATGCCCTTTAACTCTTCGATGCCGGTCCTTTATTACAACAAAGATATGTTTAAGGCAGCAGGTCTTGACCCGGAAAAACCTCCGAAGACTTGGGATGAAGTGGAGCAAGATGCCAAGGCTTTAACCCAAAAATCCGGAGACAAAACGGTTTACGGTTTCTCTCAAGCCATTTATGGCTGGTTTTTTGAACAGTATCTGGCTCGAAATGGCGCACTTTATGTGAACAATGGCAATGGACGTGACAGTGCAGCAACCGAAGCGATGGTTAATTCCCAAGCGGGCGTGGATATTTTGACCTGGTGGAAAAAACTCATTGACGAAGGCGTCGCCACCAACCTGGGACGGAAAACTGCAGATACTCAAAAGGCCTTTGGCTCCCAGCAAATTGCGATGACAGTTGACTCCAGCGGTATTCTTCCGAACTTAACGGCAGCTTCGGATGGCAAGTTTAACATCGGAATTGCGCCTTTTCCCCGCGGAAATAATGTTCAAGAGAGCGGGCCCATCATCGGTGGAGGTTCCATCTGGATTTTGAAAAACAAGCCTCAGGCACAACAAGATGCTGCGTGGACTTTTGCGAAATGGGCGGTGGCGCCGGAACAGATGGCGATGTGGGTTACCGGGACAGGTTACCTTCCGATTACCAAAGAGGCGGTTAACACTCAAACCTTTAAAGATTTCATGGTGAAATATCCTTCTTATCAGGCTGTTTTAGATCAGCTCCACAACACTCCGGAAAACCGAGCAACTCAAGGCGGGCGGATTGGCGTTTTTACGCAAGCGCGCGCTACAATCGAGACTGCTACCGAGCAAGTGATTTTAAATAAAGCTACGCCTAAAGACGCTTTGGATTCAGCCAATGGAGCGATAACGAATTCCATTAAGGAATACAATCAAACGATGGGAACAAAATAATATCTTCCCAATATCTTCTGCATGAGGAGCTGCGAGAAATCGTTAGCTCCTCATTTATCTATCTGTCTTAAAGGTTTTTTAAGAACAATTTGGGTCTAATCTCTTTTTCTCCGATTATGGCAGGAATTTTCGCATCAAAGGAGAATAAGAAAAGGTTAAAGAAATTCATGTGTAGGAAATCCAATCCGAGGAATAATAGAGAAAAGTCAACAAAACTTCTTTCAATAATGTTGTGAGTAAGAAGAAGGATATGAGAAAAGAAAGGAGAGTAGTTTATGAATAAACAAAGTGTTAAAGATATTAAAGTGCAGGGAAAGAGAGTTCTCGTGCGCGTGGACTTTAACGTACCTGTGGATGAACAGCAAAGAATTACGGATGATACCCGAATCCGTGCGGCTTTGCCTACTCTTCGTTATCTCCTTGGGGAAGGGGCAAAACTCATCCTCATTTCTCATTTTGGCCGCCCCAAAGGGCAAGTGAACCCTAAATATTCGTTATCACCTGTGGCTGTGCGTTTAAGTGAACTTCTAGGACAAGAAGTTCCTTTAGCCCAGGATTGTATTGGTCCTGAGGTGATGGCGCAGGTGCAGGCCTTAAAAAATGGACAGGCTATTCTTTTGGAAAATGTCCGTTTTCACGCCGAAGAGGAAAAAAATGATCCGGAATTTGCTAAGCAACTCGCTGCGCTCGCAGATCTTTATGTTAATGATGCGTTTGGAACAGCCCACCGAGCTCATGCTTCGACTGAAGGGGTGGCGCATTATATCCCAGCTGTCGCAGGTTTCCTTATGGAGAGGGAAGTCGAG
>NZ_DATLJA010000014.1:0-8916 GCF_035539115.1 Desulfitobacterium sp. | reverse complement strand
AAAAAACTGGATTTAGCTAACTTATCCACATTATCCACAGCCCCTGTGTATAAAGTTATCCGCTATCTCCATTTTCTAGCTGCAGCTTCAAACTCGCTTTTTGCAGTTATTCACAGACTTATCCACATTGTCCACAGTCTTTTCTATCCACAGAACACTTTTTGCCCCTTTGCCCGAAAGTCCCAGCAATAAAGTATGCCATAAGTATGAAAAAAAGAAGCGGGTTGACAAACCTGCTTCTGGGTACGCATCGAATAACCTATAATTCGCCAATTCAATTCGTTAAATTTAGTCCGGGAATAGCATTAAGATTCCAGGATGCAAAATCACCCGCGAGATAATGATAATAGCCCGCTGTTGCGATCATTGCCCCATTGTCAGTACATAATATAGGGGGCGGATACACAAAGCGGATATCCCTCGTCAGGCGCTCTTCAGTCAGACGTTCTCTCAATAAGGTGTTAGCGGCAACTCCACCCGCGAGCACGAGTGTTTTGGCTCCAGTCCGCTTTAAAGCCAATAAGGCTTTCCGAACCAATACATCGACTACCGCCTCTTGAAAGGAAGCAGCCAGATCGGGTACGCTTAGGGTTTCCCCTTTCATCCGGGCAGAATTCAATGTATTCAGAACCGCTGATTTCATTCCGCTAAAGCTGAAATCCAGGCTTCCACGTTCCAACATCGCCCGTGGAAATTCATATGCCTGAGGATTCCCTGTTAAAGCAGCCTTTTGAATTTGTGGGCCACCGGGATACCCTAAACCTAACGCACGTGCAATTTTATCTAGGGCCTCCCCTGCTGCATCATCACGGGTATGCCCTAATACCTGAAAGTGACCATGACCTTCAAAATAAACAAGGTGAGTATGTCCTCCCGAAACGAGCAAGGCCAGCAACGGGAAGGTCAAATCCGGAGTATTAAGGAAGTTAGCATAGATATGCCCCTCTAAGTGATTAATCCCTATTAAAGGCACGCCTGCCGCATAGGCCATCGCCTTTGCGCCGGCGACTCCAACCAACAAGGACCCGACCAGCCCTGGTCCATAAGTCACAGCAATCCCCGACAGCTCGGAGAACGTCACTCCCGCTTCAGCCATGGTTTGCTGCACAACCCCTTGGAAATGTAAAAGATGTTCCCGGGAAGCAATCTCTGGAACAACCCCGCCATATTTTTGATGCGTACTGATCTGGGAAGAAATGATATGGCTTAATAGCTCCTGCCCATTCCGAAGAACTGCGGTCGAAGTCTCGTCACAGCTTGTTTCTACTCCCAAAATCAAAATATCTGAATTCGCGATTAGACTCACCTCCTAGCACTTCGCTCCCATCGAATCAAGTTCAGCCCACATGATCAGGGCATCCTCTCGATTATCCGAATAGTAGCCTTTTCTTCTTCCTGCCAGTACAAAACCCAAACGTTCGTAAAGCCGCTGGGCTGGGAAATTGCTTGTTCTAACTTCTAAAGTCATCCGTTCCATTCCCTCCGCCAGCATCTGTCGCATGACGGTTCGCATCAGAAATTCCCCGAGGCGATGACCCCGAAACTCAGGATCGATCGCAACATTCGTAATATGCCCCTCCTCTAAAATAAACCATAAGCCCATATAGCCGATCACTTGATTCTCCTGTTCGAGGCAGAAATAGCGGGCATATTCATTATCCTTCAATTCCGTTAAAAAGGCATGATGCGACCAAGGGGTTGGAAAAGAAGCCTGTTCAATTTTCATGATGCGATCAAGGTCATCTTCCTTCATCGGACGAACAATGGCCTGTGCTAACGGTTGTTTACTCATTCCGATGCTATCCATTGTTCTTAAGTCGCGCCTCCTCTTTTTTTGCCCAAGTCACCTCGGCTTCGGAAAGTCGAAGGTAATGGGGTGCCACACTTTCGCCCTGTGGTTTCTCGAGCCAGCGTTGCCAAACCTCCTGAACGGCAAAGGCACCTCTCGGCAAGGCCAGGTAATCGGGTAGGAGTACGGCGCGCTCCCCCAATCTTTCTAAGATCAGCTCAGTATAACGGGAAACAGCATCGCCAATGAATAGAACCGGACGGTCTAAGCATGCACATTCATCGAGCCAACGTTGGGGATCAATTGCCCGAGGCTGGACTCGGCAATCCGGCCTTTGCGAGTCCTGGTCCCAAAAATAGCCAGCCGTATACCATTCATTTTTCCGTGCATCGAGTATCGGTACGATAGCTTCATTCCGTCCATAACCTGCCCAGGCTAAAGCATCCAAAGAGATTGCTCCAATCAAAGGCAGGTGGAGAACTTCAGCTAAACCTTGAGCTGAGGCAATCCCAATACGTATACCTGTAAACGAGCCCGGTCCGCGCACGACTCCGATAAAATCCAGATCCTGAAGTTTCCAAGCCGCCGCCCCTAGTAACTGATCAAGCATCGGAATCAACCGCTCGGAATGCGTCTTAGCGGTATGCAAAAAGCCTTCAGCAACAAGTTGTCCCTCTTCTCCCAGACCGAGAGCCGTCACTTTCGTGGTTGTATCAATCGTGAGATACTTCATCGTTTTATCCTAACCTCTTCCTAATTATCCTCTCTGGGGATACTCAGATAATACCTGTTCAAGTCGTTTCTGCCAACCCTCTGTTTGGAACTGAAACGTCAGAACACGGGTATCCTCCCCACTTCCTTGAATCAGAATATCTAGCCGATCCTCGGGGAGATAGTCTTTAGCAATCTCCGGCCACTCAATGAGGCAGATTGCATCGATTTGAAAGGCATCTTCGACGCCAATCACTTCAACTTCTTCCGGGTGCTGTAAACGGTAGAGATCCATATGAACGAGCCGAAGGGATTTGCCTTGAGACGAGGCAGCGTATTCCTGGATTAAGGTAAAGGTTGGACTAGTCACCACTGCCGATATACCTAACCCTGCAGCAATTCCTTGCGCTAAGGCGGTTTTACCCGCACCCAGATCCCCCGCTAGGCAGAGGATGTCCCCCCCTTGCAAAACGTTTCCGAGAGAACGACCTAGCTTTAGGGTTGCCTCTTTACTCTGACTTTTAAACACATAATCCATAGGTTCACCCTTCCGGTTTCACGATTTGAGCATTGATGATTACGACCTCAGGCTCCGCTTGTAACACGAAGGGATGCTCACTCCAGATCACGAGGTCCGCATCTTTGCCCACTTCTAAGGAACCCACGCGATCCGCGATCCCTAGGATTTCTGCAGGGTTAATCGTAATCGCCTTCAGCGCCTCCTCGGGATCCATTCCCTCTTTAACTGCCATAGCAGCACATAAAGGAAGTCGCTCAATCGGGGTTACTGAGTGGTCGGTGATGATCGCAACTTTCACCCCAGCTCGTGCTAAGATTCCTGGGGTTTTGAAAGATTTATCTTTTAACTCAACCTTGGCTCGATTAACCAATGATGGTCCCACTACGGCCGGATACCCATATTCCGCTAATTCCTCGGCAATCTTATGACCGTCCGTGCAATGTTCAATTACTAAATCGACGTCAAACTCTCGGGCAATCCGAATCGCTGTCATGATGTCATCGCTGCGGTGAGCATGCGCACGTAATGGTATCTCGCGTTTTAAGACCCGGACGATATTTTCCAGGCCTAGGTCCCGCTCTGGCTTTTTCTCCGGATCCGCTTTTCCTTCTTCACACTTTTCCAGGTAGGTTTGAGCATCAACGAGGGCCTGACGTAAAAGCCCAGCCGTCCCCATCCGAGTCATTGGCATTTTCTTCTGCTCGCCATACACGCCTTTTGGATTCTCTCCGAAGGCGACTTTTAACCCCGCAGGCTCGCGTACGATCATCTGATCGACGATTTTACCGACAGTTTTGAGCACCACACCTGTGCCGCCGATCACGTTGCCGCTTCCCGGAGTAGAAAATACGGTCGTTACTCCCCCTAAACGAGCATCCCTGAACCCTTCATCCTCTGGGTTAATCCCGTCGATCGCTCGGATCTCTGGAGTGAGGGGATCCGTCAATTCATTCAAATCGTCCCCTTCTATTTGATAAATTTCTTCCCCAATTCCGACATGGGTATGCGCATCAATAAATCCGGGCAGTACCCATTTCCCCGCTGCTTCAATTTTTTTAACTTCTGAAGGCACCTCGATCTTTTCTCCGAGAGCCTTGATTTTCCCCTCTTCGATCCAGATACTCCCGATAAATTCCTGACCAGCCATGGTCTTAATCCGGCCATTCTGAATTAATAAACTAGCGTGTTTGTTCGCATTCACGTGAACTCCTCCAATTAAGCAAAATAATCCCACCTAGGACAACTCCACCGCCAACCCATTGGGCTAGATTGGGAATTTCCTTTAAGATAAGTGCAGCCATTATAAAGGTTACAGGTAACTCGAAGGTACTTAAAATAGCCGCTTTATCTGACCCGATTTTTTGAATTCCAACCAAGATTAAGTAAAAGGGAAGAATTGAAGCGATGGTTGCTAAAGCGATTCCAATCCCCCAAACTCCCGGGCTAGACCAAGGAATCTGAAAAACATTTCCTTTAAGATAGAGAATTAACCCCAGCGAAGAAAACCATTGTGCATAACACATCGCCGTCAGCGGAGAAACCTCTTGTAAGGCGACTTCCCCTACGACATTAAAGCTCGCGTAGGCGACAGCAGCAGCGATCCCCAGGAGTATACCCTCTAAAGGGATCCCTCCCACCCCAGAAAAGACTCCACTAGCCAGAGTCGTCCCCGCCAAGGTACAAACCAAGGCGATTTTCTCCTTTACTCCAACCTTTTTATGCAAAAAGATAACTCCTGCGCCCATGACCAGCACCGGATAGAGGTAGAGCAGAAGTGTCGCCATCGAAACAGGTAAATAGAGCAAGGCATAGGCAAAGAGTACACTCGTTCCTAAACTTCCGATTATACCCTGAAACGCTAAAATGAGCGTGTTTCGTTTGGAGAGCTTGAAAATTTTGCGATCAAAAAGCAAGCCGTAAAGTAGAAGCAACAAAGAAGCGATCCAGGATTGGAGAGCTAGAATCTGTAACGGGCTTAAATCCAAAGTATAGGCAGTTTTAATCAAGATAGAGGTCATGGCAAAGCAGACGGCCGAGAGTAAGACTGCTCCTACTCCGATTATTTCCTTTTTGTTTTCCGCGTCTAACACCCTTGATCTCTCCTCTCGACAATCGTAAGCCACGCTAAATATAAAGTTTATTACCTATCATTAGACCTTTGCAAATGCTCAGCACCAGTAGACAAAAAAAGCTAGGGTCATGTAGCTTTTTGCACATCTGTTCTCTTAGCACTCCAGGGCTGTCTCACTCGCTTCCGAAGCAGCTTTGCCAAACCTCAGGGTAATACCTGCAGTGAACCACTGGCACGCTTCGCTTCGGAAGCTTCGTTCGTTTCCTATAACGCCTTCCGCCGCAAATCGCTCACTCCTGTGCGAAAAGTTACTCTTTCGGGTCTTTATGGTTTAGATTGAAACCTGGGCGTTTTCCGGGATGTCCCTCATAGAGAGGCCAACCCGCTCTCGTGCTTTATCAATGCTCAGCACCCGCACTTTAACGATATCGCCCACAGACAAAACTTCCATCGGGTGTTTAATAAACTTCTGGCTGATTTGGGAAATATGCACCAGGCCATCATGTTTGACTCCAAGATCAATAAACGCACCAAAATCCACGATATTCCGAACGGTTCCTTCCAGAATCATACCTTCGCTTAAATCCTCAAGATGCGTCACATCCCGACGAAGTTTCGGTCGAGGAAGATCCTCCCGGGGATCGCGGCCAGGACGCTGGAGAGCATCAAGAATATCTTTAACGGTGGGTACCCCAGCCTTAAATTGTTCTGCTAATTCTTCGGGCCTGAGGGTAGAGATTGCTTGTCTCACTTCATCAGGATGATCTTTTAAATCAACGAGAGCAAAACCGGCCTTTTGTAAAATATTTTCTGCCAGAGCGTAGGACTCAGGATGAACCGGGGTGTTTTCTAAGGGATTCTCACCACCAGGGATTCTAATAAATCCTGCACATTGAATAAAGGTCTGCTCACCGAGACGCGGGATCTTCTTGAGCTGAGCACGCTTATGGAACTTGCCATTCTCCTCGCGCCAAGCCACTATATTTTTGGCAATCGTCGGCTTCAAACCAGCAACATGTTGTAACAAGGAGAGCGAGGCAGTATTGAGATCGACGCCGACTGTATTAACCACCGATTCGACCACGCCTTGTAAGGATTCGTCTAAACGTTTAGGCTGAACATCATGTTGATACTGCCCAACGCCGACCGCCTTTGGTTCAATTTTGACCAGTTCGGCCAAGGGATCTTGCAATCTGCGGGCAATCGAAACCGCACTGCGTAAGGAAAGATCGAAATCTGGGAATTCTTCTCCGGCAAGTTTGGAGGCCGAATAAACGGAAGCTCCTGCTTCACTGACAATGATATACTCCGAATGAAGTCCGCTTTCCTGGAGGAGCTCGGCCACAACTTCTTCAGTTTCCCTCGAAGCGGTTCCGTTCCCGATCGTTAAGATATCCACCTGATATTTTTCAATCGCTTCGTGAATGATCCGCTTAGCTTCTTCTCTTTTATTCTGAGGCGGATGGGGATAGATGACACCCACCTGGAGAAGTTTTCCGATATCATCAACCACAGCAAATTTACAACCTGTTCGAAAGCCTGGATCGAGTCCAAGTACAACTTTCCCTCGGACTGGCGGCTGTAAGAGGAGCTGACGCAGGTTTGCCGCAAACACCTTGATGGCTTGTTCTTCCGCTTTTTCCGAAAGTTCTCCGCGCACCTCCCGCTCAATCGAAGGAGCAATTAAGCGTTTATAAGCATCTTCAGTAGCATGATCAACAAAAGCAGCACAGGGTCCTTCCTTAACATAAACAGCCTGGATTAGCCGTAAAACCTCTTCAACTGGGACTTCAATTTTAACCGCTAGAAAGTCCTCTTTTTCACCTCGGTTTAAGGCCAGGATCCGGTGCGGTGGAATTTTACGCACGAGTTCCCGATAATCATAATACATCTCATAGGGAGAGCGTTCATCCGCCTTTTTAGAGGATGCGACAATATCTCCCAAGCGAAAGGTCGTTGCGCGAATTCTTTTCCGCAAATTCGCATCATCAGAAATGATCTCTGCTAGAATATCGGAAGCGCCATCTAAAGCTTCCTCAGCCGTCGAAACACCGAGCTCAGGATTGATATAGTTTAGAGCTTCCTCCTCCGGCCGTCCGACGGGGGCTTGCGCCAAAATCCACATTGCCAGAGATTCCAGACCTTTTTCCTTCGCAATCGTAGCTCGGGTCCGGCGTTTTTGCCTATATGGCCGGTAGAGGTCTTCCACCTCGTGAAGAATCTGTGCTTTCATGATTTGGGCGGCTAGCTCTTCGGTAAGCTTTCCCTGTTCCTCGATCAAACGGAGCACTTCCGTTTTCCGTTGGTCTAAATTTCTGAGATATTCCAAGCGTTCAACAATACTACGCAGCTCATTCTCATCTAGTTCCCCAGTCACTTCTTTGCGGTACCGGGCAATAAAAGGAATCGTATTCCCCGAATCAAGCAATTGAATAGCCTCTTTAACTTGACTCGGTTTTAAACTCAGTTCTTGAGCGATTAATGAAGCGAATTCCAATGGATAAACCCTCCCTGTAAAAGTTCTCAGTTTTTAATTATAACACCTTTGGCGTAAAAAACTAAGGGCAAAGGCAGTAAAAGGAAAACAAGCCCCCTGCTTGTGAGAGCTTGTTTGCTGCAAAAATCAATACCCTTGATTCCGTGTTTGATACTGGTTTCTTGCCAACAAAACACGACTAGCTACTTCTAACACGTCTGAAAGGACAGCTCCACCAGTCGCGAGGCCTCCAGCTCCCGGGCCTTTCCAAAAAAGCTCGCCCACCAATCTTGTCTTTAACGATAACCCATTATCTACCCCAGAGACTTGACTTAAGACATCCTCCTTGCCAACCCATTCGACTCCAACCTTAGCCTTAAGTCTCTGCTCGGAATCATGGCTTGATACGTTCTGCAAAGGAATGACTCTCGCCTGAGCGACTAATTTAGGAACCTTTCCTTGCGCCAGCTCTCTTTTAATATCTCCGGTTGATATTTTTTGGACGCCGGATAGTTCAATATCTTCGATCCGTATATTCATCTGAAAACATTCCCGACAAAGGATGACCAACTTACACGCCGCATCTAAGCCGCTTACGTCCATCGTCGGATCACTCTCCGCATAACCTGCATCCTGCGCTAACTTCAGAGCCGATTCATAATTCTGACCTGACTCAACCATCTGCGTCAGAATGAAATTGGTCGTGCCATTGAGAATTCCGCGAACCTCTTCCACCCGATCTCCAGAAAGGCCATGCTGAATTGTCCGTAGAATAGGGATTCCT
Source organism: Desulfitobacterium sp. (assembly GCF_035539115.1). Lineage (GTDB taxonomy): Bacteria > Bacillota > Desulfitobacteriia > Desulfitobacteriales > Desulfitobacteriaceae > Desulfitobacterium_A. Next base: position 565 of record NZ_DATLJA010000014.1, on the reverse strand, counting down.
CCTAAAACACTGCCCTCGTAAAGCAAGTAAACCCCTTGATGACGGGCCAACCCTTGCAATTCAACGCCATGCTTGGCTAATAAGAGCTTATTTGCCGTCACCACATGCTTACCATTTAAGAGCGCCTGTTTTACATAAGCATAGGTGGGATGTTCATTCCCCATAACCTCAACAATTAAATCGATTTCTGGATCATTTAAAATAGCTTGGGGGTTTTTCGTTAAACTCACACCCTGGACCGGGCGTTCTTTATCCATATCCCTTACAAGAGCTTGTTTAATGATTAAACGTTCTCCTAGCCTCTGCTCCATTTCCATTCGATTCAAACGAATTCCTTCGATTAAACCTTGCCCCACAGTTCCCAAGCCCAGAAGGCCAATCGTCAGCGCTGAATTTTTCAATATATCTCCTCCTTTGTCGTCGGATAAAGAAAACCCGGCTTTCGCCGAGCTTTGCGATATAGAAGACTTGGTCAGCGCCAAAGCGGTGGCCTTAGTCGCCTTATCCTGCCGAACTTAACCGCATTCATCGTAGGAAAGCGAAAACCGCTGGTTGCACTTAGAGT
>NZ_DATLJA010000013.1:0-38488 GCF_035539115.1 Desulfitobacterium sp. | reverse complement strand
AAATAATATATAGGGATTAGCTTTTCATAGCATCAATAAACTGAGATAATTCAATTAAGGTGGGTACAGTAAGCCGTTCTACTTTGTGGTGGGTTATACCCCGGAACAGAAACTGACTCCAACAACCTATGAGTACAGGATATTGTGCCAAGAGCACGTGTAAGAAATTTCGTTAATTTTCCTCTGGTTGTTGGGTTCACCACCTTAATTGGAGGTATGGTAAAATGGATGCTATTTTAGAATGCTGTGCTGGGTTGGATGTCCATCAAGAAACTGTAGTTGCTTGTGTTCTCTTCGGACCCCTTGAACATAAGCCGAAAAAGGAAATCAGGACGTTTGGTACGACAACGCCTGAACTTTTGATCCTTGCTGACTGGCTAGAAGAACAAAAGTGTTCCCATGTGGCGATGGAAAGTACGGGAATCTATTGGAAGCCTGTCTGGAACATTCTTGAGACGAGTTCGTTTCAACTCATCCTCGCCAATGCCCAACGAATCAAGAATGTACCCGGACGAAAGACAGATGTCAAAGATGCTGAATGGATAGCCCAGCTCCTTCGAAGTGGTTTGATTGAAGGGAGTTTTGTTCCCCCCGTGGAAATCCGTGATTTAAGGGATCTAACTCGGTATAGAAAGAAACTTCTGCAAGATGTGACTCAAGAGAAAAATCGAATTCACAAAGTGTTACAGGATGCCAATATCAAAATCACAACCTATATTTCGGATATCTTTGGTGTTTCAGGACGTAATATCATGGAGTCGCTTATTGATGGAGAAGTCATAACCACAGAAAAGCTGACCAAGATGGTAAAGGGAAAGGTAAGAAGTAAAGTTCCCGGTTTGGTTGATGCTTTAAACCATCAACTACGAAGCCATCACAGAGAAATGATTCGTTATTCTTGGGAACACCTGGGGTTTTTAGAACAAACCATTACTCATGTTGAGATGAGAATAGACCAATGTTTAAGCCCCTACCGACAAGACATTGAACTCTTGAATTTGATACCCGGCGTAAACTCAACAGCAGCTTCCGTAATGGTTGCTGAGCTGGGTACAGACATGTCTGTATTTCCAACAGATAACCATGTATCTTCTTGGGCTGGAGTATCTCCCGGTAATAATGAGAGTGCGGGTAAAAAAAAAGAGCAGGAGCCACATCGGGGAACAAAGCATTAAAGGCTATTTTATGTGAATGTGCATGGGCAGCCTCTAAGACAAAAGATACCCGCCTATCTGCGACTTATTGGAGATGGGTGAAACGGATGGGAAAGAAAAAGGCGTTGGTGGCCTTAGGACATCTAATACTTCGAATTGCCTACAAGATATTGCTAACTAAAGAACCGTACCAAGAATTTGGAACGGAATACCTAGTCAAAAGCGAACAAGACAAAGAGCAACGCATAATTAGACAACTTCAATTGAAGGGTTATCAAGTTTCGAAAGTAGGTTGATCCAATATTGAACAAGTATTTTAAGAGATCAGAAGTATCTCTCGGGCATCCTATTGTTATTTTGAGACTTTAAGGTGTAAGCCCTGAACATGAATTGAGAGATTGGAGACTATATTTTCGTAAGAAAGTATAAGTTTAGGGCAGATAAACTCTAAGTGCAACCAGCGGTTTCGCTTTCCTACGATGAATGCGGTTAAGTTCGGCAGGATAAGGCGACTAAGGCCACCGCTTTGGCGCTGACCGAGTCTTCTATATCCTACGATGCATGTATTTATGTCCGGCAGGATAAGGCGACTAGGGCTAGCACCTTCGCTAGGGCTTGGCGCAAGCCAAGTTTTCTTTATACTAACAGAAAGTATAAATTTTTGGCAGATAGCATAAGTGCAACCAGCGGCTTTCGTTCTCGCTAAAGCTCGGCGAAAGCCGGGTTTTCTTTATTCGACGCTATTCTTGGTTGAAAAGAAATCTAGACTGAGCTATAATTGGTACCAGGTCACAAAAACAGAGAAAACGGTGATGAAATTGACTCGACATCACAAACAGGAGAGGCATCAAGCTCTCCAGGATGAAATTGTAAAGAATCCTTTCTCAACGGATGAAGAACTAGCCAAGCGTTTTAGCGTGAGCGTGTCAACGATTCGCTTAGATCGTACAGATTTAGGGATTCCCGAACTGCGTGAACGCACCCGGGCTGTCGCGCATGAAGCATATGGTACCCTTAAGTCGCTTGAAGAGCAGGAATTGATAGGCTTACTCACTGAACTTAGGATTGGAAAATTAGGACGTTCGGAGATGCTCATTGAAGAGAACATGGTTCTTGACAAAGCAAGAGTCGCGCGAGGACATCATTTATTTGCTCAAGCAAACTCTCTGGCTATAGCGCTCGTCGATAATGAGATGGCGGTAACTGGTAGTGTTGATCTTAAATTTCTGCGTCCAGCCCACCTCGGAGAAACGGTAATTGCTGAAGGTAAAGTTCTGAAACGCAAAGGAAATAAATATTGGGTTGATATAACCGCTCAGGTGGATCAGGAAGACGTTTTAGTAGGGCATTGGATACTTTTTGGTTTCGATGAGGAGATTAGCCTTTAGAAATTGGAGGGGGAAATGAATGAAAATCGCCATCGACGCTATGGGAGGAGATTATGCTCCCCAGGAAATTGTTAAAGGTGCTATTCAGGCAGCACTAATGTATCCAGATACAGAGGTTATCTTGGTTGGTCAGACTACACGAATTTCTGAGTTTTTGTCGAGCTCAGATCAGCCGAAAAATTTATTGCTGAGAGAAGCCACTGAGGTTATCAGCATGGAGGAACATCCTGCGAATGCAGTCCGCAAGAAAAAGGATGCTTCGATTGTCGTTGCGACCCGAATGGTAAAGGAAGGAGAAGCTGATGCAGTGGTAAGCGCTGGTAGTACAGGTGCCCAAATGGCTGCTGCCTTACTTGGCTTGGGCCGGATCAAAGGGATTGAACGCCCGGCGATTGGGACCGTAATGCCTACCTTAGAAGGGGGCAAACTTCTCTTGGATGTGGGGGCTAACCCGGACGCTAAACCGGAACATCTGGTGCAGTATGCCATGATGGGAAGCATCTATGCCGAGAAAATCTTGGGACTGGGAAACCCGCGTGTTGCGCTTTTGAATATTGGGAGTGAAGAGACCAAGGGTAACGAATTAGTTCAGGCAACTTATCCGCTGCTGAAACAGGCCCCGTTAAATTTCATTGGGAATGTTGAGGGACGAGATATATCTTATGGTCGAGCCGATGTTGTGGTTTGCGATGGTTTTGTCGGGAATGTTTTACTGAAAATGGCGGAGGGGCTGGCTGGTGCTTTATTTCAAATCATTAAGGAAAAAATAACCTCCACAACGCTTCGAAAACTTGGAGCGCTTGCGATTAAACCGGGCTTGAAAGAGATTGCCCAAATGATGGATTATGCGGAATATGGTGGAGCCCCCTTGTTGGGAGTAAACGGGATCAGTGTAATCTGTCATGGAAGTTCCAAACAAAAAGCGATCTTTAACGCAGTGAGGGTTGCTCGTGAATGTGTAGAGAGCCGATTTATTGAAGCGATTCACGAAGAATTACCTCGTTTCTTAACAGAACCCATTCAAAAGAAACAATAAAATGCTTTAAGAAAGCTCAAATATTTTAAAGGGTACACGGAGTGAGAAAAAAATAGAATGGGAGAGAATGAATATGTTACACAGCGTGGGAATTGTAGGTACCGGTTCGTATGTACCTGAAAAGGTTTTAACGAATGCAGATTTGGAGAAGATGGTAGATACGAATGATGAGTGGATCGTGAGCCGGACGGGAATTAAGGAACGTCATATTGCTGACCCTGAGACTCCGGTTTCTGAACTCTGTTATCAGGCTGCTTTAAAAGCCTTAGAGGATGCGAAAGTAGCCCCTGAGGATGTTGATCTCATCATCATTCCTACGGTTACAGCAGACTACCTTTTTCCGTCGACCGCAGGGTTAGTGGCAGATAGACTTGGCGCGAAGAATGCTGCGGCGTTTGATTTGTCTGCAGGCTGTACTGGTTTTTTATATGGGATTACAACGGGTGCTCAATTTGTCTCCACGGGAATGTATCGAACAGTCTTGGTTATCGGTGCTGAGACTTTAAGTAAGATACTTAATTGGGAGGATCGTTCGACTTGCGTCTTATTTGGGGATGGTGCTGGCGCGGCGGTGTTACAGCCTGTTGAAGAAGGATATGGATTTTTAGGGTTTGAACTTGGGGCAGATGGTTCTGGAGGTCACCTTTTGACATGCCTAGGAGGAGGATCGAAGAATCCAGCGAGTATCGAGTCGGTCCAAAATAAGCTGCACACAATCCGTATGGCGGGGAGCGAAGTGTTTAAATTTGCCGTAAGGATCATGGGGGATGCTTCATTCAAAGTTCTCGAAAAGGCAGGGCTAAAGAAGGAAGATATTGACTTATTTATACCTCATCAAGCTAATTTGCGGATTATTGACTCAGCCGTAAAACGCTTAGGTATCGATCCAGAGAAGGTTGTTGTTAACCTTGACCGTTATGGAAATACATCTTCCGCCTCGATTCCCTTGGCTTTGGATGAAGCCTCACGGGGCGGACGGTTAAAGTACGGGGATAACCTGTTAATGGTTGGTTTCGGGGCTGGGTTAGCTTGGGGTGCTACGGTGCTTAGGTGGGCGAAGAGATAAGAGATAAGACATAGAGCCACTGATCTGGCGTTTTAGAAGAGGCGTTTTAGTGATGATTAGGATCAGATAAAATTTTCTGAGGGATTAGAAATTGGATAAGAGAAAGGGATTATAAGGATGATTAATAGCAGAATCTGTGATTTGCTCAACATACAGTACCCGATTTTCCAAGGTGGGATGGCTTGGGTTGCAACGGGTGAACTAGCAGCTGCGGTATCTGAAGCTGGGGGCCTCGGAATTATTGGGTCCGGTCAAGCACCAGCGGATTGGGTTAGAAGAGAAATCCAAAAAGTTAAAAACAGAACCGCTAAACCCTATGGAGTTAATGTGATGCTCATGTCTCCTTTCCTCGAAGAAGTGATGCAAGTCATTCGGGAAGAACGGGTACCTGTGATTACAACGGGTGCAGGGAACCCTGGAAAATATGTACTGGCTTTGAAAGAAATCGGAACTAAGGTCATTCCGGTTGTTGCCTCAGTTGCCTTAGCCAAACGTTTGGAAAGAGCAGGCGTAGATGCGCTTATTGCTGAGGGGATGGAATCCGGTGGACATATTGGAGAAACGTGTACGTTTCCTCTAGTCCCACAGGTTGTGGATGCGGTAAAAATTCCGGTCATTGCAGCGGGTGGAATTGTTGACGGACGGGGCTTATTGGCGGCACTTGCTTTGGGAGCAGAGGGAGTCCAAATGGGAACCCGGTTTATGTGTGCCGAGGAATGTGTCGTTTCTCCGAAAGTTAAAGAAGTTATTCTGAAAGCTAAGGATCGAGATACTGCCGTTACGGGGCGCTCGACAGGGCATCCTGTTCGTTGTATTGATAACCGGTTTACCCGCGAGTTTGCACAAATGGAGAAAGATGGGGTCTCTCCGGTTGAATTGGAAAAGCTTGGTGCCGGCAAACTCCGCATAGCGATGGTCGACGGGGATGTTCAAAACGGTTCGGTCATGTCAGGCCAAGTGGCTGGGGCAGTCACACGGATTGAACCGGCGGCCGCGATCGTTCGGGATGTCATGGAAGGTGCAGAACGAGAAATCCAAAAAATGTCGAAACGTTTTACGTTTTAAAAAAGGAGCTTCGATATGGGGAAACTGGCATTTCTTTTTCCAGGGCAAGGGTCTCAAGCCGTGGGGATGGGGCAAGAACTTTTTACCCTCCCTGAAGGACGAGAAGTTCTTGAGATTAGCCGAAAAGTTTTAGGGGAAGAATGGGCGAGGGTGATGTCCGAAGGCCCGGAAGAGGTTTTGCGTCAGACTAAAAATACTCAACCGGCTTTGCTTTTAGTCAGTGCTGCGGCTTGGAAAATAGTTCAAACGGCGGGAATCCAACCGGATTATTTGGCGGGACACAGTTTAGGAGAATATTCGGCGCATCTCGCAGCAGGCAGTCTAACCCTCGAAGAAGCGGTTAAAGTTGTCCGTACTCGCGGGGAACTGATGCAGGCGGCCATGCCCGCTGGCCAAGGGAGCATGGCTGCAATCCTCGGACTCGAGACAGCCAAAGTAGAAGAAGCATGTCATGACGCTTGTGAAGCTCAGGAGTGGGTTGGCCCGGCCAACTATAACTCCCCCGGACAAGTCGTCATTTCTGGAGAAACGGCGGCTGTCCAACGGGCGATTGAGAAGGCTAAAGTTTTGGGTGCGAAACGGGCGATTCTTTTAGCGGTCAGTAGTGCTTTCCATTCTCCTTATATGAAAAAGGTTGGTGAAGAGCTCAGGCCTGTCTTGGAGCAGGTCAATTGGAAAACTCCGCAGCATTCGGTGATCGCAAATGTTAATGCCCAGGAAATTCAAGATTCTAACCAGATTATCGAGAGTCTGGTGAACCAAGTAAGTGCTCCGGTGCTCTGGGAACAATCGATCCGCTATCTCCAGGAGCAAGGGGTGGATACCTTCCTCGAATTGGGCTCGGGGAGGGTTCTGACCGGTCTCGTCAAGAAAATTGTGCCAGGGGCTGTCCTCCTGAATGTAGAGAATTTGGCGAGTTTAGAAAAGTCACTTGCATATTTAAAGGAGAGTCGATAAAATGTTTCTGAAAAAGAGCGTAGCGGTTGTGACGGGAGCAGGCCGTGGGATTGGTCGAGCCATTGCTCTGGAACTGGCCCGAGCTGGGGCTCAGGTTGTCGTTAACTATGCAGGCCATCCAGATCAAGCCGAAAAGACCGTAGCTATGATTCAAGACTTGGGTGGAGAAGCAATTGCTGTGCAAGCGGATGTCAGCCAGGCTATGGATGTAGAACGCTTAATTAAGATGGCAGTGGATACCTATGGAAAAGTTGATATTCTCGTGAATAATGCAGGTATAACTCGGGATAATTTACTTTTGCGGATGAAAGAAGCTGACTGGGATGCTGTACTCGATACAAACCTTAAAGGTGTGTTTCTCTGTAGTAAGGCAGTGAGTAAGGGAATGATGAAGCAACGCTCAGGCGTGATTGTCAATATCTCCTCTGTAGTGGGGGTTTCGGGTAATGCCGGACAAGCAAATTACGCGGCCGCAAAAGCAGGAATCATCGGGTTCAGTAAATCGATGGCTAAGGAACTTGCACCACGGGGAATTCGAGTGAATGTTGTTGCACCAGGGTATATTTCCACAAATATGACGGAAAGCTTACCGGAAGAAGTGAAGCAGCAGATACAGCAAGGAATTCCCTTAGGTCGTGTCGGGAATCCAGAAGAAATTGCCCAGACTGTATTATTCCTAGCTTCTCCGGCATCGTCTTATATTACGGGTCAGGTTCTTTCTGTTGATGGTGGAATGGCAATGTAAAATTGTGAGAGGAGGTGAATTGGCAACATGGCTGTTTTCGAGAAAGTTAAATCCATCGTCGTGGATCAACTCGGGGTGGATGAGGAAGTAATTTCCTTAGAAACCTCCTTCACAGAGTTAAATGCAGATTCTTTAGACATTGTTGAACTTATTATGGCTCTTGAAGAAGAATTCGATCTGGATATTCCGGACGAGGATGCAGAAAAAATCCGTACTGTTGGAGATGCAGTAAACTACATCAAAGAAAACAAATAGTGCCTTGAAAGTCCCGTAGAGCACTGCGGGACTTTCTTTACCCTACGATGCATGTAGTTAAGTGTGGCAGGATAAGGCAGCTAAGGCTACCGCTTTGGCGCTAGCCAAGTTTCCGATATAAAGGAGATTCTCCTTTCAGGCTTCACTGAAGGGTTTCAAATAAGGTTTCAGTTTTGGATAAAGTTTGATTTGAAATTATAAAATATAGCTTCATTTTTGAAGGTTGAACAGGAGGAAAATCAGTGAAAATACCTGAACTCCATTTTGCGAATTTAGTCGCCAAGGTTCCTGTAATTCAGGGAGGTATGGCTGTGCGAATTTCCATGGCTCCTTTAGCGGTGGCAGTAGCAGAAGAGGGTGGAATTGGTTTAATCGCCGGGAGCGGGCTTTCGGTCGAGGAATTACGTCAGGAAATTCGCGAAGCACGAAAACGAACTCAGGGGATTATCGGGGTAAACATCATGTTTGCTGTACGCGAGTTTGCCCAGTTGGCTAAAGCGGCTTTTGAGGAAAAAATTGACCTGCTAGTATCTGGTGCAGGCTTCTCACGGGATATGTTCGGCTGGGGAAAAGAAGCAGGAATTCCAGTGGTACCGATCGTTTCCACAGCAAAGCTAGCCCGGATTTCGGAGAAATTGGGAGCAGCGGCTATCATTGTTGAGGGCTATGAAGCGGGTGGACACTTAGGAACTGAACGCTCGATGCGCGAAATCTTGCCTGAGGTTAGGGAAGCTGTGAAAATACCGGTTATCGGTGCCGGCGGCGTGATGAATGGGCAAGACGTGGTCGAAGTGCTGCTTCTCGGAGCGGATGGAGTTCAGATGGGTACGCGTTTTGCGCTAAGTGAAGAAAGCAGCGCAGCCCCGGAATGGAAAGCGCATTTAATCAATGCCCATGAAGATGATATGGTGATTATTCATAGTCCGGTAGGTTTATCCGGCCGCGCTATCCGTAATTGCTTCACCGATAAACTTCTCGGGAAGAAAGATGTTCGACCGAGAAAGTGTGATGGTTGTTTGAAAGAATGCAGAGCAAATTTCTGTATTATGGATCGCCTTAATAAAGCCCAGCAAGGAAATATTGAAGAAGGTTTAGTTTTTTCAGGGGCTAATTATGGTCAAGCAAAAAAGGTGTTATCAGTTCACCAGATTTTCGAGAATATTAAAGCTGAAATAAAGCGTGTTGATTAATAGGTTTATCCAGAATAAGGAGGATGGGTAGTTTGCAACATCGTACAGTGGTTACCGGTATGGGAGTTCTCTCGCCGGTTGGAAATACGCTAGAAGATTTTTGGAATAGTTTGATTCATGGAGAGTCGGGGCTAGATTTTATTACTCGCTTTGATGTCAGTAATTTGCCGACGAAAGTGGCGGGTGAAGTTAAAAATTTTGAACCAACCGAGTGGCTCGATAAGAAAGAGAGCCGTCATATGGACCGCTTTGCCCAATTCGCTGTCGCGGCTGCGAAAATGGCTATTGAGGATGCAAAACTGGATTTAGATAAAATCGATAAAGAACGAGCCAGTACCGTCGTCGGTTGCGGAATTGGCGGGATGACAACCTTTGAGGAACAGAAGGAAGTTTTAATGGCGAAGGGTCCAGGAAGGGTCAGTCCCTTCTTTGTCCCGATGTTGATCAGTAATATGGCAGCAGGACATGTATCGATCGCCTTCGGTTTACAGGGCACCAGCAACACGATTGTCACTGCCTGCGCCTCAGCAACGAATGCCCTTGGCGAAGCGATGCGCTTGATTGAACGGGGTGAGGCAGATATTGTTCTGGCAGGTGGTACGGAAGCTCCTTTAACTCCCTTAGCCTTTTCTGGTTTCTGCTCCATGAAAGCCATGTCCACGGAAAAAGAAAATTCCAAAGAGGCGTCTAGACCTTTTGATGCGCGGCGAACTGGATTTGTCATGGGAGAAGGCGCGGGAATTCTTGTTCTCGAATCCCTGGAACATGCCAAAGCGCGTAAAGCTAAGATCTATGCTGAGCTGGTGGGTTATGGGAGTACTTCGGATGCTTATCATATTACGACCCCTGCCCCGGGTGGCGTCGGTGCAGCACGCGCTATGCGTTTGGCATTAACGAGTGCGGGGCTTAAACCTGAAGACGTGGATTATATTAATGCTCATGGAACAGGTACGGGTGCGAATGACTCGGCCGAAACGGTAGCCATTAAAACTGTTTTTGGGGAGGACGCTTACAAAGTTCCCATCAGTTCAACGAAGTCCATGACGGGCCACCTGATGGGTGCGACGGGTGCGATTGAAGCCATCGCTTGTGTCTTAACGATTCAAAACGGGGTTATTCCGCCAACGATCAACTATGGTGAGCTGGACCCGGATTGTGACTTGGATTATGTACCCAATCAAGCTCGAGCAAAAAAAGTAGAAGTAGCATTATCCAATACCTTTGGCTTCGGAGGTCATAATGCTACAATTGCTATAAAGAAGTACACAGAGTAGTAAGGAGTTTAGCAAGTGATACAGAAACATCGAGACTCAGTAAAGTCAGGAAAAAATCCCCAAAAAGTAGACATGCAAGGGAATACCTCTGGTGAGAGCAAAGGCTCTCGCCGGAGATCTCCTTCAGTACCGATCAAGAAAAAGAGGATTGGGTTGCAACTTGCTCAACGATTGGAACTCAATCCTCTGCCCAATCGCTTATTTACGACAGCCCTCACCCATCCCTCCTTCTTATTCGAAAATCCACAATCTAACATGGAAAATAACCAACGCCTGGAATTTTTAGGAGATGCTATCTTGGATTTTGTGGTGGCGGAATATCTTTATCTGATTTATCCGGGTCGACCCGAAGGTGAGCTCACGAAAATGCGGGCAGCAGTCGTTAATGAGACTACTTTGGCTCGAATAGCCCAAAAAATTAAATTAGGACAAGAACTTCTTCTGGGAAAAGGGGAGCAAGTCTCGGGGGGAAGGGAAAGACCTTCGATTCTAGCCGATGCTCTCGAATCGGTTATTGGGGCAATTTACCTCCAATACGGGCTTCAGGAAGCTAGGCGTGTGATTCTTGAACTTTTAAAACCGGAGATTGCAGAAGTTGCCGAAGGAAATTACGGGGACTATAAGACCTTGCTCCAAGAAAAAGCGCAACATGAAGAAGCAGAGGTTAGCTATCAGATTTTAGCAGAAGAGGGCCCTGATCATAATAAACGCTTCACGGCCGGAGTTTTCTTAAAAGGCGATCTCAAAGGGAAAGGGGTAGGTCGAACGAAAAAAGAAGCGGAACAGCGTGCTGCCCAGCAAGTTCTGGAGGAATTTGGAGGAGAGGACCATGGCTAAGGCCGGTGATCCCGCAGTTTTTTTGAAGTCAGTTTCGATCCAAGGGTTTAAGTCCTTCGCGGATAAAGTTAAGCTTGAGTTAGGACATGGCTTGAGTGTCGTGGTCGGGCCAAATGGGAGTGGTAAGAGTAATGTCGCGGATGCCGTGCGGTGGGTACTTGGCGAACAAAGTGCTAAGAATTTGCGCGGCGGAAAAATGGAGGATATTATCTTCGCGGGGAGTACTGTAAGACGTCCAGTCGGGATGGCCGAAGTATCCTTAGTTTTTGATAATTCCACCGGAATTTTTGCACTTGATTTTCAAGAAGTGACGATTACCCGTCGTGTCTACCGAGATGGGGAGGGACAGTTCTTCATCAACCGTGCTCCCTGCCGCTTAAAGGATATTCATGAACTTTTCATGGATACGGGAGCAGGCAAAGAGGGATTCTCAATTATTGGTCAGGGCCGAATTGAGGAGATATTGAACCTAAAGTCGGAAGAACGCCGTAGTTTAATTGAGGAAGCCTCAGGTATTACCAAATACCGGATGCGCAAACGCGAAGCATTGAAACGCTTGGATGAGACGGAACATAATCTGGAACGGTTAGAGGATATCGTTAATGAGATCGAGGGACAACTGACGCCCTTGGCTGAACAAGCTCGGGTTGCCGAGCAATCCATGACATTAACTCAGGAGCAACAAAGTCTAGAAATCCAAATTATGGTTCGTGACTTGAGCGATGTCAGGAATAAACTCAATCTTTCTGGTGCAGAAGTGGAGGGCCTGCGTTTTGCCTTAGCTACGGCCCTGAGCGAATTGGGCCAAGCGGAGAGCCAGACGATTGAGGATAAGGTCGGCTTAAACCAGCTTGACGAGAAAATTCAGAACCAGCAGGAAGAGACCTATAAGATCGAGCAATCCCTGAATCAGATTATTCAAGAACTGAGGATACGCCAGGAGCGGGAGGGCTATCTCGTTGAGCAAATTGCTCGGGTGAGTAAAGATGATCAAGATAGAGCAGAGAAGAAGCGGCAGACAGAGGAACGGCTGACCGCTTTAGAGGGAAAGCAAGCCGTACTCGAACAAACGGTTGCCGAGGCGAGCCATACGGTCCAGAAAGATGAACTTCAATTCGCTGAAGCGAAGGCCAAGAGCGGATTAAAAGAAATTGATGAACTCAAAGCCCAGGCCACGCGGAGCCTCGCCGAGCAAACCGAGGTTAACCAGGAATATCAGAATGCTGAACATTCCTTAGCCGATGTTCAAGCGCAAGCTCAACGGGTTTTTGAGGAAAAAAGGAACAAGGAATTCGAGCGGGCGCACGTGGAAGAGCAAGTGAAGGAGCAAGGTCGGGGCATACAAGCGCTCGAACAACAGGAACAGGAAAATCTCCACGAAATTAATGAAAATCAGGTCGAGCTACAAGAGATTACCGCCCGGGGCAAAGAGGAACAGGGTAAGCTCCATGAACTCAACCGGGAGCTTGAACGGATGCAAGCGCGTCATCAGGCGTTAAAGGGTCTCGAAGAGTCGCTGGAAGGCTATCAAAAGGGCGTTCGGGAACTACTACAGGCCAAAAAGAAGAATGCTCAAGCTTGCCCGGGATTGTGCGGGACAGTTGCTGATCTGATTACGGTCGAGAAGCGCTATGAAGTGGCGATCGAAACTGCCTTAGGAGCAGGTCTTCAGAATCTTGTTACAGAAACGGAAAAGGACGCCAAAGCTGCAGTTCAATCTCTCAAGGACCATCAGTTAGGACGAGCGACTTTTCTTCCCTTGGATGTGATTCGCGGAGGACGTGCGACAGTCACTCGAGACGTGAGTAATGATCCTGGCTTCATCGGAATTGGTGCTGATTTAGTGCAGTTTGCCGATCATTATCTAGCCGCAATCGAATCTCTACTGGGGCGGATATTGATCGTTAGTGATATGGAAGCAGCAACGAGGATTGCCCGAGCCTCTGGATACAGAGCGCGGATTGTGACCTTAGAGGGAGATCAGGTGCACCCAGGGGGATCTTTGACCGGGGGAAGCCAAACACGCCGAGGCGGAAATTTATTAGGACGTTCACGTGAGCTTCAGGAACTGAGCCAGGAACTTGAAAAACGCCATCTAAAACAAAAGGAACAGGAAAAAGAGGTTCAAAGCTTAACCCAAAGCCAACAAAATGTGGAAGAACTTCTCAAGAAACTCGTTTCTACGGGACAGCGGGTTAAACAAGAGCTTGCCGTGGAACGGACTAATGATAAGAATACGCGCGAACGATTGAACCATTTGGAGAAAGAGTTTGAAACTTTTCAGGGGCGAGAAGAAGTGCTCGCTCAAGAGGAAAAAACCTGGGCTGATCGCAAGCAGAGCCTGGAACAGGCTTTAAGTGATTGCCGAAGACGAGCAGAAATGTCCAGTCAGACTTTAGCTTGTCAGGAACAAAAAGCGAGGGAAGCCAGCCAGGAAGCTGAGGTTATTCAGGAACGTTTGACTCAGGCCAAGATCCAGCTTGCCAAGTGGGAACAAGAACTTCAACAAGCAGGAGAACAACTCGAGCAAGAGAACGGCACACACGCTGAACTGACTGAAATTTTGCGACAAAAGCAGGAGGAACGTTTAAACCTAGAAACAGCTCAGCAAACGTTAATCCAGGAACAAAAGGGTTTAGAGAAACAGCGTGTTGAGACCTTAGAACTTCATCTTAAGAGTCAGGAGGCCCTAATCCTAGTACGGAAAGAGAGGGAAGGGCTATCTATCCGGCTTATCGAGAAGGAACAGGTTGTCAAGAATAAACGGCAAGAGCAGCAGAGTGTAGAACAAAAACTTCATGCCTTAGAGCTTCGCACGGCCCGCTGGGAAACCGAGTGGGAGACAGGATTGAACCGTCTGCAAGAGGAATTTACCCTAACCTGGGAAGAGGTACAAGATTATCCTGCAGAGCTGGAACGAGCGGATTTGGGGGCACGCGTTCAGGAGGTCAAGCGTCAAATTGAGGAACTAGGACCGATCAACCAGGCGGCGATCGAGGAATATCCAAAAATGTTAAGCCGATATGAGTTTTTAACGACGCAGAAGCAGGATTTAGTGGAAGCCAATGACTCCTTGCATGCTTTGATAGGTGAGCTGGATAAAACCATGTCTGAGCGCTTTGCTGAAGGGTTTAAAGCAGTGAATGAAGCCTTCCAGACAGTTTTCAAAGAACTTTTCAACGGTGGCTATGCGGAACTTCGCCTGGATGATCCCAATAACCTTTTAGAGACGGGGGTCGAGATTATCGCCCAACCTCCTGGTAAGAAACCGCAGCTTCTTTCTCTTTTATCTGGAGGGGAGCGGGCGTTGACAGCCATCGCCCTACTTTTTGCCCTTCTGCGGGTGAAACCGAGCCCGTTCTGTATTCTTGATGAGATTGAGGCTTCTTTGGATGATGCGAACGTCAACCGTTTCGCCCAGTATATCCACCACCTTGCCGATTCCACTCAATTTCTTGTTATTTCTCACCGGAAAGGGACGATGGAGGAAGCAGATGTTCTCTATGGAATCGCGATGGAGGAGTCTGGGGTGTCCAAGCTTTTATCGGTGCAGATGGAAGAACACGATACGCAAACTGCCTAAACTTAATTAGATTTAAACATGAAATACTCGTTACCCACTTGTAATTTATATTTTTCTTAATGTTTAAGGCATCAAAGCGATGCCTTTTTCCGTATTTATGCGCTCATTAGCTACACTGATGTTCTTAACAGCTATCCTCTGAGCGTTTGAGCGCCTGTCCAAATTGTGGTACAATATCACCAAAGGTGTGCCTAGATAAGGGAGGAAATCCATTTGGCCGGCTTCTTTACGAAATTAAAAGAGGGATTGACAAAAACTCGGGATCAATTTGTTACTAAGGTAGAAGAGATATTAACCGGTCGCCGGAGAATTGACGAAGAACTTTATGAAGAATTAGAAGAGGTATTAATTCGTTCAGATGTGGGGGTTACGACCTCAATGGAGTTGGTGCAGCGCTTGCGCCAAGAAGTGAAGAAACGAAAACTTTCTGAAGCACAGGAACTTCGGGAAGTTCTGAAAGAAGAAATTACCAATCTCCTGGGAGACGAAGTACCTCTTCAATTTGCTGAAAGCGGCCCGAGCATCATGCTAGTGGTCGGGGTAAACGGTGTGGGGAAAACCACAACGATTGGCAAACTTGCGCATTATTTTAAAGATGAGGGACAAAAGGTTATCCTTGTGGCTGGGGATACGTTTCGGGCTGCAGCCATTGATCAACTAGAAATTTGGGGACAACGTGCAGGAGTGGAAGTCATCAAACAACGTGCAGGTGCAGATCCTGCAGCTGTGGCCTATGACGCGATTCAGTATGCGAAATCACGGGAAATTGACCTCGTGATCATGGATACAGCAGGCCGACTCCACAACAAAGTGAATTTGATGGAAGAGCTCCGAAAAGTGAAACGCGTGATTGAACGAGAAATTCCGGGTGCTCCGCATGAAGTTTTACTGGTTTTGGATGCGACGACTGGACAAAATGCTATCCAACAAGCCAAGCTCTTCCAGGAGGTTGCCGGTGTAACCGGAATCGTCCTGACAAAATTGGATGGGACAGCTAAAGGCGGTGTCGTCTTAGGGATTCAAGGAGAGGTCAAGATCCCGGTCAAATGGGTTGGTGTTGGTGAAGGAATGGAGGATTTACATCCTTTTATCCCGCAGGATTTTGCTAATGCCCTTTTTAGTCAAACGGAGGAGGAAAATCCACTGGAAGAGGGGGAAGAATCTTGAGCCGGTTGGCGCTGATTGGCGGAACAGGGTTAGAGAATCTGTCATTGAAGGATTATCATACGGAAACTGTCCCAACCCCTTATGGAGAAGTGCAGGTCAATTGCGGGTGGCTGGGTGAAGGTCAGGAAGCGATTGCTTTTATGAGTCGGCATGGCAAAACCCATGCTATTCCTCCTCATCTCGTGAATTACCGGGCGAATATTTGGGCTTTGAAAGAGCTGGGAGTTTCGAAGATCCTAGCTACAGCAGCGGTCGGCTCTTTATCTACTCGGTATAAGTTGGGAGATCTCGTTCTGGTCGAACAATTTCTTGATTTTACGAAAAGTCGTCCCCAGACCTTTTATGAAGGGGCCGACTCTGGGGTTCTCCATGTTGATATGACAGAACCGTATTGTCACTCGATGCAAGGCGACATTCACAAAGCGGCCGAAAAACTCAAGGTGGCGCTGAAGGATGGGGCAACTTATGTTTGTACGGAAGGTCCACGCTTTGAAACACCTGCGGAAATCAAGATGTATCAGATGCTCGGAGGAGAACTGGTCGGGATGACCAGCGTTCCTGAGGTCGTACTTGCTAAGGAATTAGGAATGTGCTATGCGGCAATTGCCATGGTGACGAATGAAGCAGCAGGAATAGCCAATCATCCGTTAACCCATGCTGAAGTTTTGGAAAGTATGAAAACGATGGACAAAACTGTCGCACGCTTAATCGAGGAGACTTTTCGGACTATTCGTCCGGAGCAGGATTGTCGGTGTGGGTTAGCGAATGCTGAGGTCGGTAAGTTTTAGAAAGGCGGTAGGGATGTGAAAGCATTAGAATGGTTGGGAAATTCCCTGCGAATTCTGGATCAGACAAAGCTCCCGGTGGCAACGATATATCGAGATGTTTCAACCTATGAAGAACTGGCTCAAGCGATTGAGAAGATGGAAGTCAGAGGAGCACCGGCAATCGGAGCTGCTGCTGCTTATGGCTATGCTTTAGGAGCGCTGAAGTATACGGGCGATCGAGCTGGCTTTCAGGATTATATGAATACGGTGAAGGAGCGTTTAGCCAATACTCGCCCGACTGCAGTTAACTTATTTTGGGCGTTGTGCCGGATGGAAGACTGTTTACGTAATTTATATGAAGAGGAAGACTTGGACGCAATTCGCAAGACTTTAGTTGCTGAGGCAGAGAGTATCGCTGAGGATGACCGAAGGGTTAATCATTTGATCGGGGAACAAGGTAATCCGATTGTTCCCGAAGAAGCGAATATCCTGACCCACTGCAATGCGGGGGAACTTGCTACGGTTGAATTCGGAACGGCGCTGGGCGTGGTTCGAGCTGCCCACCAAGTGGGTAAGAAAATCCACGTCTATGCTGATGAAACACGTCCGTACTTACAAGGAGCTCGGCTGACGACGTTAGAGTTAATGAATGACAATATTCCCGTCACGTTGATTGCCGACAATATGGCAGGTTATCTGATGCAACAGGGAAAGATCGATCTTGTGATCGTGGGCGCAGATCGAATTGCTGCCAATGGGGATACAGCGAACAAGATTGGAACCTATTCTGTAGCAGTTTTAGCTCATGCTCATGGAATCCCGTTCTATATTGCTGCCCCGACTTCGACGGTCGATCTTAAAATGCCAAGCGGACAAGAAATTCCGATTGAAGAACGAAATCCCAATGAGTTACGGGAATTATTTGGAGTACAGACTGCCCCGGCTGAGGTGCCAGTATATAACCCAGCCTTTGATGTAACGCCAGCGAAGTATATTACAGGGATTATTACGGAAAAAGGGATTGTTTCCCCACCATTTTCAGTGAATCTCTTAAAAATGTTGGTACGTTCTTAATGCTGAAGACCAAGATTATTGAGATTGGCCGAGAAATTATTCGGACAGGCTTAGTTGCTGGGACTTGGGGGAATATCTCGGCGTGGGATGAGTCGCAAGCGGGATTTTGGATTACCCCAAGTGGGATGGATTATCTCTCCCTAAAAGAAGAAGATTTAGTGCTGATGAACCTGCAAGGGGATGTTCTTGAAGGCCAGCGTACACCTTCTTCAGAGGAACAACTCCACCGGGCCATCTACTCGCAGCGCAAAGAGGTTAAAGGCATAGTACATACGCATTCCATTTTCGCGACAGCTCATGCGGTTGCCCAAGTTCCTCTTCCCGGCTTGGTTGAGGATTTTGCCATGATTGTGGGCGGGGAAGTGAGCGTCGCGGATTACCACCGGGCTGGCACCGAAGAATTAACTGAGGCAGCAGTGCGGGCACTCGCCGATAAAAATGGGGTGTTCTTAGCTAATCATGGCTTAGTCGGTGTAGGACGCAGTGTCGAAGAGGCCTTAAAAGTCTGCCAGATTGTGGAGAAGAATGCCCAAATACATATCATGTCACGAATGTTGGGCAACCCTGTCCTTTTAAGTGACGAGGATCAACGTCAGCTGCGATTCGAATATTTACATAACTATGGTCAGAAAGGTTAAGCGTTAATTTGTCAGTTATAGAACGAGTTTAGGGTAGACAATGAAGAGATCTGGGTCATGTAGCTTCTTGCCCATCCGTACCTTCGGGCGTGAATCTCCACTGGAGACTCACGTACTCAGCGCTCCAGGGCTGGCGCACTTGCTTCCGTGGGAGCTTCATGTGCCTTATCACCCTTCCGCGAAATCGTTCACTCCTGTGCAATATAGGAGACTGGCTTAGAGTTGAGGTACGAGACTTAAGCCTTAGTCGACTTATCCTCGAAGGGGAGAAGCTACGCTTACAGGTTCCTTTTTAGTTATTCTTAAAGGCTTTTTATGAGTAGAAAGTAGAAGGAGTGAGCTATTGTGTCCAAAACCCTTATCAGAGCGATGATCTTGCCTATGACTGGGCAGGATGTTTTTTATCCTGAAGGAGAAATTGCGATTGAGGGGGATCGGATTCTCTCTGTAGGCCCGAAAGGTTCTGCTCCGGCGGATTTCACACCGGATCGCGTTTTAGACCTGCCCAATGATGTTGTGATGCCAGGACTGATCAATACGCATACCCATGCTGCCATGACCTTGCTGAGAAGTTATGCGGACGACCTGCCTCTGATGCCTTGGCTGCAGGATAAGGTCTGGCCGTTCGAGGCGAAAATGAGCAAAGAAGACATTTACTGGGGAACAAAACTGGCTTTAGCCGAAATGATTTTGTCGGGAACGACAACGATGCTGGATATGTATGGTGATATGGATCGGGTGGGCGATGCTGTCCTTGAAACAGGGACTCGTGCCGTACTTTCCCGCGGTATGATTGGCAATGCTCCCAACGGAGAAAAAGCCTTTCAGGAATCGATTGAACTTGTTGAGCAATACAACGGCGCCGGGGATGGAAGAATCTCGGTCATGTTCGCGCCCCATGCACCCTATACGTGCTCAGGAGAATTTATGCAAAGGGTGACAGCTGAAGCGGATCGCCGAGGCGTGGGCATCCATATTCATCTTGCCGAAACACTCGATGAGATTAACACCATTCAAGAACAGCAAGGGAAAACCCCGGTCCAGTGGCTCAATGATCTCGGTATTTTCGGAGGACATGTGGTCGCAGCCCATTGCGTGCACCTCACCGAAGAAGATATGAATATTTTAGCGGAGAAAAAAGTCGCTGTGGCTCATAACCCCGAGAGCAATATGAAGCTCAACAGCGGTACTGCTCCCATCCCTGAACTGCGTGCCAAAGGGGTTCTGGTCGGTTTAGGTACGGACGGCGCTTCCAGCAATAATAATCTCGATCTTTTTGGAGAGATGCGCAGTGCAGCTCTCCAGCAGAAGTTGAGAAAAGACTCCACAGCCCTACCTGCTTATGAGGTTTTGGAAATGGCGACGATTGAGGGAGCTAAGGCCTTAGGATATAACGATGTAGGTATGCTTGCTCCAGGCTATAAAGCGGATCTGATCACGATTAACTTTGATCAACCGCATTTTTATCCTCGCTTTTCCATCCCTGCTCATCTCGTCTATGTTGCCCATGCCGGCGATGTCCGCACGATGATGGTCGATGGTAAGTTCATCATGGAAGAACGTAAGATCTTGACCATGGATGTTAAAGAGGTTTGCCAAGAAGTTGAGACTCGGGCTAAACGGATTGCGGCGGAGTTTGAGAAATAGACTATTAAAGCAAATAAGGTATCCCCAGGATTTTGCTTTACATCGGTCACTTTGTAAGCTACGCGGACCAGACTAATCGCTCAAGTTCTTTGCTCCGACGGGGGAAAGGCGTTGGGAGCCTTTCCCCAATAATCGCCGCGCAGGGATGCTATGCCGTCCATGGCGCACCCTGCACTAGGCACGTCCTGTGCCGTCGCCTTGGCTCTGTTGGCGGTTGGAAACGTCCTGTTTCCAACCCGTCTCCGCTGCGTACTTTTCGCGAAGTCTGGTATCCGCTCGCTTTGAAGGCGTTCCCTCTCGTAAATCAAAATCCTTCGGTTGTTTCTGGGGTTTCTTGCTTTGGTAATTCTGATAGCTATGTATGAGTGGCTATTCTTTAGTTCACTAAGAAATAGCGAAATACTAAGAATATTATGGAAAAACGATCAAAATATCAGTATATCTTATAAATTTACAACTTGGCATACTATTTTCGTGTTATCCTTTTATTCCAAATTATAGTAGCATTAACCTGCAAGGCATAAAAGGTGGTTTCTTGAGTAAGAATATCCTAGAAGGGTGGTGATTCTGATGGAACGTAATGAACTTGTTTTAAGAGCGGTTGTTGAAAAAGAAGGAAATGGTTTTTCGTCGATCTGTTTAGATATTGACGTTGCTAGTTGCGGTTCAACGATTGAAGAGGCGCTTGAAAATTTAAAGGAAGCAGTAACATTATATTTACAGTATGCGTCCGAGAACGGGAAATTTGAGACTATGGTGCCAAGACCCGTACCTAAGAATATCATGAAACATTATAACAAGAAATTACGTGACAAATCGTCAGAACGCCAGGAGCATCTTAGGCGAGAGCCATTACTTACTAATAACTTTCCTTGTAGGGTAGTGCTGCAGCCTCAATATGCCTTCTAGGGAAAAGAAACGAAAGAAAGCCGAAAGCCTTGCCATCAACCATATCCAGTAAGAGCCTAATAAGGGTTCTGCAGAAACTTGGGGCTAAACCTGATAGAGAAGCAAGCGGGAGCCACCAAATGTGGACGAGAGAAGTAAACGGAGTTAAGAAAGTTGCTGTAATTGTACTGGGTAAAAAAGAAATTCCGCAGGGAACTTTTCGTTCCATGTTACGACAATTGGGAATTTCTGAACAAGAGTTCTGCACCTACCTAAGTGCAATTTTTATTTTTATTGATTCTTTAAAATCAATGGTACAAGGCCTTTTTAATACGTTCATAATCTGTTTTTAATGGATTAATAATGATGCTCTCACCGATAGGTGGGGGCTTATCTCTTTTAATACTAAAAATTTCTTCCGAACAACTGGCGGTTTTGATGAACGATTATTTGAGGTGATTGAAATGTACATAGCTTTCCCAGCAGATAAAAAAGTTAAAGCTCGACTTGATGCTGTCTGTAAATCTCTTCGAATTACCTATGAAGAATGGCTTGAAGCTACTCTTTGGAATCAAAGTATGATGTTTAGGTTAGGTTTCTACACAATCCTGAAGATCAGATCTCTTGGAACTGGGGAAAAAACTTTGCCGTTTTGTTCGAATAGTGAGGCTGAATAAATCATCTCAATGAAAAGTAGAAAGTAGGGAAGATATGTTCTATTATGGAATTAAAGAAAGTTCAGGTACTCTCTAATTGGTTTCGAGATAAAGCAGTTATGAATTACTATGATAGCCTAAAACGAATTTACCCCATTATCTCGAAGTATGGGATAAAGAAACCAGAGATTCAGATCCGAACCATGAAAGCAAGATGGGGTTCTTGTATCAAAGATAAGAACATTATTTTGCTTAACTCTGAACTGATTCAAGCACCTAAATTTTGCATCGATTATGTTATCCTTCATGAGCTAAGCCATTATAAGTACAGAAATTATGATACTGCGTTTTATAATTTCATGACCGCACTCATGCCTGACTGGAAACAGAGGAAAGAGATCCTAGATGAAGAGGTCGTAAGACTGCTCTAAAGGGGGGGGGAGATGCAATGGCAGATATCAAATTCGAAATAAAAGAGACAATCGGTGTTCTCTCAGAATCATCCAAAGGCTGGAAGAAAGAACTTAACTTTATAAGCTGGAACGACAAAGATCCCAAGTATGATATTCGTGACTGGTCGCCTGATCATTCTAAGATGGGGAAGGGTGCAACGCTTACCGTTGAGGAACTAAAAAGTCTTAAAGGACTGCTAGACGGGATGGATCTGAATTTGTAAGTATTACTTACAAGTTCAGATTGAAGGAAGCAGAACAGTTAAACGAAAGACACATAATGGTGATCAGAAATGTTAAAGGAGTCTAGATGATGTAAACAATTAATATTTGGGGAGGGATAGGAATGCCTGGTAAATTTCAATGGTGCAAATTTTCGGATGTAGACCTGAATGATCCCTTTTTTTATTCTTTGAAAAATGATTATTCGGAATTCCCGAACTGGTTCGCGAAGAAAGGTACTGCAGGCGAAAATGCCAAATGGGCGATATAAATGTGCAAAATGTTATTATCGATTAATCCTCAACACGTGGATAATATTTTAAACGGAAGTAAGAAATTTGAATTCCGAAAAGTCCGATGCAAAGCAGATGTAGATAAAATTGTTATATATGCCACTTCCCCAGTTAGGCGTATTGTCGGCGAGGCTGACATAATGGAAGTAATCGAAGATGCAGTAGATAAAGTATGGGAAATGACTGCTGAGCTAGCAGGAATCTGTCGAGTGTTTTATGACCAATATTACCAAGGAAAAGAGAAGGCAGTTGCTTATCGACTAGGTAAGGTAAAAAAATATAAAAACCCGCTCTTCTTATCAGATTTTGGGTTAAACTATGCGCCTCAATCATTCGTCTATCTGTAATCGTCATATTATATAAATCAGTGGTTACCTGTTAGCCTTGAAGATTCGATTGTAACTGTGTTACTGTAGGACTGGAATTCACGGAAATAGACGAAAGCGGCAAGCTTAAGGAGAAGCTTTTTTCCTGCAACCTGGATACTGAAACCTGGGAGATTAGCGAAATAAAGACGGGAAAGGCCAAGGTCGATCATGAATTCCTTATCAAGGAATTTAGCGTAAATTTGGATCCAACTTTAAAAGAAAAATTCAAGACACGTTTAAGAAAGCCAAAGAACACGGCAAAGATGAAATCATCGAAGGATGCTCCAAAAGTTGCAACGCTTAAAATAGGGCGCAATGATCCCTGCCCATGCGGCAGCGGCAAGAAATATAAAAAATGTTGCGGAATCACGGCAGTATGAAGAACCTGCATACTTCGGCCGGTCACGCAAAAAAAAGGAAAGGGAGAGGATTAAAGACAGTGGCATCTTACCAAAAATATGGGATCAATCCGTTGCTGATCCATATCTTGACAGGAAAAGAGATTACGGAAATTCTGGCAAACCCATCCGTATCCAGCTTACCCGGAAACTATGCCCATAAGATCGCTCAAACAATGGACGAAGCAATTGAGCCAAAACCGAAAAACATATATAGCCTGACATGCCGAAATTGTGGCCGTAAGGGTAAATATGATTTAGGCAAGATCGTTGTGGATCCGGAAAAGTACCGCGACGATTCTTCTGAGCAAAATAGCGACACCGATAAAATGACTTCTAATCTGGAAGGTTTTCAGTTTACTGGTTATTTTCGCTGCCATCATTGTAATTCCGCCGGTGAATGGCTTATTCCTAGTTACACAAAAACGATGCTCCAAGTGGCAGTTATGAGCGAAGTTTTAAGTAGTAAAGTCGGTTTCGATGGAGATAGAATTGCATTTGGCAAGTTAACTTCGGCAGATGGACAAGCATTTTCTTTGATGACGGATTTGGAAGAACATTATTTGAGTATTTTACAACGGGAACCGGAAAATGCCTGGCTTTGGAACAGGCTTGGAAATGCTTATTATCAAGGTGGCCGGCCGGATTTGGCTGTGGTCGCTTACGAAGAGTCTTTGAAATATGACCCCGGGCAGATGGAATCTCATTATTCCTTTGGCCGGATTCTTTTTGAACACGGTGAAACGGAAGCCGCGACCTCCCAATTGCGCCAGATGCTGCTCACAGCGGGGGATTATCACCGGATTGAACCGTTAGTGTTGCGCGATATTCTAGCGGGAGGGCTTTACATTTTACTGGATATCCTGGATGATATGGAGAAATTTATAAATTTCCTTCCTAAAGCTACTGATTTTGCTACTTACAGAGCACAAACTGATAATAATAAGGAGAAATCCGATTATTTAAGCCTATTGGATATTGATCTTGATTTATCTGATTTCGCAGGGATTTACCCGCTAGCCGAAATGTATATGGGACAACGGCAGAAAGAATTGCCTATGGAGGAGCAAACTTTAAGTTTACCAAGGCTAGACGCCAACCAGGTTGTACGCCCCCAAAAGAAGAAACCTCCTAAAAAGAAAGGAAAAAGAAAGCGACATATAATATAGGATTAATGGACAGCGAAATCCTTATCATACTTCGATAAGGAATTTTTGAGCATGATATGTTATAATATGGAAAGGTTGAGCATGTATAACTTTTTCGCTTTTACTCCAATCTTCTGTAATGGGAGTGTTTTTATGGCTGATTCACTTGAATTAGATCCTGCTCATATCGAAACTATTATAGAGACTTTAAATAATTTAATTGATCCTTGGATCATTATTCTGTTTGGTTCTTATGCAAAAGGAAGAGCACTTGAAGAGAGTGATGTTGATATTGCTTTTTTAACCGATCAGAAAGTGGAGGAGTATCAGTCATTTTGTATTGCTCAAAAATTGGCTGAATCAATTGGAAAGAGCGTCGATTGTGTCAATTTACACTCAGCGAGTACTGTTTTTCAGGTGCAAGTTATTGGACATGGAACAGTGCTTTACTGTAAGGATGAGACCCGTAGAAAGTATTATTTTCTGCGCACTTTTAAGGAGTATGCCTTATTGAATGAGGAACGAGCACCCATCTTAAAACGAATTAAAGAGAGGGGAACAATCTATGGGGGATGATGTAGTTTATAATAAATGCGCTATAATCGAGCGTTGTATTCAGCGAATCAATGAAGAATATGAGAATGATTATCATAACCTTGAGAATTTTACTAAGCAAGACTCCATCATTTTAAACATTCAAAGAGGCTGTGAGGCAGCCATTGATCTAGCCATGCATATCGTTGCTGAAAATAAATGGGGTATTCCCCAAACTAGCCGTGACGCTTTTGATATTCTTTGCCAAGAGAAGTGCATAGACGAATCTTTAGCTAAATCCTTGAAATCGATGGTGGGCTTTCGGAATATTGCAGTCCATAACTACCAAACACTTAATCTGAAAATAGTGAGTCAAGTTATTGAACAACATCTAGATGACTTGAAGAAGTTCAGCAGAATTATGCTTCAAAAATTCTAACTTGATGTCGGCTATCCAGATAATTTCATTTTTCTAATTATGGGTAAGGTTATCGATTGAGCCGACAGTAGTCGGCTCTTTTTGCACCCAGCCGATTGGAATGTCTTGTGGGTATGAGCTCAGACTTCTGCCTCCTACCTAGAATGTGATACAATAACTTTATATGCAAAGATGAAGTTAATGAGGTTTGGAGTTGATTCTATGCCTTTTATTCAGATGGTTGAATGCTATAAGAGATATAAAATGGGTAACACGATTATTGTGGCTAATAATGGAATCAATTTTGAAATTGAAAAGGGCGAATTTGTGGTCATTGTCGGCCCTTCGGGCGCCGGCAAGTCGACAGTGCTCAATATTCTGGGAGGTATGGACACCTGCAACGAGGGCCAGGTGCTGATCGACGGCAAGGATATCGCCAAATACACAGACAGAGAGCTGACAACATACAGGCGGCTGGACATTGGTTTTGTGTTCCAGTTTTATAACTTGGTGCCCAATCTGACGGCTTTGGAAAATGTGGAGCTGTCGGCGCAAATTGTACCCAACGCCAAGAATGCCCAGTCGGTTTTGGAAAGCGTAGGCCTGGGTGACCGCCTGGACAACTTTCCAGCCCAGCTTTCCGGGGGCGAGCAGCAGCGAGTGGCCATTGCCCGTGCACTGGCCAAAAATCCGAAAATGCTGCTGGCTGACGAGCCGACAGGTGCGCTGGATTACAAGACCGGCAAAGCGATTCTAAAGCTTTTACAAAATACATGTCAGGACACTGGAACAACCGTCATTGTGATTACCCATAATCAGGCGATTACGCCGATCGCCAACCGGGTGATTGAGATCAACGACGCCAGGGTCAGAAAAATGCAGATCAATGAACATCCTGTTTCCATCGATGTTATTGAATGGTAGGCGGTATTGACCATGCATAAAAAAGCGTTAAATAAAGACATCCTTAAGGAATTTACAAAATCGATCACCCGCTTCCTGTCGATCATGTTGATGATCGCCTTGGGTTCATTTGTCTTTGTCGGGCTATTTGTGACAGGCCCGACCATGCGCAACACGTTACTCACTTACGCGGATAAGAACAATCTTGAAGATCTGATAGTGACATCTCCGCTGGGTTTGGCCATGGAAGACGAACAGATTCTCAATTCTGTTCCGGGAGTTGAAATTCTAGATTATAGCTACCGTACCGATTTGATGCAGCGAGGTTCAGACACCATTGTCCGCGCCGAGTCTTTAGGGAAACTGCCGGGCTATGAAATCCTCGAGGGCAGGCTGCCCGCGGGGGCGGACGAGCTGGCTCTGGACGGAAAAATGAGGGGAAAGGGCTATAAAATCGGCGACCACATCTCGTTTAACCCTGACAAAGTGCAGGGCAGCTATGCCCTGAAAAATTACGATTTTGTCATTGTCGGTTTTGTGAACTCGCCCGAATACCTGATGCCGACGGATAAGGGCTCCTCTTCCATCGGCGATGGAGTTGTGAACTGCTTCGGTGTGATCGCGAAAGAGAATTTCATCATGAAAAATGTCAGTCTGGCGAGACTGACATTCAGTGATGTCCAAGGCCTCAACAGCTATTCGACCGAGTACAAGGACAAGATGAAGGCGCACAGTAACGCAGTGGAACAGGCTTTGGCTAACAGGCCAGAAATTCGGCTTGAACAGTACCGCAAGGAAGGAACTGCTGACATTTCCACAGCGCAGGGGAAGATCAACGACGCGGAACAACAACTGAGCGATGCGAAAAAAGAGCTGGATGACGCAAGAGTTGAACTGGACAAAGGCTGGGCTGTTTACTGGAATTTGCAGGCGCAAAATACCTCTGGACAGGAAGTGCTGGCTTCAAAGGCAAGACTTGGCGACTATGCTAAGCTTGCCGAGGCCAAGGTGCAGCTTGCGGACGGTCAAAAACAACTCGCTGATGCTCAGAAAAAGATCGACGCCAGCAGAACGGAGCTTGACGCAAAGACGACCGAGCTTCAGGATGGGCTGGATAAGATCCAGCAAGGGATGAGCCAGATCAACGCTGGCTTGGCAGAGATTGAGGCTAGTCTGCCCCAGCTTACGACAGGGCTGTCTCAGGTCGAGACGGGTCTGCAGCAAACCGATGCAGGCCTTGCGTCCCTTGCTGATAGCATCACATTGATTGACAGCCAGCTGGCGGATGTCAATAAGAGCCTGGCTGCTAACGCCCAAAATACGCAACTGTTGCAAACAAAAGCGGAGCTTGAACAGAAGAGAGCCGATCTTGTGGCTCAAAAAACAGCTTTGGAAGCTAAAAAAGCATCGCTGCAGGTCCAGCGGACAGATCTGCAGAACAAACAGGCTGAGGCTGTGAGCAAAAAGAAGGAGCTTCAGGCACAGTACACCGCCCTAGTCGCCCAAAGGCAGACAACGCTTGACTCCTCTTCCTTGCTGACTGACGCGCGAGACAAGCTGAACAACAGTCAGCAGACGCTAGATAAGCAGAGGACCGATTTTAACGCTAAAAAAGCAGACTATGAGGCCGCTCTGCAGTCGATGCATCAGAAGCTCCTTAATGGCGAAGCTGACTATGAGCAAGGGCGGAGTGCCTATCTTGACAAGCTGCCCGCTGCCCAGCAAGAGATCGAGCAGGGTAAGACAGATCTCAATAAAGCAAAAAATGATCTCGCTCGGCTCAAGGTGCCTGACTATACCATCAATGATCGGTACAAGGATAAGGGCTTTTACCAGTATATCCAGAATTCCGAGAGCATGGATCTACTGTCCCTTTTCTTCTCAGTGTTCTTTTTCTTGATTGCCCTGTTAGTTTCACTGACGACAATGATGCGCATGGTGGACGAGCAGCGACTGCAGATCGGCACACTGAAAGCGCTTGGCTATTCGAACCGGGACGTCATCAAGAAATATCTGGCCTACGGAAGCCTAGCCAGCCTGATCGGAAGTTTGATCGGCATCGTCGCGGGGCAGAAAATACTGATGCCGGTCATTTTCAACGCCTATTCCTCAAATTTTCTCTTTAAACAGGGGATCCCACTGCTTTCGCCGATCTTCAGTGTGATTGCCGTCCTGATTAGCTTGTTATGCACAGGGTTTGTCGCCTTTCTGACCACCCGGGAATCGCTGAAGGACAATGTCGCGGAACTGCTCAGGCCCAAGGCGCCGAAGAGCGGAAACCGCATCCTGCTAGAGCGTTTCACCCCGCTGTGGCGGCGTCTGTCCTTCAATTACAAGGTCACAGCCCGGAATATCTTCCGCTATAAAAAGCGGATGCTGATGACGATTCTCGGGGTGGCTGGGTGCACCGCGCTGATCTTCATGGGCTTCGGAATCCGCGATTCGGTCGGTTCGCTTTTTGTCAAGCAGTACGGCGAGATTTTGCGCTATGACTCCATTATGATCTTTGACGAGAATGCCGCAAAGGAAGACCTGCAGGCGTTGAGCGATGGGTTGGGGAGCGACAGTCGTATTGCCAAAGTTTATCCGGCCCGGTTTGAACAAGGCGTCGTTCAGATACCCGGGAAGCTTAACCAAACAGTTGCTGTCGTCGTGCCCGAGGATGCGGCGGCCTTCCAGACGATCAACCAGTTACGGGAGCGCAAAAGCCAAAAGCCCATCACTCTGAGGGATGGCGCGGTCATCTCCGAGAAGATCGCCATGCTTCTCGGGCTGGGCGTGGGCGACACGCTTGAGTTCAAGGACAATGACGGCACGTTCAAAACCATTGAAATCGCAGGGATCACGGAGAACTATGCCGGCCACTATTTCTACATGTCTCCAAGCTATTATGAAAAAATCTTCGGCAAAACGTACCACACGAATAGCGATTATATTTCGCTCCAGGACCACAGCGCTGAAAGTGTCAGCTCTTTTTCCAAAAGCATGCTGGAGAAAGACGTTGTGCTGAGAATGGTGAATACCAATGTCGCCAGTGATTTGATCGGGGATCTGACCAAATCCTTAAACATCGTGGTGCTGGTCATTGTTCTGGCCTCTTCGCTGCTGGCTATTGTCGTGTTGTATAACCTCACCAATATTAACGTCTCCGAGAGGATACGCGAATTGTCTACCATTAAGGTGCTGGGCTTTTATCCCCGCGAGGTGACAGCCTATGTTTACCGCGAAACGATGATTCTTACGACTATCGGAATTTTTATCGGCTACATTTTCGGGTTACTCCTGCACAGCTTCATCGTTACTACGATGGCGCCTCCGAATGTGCTGTTGGACCCGGCAGTTAAGCCGGCCAGCTATATTTTGGCCGCGGCCTTTACCTTCGCCTTTTCCTTTGTCGTCATGCTGATTACGCACCGACGGCTCAATCGCATTGACATGGTGGAAGCATTGAAGGCGGTTGAATGAGAATTCCGGTTAATAATGTAGAATAAATATTTAATGCGTTGGTTGAGAAGAACGAAAGTTTTCTTGCCAACGCATTTGTCATGATATAATGTGTGACTTTAAGCGAGACTGTTTTAATGACATCTAAGCCTTAGTGGGGAAGTTAGAGAGTATCTACACCAATTTGTCGCTATACAATCTATTTTAAAAGGATTATTATAAGTGACAGTTGAATGAAGACAGCGCTAAATTCTACGGGAGCGGGGGAACCATGTCCGGGCAATCGATTAACCCCGAAATGGGGTTTTTCTTTTTTGTTGCGCTATAGTCTTATTGAAGGGATGAAATAATGGACAAGGTATTAAATAGGTACAAGGAACGGCCCTTAACCTTAGCCGGGATGCTCGTAGCAATCGGTGTTGTTTATGGTGATATTGGGACATCGCCATTATATGTTATGAAGGCATTAGTTGAAGGCAACGGGGGATTGGAATCAATTTCCAAGGAGTTTATCTACGGTTCTCTTTCCCTTATTTTCTGGACGCTTACCTTACTTACCACTATTAAGTACGTTCTGATTGCACTCAGAGCCGATAATCATGGGGAAGGTGGCATCTTTGCTCTGTACTCACTGATTCGGAAGATGGGTACCTGGCTGATTGTTCCAGCGATGATTGGGGGAGCAACACTTTTAGCAGACGGTGTTTTAACTCCGGCTGTTACTGTCACAACTGCTGTGGAAGGATTAAATGGGATTCCGGCCTATGTGAATAGCTTTGGATCAAGCCAATCCACTGTTATTTTGATTACCATTATTATTCTTTGTGTCCTGTTCCTTATCCAACGAACGGGGACTGAGATCATAGGACGATTATTTGGACCCATTATGGTTTTATGGTTTATCATGTTAGGGTTTCTAGGTGTTGTACATATTTCCGGAAACCTGGATATCTTAAAATCATTTTCTCCCTACTATGGAATTAAACTGTTGTTTAGTGAAGAAAATAAAGCCGGATTTGCGATCTTGGGCAGTGTATTCTTGGCTACAACAGGTGCAGAAGCGTTGTATTCGGATTTAGGACATGTAGGGCGAAGAAATATTTACGGAACTTGGTCATTTGTTAAAATTTGCTTGTTGCTCAACTATTTTGGTCAAGGGGCTTGGTTATTACAGGTCAAAGACAATCAGGGACTGCAAAATATGATGGGTTTTAATCCATTTTTTGAACTGATGCCCGCAAATTTTCGTATTATTGGTGTTGTCTTTGCGACTTTAGCCGCGATCATTGCTTCCCAAGCCTTAATTTCTGGGTCCTATACACTCGTTTCCGAAGCCATTAAATTAGATTTATTACCGAGATTAAAAATCTACTATCCCGCTATGTCAAAAGGCCAAATGTACATTCCAGTCGTCAATATCCTCTTAATGTTTTCTTGTATCGGAGTGGTTCTATTCTTTCAAACATCTGCACATATGGAATCTGCTTATGGGTTAGCTATTACAATTACGATGCTGATGACCACAATTTTGTTGTTCAATTACCTTCTTCAAAATAAAGTATCCAGGGTACTCTCATTCCTCATGGTTATCATTTTTGGAACCTTGGAAACTGCTTTTTTCATTTCGAGTGCTGCAAAATTTCTGCATGGTGGATTTGTAACTGTGATTATTGCTTCTCTCATTTTAATAATGATGATTTTATGGTTAAAAGCTACTTATCTTGAACAAACCGTGACGAAAGAAGTTTCAGTGAAAGATTATATTTCTAAGCTTGGAAAGCTGAGAAGGGATGGACGTATTCCGGTATATGCTACGAATTTGGTTTATCTAACCAGCAAATCAAAACCGGGAAATGTAAACAATGAAATCATTTATTCAATTTTAGATAAGCGGCCGAAAAGAGCGGAAGTTTATTGGTTCGTAAATGTACAGGTAACAGATGAACCTAGGACAATGGCCTATACCGTTGAAAGTTTTGGAACCGATTATGTTTTCAAAGTTCAACTGCTCTTAGGATTTAGGGTTGAGCAAAAAGTGAGTACGTATTTAAGACAAGTTGTCACAGATCTGATGGAGTCCAACGAAATAAAAAAACAACCCCAATTGTATTCTACCAATGCAGTAAATAGTAACGTTGGGGATTTCTGCTTCGTTTTAGTCCGTGAAGAACTGGCTAATGATACCAACCTTCCTTTATATGAACGATTTATCATGCAATTTAAACTCGGCATAAAGAAAATTACGGTTTCTCCTGTGAGATGGTTTGGACTCGAACATACGGATGTTAAAATTGAACACGTTCCATTACGTTTAGGAACCAGCAGGCAAATCAAACTCAAGAGAGAACCCCTCAAAGACCAAAATTCGATTTGATCTTCAAAATCGAAGATTTCTCACCAACGCATTTTGCTTAAAAGCGAATTGCGGATTATGGTATTGGCTGACGAAGTAAGAATACCAATGCTGAAAAGAGTTTCAAATTGGATATTTTTATATGGAGGCGAGTAAATGAATAAAACGATATGTCAAATAGTTGACTCTTCAGGGAGCCTACCGCGAGACTTCATCAAACAGTACAACATCAGCGAGGTTCCATTCTACTTCAAATTTGATATCACAAATTATTACCGAGAGAATATTGATTATGAAATAACTGAGTTTTATAAACATATGGAAAAACATCCTGACGACGTTCTCAAAACATCAGCTCCCAATATTCATGACTGGTTGACCGTGTTTGAGGAGCAGTATGCCAGAGGTGCTAAAAAGTATATTGTGACGACTATTTCTTCTAAACTATCTTCTAGCTTTCAAACGGCTATTTCTGCAAAGAAAATTTTTGAAGAGAAAAATAATGATGCCCACATTGAAGTGATTAGTTCAAATACTTGTGCTTGTGGGCAGGCTGCATTGGAAATTGGGATCGCTAAATTGATTGATAGTGATAGAGACTTTGGGGATATTGTTGAGACGATACATAAGATGGTTACGAAAATAAGCACGCTTTTTGTGGTTAACAGCATGACGTATATGAAGGCTGGAGGCAGAATCGGAGGAGCTACTGCCTTCCTGGGAAAACTAATCAACATTAAGCCAGTATGTGAGTTTAGGGAAGGCGTAGTACATCCCATCAAAGCCATTCGAGGAAGAACAAAATCGCTTAAAACCATGATAGATGTCGCAGTTTCAAGGATTATTGATATTAATAAAATGATAATCATTATCCAAAATGCAGAATTCCAGGAAGATGTGGACTATATGTGCAATTATCTAAGAAATAAAACAAATTATAGTGGTCAAATATTTAAAAGCAATCTAGGGATTATAGTAGGAGCACATTCAGGTCCGGGCGCAATAGGTATCGGTTTTGTTGAGCATCCATGATCTGCCCCGCTTTTAATAACACCGGGATAAGGTTGAGTAGGGAAAGGATTTACAGAGTAAAATTTTCGGGTTAGGTTGACAAATATTCTTGAATCAACTAGACTATCTTAGTAAAGCAAAACTCCTTTACGGGTGGTTTTAAAAATGGAACGTTTTGCAGAGATGGCGTTACTCGCTGATTTCTATGGCCCGCTTCTGACCGAAAAGCAGCGGAATGTTTGGGATCTTCACTATGAACAGGACTTATCCCTCGTGGAAATCGCAACAGCTGAGAAAATTAGCCGTCAAGCCGTTTATGATCTACTCAAGCGAACAGAAAAAATCTTAAGTGAATATGAAGCTAAACTTGGCTTGATTCATCGTTTTTTGTTAGAACAAGAAAAGTTAATCGAAGTTAAGAAGCAATTGCAGGTGTACACTGAGGCGGATTTTACGAATTTGGAGGCTTGGGAACGCCATCAAATGATTCGTGGACAGATCAATGATGTAAGTAATGATATGGAATCCTCCTAGAAAGCGGGAACAATCATGTTTCAAGGCCTAAGTGACAAACTTCAAGAAACCTTTAAACGCTTAAAAGGAAAAGGCAAGCTCACGGAAGATGATGTTAGCGAGGCTATGCGCGAAGTGCGAATGGCTTTACTTGAAGCAGACGTGAACTATAAAGTAGTCAAAGAGTTCGTGGCCAAGGTCAAGGAACGATCGATTGGGCAGGAAGTTATGGAATCCTTATCTCCGGCTCAACAGGTTATTAAGATCGTTAATGAAGAAATGGTGACCCTCATGGGCGGCGTTTCCAGCAAAATTAATATTTCCTCCAAACCACCGACGGTAATTTTGTTAGTTGGTTTGCAAGGCGCGGGTAAGACCACGCATGCGGCGAAGCTAGCTACCCTGCTTAAGAAACAAGGGAAACACCCGTTGATGGTAGCTTGTGATATTTATCGACCTGCAGCCATCAAGCAACTCCAAGTTTTGGGAGAACAGATTGATGTCCCGGTTTTCTCGCTAGGCGGGGAAAATCCGGTGAAAATTGCTCAGGAAAGTATTCGGCAGGCGAATAGTCAAGGTCAAGATGTTGTGATTATTGATACTGCCGGACGACTGCACATTAACGAAGAGCTTATGGGCGAGCTGCGAGACATTAAATCGACAGTTAAACCTCATGAAATTTTGCTCGTTGTTGATGCCATGACTGGACAAGATGCGGTGAATGTCGCGGAGAGTTTCCATAAGGAGCTTGGCGTCGATGGCGTTATTCTGACGAAGCTCGATGGCGATACACGTGGTGGAGCTGCCCTTTCGGTGAAAGCCGTGACTGGTTGTCCGATTAAGTTCGCCGGTATCGGGGAGAAAATGGATGCTCTCGAGCCCTTCTATCCTGAACGTATGGCTTCGCGAATTTTGGGTATGGGAGATGTCCTTACTCTGATCGAAAAAGCCCAAGCGACTTTTGATGATAAAACAACCAAGGAAATGGAGCAAAAACTGCGCAAGCAGGAATTCACGCTCGATGATTTTCTTGACCAGATGCAGCAGCTTAAGAAAATGGGTCCCTTGTCCTCTATTCTCGAAATGATTCCGGGAGTGGGAAAACAGCTTAAAGACGTGCAGATCGATGAAAAGGATACGGCTCACGTCGAAGCAATTATTCGTTCCATGACTACGGAGGAACGTCGCAAACCGGTAATCATTAAGGACTCTCGTAAACGGAGAATCGCCAAGGGTAGCGGCACGAGTATTCAAGAAGTGGGTCGTTTGATTAAGCAGTTCGAGCAGACGCAAAAAATGATGAAGCAATTTTCGGGCGGCGCACCTGGGATGGGAATGCTTGGTGGCAAAGGGAAAAAGGGAAAAAAGGGCAAAAGGCCCGGTTTCAAGTTTCCTTTCGGCTAAGTTCCAAGTCCCAAGTCTCAAGGCCCAAGGCGAAGACGCTTTTTTCTCCCCCTAATCCATCTTGGCCTAAGCGTCAAGAAGGGCTAGACTCGGGAGTTGTAAAGATTTAGAAGATGAAATTATTGAGAACCCTGTTGAGGAGGTGAATATCATGGCAACTAAAATTCGTTTACGCCGTTTGGGCGCTAAAAAGAATCCGTTCTATCGTTTAGTCGTAGCTGATTCTAGCGCTCCCCGTGACGGTCGTTTCATCGAAGAAATTGGCTATTATGATCCGACGAAGAATCCGGAAGTCCTGAAAATTGATGAGGAGAAAGTCCTCCAATGGCTGGCGACTGGCGCTCAACCTTCGGATACGGCTAAATCTTTGCTTCGTAAAGCTGGCATTCTGGCTAAATTCCACGAATCTAAAAAATAAGTGGATGGTTGGGGGTGGTTCCTGTGAAGGAACTTGTAGAAGTCCTCGCGAAGGCTTTAGTAGATCATCCTGATCAAGTGCAGGTAGCTCAAACTGATTCTGAGAAATCTGTTCATTTGCAGTTGACTGTTGCTCCCGAAGATATGGGCAAGGTTATTGGCAAACAGGGTAAAATTGCTAATGCCATTCGTACGATTGTAAAAGCAGCTGCAGTAAAAGATGGACGACGAGTCCATGTAGACATTGATCAGTAACGTTAATAAGGGCTTAAAGCCCTTTTTAACGTTATTAATCGTTATTGATCGTTATTGATCGTTCAGCATAGAGTTCTTTTAGGGAAGGAGGGTCTTTCTGAATGAATGAGGTTCTGATCGGAGAAGTGATTAAACCGCATGGTGTCCAAGGTGAACTTAAAGTTTACCCGATTACCAGCAACCCGCAGCGGTTCAAGAGTCTGGAAAAGGTCATTCTCGAACAAGCCGGAGTGATTCGAACTTTCAAAGTACTCAAAGCTCGCGTCCAGCAGGACGAGGTCTATTTGACTTTGGAAGGAATTGAGACCCGAGAGGAAGCGGAGAAACTTCGCGGGGTAGCCGTGAAGATCGATCGAACCGATGTACCTCCTCTGAAGGAAGGATGGTACTACTTCGAATTAGAAGGAATGCAGGTGTTTGAAGGAGAAGTTTGCCTTGGGGTCTTAACTCAGGTTATCGAGACAGGCTCTAATGATGTTTATCTCGTCAAAGGGGAAAAAGGAGAAATCTGTGTTCCTGCTCTGAAGAGTGTCGTTAAAAAGGTTGATGTTCCTGGGCGAAGAATGGAAGTAGAGTTACCTCTCGGTCTCCTGGAGGATGATTCTCTATGATCAAATTTACGGTTCTTACGTTATTCCCGGAAATGTTTGCGCCGGTACAGGAAAGCATCTTGAAGAGAGCACAAGCGAATGAGCTGATCAACATCGAGCTGATTGATTTCCGGGATTATGCGGTAAGTAAGCATAAAAATGTGGATGATGTCCCCTATGGAGGTGGAGCGGGGATGGTCCTTAAGCCAGAACCGCTCTATGCTGCTGTGCGTGATCTTCCATCGGCTCAAGGTCAACGTCGCATCATCCTATTAACTCCCCAGGGTCAGGTTTTTAACCAGGAACGGGCTAAAGACTGGAGTCACGCAGATGAGCTGGTTTTTCTTTGCGGGCATTATGAGGGGTTTGATGAGCGAATTCGTTATTTAGCAGACGAGGAGGTCTCCTTAGGGGATTTTGTTTTAACTGGGGGAGAACTTGCGGCGATGGTCATGATTGATGCGGTTGCCCGTCTCATTCCTGGTGTACTTGGTGAGAGGGCTTCCTCCGAGGAGGACTCGCATAGCGCGGGCCTGCTGGAGTATCCGCAATATACTCGCCCTCCAGTATTTGAGGAGATGGAAGTCCCTGAAGTACTGCTGTCCGGCCATCATGCTCGGATCGAATCTTGGCGGCGAAAAGAGTCCTTACGAAGGACTTTCTTGAAACGACCAGATCTTATCCGAAACATGGAGTTCTTGCCTGATGATTATCCGCTGCTTGAAGAACTGGCAAAAGAACATCCGGAAATCAAGGAAGAAAGGCTTCGGTGGGAGCATCTCAAGCCAAAGCCTAAACGAAATAGGAGGAAATAAAATGGGCGACGTGTATATCGCCTTGATCCATGCCCCGGTCTATAACAAGAACATGGAAACGATCGCAACCTCGATCACGAATTTAGACATCCATGATATAGCCCGGAGTGCGACAACGTTTGGGGCGCAACGCTATTATATTGTTCATCCGGCTGAAGCCCAGAGGGCTTTAGCTGGGCGGATTATGGGATATTGGCAGGAAGGCTTCGGGTCGGGGTATAATCAGAATCGCCAGGAGGCTTTTGCTCGGGTCAGTCTAGTCAGCGAATTGTCCGAAGTTGAAGCAGAAATCGCCCAGGAGCAGGGGCGGAGAGCTTTAAAAGTAGCGACAGATGCCCATCAAAATCCCAATACGATTAGTTATTCGGCACTCAGAAAACGAATTGAAGAAACCGAAGACCCGATCCTTCTATTGTTTGGAACAGGCTGGGGCTTGATTCATGAGGTATTGGAAAGTTGTGATCTGATACTGGATCCGGTGTATGGCCCAGGAGAATGGAATCATCTTTCCGTTCGATCAGCAGCCTCGATTATCCTTGATCGACTACGGGGACATTGATGAAATATGAGCTATTTTATATCATTAACACTTTAGAAATTGCTGGCAAGGTTATCTGCAGCTTATTATAGGTTGCAGGCTTGCAAACCATATGCTAAAATATACTCTGACGTATGATGGATGGTCCGCTCGCTGTTTAGAAGTCGTTTGAAGCGGCTCAGTGATGAACATCTAAGCAAGGAAGGGGGGAATTTTAATGGATTATATTCGCATGATTGAAGAAGAACAAATGAGAAAAGATCTTCCTACCTTCCGTCCAGGAGATACCGTACGTGTTCACGTCAAAGTGGTTGAAGGTACTCGGGAGCGTATTCAGGTTTTTGAGGGCTTAGTCATCAAAATGAAGGGTGGCGGGCTTCGCGAAACCTTCACAGTACGTCGGGTAACCTATGGCGTTGGTGTGGAAAGAACTTTCCCACTTCACTCTCCTCGAACTGATAAGATTGAGGTTGTTCGGCACGGTTTTGTGCGTCGCGCTAAATTGTATTATCTCCGTGAACTTTCTGGTAAAGCTGCACGGATTCGCGACCGTCGCTAGTTTAAGAAGGGCTGGATTCATCCAGTCCTTTTTAGTACTAACAGAAAGTATAAGTTTAGGGCAGATAGCATAAGTGCAACCAACGGCTTTCGTTCTCCTACGATGAATGCGTTTAAGTTCGGCAGGATAAGGCGACTAAGGCCACCGCTTTGGCGCTGACCAAGTCTTCTATATCGCTATGCTCGGCGAAAGCCGGGTTTTCTTTATTCGAATTTTCCCTTGGAAACTTGGCGCTAGCCAAGTTTCCTTTTTCCTGCGATGCAAGTATTTATGTCCGGCAGGATAAGGCAACTAGGGCAATCGTCTGCGCTAACGCTTGCCGCTGGCCAAGTTTTCTTTATCCTACGATGAATGCTATGCTATTCGGCAGGATAAGGCAACTAAGGCTTCTGCCTTCGCTATGCTTGGCACAAGCCAAGTTTTCTTTATCCTACGATGAATGCTATGCTATTCGGCAGGATAAGGC
>NZ_DATLJA010000012.1:0-29864 GCF_035539115.1 Desulfitobacterium sp. | reverse complement strand
ACCCATGTGAGCGAGGAATATCGCGAGAATACAAAGCTCAGCTGATTCTTTAGATTTGAAAGGACGAGGAACGTTAATTATTACGATCTGCAATTTGTTTAGTTCTAGAAAGCAAGGTGTTCATATTAATATATGATAAATGATTACAGAGGGCTTCCTAAAAGTATATATATTATTTTCGCAGTTCAAATAATTAACAGGTTTGGAGATTTCGTGTTTCCATTCTTAACATTGTACCTAATAAATAAGCTGGGTTTATCGTTTGCAACTACCGGTGTAATAGTAATGGTTGCGTCAGTATTAAGTATTCCGGGTTTTCTCTTAGGTGGTAAATTTGCAGATCAGCTAGGCAGAAAAAAAGTTTACATATTAGGACAAACAATTGCAGGGATATTACTAATACCGTGTGCTTTTATAAATAACCCTTCGGTCATTGTAATATTCATCCTATTAGCTACTTTTTTCAACGCAGTAGTAAGACCTTCAATTAGTTCAATAATTGCGGACATATTACCACCCAATAAAAGGCAGTTGGGTTATTCACTTAATTACTTAGGAATTAATATCGGAGTAGCTTTAGGTCCGATAGTAGCCGGATTTTTGTTTAATCATTCTCTACCGTTACTTTTTATAGGAGATGCTTTAACATCATTTATTGCAGTTAGCCTTGTTATAATGCATGTCACTGAAGTTAATCCAATAAACGCAGAAGTTGCTATAACTGAAGAGGAAAATGATGAATCAGGAAATCTGCTTGAGGTTCTTTTGAGAAAACCTCGGATAATTATCCTTTTACTAATTTATATAATATACAGTTTCGTATATGTACAGCATAGATTTTCCCTACCAATAATGCTAGATAACAGATTCCTAGCTCAGGGTCCTGAAAAATTCGGATTACTTATGAGTATCAATGCTTTAACTGTAATAATATTAACGATGTGGGTTACTAATATTACAACAAGGTTTAAGTCCCTAACTAATATGGGTATAGCTGGTGTTTTATATGCAATAGGTTTTGGCATGATAGGAGAAATTAATACTTTTTCCCTGTACATAGTATCTACCATATTGTGGACAATGGGAGAAATACTTATGGCCACAAATTTTGGTGTATACATTGCTAATAATAGTCCGAGAAATTATAGAGCCAGATTTAGTGCTTTTGGTAACTTAAGCAATGCACTAGGTGGAGCTCTTGGAACTTCGCTTATGGGCGTATACATTGGCTTTATGGGTATAAATGAAGTATGGTATTTTACCTTTGTAATATCATGTATTTCAGCAATTCTTATGTTTTCACTATCCATTTTTTCTAGGAGAAAATAAGTTTGAGGAGGAATAACGATGGCAGTAAGTGAGAGCTTTAAAGATTACGTATTAGACCAACTTGAACTGTTTGGTAGCGTTACCATTAAAAAGATGTTTGGTGGTGCTGGTATTTATCATGATGGTTTAATTTTCGGGTTACTTGCAGATGACGTTCTGTATTTTAAAGTGGATGACTCTAATAGGTCCGATTATGAACAAGCTGAAATGGAACCATATCGACCATCATTTGTTAATAAACCCATGTCAATGCCATATTATGAAGTACCTGCTGACATTATTGAAGACAATAAGCGGTTAGTGGATTGGGCCCGGAAAGCTCTATTGGCATCAAATAATAAGCCTTCTAAGCTCCCCAAAAGCAAGAAAAGTTCGAAATGATGAGGGGCATTGTTGGGTTTTATGTTTGAGAGAAGGAACTATTTTATGAAATTGTTGCTGAATTAATCCTGCTTTTGTCGTTGAGCGAATACATTTTTCGAATTAGCAAATTAGGTCCGTCGAGAGTAGTTATTAGAAATTACGAAATAAAGTTCAGAAAATTCCAGTAAAATTTTGCAATTCGCTCGTCAGTCAAAAGGAATTGCTTTTATGAACAGAGAATAATAAAGTAAATATGCCATTATATAAAAGGGGAGTGAAGGGTTTGGCAGAGTTACTTGATGGTAAAGCAATTGCGAAGGTTTTGAAAGAAGAAATCAAGAATGAGGTTGAAGGTTGGAAAGCTCAGGGAGTAGAGCCTAAGCTGGCGGTCATTCTAGTGGGCGAAGATCCTGCTTCTGTCGTTTATGCAAAATCGAAGCAAAAGGTTAGTGAAAATTTGGGGATAGGGTTTGAACTCCATACGCTACCTGCAGACAGCCCGGAAAAGGAAGTTCTGACCATGATCGAGCAATTAAATACGAATGACCAAATTCATGGCATTATGATTGAGCTGCCTTTACCCAAACATATCTCGAAAGAGCATGTGATGGCTGCAGTTCGCCCGGATAAAGATGTCGATGGCGTGCATCCGATTAACCGCGGCTATATTCTGAGTGGGGAAGAAGGACTATTCCCGGCGACCCCTCAAAGTTGCATTGAAATCTTGTTGCGTTCAGGTGTACAAATTGCCGGTAAACACGTTGTAATTGTCGGGCGGGGAGAAACGGTGGGTAAGCCACTCGTTTTCCTCATCCTTAAACATAATGCCACTGTGACAATCTGCCACTCCAAAACTCCTGACTTAGGGGCCTTTACCCGTCAGGCAGATATTGTGATCGCAGCGGTAGGCCGGGCTAAATTGATCAAAGGGGATATGGTTAAACCTGGGGCGATTGTGGTGGATGCCGGGATTAATGAAACTCCAAATGGCATTTGTGGGGACGTTGACTTTGAAGCCGTTAAGGAAAAGGCTAGTTTAATTTCTCCTGTTCCCGGAGGAGTGGGCTCCTTAACAACGGCCCTCATTATGCGGAATGTGCTGAAAGGAATTACACTGCAAAGGAGGAATGGCTGATGACAGAACAACAAGACGTTTGGCAATGGACGACCGCTGAATTTCTGGCTCAAGGCGCAAGTTCGGCACCGACTCCGGGCGGCGGAAGTGTTTCAGCTTATGTTGGCGCGTTAGCTGCGTCGATGGTTTGTATGGTAGCGAATCTTACCGTAGGCAAAGAAAAATACAAGGATGTTGAACCTCAGGTTCAAGACATTTTAGCGCGAGGTCAACGCCTTCTCGACGATTTGAAAAAAGGTTTAAGTCAAGATATCGCTGAGTTCTCGAACTTTATGGCTGTTCTTAAATTGCCCAAGGACACAGACGAACAGAAAACGTCACGCACGGAAAAACTCCAAAAAGTGCTGATCTCGGCAACCGATACTCCCTTAGGGATTGCCCAGAATTGTTTTGCAGTCCTAAAACTCGCCCAAGAGCTTGCTCCGATTGGCAATAAAGGGGCGATTAGTGATGTCGGTGTTGCTGCCTACTTGGGTGAAAGTGCGCTTAAGGCAGCGATGTTTAGTGTCGATATTAATTTGCCCCAGGTCAAGAATATGGACTACCAAGCTCGTGTCAAAGCAGAGCGGGAACGCCTCTTCACGGAAGCGGAAAAGATCAAAAACGAAACTGTTCAAGTGGTTCAAAGTAGACTTTAAAATCAGCAGTCACTCAAGAAAGATAATTAACACTCGGTCTTAAAAAAGGACCGGGTGTTTTTTCGTCAGATTGAACACTTAATTTGTGAATTTTGGCAATAGTCAAAGGAGATAAGCTTTGCTAGACTGAAATAAGCGAGAAAATCGAGAATAAGGAGAGATCGAATCATGGCAGGATTAACCTTTAAAAATGTGGTAAAAAAATATGATCAAAATGTAGTAGTTCATGACTTTAACCTAGAAATTAAAGATAAGGAATTTTTGGTGTTCGTCGGTCCCTCCGGTTGTGGGAAAACAACCACGCTGCGGATGATTGCCGGACTGGAGGAAATTAGCAGCGGGGAAATTTATATTGGGGATAAACTTGTGAATGATGTTCCTCCCAGAGATCGTGATATCGCCATGGTTTTCCAGAGTTATGCTCTCTATCCGCATATGAGTGTTTATCAGAATATGGCGTTTGGGCTTGAACTCAGAAAGATCCCAAAGGCTGAGATTGATAAGCGTGTTAAGGAAGCTGCGAAGATCTTAGATATTGAACATCTCCTTGATCGTAAGCCTAAAG
Organism: Desulfitobacterium sp.; assembly: GCF_035539115.1. Taxonomy (GTDB): domain Bacteria; phylum Bacillota; class Desulfitobacteriia; order Desulfitobacteriales; family Desulfitobacteriaceae; genus Desulfitobacterium_A. Next base: position 25,834 of record NZ_DATLJA010000012.1, on the reverse strand, counting down.
CACTTTCGGGTGGTCAACGGCAAAGGGTTGCTTTAGGTCGGGCGATTGTTCGTGAGCCTAAAGTATTCTTAATGGATGAGCCTCTTTCCAACCTCGATGCTAAGTTAAGGGTGCAGATGCGGGCAGAGATCTCAAAACTGAGTCATCGCTTACAAACTACGATCGTTTATGTTACCCATGATCAAACGGAAGCGATGACCATGGGAGATCGGATTGTGGTCATGAAGGATGGTCGTATCCAGCAAGTGGATACCCCGATGAACCTTTATAATCATCCTAAAAATGTGTTCGTTGCCGGCTTTATTGGCTCTCCAGCGATGAATTTCTTGCGGGTTCGGCTTGTGGACGAAGAGGGTCAACTCAAACTTGTCAATCCTAATTTTACGCTTCCGCCGATTTCGGAAAGACGAGAAGCCTTGATACCTTATATTGGAAAGGAAATCATTTTTGGCATTCGTCCAGAAGCCATCTATGACGATGCTCCTTTCTTGGAGGCACACCCCGATTGGTTCCTCGATGTCACCGTGGATGTGATCGAACCAATGGGGTCGGAAAACTATGTTTACTTCACGATTGATGGAGAAAATGTGATTGCCCGGGTTGACGCGACGAGTACAGCTAAAATCTTACAAAAACATCAAGTCGCCTTTGATATGACTCAAGCTCGTTATTTTGATGCCGAGACCCAGGAAGTTATCCATCGCTCGGATTATCACCCGAACTATTAAATCGTAAGCTAGGGGAATCTACTTTTTGCATAGTGGGTTCCCCCGTGTTTTACACCGTTTGAAAGCATGTTAGAATAGATGAGTAAGATTGGCGAACGGGGTGAGGCAGGAATGATTCATAACAGAGCTCAGGAGTTAACGGGTCACGAAGAGATTCTGATCGAGCTAGCCCAATGTTTGACTCAGGAATCCGGTCTGTTGATCTTCGCTGAACGAAGTCCAGCGGTTCGGCAGGGAAGGCCAGTTCAGATTTCAGTGGCAGGATTAGCCCAGGAAGACAGCGTTACTCTGTATTTAGCTTGGCAAGAGCCTACTGAACCCGATTTGATTCTTTTGCACCTTCTTGAAGCCTTAGCTCAGAAGATTTATCAAGACCTACTCGACTCAAGGGACAAGAACCAAATGCAAGAAACGGGATCCTGGGAATGGCTTATGAGGGAGGGGGAGCGGCAGAAGTGGAATTGTAAAAAATTTGCTCAACATGTCTCGCACTACGCTCTACCCCCGTTAAACCAGGGGTTTCCTATTTATATTCAGTGTGCTCCTTGGCACTCAAAGATTATGAAGGTTATGGCAAATCTTTATCCTCAGGCGCAGGTATGTTGGAGTCAGAAACCCAATCTTTTTCTGTGGCTGCCAGTGGGGACGCCAAATTTATCCAGAGCTGAACTAAAAGCTCGGGGTGAAACCTTGATCCAGGAGGTTTATTCTTTACTCGCCGATGAATTAGGCGTTTCAACGGTAGTGCTTGTGGGCAAACCTTCAGAGAACAATCTCTGGGGGGGTTATCTGGAAGTTAAAGAATTAGCCGTTCTCCATGCTCGCTTTTTTGCGGGTGAATCAGGGCTGACGTCCTGGAATCTGGGGTTAGCCTTTCTCTTTAGTACGTTATCAACGATATCAGCGGAACAGTATTGGGAGGGGCTTCTAGGTGCTTTATCTGATGATCTAATCGAAACCCTATCCGTTTTTCTAGATCATGATTTGAGTATCGGAGATACGGCGAAAGTGCTTTTTATTCATCGCAACACCCTAAATTATCGTTTGGATCGTATCACCGAGCTGACAGGCTATAATCCGCGACGGCTGAAGAAGGCGGTTTACTTTTACCTTGCGGTATGGTTGAAAAAACATTTGAAATAGATTGGAGTAGACCTGATGAACGATTCTCATTTACAAGGGTGTATACCTCGCTTGAGAGGGATAATGCCCTCGCTTACCTCTGCTGAAGGACGCGTGGCCAAATATATCCTGGAAAACTCGCAACAAATTATTCATCTTTCAATTACCGAACTTGCCGAGTTGGCCCAATGTGCCGAGGCAACGATTTTCCGGTTATGCAAGCGCTTAGGGTACGGCGGCTATCAGGCGTTTAAAATTTCCTTAGCGAGTGATTTGGTTGAACCTTTAGCCAATATTCACCAAGAAATTACCCCGGAAGATAGTTTGGGTACGATTGCGGCTAAAGTTTTTCATTCGAATATCGAGGCCTTGCAAGACACACTCAAGATCATTAATGAAGATAGCTTGGAGCAGGCTGTTCAGGCCCTTCATCATGCCGATCGGATTGAATTTTACGGTTTAGGAGGATCTGCTCCAGTAGCTATGGATGCCTATCATAAATTTGTACGTGTGGGGATCCCTTGTATTGCTCTGACTGACCCTCATTTGCAAGTGATATCCGCACGGCTCCTTAATCCTCAAAGCGTGGTTTTTGGTGTCAGCCATTCGGGGAGTAACAAAGATATAGTGGAATCGTTAAAAGCGGCACGAGAAGCGGGTGCCAAGACGATCTGTTTAACCAATTATTCAAAATCTCCGGTGACTAAAGTGAGTGATATTTGTTTGATCTCTTCGAGCAGGGAATCTAACTTTCGGAGTGAGGCCATGGCTTCGCGAATTGCGCAATTGAGCCTGATCGATACTTTGTTTGTAGGAGTTTCCTTATTAAGAAAGGATATTGTCTTAGATAATTTACAAAAAATCCGAGAAGTGATTGCGTTAAAACGCTATTAGTTTAGAGTTTTTGCAAAGGGCTTTTAGTATACTCCCTATGAAAATAAATTTTATATTTAAAAATAAATAAGAAAATAATTATCGTTACGTTAATCTGAAAGGTGGCTTAAAGTAAATGCAACGGGAATGGATCTTAAGTGTGGATGTGGGGACATCTAGCGTTAAGGCAACGATTTTCAATGACCAAGCCGAATTGATGGCTGAGCAAAGTTGTGGGTATCCTTTAGTCCAGCCTCAGCCTGGTTGGGTTGAACAAGATCCTCACGATGTGCTTCAGGCTTTTGAACGGGCGATTCAAAACGTACTCGCGCAAACAAACCATAAGCCGCAGATTATTGTTTTGAGTACGGCGATGCATGCCTTGATGGGTCTTGATGATCATGAGCAGCCTTTAACGCGCTTCCTCACTTGGGCGGATCAAAGAGCGGAAGAATTGGCGAGGAAACTGCGAGCCACTCCCGAGGGTTTGGAGATTTACCAAAGAACAGGGACACCCATTCATGCCATGTCGCCACTTTTAAAGTTAGCCTGGTTTAGGGAAAGTCAACCTGAGCTTTTCACTCAGGCTAAACTCTGGGTGGATTTAAAAGCCTATCTTCTCCACGAACTAGTAGGTGAATGGGTTATCGATGAATCCCTAGCTTCGGCTACAGGGCTTTTTAATCTAAAAACCAGGGCCTGGGATGAGCAAGCCTTGACTTGGTGTGGCGTAAACCAGACTCAACTTCCGCGTTTAGTAAAAACGACGGATTGTGTTGGGATTATTCCAGCAGACTTGGCTCAACGGTTGGGGACGCCCGAAAATACGAAAGTCATTGCCGGAGCCAGTGATGGGGCCTTAGCCAACCTCGGTGTGGGAGCGGTCGTACCCGGTTCACTTGCTCTTTCGATCGGTACGAGTGGAGCGGCGCGCCAGGTGGTTAAACAGCCTCAACTCGATCCCGAGGGTCGACTCTTCTGTTATGTTGTGGATGACGAGCATTATATTATTGGCGGACCGATTAACAATGGCGGGATCGTTCTGCGTTGGCTGGAATTCCTTTTTGGACCCGGACAGCGAGAGGGCCAGGAGCTGGCCTCAGATCAGGCTCAAAGCCACATGTTTTATGAAACCTTAAATAAAGAAGCTGCGGCTATTGCCCCAGGTTCAGAGGGCTTGTTCTGTCTCCCGTATCTCACTGGAGAGCGGGCACCGCTTTGGCGTGAGGATGTTTCAGGAAGCTTTTGGGGATTAAGACTGACCCATACGCGGGGACATTTGATGCGAGCGGTTTTGGAAGGAATCAGCTACCAACTTAATTCTGTAGTTAAGCTTCTGGAAGAACTTGCTGGTCCTGCTCGAGAAATTCGAGCTACCGGGGGGTTCACCCAATCCAAGGTCTGGACAGAAATTCTTACGGATATTTTAGGAAACCCCCTTGGCATACCTAAATATACGCAAGGGACTGCTTTAGGCGGGGCCTTCCTAGCCTGGAGCGCGCTCGGACAATTGGAATCGTTGGAACAATGTGCTGAACTGGTTCCTGTAGCTCAAATTATGGAGCCAAATGCTGCTCGCAAGGAACGTTATCAAAAGGGTTACGCGCTTTTCCAAGATCTAGTTCATTTAGGGGAAACACAGTTCCCAAAACTCAATGAATTTGCCAATGGAGGATACAAAAAATGATCAACCGTATTAATCACCTGCCACCGTTTCAACGGGCCATTGCGAAAGCGCATCTTTGCAGCGCTGGTGCTCGCTATGAGGATTTAGACCGGCCGATCATTGCAGTGGTCAATACCTGGAATGAGATTGTTCCAGGGCATGCTCCTCTTCGCGAATTAGCGGAGCATGTTAAACGGGGAATTGTCCAAGAGGGAGGAACTCCTTTAGAGTTCAATACAATTGCTATTTGTGATGGGATCACGCAGGGCCATTGTGGTATGAACTATGTTCTGCCCAGCCGTGAACTCATTACCGATTCCGTCGAAACGATGATTAACAGTCATCGTATCTTTGATGGGATGGTACTCATGGGTTCCTGCGACAAGATTGTCCCTGCTTTATTGATGGCTGCTGCCCGTCTCGATTTACCGAGTGTGATGCTGACGGCAGGTCCGAATATTCCAGAAATCAAGCCCCGTGACTCAAAGGCGGCTCGTCAGAAATTTATGCGTGGAGAGATCGATGAAAAGACATTGGTTGAAGAAACTTTGCGCTATTATCCAGGACCTGGAATCTGCCCTTATTTAGGTACGGCCAACACGATGGGGATTCTAACTGAAGCTCTGGGACTTGCTTTACCCGGAAATGGACTTATTCCGGCTCAGAGTTCGGGTCGGTCCAGCCTGGCAGAGGAGAGCGGAATCCGGGTTGTCCAATTGGTACGAGAGGGGTTAGTACCGCGCCAGATCTTGACTAAGGAAACCTTTGAGAATGCGATTCGTGTTTTACTCGCCTTGGGCGGGTCCTTAAACGGAGTCCTGCATCTTCTGGCCTTGGCTAAAGAAGTGGGAGTGAAACTTTCCTTAAACGACTTTGATCGTCTCAGTCGTTCGACTCCGTTACTTACTGCGGTTGTCCCCAATGACCAAGAGCATACCGTGATTGATCTTTACCGGGCTGGGGGAGCGCCTGCCGTAATGAAGCGTTTAGAACCATTGCTTCATACGGAGCAGATGACGGTTACAGGTCAGACGGTTCAAGGTAATTTGAGCCAAGTAACGAAAATCGGCGAACTCATCCATTCTTTAGAAAATCCCCTTCAGCAAGAAGGTGGGTTAGTGGTTCTCTATGGCAATCTTGCTCCTGAAGGGGCATTATTGAAACGATCAGCAATTACGAGCGAGGGGAATTTCATTAAGGGGAGAGCGCGAGTTTTTGATTCAGAAGAGGACTGTCTGGCCGCTGAAACCATATCTTCAGAGGAGATTTTGGTGGTTCGCTATGAAGGGCCAGCAGGGGGTCCGGGAATGAGAGAGCTCCACCGTGTTACGGAATTTTTACAAGTCCGCGGGGGCAAAGCGGTCCTCACGGATGGACGATTCTCGGGGGCTTCAGGTGGAGTTTCCGTGGGTTATATTTCCCCGGAGGCTGCAGCAGGCGGACCGATTGGTTTAGTTGAAGATGGAGATCAAATTTTAATTGACCTCGCCAAGCGAGAGCTTCAACTTCAAGTGTCTTCCGAAGTTCTAGCCGAGCGCAGCAAAAAGTTCCAGCCCGTGGAGAAACAAGCTTCCCCGTATCTCAAAGATTACGCCAGTAAAGTTTCGTCAGCCAATTTAGGCGCGATTTTTAATAAGTAGTATGAAGAAAGCGATTTTCGAAGAAAATAAGTTATAATCTCAATTTACGGTAATATAGATGGGATAAAGCATTGAATAATTTTTCCTAAAATAACTGAAATAAAGAAATTTTTTTTCACATAAGCAGGATAATGAAAAAATTTGTCGTAATTATTTAATGCAAAGTTGCAAATCTTATGAGATATAGGAGGGGAAGTCGTGAACAAACCAAGAAAACTCTTGAGAGGGGTCGCTGTGGTTCTGAGTCTTGCGATGAGCTTAGGCTTAGTTGCAGGCTGTGGAAGTAGTCAAGCCCCGAAACCGAACGCATCGACGGATAAGCCGTATGCTGGCACCCAACTCCGCGTGGTCTTTGCGAATCATCCATGGTCAGATGCGCTGAAAGCTCAGCTTCCAGAATTTGAACAAAAAACGGGGATTAAAGTCAATGCGGAAAACTACTTTGAGGATCAACTCACGCAAAAATTGACGGTAGAATTAACCTCGGGTTCGACGACGATTGATGCCTTTATGTTCCGTCCACTTCAAGAAGGAAAACTCTTTGCAACTAACGGTTGGTTAAATGACATAGGTAGTTATACTCAAAAGGATACCGCTTGGAATGTTGGTGATTTTAATAAAGGTGCCATAGGCACTGTCACCATGAATCAAAAGCTTTACGGTGTACCACTGGTAACCGAGCGGGAAATTATGTATTATCGTAAAGATATTCTCCAACAAAATAATATTCCCGTTCCCAAAACGCTTGACGAACTTGTTGCAGCTGCGAAAAAACTCAATGATCCGAGCAAGGGAATTTATGGTTTTGTCGCTCGTGGTCAGCGTTCTCCGGCCGTAACACAGCTTTCGAGTTTCCTCTATAGTTCCGGCGGCGACTTTGCCAAAGACGGCAAAGCTACAATCAATACTCCGGAAGCGCTTAAAGCTTACCAAACCTATGGTGACTTACTCCGTCTTTATGGACCTCCTGGAACGTTAAACATGGCTTGGCCACAAGCTTTTGCCATCTTCCAACAAGGAAAAGCGGTTTTTCTGACGGATGCAGATAGTCTTTACACGAACTTAACAGATCCCAAGAAATCCACAGTTTCCGATCAAGTAGGCTTTGCCCCGTTCCCAGCCGGTACTGCTGGCGCCAAGCCGTATAACATTACCTCTTGGGCTTTGGGCATGAATGCGAAGTCGCAGAACCAAGCTGCTACTTGGGAATTCATCAAATGGGCAACCAGTAAAGAGGAAGTTCTCAAGATGCAACAAGCGGGTAATCCAGGCGCCCGTGAGTCTGTTTGGAATGATCCTGAAGGTTTGAAGACCTTCCCGAAAGAGTATGCCGATACGGTGAAGGCTTCAATGAAAGACTCTGTTGACCATGACCGCCCTGTTGTTATTGATATCGGACCAGCCCGTGATGCTGTCGGTGGACCGATACAAGCGGCTATTCAGGGTCAAGATATTGCGGCAGCAGCGAATGCGGGAAATACAGCGCTTCAGGCTATTCTCGACAAAGAAAAGAAATAAGTCTTAATAACTAACTAACGAACGAGCCTTCCGTTCTTGCGGAAGGCTCGGCTCCTGTTAATACAGCAAGGGGGTTCACCATGTTTAGTCGTTGGCTCGAGCGGAATATTAAATACGTTTTTCCACTACCGGCGGTTTTGTTTGTTTTGATTATGATGGTGTTTCCAATTGCTTATACCCTGAGGTTAAGCTTTTTTGATTGGAGTATGTCCTCTCTGGTTCCCCCGCAATGGGTTGGGTTAGGCAATTACAAAACTTTGATTTTCAGCGATCCACGTTTCTGGCCCTCAATCTCTCGAACGTTTAGTTTTACGATTGCAGCGGTTGTCGTGGAAACCGTTCTCGGTATAATCATTGCCCTCCTTTTTAATCAGGACTTCAAAGGGAAAAATGTCCTCAAAACACTCTTTTTGTTACCGATGATTGCTACGCCTGTTGCGATCGGATTGGTATGGATGTTAATCTATGAACCGAATATTGGTCTAGCTAATAAAGTCTTACAACTCCTTCATATTCCACCTCAACTTTGGCTTGCATCGCCCAAACAAGTCCTCACCTCCCTAGTGGTTGTTGATGTTTGGCAATGGACCCCGATGATTGCGTTGATGGTTCTCGCGGGCTTAACCTCTTTGCCGACTGAGCCGTATGAAGCGGCTTTAGTCGATGGGGCAACGCGTTGGCAAATGCTTACCCGGATCACGCTGCCATTATTAAAGCCGACAATTCTGGTTGCGGTGCTCCTTCGCTCGATTGATGCTTTAAAAACCTTTGATATCATCTATTCGATGACCGGAGGAGGACCTGATTTCCATTCGGAAACCATTAATATTTATAGCTTTGTTCAAGGATTTTCCTATTTTAAATTAGGTATGACATCTGCTCTTCTGATGATTTTCTTTGTGATCGTTTTGGCAATAAGTTTTATCCTGGTCTCGGCTAGGAAAGGAGGGGAGACATAGAAATGGCAGGACAAATGAAGGATCCCGTGAAGTATTTGCAACGCTTGCTCATTGTGGTTGTGGTTGTAGCCTTCTTGTTTCCGTTCTTATGGATGATTTTGGCCTCCTTTAAGACGCAGCAGCAAATCATGTCTCCACAAAATATGTTTGCGTTTACACCGACGTTTCAGAACTATAAGGATGTCTTTGCCCAATATGATTTTCTCAAGTTTATCCTCAACAGCTTTATTATTGCGGTGGGCTCCACTCTTCTATCGTTGGTCCTAGGTTTACCGGCAGCTTATTCGGTTGCCCGTTACCATCAAAATAAACTCGGTCTAACCATCTTGGTGGCCCGTATAGTACCGGGGATAACCTTTCTCATTCCGTGGTATATCCTTTTTACAAAGTTACACTTGGTGGATAGCTTTACCTCGATGATTTTGAGCCATATGTTAGTGGGTTTACCTTATATCGTTTGGATTATGGTTCCCTATTTTGAAAATATTCCGATTGAACTCGAAGAATCCGCGCGGGTGGATGGATGCACGATCCAAGAAGCTTTTTTCAGGATTGTACTCCCCATTTCCGGACCAGGAATTATCACCGCCTCCATTTTCTCCTTTGTTTTTTCCTGGAATAACTTTATGTTCTCACTCGTCTTGTCCGGGGAAAAAACCAAAACTCTACCGATTGCGGTTTATTCCTTCCTCTCTTATTCAGAAATTAATTGGGGTGGCTTGATGGCCGCTGCCGTGGTCATTACACTTCCTGTTTTGATTCTAGCGCTTCTATCACAAAAGTACATTATCAATGGTTTAACGGCCGGGGCCGTGAAGGGTTAAGCGAGGAGGTACCGAAAATGTTCAAGGAGCGACTTTGGCATAATGGAGTACTTGCCATTTTGCGAGGGTTCAAGGAAGATGAAGCAATAGATGCAGCACACGCTTTACTCGAAGCTGGAATTACAGCGCTCGAGGTGACCTCGGATTCCCCTGGGGCTTGGCGAATCATTGAAACTTTAAAGAAGAAGGATCCCCGCCTAGTTGTGGGTGCAGGAACCGTTCTTGATACGGAAACAGCCCATCAAGCGATTGAAGTGGGTGCAGATTTCTTATTTTCCCCCCTCTTTATTCCAGAGATGATGCAGATCGCTCATCGGTATGGACGTATCGCCATTCCAGGAGCGATGACGCCCACGGAAGTGATGCGATCGTTAGAAGCAGGAGCTGATATTGTCAAGTTATTTCCGGCAGGCTCACTCGGTGTCAATTATTTGAAGGAGCTCAGGGGTCCTTTCCCTTACATCCCTTTTCTGCCTACAGGGGGTATTACCCTTGAAAATGCTCCTGATTTTATCCAGGCGGGCGCAGTCGGCGTGGGTATGGGGAGCTCCTTAGTGAAGAGAGACTGGGTCAAGGAGAAAAAGTTTGCCCAGATTACCCGGCAAGCTCAGGATCTACAAGAGAGAATTCAAAAGGTGGTATAAGCTGCCAGATCTTGAGTGGTGGTTAACTAGAGGCTTAGGAGGTGGATTCGTTGGGAATCTATGCAGAACTACTCCAAGATGTACCCTTACCAAGGATGGCGCGAGTGAAACAAACTTTTCCCGATGATACGCTCGCAGATATTCCTCTGGCGATTCACCAGGCTTTGCAGCGGCCAGGGACGTTGGATCGAATTTTACCAGGGCAAAGGGTTGCGCTCACAGTAGGCAGCAGGGGAGTGAATAATTTACCACTCTTGGTGAAATCGCTGGTTGCAGGAATCAAAGCATGCGGAGCTGAGGTTTTCATCATTCCGGCAATGGGAAGTCATGGGGGAGCATCTGCCGAAGGACAGAAAGAGATGCTCTTAGGCTTAGGAATTCGTCCCGAGGTGGTTGGGGCTGAAATCGTTTCAAGTATGGAAGTGACTCAAGTCGGGGTTCTTCCAGACGGGTTGCCGGTTTATATTAGTTCCGATGCACTCAAGGCGGATGCTATTGTTTTACTCAACCGGATTAAGCCACATACGGCTTTCCGGGGGAAAATCGAAAGTGGTTTAGTGAAGATGCTGACGATTGGCTTAGGTAAGCAAAAAGGCGCGGAAGCCTGTCATGCTCATAGCTTCAAACATATGGCTCGACATATCCGTGAAATGGGAATATTGCTTTTGGCAAAAGCACCGGTGGTTTTTGGATTAGGAGTTGTCGAAAATGCTTATGATCATACGCACTCCGTAACGGCTATTCCGCGAGAACGGCTTCTGGAAGAAGAACCTGAATGGTTAGAGCTGGCCAAAAAACTGATGCCTAGTCTACCTGTGTCGCAACTCGATGTTCTGATAATCGATGAAATCGGGAAAGATATCAGCGGAGACGGGATGGACCCCAATATCACGGGACGTTACCCAACACCCTATGCTCATGGGGGGCCAGAGGTCAGCAAAATGGCTTTACTTGATCTCACAGAGCGTAGTCATGGTAATGCCAATGGAGTTGGGACGGCAGATCTCGTCGCTAAACGATTAGTAGAGAAGATGAGATTAGAACAGACCTATCCGAATGCTTTAACCTCAACCGTTACTGGGCCAGTCAAAATCCCGTTAACGCTGGATACCGACTTTGATGTGGTTCGGGCGGCGGTTAAAACCTGCAATGCCCTTGATCTCAATAAAACTCGGATTATTCGTCTTAAAAATACCCTGAGTTTAAGTGAGTTTTGGGCTTCTGAAGCCATTATCGAGGAGTTGACAGCGCGTGGCTCAGCGTTTGAGACCGGAGAGCTACAGGATTGGCAGTTTAATGAGCAGGAAAATTTATTCTAGATAATCGAGCAAGGGATGTGGATCATATGAAAACGTGTTCCTATGGAATGATTGGTTTGGGCAAAATGGGGGGCTTAGCCGCTGAAAACGTTTTGTCTAAAGGAATTAAGCTGGCGGTTTATGATATGAATCAAGAGCAAGTACAAAGTATGGAACGTTTAGGGGCAACAGGCTGTCATAATCTGCAAGAAGTGATTGATGCACTTCCTAGGCCACGCATCCTTTGGCTGATGGTACCCGCGGGTGATCCTGTCGAGCAAGTTCTTTTTGGTGAAGGCGGCCTGAGCACTTTGTTAAGTGCAGAGGATATCGTGATTGACGGCGGAAATTCCTTCTACAGCGATTCCGTACGACGTGCGCAAAAATTAGCGGAGCAAGGAATCAAATATTTGGATTCAGGATCGAGCGGTGGACAGGCAGGAGCTCGTAACGGGCTATGCCTCATGATTGGTGGAGATAAAGAAGGCTTTGACCAGGCGGAAGCTCTGTTTAAGGCCTTAACCGAGGGCATCGGTGCTTATCTCTATGTTGGCGAAAGCGGTACTGGACATTTTACAAAAATGGTTCATAATGCGATTGAATATGGCATGCTGCAAGCGATCGGGGAGGGCTTTGAGCTGCTCTATGAAGGTCCCTTTGAACTCGATTTGGAAAAAATCGCTCATCTATGGACCCAAGGGAGTATCATCCGTAGTTATTTAATGGAGCTCATGGAGCACTCCTTCTCGAAGGATGCCGATTTGCATCAGATTACTGGGGAAGTCGGTGGTGGCAGTACCGGAAGCTGGGCGATTGAAGAAGCATGGAAGTTAGGAGTTCCGTTTGAAACGATTGCCACCTCTTATGCTGCACGGCTGCGTTCGCGTCAAGAGGATACGTTTGCAGGTAAAGTGGTCTCCGCTCTACGGAATGAATTTGGTGGCCATGCGGTCGTGGAAAAAGAATAAGTGATCAAGAGTTAACTTTTGCCGAAAAGTCTCATTAAGACTCTCTGAGACGTTAGCGTTGGAAAAGATGCCTTTAGGGCATCTTTTCGTATAGGTGGTCCTGATTTTTTCGGAAATGCAGATTCTACCAGAAGGACGATCACTGTTATTTTTATAATAAGGATGAGGAGAGTAAAGCTATGGCGTTACAACAGGCTTCACTGGGAGTGGATATTGGAACAACGGGCTGTCGGAGTGTCGTCTATTCTGATCAGGCGATACTGATCACGAGCTCGGAAAAATTCTATCCAACACAATCTCCGAAACCGGGTTGGGCAGAGCAAGATCCCGAGGAAGTTCTGACCCAGGTGGAAAAATCGATTCAGGAAGCGGTAGTGCAGGCCCGAAACCAGGGATATGTCGTTTCGATGATCAGTTTCAGTGCCGTGAACCACGCGGTAATTCCGATGCATGATGGCCAACCACTCGGACCCTGTATTATCTGGGCGGATAACCGTAGCACGGAGATCACAGAAGGGTGGAAAAGGGAAGGACTGGCGGATACTTTTTATCATCACACCGGCTGCCCAATTCACCCGATGTATCTTCCAGGCAAGCTGAAGTGGCTTTTTGATTACCAACCGGAAGTTTTCAAAGCCGCAGATCATTTTATTTCTCTTAAAGAACTCTTATTTTTGCGCTGGTTTGGAAGTTATGTTAGTGATGCTTCGATTGCCAATAGTTCTGGACTTTTTAATGTGCATCGCTTCGACTGGGATGAAGAAATCTTGGAACGCGTTCACGTTAAGCAAAGCCAACTTTCTGAAATTGTTCCGACGATGGAAGTGTTTCAGTTAACAAACCCAGAAGTTAGGAAACGATTAGGGTTAAGTGAAAATGTCCAAGTGGTGATCGGAGCAGGAGATGGAGTTTTATCTAGTCTAGGTGCGGGAGCGATTGAACCCGGGGAAGTGACAGTTATGATCGGCACAAGCGGAGCAGCACGGATCACGGTTGATCAGCCGACGTTTGATGAAAAGGGCCGAACCTGGTGCTATCATTTAGCCCCTGGAGCCTGGGTCGTGGGTGGTGCGATCAATAATGCCGGCCTTACTCTGCAATGGGTGAGACAAAAGTGGCTTAATAACGTCAGTTTTGAACAGGTTGAGCGCTTGGTCTCAGCAACTCCTGCGGGGTCTGAAGGGTTGTTTTTACTCCCGTTTCTGACAGGTGAACGCTCACCCAATTGGGATCCTAACCTTAGGGCTTCTCTGTATGGCCTCGATTTTGCTCATGGATCTGGTCATTTTGCGCGTTCAGCGATGGAAGGGGTAGCCTACCGAATTCGGAGCGTTTTTGAACCGATTATGGAAATTGCCGGAATAATCCAATCCGTACGTATTGGGGGTGGGTTTATGGCCTCTCCGACCTGGGTTCAGATTCTTACCGATGTGCTTAATACTCCTCTTGACGTTTTAGCGGAGCCCCAGGGCTCGGCTTATGGAGCCGTACTTTTAGGTTGGGTGGCCATCGGTAAACTCAATAACCTCCACGCCAGTAAGACCTTCTCACGCGTTGACCGTACGATCCAGCCCACCCTAATCGACGTTGAATTTTATAAGCAGGGATATCAAAAGTATCAAGAGCTATATCAAAGGATTTACGGAAAAAAAGGCTCATGCTAAAGTCGGCATAGGTTTATTCTGAATAAACGTTTAAAAATGACGAAAAGAGACCCGAAAGCTACAATTGCTATTCTTCATTCTCTGATGGCATTACACAGCGTCATGGGATCCTTCCCAAGGATTGACATATGTTGACTCCCTCTAAGGAATAGAGTATATTGGGCTTGCGTCCGGATTGTCCTTAAAGGGGGAAACCCGATGTTAAAGATTATGACGATTATTCTCGCCGTACCGACCATGATCGCCAGCTTCTGGGGGATGAATGTGAACGTTCCCTTTATGGATCACCCGTTTGGATTTATGATTGCTTTGCTCTTGGCGACCGGTATAGCCGGTGTGAGCGCGTTTGTCTTATGGAAGAAGAAGATGTTTTAATGATCCCTAAAAAATCATGGGGTATGATGAGCTTGAGGTGAAGTTTGTGCCGAGAATTTGGACTGTAGCAGAATTGACCACAGAAATTAGCCGCACCCTGAGTGATAATGACGAACTTGTGAGTTGTTGGGTGAGCGGGGAGCTTTCAAATTATAAGAATCACCGCCCTTCGGGGCATTGGTATTTTACGTTAAAAGATCAATCCTCGAGCATCAAAGCGGTTATGTTCCGCAGCCGTGCTGAGCGGGTACGCTTTATTCCGCAGGATGGGATGAAGGTCTTACTCAGGGGAAGTGTAAAAGTTTATGAACGTGATGGGAATGTTCAACTCTATGTTGATGAACTGCAACCGAGTGGACTAGGTGCCCTTTATTTAGCGTTTGAACAATTGAAACAACGCTTGTCGGCTGAAGGACTCTTCGATCCGGAACGCAAAAAGCCAATCCCCAGAATCCCGCGCCGGGTTGGGATTGTCACGAGCCCAACAGGTGCAGCGATTCGGGATATTTTAAAGGTGATGGGGCGGCGTGACCCGAACCTTTCTTGGGTCTTAGCACCTGCGGCTGTTCAGGGAGAATTGGCTCCCCGGGAAGTTGCGCAAGCTATCGCTCGTTTAAATCGGTATGGAAATATTGACGTTCTGATCGTGGGTCGGGGTGGCGGTTCTTTGGAAGAACTATGGGCCTTTAATACGGAGGAAGTAGCTCGGGCGATTGCAGACTCAAACATCCCGGTGATCTCAGCCGTTGGGCATGAGACAGATGTTACGATAGCGGATATGGTTGCCGACCTGCGGGCTCCGACTCCTTCTGCTGCTGCGGAACTTGCCATTCCTGTTTTTCAGGAATTACGCTTAAATTTAGAAAATCTTAATTCTCGTCTTCAGGTGGGAATCCAAGCGCAAATTGCGCGTAAAAGAGAGAAAATTAATGGTTTAGCAGCAAGTGGGCCCTTGTTAAATCCACTTTGGAGGATCGAGCAAAACCGTCAGCGACTGGATAATGTCAGCTCCGCACTGCAACAAGAGATGACTAGATTTGTTTCGGATAAAAATGGTATACTAAAATTATTGGCGACAAAGCTCGATTTACTCAGTCCCTTGGCGATTCTAGGAAGAGGATACTCGCTAACATATTCCTCAGAGGGCAAAATTATCCGTTCAAGCACCGAAGCTAATACGGGGGATCACGTCAAAGTTCGCCTCCACGAAGGCTCCCTAACTTGTCAGGTCCTCACGAAAGAAGAACGCGAAGGATAATCGTAAAGAGGGGATAAATCAATTATGGCTAAAAAGAAAGAGATTGCGTTTGAAGAGGGGATTGGTCAAATCGAGCAGATCGTTCGGGAGCTCGAACAAAAAGAGGTCCCTTTGGAAGAGGCCCTGAAATTATTTCGACAAGGAATTGAGATGGTTCAACACTGTAATCATTTACTGGACCATGCTGAAAAACAGATGGAGATTCTGCTGGAAGGACCGGATGGGGAACTCGAAGTTCGGCCGGCAGATTTCACAGTGGAAGGATGAGCGTTCTCATGTTTCGTACTCTACTTGAGTCCTATGTTGGGAAAATAGATGTATTTTTCGAGAATTTGCCCTGGGATGAGGAAACTATGGGGCAGAGTATGCGTTATTCGCTGATCGGAGGAGGAAAACGAATTCGACCTGTGCTGGCCTTAGCCGCTGCGCAAGCGGTGGGCGGGAAGGCTGAACAAGTATTGCCGGCAGCCTGTGCCCTAGAACTCATTCATACCTATTCCCTCATCCATGATGATCTGCCAGCGATGGATAATGATGATTATCGGCGGGGACGGCTAGCAAATCATAAGGTGTTTGGCGAAGGAAAGGCAATCCTGGCAGGGGATGGCCTTTTAACCTATGCGTTTGAGCTTTTAGCATCCCCACTTCCAGTGCCTTCTGAGCGACAATTACGAGTGCTTAAGGAAGTGGCTCAAGCGGCAGGACCTGAAGGTATGGTCCGAGGGCAAGTCTTGGATTTGGAGGCCGAAGGGAAAACCTTATCCTTAGAGGAAATCGAACAGATTCACCGACTTAAGACTGGAGCAATGCTTATTGTTTCAGCCCGCCTGGGAGGAATCTTGGGCGGGGGGACAGAGGAGCAGATTCGAGCACTAACACGCTATGCCCAATCTCTCGGTCTGGCTTTCCAAATCAAAGATGATATCTTAGACCTCGAAGGAGACAGTGAAACCTTAGGTAAACCGGCGCAAAGTGATCTAAAACAGGAAAAGTCGACCTATCCTTCTTTGCTGGGGCTAGCTGGGGCTAAAGAACAGCTAGCAGTCAAGGTTCAAGAGGCACACGAAGCTTTGTCTATTTTCAGCAAGCCAGTCGATTTTCTGCATTCCTTAGCAGATTACATTGCTGACCGCAAACATTGAGGTGAGCTATGACAATATTTCCAGGAATTTTTCATAATACAATATTGATTTCGGCGATCACCGCTTGGTTGGTAGCTCAAATAATCAAGGTTGTAATCAATTTCATGGTTCATCGCACCTTTGATCTTTATTTTCTGATCAGCTCAGGTGGGTTTCCCAGTTCACACGCTGCGACGGTCAGTGCGTTATCTCTAGGAATCGGAAAATACTATGGCTGGGATTCTCCGATTTTTGCAGTCGCGACAGTTTTTGCCCTGATCGTGATGTACGATGCGGCGGGAGTGCGACGAGAGGCCGGTAAGCAGGCGGAAGTCATTAATCAGCTTGTGGCAGGGTTGTACTCGCAAATGTCTGACCTCTCCCAAGAGCGTCTGAAAGAATTGATTGGCCATACTCCCTTTGAAGTATTCGCTGGGACAATCGTGGGTATAATTGTCGGAATTATTGTTTAGTGGGGCGCATTGGTTGAGGAGGTTCGCAGTCTTTTGGCACGAAAACATAAGAGCTGGAAACAAATTGCTTTTATCTTTGTCTTGAGTTTCATGATCGCGTTACTCGCGGTCCTAGGCTCGAAGCTCTTAATGAAACAAGCTTCAATTTGGGTCGCTTGGATCTTGCTTGTAGCGATTGTTGTGATAAGCATTGTATTCGATATTATTGGGATCGCGGCCACCGCAGCCACAGAAAAACCCCATCATGCCAAGGCGGCCAATCGCGTTTTCGGAGCGAAACAGGCCATTTATCTTGTACGTAACGCGGATTCAGTAGCGAATTTCGCCAATGATATTGTTGGCGATGTCGCAGGCACTTTAAGCGGGGCCATGGGAGCTTCAATTCTCTTGGAATTGATCAGTTTCTACCCCTCCTTGGGAAATCAGGAGATTCTCTTAAATACGCTTTTGCTCGCCTTCATTGCCTCGATAACGGTAACCGGAAAGGCGTTGGGAAAATCCTTTGCGATCAATGAAGCAGACGAAATTATGAGTAAAGTTGGAATTATGATCGCGAGTTTCGAGCGGGTTACGGGTCATTCCTTCACGGATAAGAAAAAGAAAGGGGGGAAGAAATGTGGGGATTCTCGAAAGAATTAATCAACCCCGAGATTTACGAGCGCTGAATACGCTGGAGCTCAAACTTCTTGCCCAGGAAATCCGGGAAGAAATGATTGATGTCGTTTCGGCAAACGGCGGACATTTAGCTCCAAATTTAGGGGTTGTCGAGCTGACCTTAGCATTGCATCGTGTTTTTGACAGTCCCATCGACAAGATTATATGGGATGTAGGTCATCAGACTTATGTGCATAAACTGGTAACCGGGCGGCAGAAGGAATTTAAGAGTCTGCGCCGTCATCATGGACTTTCCGGCTTCCCTAAGCGCGCGGAAAGTCCTCATGATTGTTTTGAAACCGGTCATTCAAGTACTTCGATTTCAGCAGCTGTAGGCTTTGCGAAAGCACGCGATCTCCTCCAGGAAAGATCCTATGTCGTGGCTGTGATCGGTGATGGGGCTATCTCAGGAGGAATGGCCTATGAGGCCTTAAATCATGCGGGACATGGTAAAACCAATTTAATTGTCGTGCTCAACGATAATGAAATGGCTATTTCCCCCAATGTCGGGGCGATGTCTTCTTATCTTAGCCGATTGCGGACAGATCCCCGTTATTCCCGAAGTAAAGAAGAAATCGAAATACTCTTAAAAAGAATTCCGGGAATCGGGAATAAAGTTGCTAAGGCTGCTGAAAAGGCAAAGGATAGCTTGAAATACCTCCTTGTTCCAGGCTTGTGGTTTGAAGAACTCGGATTTACGTATTTGGGCCCGATCGATGGGCATGATCAATTGCTGATTGAGCAAACGTTGGAACTAGCCAAACAAAGGAAAGGGCCTGTTCTTGTCCATGTCATCACCAAGAAGGGCAAGGGGTATCCGCCAGCTGAGAAAAACCCGGATATCTTTCATGGGGTAGGGCCATTCAATAAGGAAACCGGGGAGATTTTGAAAAAATCTACCATTCCCACGTTTACCCAAGTTTTTGGCGAGACTTTATGTCGCCTAGGGGAAGCGAACCCTAAAATTGTGGCGATTACGGCGGCGATGGCAGTTGGGACGGGCTTGAATCTTTTCGGCAAACGTTTTCCAGACCGCTTTTTTGATGTGGGAATTGCTGAACAACACGCAGTCACCTTTGCTTCGGCCTTGGCCTTCGGGGGGATGAAGCCGGTCGTTTCGATTTACTCGACCTTTTATCAACGGGCCTATGATCAAGTCCTCCATGATGTTTGTCTTCCCAAAGCGAATGTTGTTTTAGCGATCGACCGAGCGGGTGTGGTCGGAGATGACGGGCCAACCCATCATGGGGTGTTTGATATCTCCATCCTGCGGGTGATTCCGAACCTGACCTTTATGGCGCCGAAAGATGAAAACGAACTTCAACATATGCTGTACACGGCACTTTGCCAAGATGGACCGGTCGCTTTGCGCTATCCTCGTTCGGTAGGGCAAGGAATCCCTCTCGATGAGAATTTAAAGGAATTACCAATTGGCAAAGCTGAAGTGCTGAGGGAAGGTAA
Source organism: Desulfitobacterium sp. (assembly GCF_035539115.1). Taxonomy (GTDB): domain Bacteria; phylum Bacillota; class Desulfitobacteriia; order Desulfitobacteriales; family Desulfitobacteriaceae; genus Desulfitobacterium_A. The sequence continues at coordinate 6,588 of NZ_DATLJA010000012.1, read as the reverse complement.
AGATGTGGCCCTGGTCGGGATTGGCCCGATGGTTTATACATGTATGGCGGCTGCGGGCGAGCTTCAGAGTCGGGGGGTGGAAGCAAGCGTGATCAATCTGCGCTTTCTTAACCCTTTGGATAAGGATACAATTTTGCGTTTCGCGCGTTTGACGAAACGCATGGTGACGATCGAAGACCATATGCTCGCTGGCGGCATGGGAAGTGCGATCTTGGAAACCCTAGCCGATGCAGGGGTGACGGATGTGACTGTTGAACGTTTAGGTTATAAAGATTATGTAGAACAGGGTTCGATTTCCTTGCTCCACCAGGAAAACGGGTTATCGGTGAAAGGAATTCTTGGAGCAGTAGAACGGCTTAAGGTTCGACAACGGCTGGAAGGGAGAAATCGTGGCTAAAGGAAAAGAACGTTTAGATGTTTTGCTCGTTCAGCAGGGCCTTTTCCCTAGCCGCGAAAAAGCCAAAGCAGCAATTATGGAAGGCATCGTTTTTGCAAGTGGACAGCGTGCGGATAAACCAGGCATGGATTTTCCCGAGACGACTGTCTTTGAACTCAAAGGGAAAACATTGCCCTACGTCTCCCGCGGTGGCTTAAAGCTTGAAAAGGCCTTAAAGGTTTTCCCGATCGACTTCTCTCAGTGTGTTCTCGCAGACATGGGAGCTTCAACTGGTGGTTTTACCGATTGCGCCTTGCAAAATGGAGCGCAACGGGTCTATGCCATCGATGTCGGATATGGTCAGCTCGATTGGAAATTGCGAACAGATCCGCGAGTTGTATCCATGGAACGGGTTAATGCTCGCTACCTTACGGCAAAAGACCTGCCGGAAAAGATGGATTGGGTTGTCTCTGATTTGGCGTTTATCTCGGTCACAAAGGTATTTTCGGCGATGAAGGCAATCCTTAAAGAAGAAGGGCAAGTACTGTCTTTAATAAAACCCCAATTCGAAGCGGGACGCGAACATGTCGGCAAAAAAGGTGTAGTTAGGGATCCCGAGATCCATGGTCAGGTCCTATTTCAGGTCCTTGGCGCGGCCGAGACCCAAGGGTTCACAATCCGGGGGATGGATTATTCGCCAATCCGCGGACCAGAAGGAAATATCGAGTATCTCGCCTGGCTGGCTGTTCAGCCTGACAAAGGTCTGGATTGGCGGTCTAAGGTTTCAGAGCTTGTTATAAAAGCGCAGATAGGAACGGAGTGAATGGTGTGGATCGAGTCGGTTTATGGACCAATCAGAGCAAACCTGAATCACAAGCATTAGCTTCGCAACTCACGCATTGGTTTCGTTCTCTGGGTTGGGAAGTATTGACCGAGTGGGAGGAAATTAAGGGTCAAGGGATCGAATTTTTAATCTCACTAGGAGGAGATGGAACGCTCCTCGAAGCGGCGCGTGAGGCGGCCCCCTATAAAATTCCAGTTTTAGGTGTAAATCTGGGACGCTTAGGATTTTTATGCGAAATTGAACGAGATGAGGTATATGTCGCTTTAAAACGGGTTTTGCTTAAGGAATACAGCCTGCAGGAACGTTTAATGTTAGAAGCAGTGATTAAACGGACCGATAAAAGCGAGCTGAGATATACGGTTTTGAATGATGTCGTTTTTCATCGCCAAAGTATGGATGGGATGGTGACTCTTCAGGCGAACTTGTCGGGAGAACCTTCGGTCAGTTATCCAGCAGATGGGTTGATTATTTCGACGCCTACGGGCTCAACTGCCTACTCTTTATCGGCAGGTGGACCGATTGTGAGTCCAGACGTTCAGGCGATTTTGATAACACCATTGGCTGCGCATTCTCTATCTGCTCGTCCGATGATTGTCTCAGAAAGGGAAAGAATTGAAATTCTTTTAGCACGAGGAAAAGAATGCCAGATGACTTTTGACGGTCGAGAAAATCTAATTTTACGATCGGGAGAAATCGTGAAGATCCAAACTTCTCCCCTTAAAGCGCTGCTCATCCGCTTAGGAAGCCGAAGTTTTCCACGGGTGGTTCGCGAAAAACTGAGGGATCGCTGGCATGAGTGAAAGGCTTCAAGATATTCAAGGCTTTTTACGAGAAATCCTCGCTCCGCGGATTGCACCTGGAAATACAGTTTTAGATTTGACTGCCGGTCGAGGGCGTGATACGTTGTTTCTGGCTCAAGCGGTTGGGGCTGAAGGTAGGGTTCATGCTTTTGACATTCAAGAAACTGCCTTGACTGAGACCCGTCGCTTATTAGAAAAACAGGGTGTCGCCGAACGGGTTTCCCTTTATGCTGCAGATCATGCGCTGGTGCGGGACTTTGTCTCCGAACCTGTGAACCTGGCAATGTTTAATCTCGGATATTTACCAGGGTCTGACCATTCCATAACCACTCAGGCAGTGTCTACGCTTCAGGCTCTTCAAGCCACTTTAGAACTCTTAGCCGAGAACGGAATTCTGGTCCTTACCATTTACCGGGGACATCTGGGCGGAGAGGAAGAGGCAAAGGCTGTGCAACAATATCTGGCCTCCCTTCCTCGTAAGATCTATAGTGTGCTGGAAGGTCAGTATATAAACCAGGGGGATAAAGCTCCCTACTGGATTCTGGTTCAAAAGAAGAGGGGGGAGATCGGATGAAAGCTCGGAGGCAAATGAAGATTCAAGAGATTATTACCAAAGAGACCATCCATACCCAGGAAGAATTAGCGGATCATTTACGGGAGATAGGTTATGATGTGACCCAAGCAACAGTATCACGAGACATTAAGGAAATGGGACTGATAAAAGTTCCGACTCCAGATGAGGATTATCGGTATGCGAGTCCCGGCGCTGCTCAGCCCATTAATTCCTCAGAACGGTTGAAACGGAGAATGCGGGAAACCGTGGTTACCATTAATGACAGTGAAAACCTAATTGTTATTCGGACGATACCAGGAAACGCTCAAGCACTGGCGGATCTGATCGATAAAGGAAATTGGGAAGAAATCATTGGTACAGTGGCCGGTGATGATACCATTTTGCTCGTGATTAAACCCCTAAGTGCGGTTGTAGAGATCCGTAAACGGATTACAGACATCATGGGATAAGGCGTTTGAGTGAGGAAAGAGGGGGACTTAAATGCTAACGGAGATGCATGTCGAGAATTTTGCGTTGATGGAGAATGTCAGCTTAAACTTGCATCCAGGATTAACAGTTTTTACCGGGGAAACCGGAACGGGTAAATCCATGCTGATTGATGCGTTGGGCGTTTTGCTCGGAGGCAGAGCCAGCACGGATTTTATTCGGCATGGCTTGGAAAAGGCACGAGTTGAAGGTGTTTTTGAAGATTTACCGGCTAATGTGAACGAAAGGCTTGAGGAAGCAGGTTATCCAGCGGAAGAAGGACAACTTTTGCTTTATCGTGAAATCAACGCTAATGGTAAGAATGCCTGCCGGGTCCAAGGGCGGACTGTCCCGTTCACCCTTTATCGGAGCCTTTGCCAAGGGTTAGTGGATATCCATGGGCAAATGGAACATCAGTCCTTATTTCAAGCGGAAACCCATCAGGGTTTACTCGATGCCTTTGGTGGCGAGGAACATCTTCAGTTACTCAAGCACGTGAACGCTCAAGCTCATCATTACCGGGCTCTCCTCAACCAGGAAAACGAACTTGTTTTATCTGAACGCGATCGCGTGCAACGCGAGGAAATGTTGCGCTATCAGATCGGGGAAATTACGAGGGTGGCTCCTCAGGCAGGTGAGGAAGAGGAGTTACACGTTGAGAAGAAACGTCTCGGTAATCGTGAAAAAATCCTTAACTTGACCACGGAACTCTATGCGAATCTTTACGAAGGTTCCCAAGGACAATCAATCTATGATCTTTTAGGCGGAAGCCGTAAAATCGTTCAGGATTTAGCCCGTTTTGATGATCGTTTGGAGGATCTGATCGAGCCCTTCGAGACTGTTTATTATGCAGTCGAGGACTTGGTTGAACGCGTGCGTTCTTACCAGGAAAATTTGGAGTTTGAGCCTGGACGTTTAGATCAAATAGAGGAACGCTTGATTCAGCTCCAACGTTTGCGCAAATATGGGATGACGGTTGAAGAAGTTTTAGTAGCAAAAGAAGAAATGGTGCAGGAACTTCAACGGATTACGCATTTGCAAGAAGAGTTAGAACAGTTGCAAGAAAATAAGAAACGTGTTTTAGCTGAATATACAACGCGAGCAAGGGAATTGACCCAAAAGCGGATTCAGGTTGCTGAAAAGTTGGAACGCGGGCTTCTTGAAGAGCTTTTCAGCCTTGGCTTGGAAAAAAGTCGCTTTGAGGTTCATTTTACTCCAGTCAAAGAGCCCCGTTCAGGCGGAGCAGAAGAGGTTGAATTTTATTTCTCTGCCAATCTGGGTGAACCTCCTAAACCTTTAGTGAAGGTGGCTTCTGGCGGAGAAATGGCCCGTTTAATGTTAGCACTGAAAAGTCTTCTCTCCAAGATCGAAAGTGTTGGAACTTTTGTTTTTGATGAAGTGGATAGTGGAGTTGGCGGACGTACCATTCAAAAAGTGGGAGAAAAGCTCGCTAAAATCGCGGAGTCAAAACAGGTTTTTTGTATTACTCATTCTGCTCCCGTGGCCGCTTTTGCCGAAGAGCACTTCGGTATCGTCAAGGAGATTAGCGGGGAGAGAACACGTACTTTGGTTAATCATTTGGACGAAGCGGAACGGATCGAGGAATTGGCCCGGATGTTGGGAGGTTCTGCCGAGATCTCCCGTCAGCACGCTGAACAATTATGGCATGCCCAAAAAAAATAACCTAAGGAGAGTCTCCTTGAGCTAAGTTTAAAAACGAAAATTCTTTATTTAAGAAGGTCAAAATGGCCTTCTTTTTTCAATTTCTAAATTTGTTTTTGGAAATCATGGAACGTATTTTACAGGATGAAAAATAAGCAAGATGGACAATTTAACATTAGGTTTCGCTTAAATATTGTTTTTCGCTTAAAAATGGGGAAAAGGAAGTAATTTGGGGAGACAGAGTCAAGACTGGAGGGTGATACGAGAGTGAATACGAGGAAAACGGTAATCTTCGGCAGTTTTCTTCTCTGTACCTTCCTAGGAATTCAGCCCCTGATTCAGCAACTTGCGGCAATTCCGGAATTCAAGGAGCAAAGTGAGATTTCCCTTCCTCAAATTTCCGGAATATTGTCCCAGGTGATTCAAACCGAACCAGTTATTGAATCAAATGCAGTTATGGCCTCGAAAACGGAAAAGACCGAAGTGATTCATGTATCTTATAAGCTCTTCGGAATTTTCCCCCTTAAAACCAGTGAGATCGAGGTCATGCCCGACATTAAGCTTCTGCCTGGTGGGCAATCCATTGGTGTCAGTCTTCAGGCGAAAGGAGTTATGGTCGTTGGGCAAGCTGCAGTTACGGGGAAAGATGGTCAACAGAATTACCCGGCTAAAGAGGCTGGGATTGAGGTCGGGGATGTTATCTTAAAAATCGATAGTCAAGAAGTCAAAACCGATCTAGACGTAGCCGATGCCATAAACCAAGCCGGACAAAAACAGGGTTTCTCTGATATCTTATGTCAACGCGATGGACAATATATTCAAAAACGAATCACAACCGTTTATTGTCCAGAAACGAATCGTTTCCGTGTCGGACTCTATGTCCGGAATGAAGCTGCCGGTGTCGGGACCTTAACCTTTTATGATCCTCAAAGCCGGAAATATGGAGCATTGGGACATGTAATTAACGATGCGGACACAAATCGGAAAATTGAAGTTTCCAATGGTACCGTGATTGCCTCTTCAATTTATGCGATTGAAAAAGGTCGCCGAGGGCATCCTGGGGAGAAAGTAGGTTCTTTTGTAAGCCAATCCCTCTTCTCGGGAAATATCGAAAAAAATTCAATCTCAGGTATCTTTGGTTCCATGCAAGGGCAAATTTTAAATCCTTACTTTAAAGAAGCAATTTCTGTTGCCTGGGAAGCAGAAATTAAAGAAGGACCGGCTAAAATTTATACCGTGCTCGCTGGGGAAAAAATCGAAGAATTCGAGGTTCAAATAGAACGGATTATGCGCAACCGTACCGATAGTAAAAATATGGTCATCCGTGTTGTGGATCAACGGTTATTAGACAAAACTGGAGGGATTATTCAAGGAATGAGCGGAAGTCCGATCATTCAAGACGGAAAATTTGTTGGAGCAGTAACTCATGTTTTTGTAAATGATGCAACTCGAGGGTATGGAGTATTCATTCAGAATATGCTCAAAGATGCAGAATTGTTACAGAACAAGGAAGCAGCTTAAGGAAAACAACTAGAGTAGTTTTGGTTTTTGGTGGAGTGTTAAACTCCACCTATTTTAATACTAACAGAAAGTATAAGTTTTGGGCAGATAGCATAAGTGCAACTAAGGCTTCCGCCTACGCCAGAGGCTTGGCGCAAGCCAAGTTTTCTTTATTGAATATTTTTTGTACATTAAAGTACAACTTTAGTTACCGAATATGCTATAACCCGAGTTTTACAGTTAGCATAGTATAAGAAGCAGACCAAGTGGAATAATATCCTTAAAAAATGCGGAATTCCGCATTTTTTTATACCTTTCTATTGATGTTATGCGACAGATATGCGACAATAGATGTGAGGTGATATTC
>NZ_DATLJA010000011.1:0-68497 GCF_035539115.1 Desulfitobacterium sp. | reverse complement strand
ACTGCAACCTTTTCCCCGGACGCTTACTACCATAACTCTTTATTACAGCAGCTCGGGGCTGTTTGACAAGTCTGCCTGACTCAGTCCTCGTCGAGGGACCTACCCTCATCTCAGATGTGCCTTTCACAGCACACCAGGTCCGGCCGTACCGACCGCAGATGGTAGTCATGTGCATTCTTCCGAAAGCTATGTTATGTATGAACATGGGCATTCTCACTATTATAAGTCTATTTCCGGTCCTTCCCTTCCTCTACCTGACGGCTATCACGTTCACGAATGGAACTTCTATACCTCGGTCAATGACGGGCACCAGCATCGCGTTAGCGGTCCAGATATGCCAGCCCCGGGTATATAAGATCGACTAGTGGTCTTCCCACTCTGTCTTTAAATCTACATAAAGTTTTCCCGATTCATCAATTTGGGCTAGAAACACATCCGAGACTTTTTGGATGTGTTGATTTTTTAATTGGTCAAGAAGCCAACTCTTCGAAAGCTGAAGTTTACGTAAGTTTTCAGTTATGATTTGCCCGTCCACAATTACGTCGATCAAAAGACCCTTGTAGGGAGTCCTGATGTTGAATGATGAAGCCGTCAGAGGTTCATATGGAGGCATAAACATCAAGCTGATTTTCCCATCGGCCTCCATGATGGCATACTCGACCTCCTGTACCCGGAACGCATTTTTTTCCCGGAGTTTTTCCAGAAGTAGCTCCACGGTTATCCCTAATCTTCGTAGATTCGTGTCAATAATTTTCCCGTGAACAATAACTAAGGTGGAGTTGCCCTCTAAAGCCTTTTGTAAACGACGGGATTTTAAAGTAAGCAATCCCATGCCAAAGGTTAAAAGGAAATAGCCAAGCATTGCAAGAATAAACGTCAGCGGCAGATCATTTAAGTGAGTGGCGAAATCCGAGGCCATCTGTCCGACCGCAGAGGCTGTCGCGACATTATAGACCGTTAACTCCCCAAACTGTTTCTTCCCTAAGAGTCGAAGCCCTAACCAAAGAATAATAAAGGATCCAACTATTCTTAAAGATAACTCGAACGCATAATGCACGCAATCACAATCCTTTAGAACCGGTTTATCTCATTCTTTCAAGTTCTAAGCATTAGTAACTTGTTCAACACGAGTCCTTGTTATTCAAAGCTATTCTTAACCACGCTATGCAAGTGGATCACCCATTAATAATCGTCCCACCATTGACATGAAGGATTTGTCCCGACATGTAAGAGGAATCATTATTCGCCAGGAAAACATAAGCAGGCGCAAGTTCCTTTGGTTGTCCTGCCCGTTGCATCGGGGTCGTACTACCAAAGGTTGCAACTTGATCCGCCGGAAAAGAAGCAGGAATTAGGGGAGTCCAAATTGGGCCTGGTGCTACTCCATTGACACGTATCCCTTGCTTAACCAAGGATTCGGACAAGGATCGCGTAAAGGAAACAACTGCACCTTTGCTTGCGGAATAATCGATCAGTTGCTCGTGCCCCTCATAAGCGGTGATCGAGGCAGTATTGATGATGCTGGCCCCAGGTTGAAGATGTGGCAAAGCAGCACGTGTAAGGTAAAAGTAAGAAAAGATGTTCGTCTTAAAGGTTCTCTCTAACTGAGCTGATGAAATATTTGCAAGGCTAGTTTGCACATGCTGCTCACCCGCATTATTCACCAGGATATCAATCCGTTTAAAAGCTTTTAACACCTCATCGATCACCTTCTGGCAAAAACCTTCCTCACCTACATCTCCGGCTAGGCTTAAACATTGTCGACCTAAGGCCTCGATTCGTGCGCTCGTTTCTTGGGCATCACCCTGTTCATTTAGATAGACGAACGCTATGTCTGCTCCTTCTTTGGCGAAAGCGATGGCCACGGCGCGGCCGATCCCACTATCCCCACCCGTAATGAGTGCGATTTTTCCCTTAAGCTTCCCACTCCCCATGTATTGAGGATCTTCGAAGTCAGGCCGCGGATTCATAATCGCTTCGATGCCCGGCTGGTTGTCCTGGTGTTGAGGCGGGAATACTGACATTGGAACTTTGGTTTGGCTCACTTTTCATCACCCTCCAGACTATTAGTCTGGACAAGTTAGCCCATAAAATACCTTCGCCAAGAGTTTGAATGTCCAATGTCTACTTCTTAAGGCTTGTCCATTGTCTAAACAAGGCTCCTTCCGAGATATTTTCATTCTTACCTAATTGACAACCTTATATGTCATATCGATGCTTCTTCTCACTCTAAAATTTACTCATCAATGCGGTGCTTCAATTTTCTAGAGAAACCCTGAGACCCAAGTTTATCGGATATGCCATAATACTCGCCTAGACAATAACCATAAGGCTTAATCTTTTGATAATCAGGACGTCCCTTTTCATCGAGAACCTCCTCATTATAATGAACCGCTAAGACATCAGCGATAAAAACATCATGGCTTTCAAGATGCAACACTTGACGAACCTTACATTCAATATTGACCGGACATTCCGCAATTAAGGGAGCCTGAACATGCTCTGCCGGAACAGGAGTAAAACCAGTAGCTTCAAATTTATCGACATCGCGACCCGAAACTAAACCGCAATAATCCACAGCGGGCACTTGATCCGCAGAAGGAATATTGATGACATACTCTCCCGCCTCTGCAATAAGATGATTGGAATATCGCAATGGATTAACTCCAACATAAACCACAGGCGGAATAGAATTCATAACTCCAGTCCAAGCAATCGTAATAATATTAGGTCGAATATCTCCAGACTGTGCAGTGACTAAAACGGCAGACAGCGGGAATAGCCCTGTTATTGGCTTATGTATTTTTTTACTCAAGTGAATCTCCCCTTCTATTTATTCTTAACCATATATATATTTGATTTTATGTAGAAAGAAGACTAAAATTTAATTAAATTATCTTGCCTATTAGGTATTTTATAAACCTACAGGAGGTCCTTATGAAGCTTGCAAAAATAAAAGAACCTATGAACACACTTACCCACTTTATCCCCTTTGTAGCAGCCTTATTTGGACTTGTTTTGTTAATTTTCTTATCGTACGGTAGTCTCTCGAAAACAATCATCATGAGCATTTACGGATTAAGCGTTATTGTTTTATATGGCACGAGTTCTTTTTATCATGCTTTAAGAACAACTCCCGATAAAGAACTCACCTTACGCAAAATCGACCATATGATGATCTATGTTCTCATTGCGGGCTCTTATACGCCTGTCTTCTATTATGGTTTAAACGGAACTTGGCGTTGGGTGATGCTTCTCGCTGTGTGGATCCTAGCTTTAGTTGGAATTATTCTGAAGGTATGGTTCATCAATGCCCCACGCTATGTATCTACAACCTTTTATGTGGCCTTAGGTTGGATTGCCCTTGTTCCTATCGTCCAACTTATTCATAATCTCCCGCTGGGTGCATTGATTTTGATGTTTAGCAGTGGAGTGATGTATACCTTAGGTGCGATAATCTATGCCGCTAAAATCTTTAAACTTCCTCGCCTTCATCTTGGCTTCCATGAAATCTTTCACATCTTTATCGCGGCGGGAAGTCTCATTAATTTTATCATGATCCTTATCTATTTTGTACCGTCATCCGTTAATTAAATCATTTTGAGTTTCTTTATATGTTAAAAATGTGAAAGGTCTTGCACCATAGTGAGTGCAAGACCTTTGCCATAAACACCATCATAAGCCTTGATTTGCTACTTAAGACTTTTGATCCTGTATCAGCAGGGGCTGATTCATAAATTCAATTGAATAACGCTCACTCATCCAGTTGGCTTTCCATTTATCGAGAAGGAGCACGGCATAGTTTTCATCCTGGTCTAAAACCATCAAACTCATGGTTGAATCTTTGAGAATTCGGATTTTCTCCTCATCTTTAATAATCCAGCGCACGATTTCATAGGGCAAATGACTAATCTCGACCTCCACCCCATACTCTTCCCGCAATCGGTACTCTAGCACTTCAAACTGTAACTGTCCAACAACACCAATGACTGGTGCCTCGACACCAACATTCAGATCGCGGAAGACATGAATCGCGCCTTCTTCTTGTAATTCCTGAATTCCTTTAATAAATTGCTTGCGTTTTAAGGCATTTTTAATACTAACCCGCGCAAAGTTTTCTGGACTGAAGAAAGGCATCGCTTCGAATTCGAGGCCGTCTTTTTCCGCTAAAACATCGCCAATCCGTAAAATCCCATTATCATGAACCCCGATGATATCTCCAGCATAGGCTTCATCCAGAATTGTACGCTCCTGAGCAAATAACTGCTGAGGCTGAGCCAAGCGGAGTTTGCGGTGCGAGCGTGTGTGAATAACATTCATCCCGCGTTCATATTTCCCGGTACAGAGCCGGATGAAAGCAATCCTATCTCGATGCAGCGCATTCATGTTCGCCTGAATCTTAAATACAAAACCGGAGAATTGCGGGCCTAACGGATCAAGCTCACCTTGGTTAGAACTGCGCGCTCTCGGTCCAGGGGCAAGCTTTAAAAAACTGTCTAAAAAATTTGGAACTCCAAAATTGTTAAGCGCGCTCCCAAAGAAGACAGGCGTAACCTCTCCCCGGTTAACTCTTTCCATATCAAACTTATTTCCTGCCATATCCAGCAATTCGACATCATCCCGTAAACGTTGCAAAAGTTCCGCTCCGATGCCGGACTGTACTTCTGGAACTTCGATTGAACCTGACTGAGAGGCACTTGGAATTCCATAACGATTTCCAGCCGCATAGCGTTCCACAAGAGCACTTTGGCGATCATAAATTCCTTTGAAGTCCGCACCCATACCGATCGGCCAGTTCATCGCATACGCTTCAATTCCCAAGACTTTCTCGACTTCATCCATCAAATCGATCGGGTTTTTCCCTTCCCGGTCGAGTTTATTGATAAAGGTAAAAATCGGAATTCCCCGCTGCTTACACACTTCGAATAGTTTAATGGTCTGGGCTTCTACCCCTTTGGCGACGTCAATAAGCATCACTGCGCTGTCGGCAGCAGTTAACGTCCGATACGTGTCCTCGCTGAAATCCTGGTGACCCGGGGTGTCCAGAATATTGATAACATATCCTTCATAATTGAATTGCATTGCACTCGACGTGATAGAGATTCCCCGTTGACGCTCCAGTTCCATCCAATCTGAAGTTGCATAACGTTGAGTCTTACGGGCCTTAACATTACCTGCTAAATGGATCGCTCCCCCAAACAGAAGCAATTTTTCCGTTAAAGTTGTTTTCCCTGCATCTGGGTGAGAAATAATCGCAAACGTTTTGCGTGATTGAATTTCTTCTTTCATTGTCAAGCTCACTGTCATCTAAACTCCTTAATATGAAATAATCTCGCTCTGTCTTTTCCTCATATCTTATTATGAATTATGCTGTTAGGCATCAGGTACAACTTATTCATAGACTTATATTATATCATGCCAAAGAATCATTGCGAATACCCTGTTGGATCACTAAGTCACCAAGTTATTTAGATTTAAGATCAGAGATTTCGCTTTCTCTATTATTATTAATATGAAAGACGACTTGGCAGGAATCCTCAACATGGATGTGGAAACAACAAAGAAGAATTGTGCATCCGTAAGGGAGGATTAGGGAGATGACTTTGTTTCAAATTCTCTATCAAACGCTAACTGAAAATGGCTGGGAATTTGATCATGATGACAAGAATGAAATTCTCCGTTTGGAAATTCGAGGAGTCAACTCTGACTTTCATTGTTTTATTATTGTGGATGAAGAGCAAGAATCCCTTCTCTGTAATACGCATATTAAGCACAAAATTCCGTTCCCCAAACGAATCGAGATCTGTAATTTCATGAACCGCATCAATTACGAACTCGCGAACGGTAATTTCGAAATGGATATGGACGACGGGGAAATTCGCTTCCGAACTTACCTGGATCTTGCAAATACTGAACCTTCCCAGGAACAAATGATGAATCTCATCTGGAATGGTTCTCAAAGTTTTGATACCTACTACCCTGGAGTTGAAAAGATTGTTCATGAAGAATTTTCAGCTGAAGAAGCAATGGCTATATGTACCCAAGAAGGATGAGCTTCCTCTAATAGCCAATACTGGGTATCTCTTGACTGAAAAACAACATTTACCTGAGTAAAGAAAAGCGTTTCGCAAATAATAAGGGTGTCCCATTAACCAATCTTAAATTTTAAGGAGGGAACCCATCATGGCAGGAGAAAGAAACACTAACGCACCAGCTGCTCAAGGCGCAGAGCAAGGTTTAGATCAATTCAAGTATGAAATTGCAAACGAATTGGGTGTTCAACTTGGTGGCGACCGCACAAGCCGTGAAAACGGGTCTGTTGGGGGTCAAATGACAAAACGCATGATTCAATTCGCCGAAGAAAACCTTAAAAAGGGTAGCCGTCTCTAAGCGATTCTGTACATGCGGGAAGGGGAATCCATTATTGGATACCCCTTCCCTATTATTTGTTAGCTAAATACAGCGAAGAAATGAAGAGCAGTTACCCGCTCTTGCATTCCTTCGATCACATAATCTCTAAGATTGTATTGTGCCGTCAGTCTCTTCCAGGAATTTCTTCTTAGAAGCTAAGTGTTTTTTAACATCTTTAAGCTGATGGGGTGTGAGCTCTCCTGCATTTTCTGCCAAAAACTTTTCATTTTTGCGGATATTTTTCAGGGTCAGCTCCATCTTTTTTAGATCTTCGTTTTGGCTCTTATTCCCGTCATTTCTTGGCATCCCTAATCACCTCAGAATTAGTTTTCCCAAGGTGAAGAAAGATCATGAGACTTGATTTTAGGGATGTTTTGGAATCATTTTTGCTTCATTAAATAACAAATGATTCACTTGATCTTCTTATATTTGAATTTCTGCCTGAGCCTTCGGATTAAAAGGATTCGTACGAACTGCTAGAGAATAAAGATAAGGATAATCTTCGTGCAAGTGTTTCATATAGCTTAGCTATTCCAGGATCAGGATCCGATAAGCCCGATCCATATCCCGCAGCAAATGAATTCGATCAGCCTCAGGTTGCTGTCTTAGAATTAGCATCTCTCTGGGTTAAGAACTCCAACAACTCCTGACCCACTTCATGTACAACTTACGAAGGAGAGCCACCTGTTCGCGCTGCGCCAGCAATTGATCAATAATCAGGGTTGATAAAAAAATATATATTGGTAAATCACTCCTCGATAGCGTAATGAAAGGATGAACACTTATAATGAAAATTAGGACTTTTAGCTCTCCCGATTCCCGTTTACTGGAAAGAGACGTTAATCAATGGCTCGAAGAGAATAGTTGGCTTAAAATTATCAGAATCACTCAAAGTTCGGGACAAGCTCACCTTATCTCCATCTGGTACGAGGAACCAAACGTTCCGATTCTCGGGTAAAGATTCCGCATTTCAAGAAGGGCCACTGATGCAATTAGCCATCAGTGGCCTTTAACATGTTGCCAGCGGCATAATACTTTTTCAAGGCCATCCACAATCATGAACAAACTAACCCCAAGCAGGGCCATCATGATAATTCCAGCGAACATTTCATCCGGAGCCGAACGGCTCCAGGCATCCATGATAAAATATCCTAATCCTTTAGTCGTGGCAAAGGACTCCGCAAAGAAAAGTACAGAAATTGCTGTTCCCATACTAAGGCGAAGCGCAGTCAGAACATCCGGTAAACTTGCTGGCAAAAGAACATGCCTATAGATTTGAGCCCGATTTCCACCCAAAGAACGCAACGAAGCGATCATTTCCGAAGGGACCTTCCGGGCCGCATCCCTAGTCGTAACTAAAATTTGAAAAAACACGATAATCCAAATCAAAAAGATCTTTGGACGATCCCCCAAGCCGAGAAAAAGAAGCACTAAGGGCAAAAAGACGATTTTAGGAATCGGATAGATCAGATAAACCAAAGGGGCTAAAAAACGATCGAGTTTTCGTTCATATCCCATAATTAGCCCCAGTGGAAGGGCTAGGAATAATGCGATCAAGACTGAGAGGATAACTCGATAGGCACTAACCCAGAGATGCTGACCCAGCTTTCCTTGCAACAACCGTCCTGTTGCCTCAAAGGCAACCCCTGGCGTGGGAAGCATCGGAGTTGCTAAACGCACAGCTGCAATCTGCCACACCAACAATAAGAACGCAGATGCAGCAAGATACCCCCAGAATCCACTTTTGAAAACTTTCATCCTTCTATTCCCCCTTCTAAGAGGGAACGTACATAGGTAGTCTTACTAAAAAACTCTTCGCTTTGACGATAACCCGATTCCCCGACCCGTGGATTTTCAATTTCACCAAGGATTCGAGTCGGTCTTCCGTCCGCAAGCACTAAAATTCGGCTCCCTAAAAAGACCGCCTCTTCAATGCTATGCGTAACTAAAATACTGGTTAACCCCTCGTCTTGCCAGATCTGGAGCAGAAGTTTTTGCAGCCGCTCCCGGGTCAAGGCATCGAGTGCCGAGAGGGGTTCATCCATTAGCAGCAGGTCCGGCTTCAAAGTCAAAGCCCGCGCAAGGGCAACGCGTTGGCTCTGTCCTCCACTCAATTGACTGGGGAAGTGGTGTTTAACTTCCCCCAAGCCCATCTTTTGGATGATGTTTTCCGTAGCTGTCCGAGCCGTTGGCCGCGCAACATGCCGAACTTTCAAGCCTAAGTTGACATTTTCTTCAACCGTCAACCAGGGAAAAAGCCCGTATTGCTGAAGAATAAACGCAGTTTCTTGCCGCGTCCTAGTTACAAGCTTTCCCTTCACCCGAATTTCTCCACTCGTAGGCTTCAAAAGACCCGCTAAAAGGTAAAGCAACGTACTTTTTCCGCAACCTGAGGGACCAATCAAGACAACACTTTCCCCTTGCTCAATTTCCAAATTGAACTCATCATAAACCTTGACCTGATTTTGTCCCTGATCATAAGCGAGACTACAGTGAGCGACCTCTATCAACAGAACCTCTCCTCTACTCTGAGAAACTAAAGACCCGAAAGCGTGGCTTATCGCACAGGAATAAACGATTTCAGGGAACTGGCATGAGGCTTACTGCTTCGGTAACAAGCTTGGGTCGACGAGTTCTTGATACGTGTAGACCTGGGGAATCAGCTTCTTATCTTGCATCCATATCATGACACTATTCACTTCATCCTCCGTCGGTAATTGAAGTTTAGAGAACGTGGTGATCTTGTAGGTATCTTTGATGGGCTCAGGAATCTGATTTTTTTCAAGAAAAAGCGAACGGTACTGCTCTGGATCCTTCGTGAGAGCTTGCCCTGCTGCACCATAGGCACTCACTACAGCTTTAATTCCCGCTGGATTGTCCTGAATACTTTTGGTCCGGAAAAGCAAAACGGTTTGGGAAATATTTCGGTAGGTATCTTCCATGACCAAATGGGCCCCTTTCGCTTCTGCTAAGGCAGCGAGGGGATCCGGTAGGACTGCAGCCTGAATTTGATCAGAGAGAAGCATATCCACACGGACCGGTGTTTTCGGAACCGAAACTTTATTGACGTCAGTCCCCGAAACCCCTTTATCTTTGAGCATTTGATCTGAGACATAATCGATAATCGTATTATCCGACATGCCTAAGGTCGCCCCTTTAAGATCAGAGGGATCTTTGATCTTGGACTTTGGTGAGGAAAGAATTGCAAAACGTCCTTCCTGTGGTGTAGTTCCTAAAGCAATCGAGGCAATCTTGACATCTGTTCCGATCTTTTTCATAAGCGCAACTGCTAGCATGTCGGCAACTTCTCCATCGATTTGCCCCGCCTGAAGTGCGGCATCACGCTCCTGAGCACTGGCGAAATTGATTAACTCTACTTGTACCCCTGCCTTGGTAAAGATTCCATCTTTTTCAGCCACTGAGAACGGGAAGTTATCTTCAATGGGTTGAACTCCGATTTTCACGGGCTTAGCCTGTGTTTCTGAAGATGGTGTTACTTGAGGAGATTGCCCGCACCCTGTCGCGAGAACCATCAAACTCAGCAACACTCCCATCGTCCTAAATATCACGTGTTTCTTTTTCATTTCTGCACCCCTAACCTTGTTTTTAGAACAATAATTAATTTTCGACAGAAAAGTCGTGATTCCTTTCATCTTTTTTCACTATGCCCGGAAAATGATCAAGGAACAACATAATTCCAAAACAACCAAGACATAATAATGGAAACTTACGTCTTATCACTGCCAATGGAAGGGACTGTAGAAACATGAGAATCTCGATCTTTATCACCTGCTTAGGAAACATGTTATATCCGGATTTGGGTGTCACGATGGCCAAAATTTTTAGCCAATTGGGGCACACCGTGGATTACCCGGATAACCAAGCCTGTTGTGGGCAAATCTCCTTTAACTCGGGATATACGGAGGACACGCGAGCCATAGCCCGCAACTTGATCGACGCGTTTGAAGACAGTGAAGTTGTGGTCGCACCTAGCGGCTCCTGCATCGGAATGATTCATCATAATTATCCTTCCCTGTTTGAAAACGACCCAGTCTATCTTAAAAAGGCAACCGATCTAATTCATAAGAGTTACGAGTTTTCCCAGTTTCTGGTCAATGTCCTCAAGCAGCCGGATCTCGGAGCGCGCTACAAAGCTAAAGTAACTTATCATCCATCGTGTCACGCTACACGCTTGATGGGAATTAGGGATGAGCCCCTAACCCTTCTCGAACACATTCAAGGGATTGAGGTTGTTCCCTTACCTGAAGCTCAACTCTGTTGTGGCTTTGGCGGAACCTTTGCAATCAAAATGCCGGTCATCTCCGAGGCGATGGTTCAGGAAAAAGCGCAGCATGTGATTGACTCAGGCGCTGATATCCTCACCGGTCTCGATATGGGCTGCCTCATGAATATCTCTGGATATCTAGAGAAACACGGGCACCCAGTACCTGCGATGCACATTATCCAACTGCTCGGGAAGGGGATGTAGAGATGTCGGAGAACAAACCCTATGATATGCAGGAGGCACTTGATAAAGCACTCAAGGATGACTTTCTACGGATGGCCACCCGCCGGGCTACAGACAAGCTGCGGCATCAAAAACTTGATGCCGCGAATCAACTCGGAGACTGGGAAGAATGGCGGGAAGCCGGGGAAAAGATTCGGAATCAGGTCATTCTTAACTTAGATTATTATCTGAAACAACTCATTGAAAATGTTGAGAAAAACGGTGGCCATGTCCACCTGGCCAAGACTCCGCAGGATGCAGTCAACGCGGTTCAGGAGATTTTTCAAAAACACAACGCCAAGACCCTCATTAAATCAAAATCGATGATTTCGGAAGAAATCCATTTAAATCCCGTCCTCGAAAAAGATGGTGTCGAAGTCATCGAAACCGATTTGGGAGAATATATTGTGCAAATTGCGCATGAGCCTCCCTCGCATATCATTGTCCCCGCGATGCATAAAAACCGAGATCAAATCGCCAAACTTTTTGAACCGATTGCCGGGCACTCCTTAACTTCAGATACGCCGACTCTGACGAAATTCGCGCGCGGAAAAATGCGTAAAAAATTCCTTAACGGTGAAATTGGAATTTCCGGTTGTAACTTTGCCGTTGCTGACACGGGGACAATTGCCATGGTTACAAATGAGGGAAACGGCCGGATGGTCAGCACTCTGCCGAAGGTTCAGATTACCCTCATGGGCATGGAGAGAATCGTTCCCTCATTTAAAGAACTGGGTGTTATGCTTAATCTTCTCGCGCGCAGTGCAACCGGCCAACGCTTATCTGCTTATACTACGTTATACACTCCTCCTCGCCGTGAAGGAGATGTCGATGGCCCCGAAGAATGGCACCTCGTTATCCTCGACCATAATCGCTCCGAAATTCTTGGAGATCCGGATTTCCGCGCCTCGTTACGCTGTATTCGCTGTGGTTCATGCTTTAATGTCTGCCCGGTCTACCGGCAAATCGGTGGGCATGCCTATGGTTCGGTTTACGCTGGACCGATCGGAATCGTTATAACTCCCCTCCTGGAGCAGGATTATGAAAAATGGGGACATCTTCCTTACTTCTCCTCCATCTGTGGAGCCTGCGCCGAGGCCTGCCCGGTACGAATTCCGCTCCATGACCTAATCGTCAAGCATCGGGATCGTAAGGTCTTAACCGGACAAACTTCTGCGATCGAACATCAGGCCTTCCGTGCCTACCGCTACTATTTTACCCATCCGAAAGTTCTCCGACACTTTGTCCATTGGGGAGCCCGCATGCAGTTTGTCTTTATGCGACGCGGCCGAATCGTTATGGGACCCCCTCCGCTTGCAAATTGGTTAAAGAGCCGATATTTGACTCCTCTCCCTCGTCAAACCTTCGACGATCTCTGGCCGATGCTAGAGAGGCGTTTAAAAAAAATCGAGCTACAACGAGGTGAGCAGAAATGAGTGATCACCAAGATTTCATTAAACATTTAGCACTTAAGTTAGGACGCCCTACTCCCGCCTCTGTCGAGCCGATCAATGTCCAGGTTCCCCACTATCAACTTAACAGTCCGGAGGAACGAATCGACACCCTACTCGCAAATTGGGAGTCACTGGGTGGTAAAGGGATCAAAGCACAAACTCCGGAAGAAGCCGTTCAAGCCCTAAAAAGTTGGTTCGGTGATCCCGAACCGAAATGGCTCAACAGCACCTCGATTATCACCTGGGGAGAATTACCTGATTTCGCTCAAAACACATTTAACCAGTTGCATTGGACCACTCAATCCTACCCAGATTCTTCTAGTGAGCGCTCAGCGCGGATCAATGTAGCCGCCCAGGCCCAACTCGGCGTGACTGGAGCTGATTACGGGATCGTCCAATCCGGCACACTTATTCAGCTAAGTAACGCTCGGCGTGGCCGTGCTGTTAGCCTTGTTCCGCCCCGCCATTTAGCTTTCCTTGCCGGTTCGAAGATTAAGGATGAACTGGCGGAAATTATGGAGGAACTTCTCACTGCGGGTGCTCCCCCAGCTGCTATCGAAATGATTTCCGGACCAAGCCGCACCTCGGATATTGAGATGGACCTCTCCATCGGTGTTCATGGACCGATCGAAGTTTATTTGGTCGTCATGACAGAGTTATAGAATCGGACAAATGAGTTGAATAGTCCTGTACTAAAGGGTCTGAGGCAGTTTATTGATTGTTCTGCATCAGACCCTCTCTTCCTTATTCTAAAACTTTTAGCCTAATTACTATGAACGCGGGCGGGTAAGAATTTTTGCATTACTTTCACCTGTTTCTCTCCTTACTTGGGGCAATGAGCTAATTTAGACTCACCTGATTCGCCTGTAAATAAAGTGTGATCTTTTCTTTCTCTTGGGCTTGGACATGAACAATTGCTAAGGCTTTGCCCTCCTTGATTCCGTTCCACTTAAGAAGCAGACTTTGTTGATATTGTTTATTAATCACCGGATCAGAATACTGTAACAACACCACAAGATAATAGGAATTCGACACATTTGAAGACTGGCCTACCTCCTCTGGCGTTAAGGCAATCACCAGGCTTGAAGACGTATCTTTAGGAATTTCATTGACTAAATCATAGCGTTCATTATAGATGGGCTTTTGCTTTAGACTCTGTTCAAAAATGATGGATTGGCTCGATAAATTCACGGCAGGATGGATTCCGACATTGTTAAACCTAAACTCTAATTGGACCCCCTCTTGCACCTCAATTTGGGGAGACTCTTTTAAGGAAAGATAAGGTCGAGCATCTTCACGCTGTACCTTCCAAGCGTTTAAGGTCACATAGACAGTGATAAGTGCCGTCAATGCTAAAATAGCCGTTCCAACTGTTGCAATAATACTACTCCATCTTAATAATTTATCTTCATTCGCTGGCATACGCCTCTCCTCATTGCACAATCCTTACTCCCTGGTCAGACACTCCATAGTATTATACGGAGTATCTCTGAACATACTTCTATACTCAATTTAAGATAAATTTCCTGTAGACTGCCAATCTCTCCAAAACTTTGTCCTTATAGAATACGGCTCGACTCATATACTAAGACTGTTTGCAAAAACAAAGAAATGACAATACAAAATTAAGGGGGGATTCTTCTTGACCGTACAACAAGACATGCAAAAAGCGGCAGCAGCCGCAAAATCTGCATTAGGAACGTATGAAACCTTCGCGACTTCTACTCAGGATCAATCAGCTAAACAAATGTTCCAGGATATGTCAACTGACATGCAACGCCATGTGGCACAACTCAACAGCCGTTTGAACTACATTGAGTCCAACAACGGGTTAAATCAACCCTCTCAAGGCTAATTATTCGGTTATTTAACACTGGGGTTCTCCCTTTAAAGGAGGGTAGAACCCCTCGTTATATTCCGCTGGTTCTTTCTTTTTCTAGAAAACGTTTTTGAGATTAAAGGCTTCCGTATCTGAGATGTGATCAAACAGTAAGCGTAAGGCAGACAACTCACCTTCTGCTAAAATAGGACTTTTAAACTGAACATATTCCCCCAGACGCTTTAGTCCAATATCGATAGTGTCGATTTCCTGATGGGTCACTAAGACACTCCATACGTTTTTGGTTACATCCCAATCTTGTTTCAACTGTTGCAATTGACTTTTCGCTTTATCCCAATCTTGGTTGTAAATTTGCTCTTCAACCTGATCAATAGCCTTGACTAATTCTTCAGTTGAACTACTAATATAATGGTTACTCCAAAAGGAGCCTCCAGCGAGTAGCGTAACGATTACAACCGTAATTACATAAGACCTCATGCCTTTCATCCCCCTTTAGCTAGCAATTGAGTTTTTTTTGGACAAAAAGCCTTTCAGATGTATCGAGACTTGCGAGTAAAACATCTTCAATCCGATTTACGCTCTGCTTTTCAAGTTCATCCTTTAACCACTGGATATCTTTACTCAGATGCTGGAGACCAGCTGGATTCAATTTTCCATCCATGATTAATACAGTGGGCAACCCCTCAAACGGAGGAGACATATTGAGATCTTCGGGAGTCAGAGGCCTTTTGAAAGATTTCGAAAGGACACTGACCTGACCATTCGTTTCTAGAACGGCAAACTCGACATCAGCAATATTAGGAATATTTTTAATGCGCAATTCCTCTAGTAGGTCAGATAAATTATAACGATTCCGTTTGAGTTCAGATTCGATAATTTTTCCTCGTTCAATTAAAATGGACGGAGTGCCATTTAAAATAGCCCTCGCCCGTTCGCTTTTCATCTCGATCTGTCCGAGCAAGATACTAGCCAACAAAAGTACGAGAATGGGAATAATTCCAGCGATCAATGGGATCCCAACATTTTCGCTCGGAATCGCAGCCAACTCTGAAATCATAAGAATAATGACGAGGTCGAAGGGCTGCAATTGCCCAATTTCCCGTTTACCCATAATACGCAAGGCCACGACAACTAGAGCGTAGAGGATAAGGGTTCGCGTAATAATAATCAGCATATTTAGATTTCTTACTCCTTTCCTTAAACAAAATCGATCCTCTACTTCACTCAATTTTAGAATGAGCAGAAACGCATCTTATTTTTCCCTCTTTTTTCCCCTTTATTCCTTCAATTTCTATTCATGAATCTTGAGGGAACGGGAAAAATAGTAGGGAATTTAGGACAAGGCGGTGAAGAAAATGCGCTCATCAATTTCTTTAGGTATGGTTAGTGGCTTGATTGGCTATTTAGCCAAATGCATGGTGTTATTTGAACCTCATCACACAAAAAAGCGAAAGCAAAAAAATCTGCCAACTCATCGATTTGCAGATTTAGTATCTGGGGCCGTTTTAGGGATTCCGCTCGTCTATTATCTAAAAAAGACTGGTAAAGATAGACATATTGTCAAAGGGGCGAGCTTCGGTGTGCTTCTCTGGGCCTTTTTTTACAGCGCGAGAGGCAAGAACGACAGATATCTTTGTAAACACAGGAAATGTCGCAGTGAACTTCTGGATCTCCTAAGTAATCTGCTTTTTGGGGTTGTTACAGCCTGTGTCGCTATAAAAATAGCCGATCCTGAGACTTATCCGGATGATGCTGAATACGATTTTGGTTTTTAAAAAAGAATCAAATAAAGAAAACCCGGCTTTCACCGAGCTTCAGCGATAAAGAAAACTTGGCTAGTACCAAGCCCTAGCGAAGGTGCTAGCCCTAGTTGCCTTATCCTGCCGAACATAAATACATGCATCGTAGGAGAACGAAAGCCGCTGGTTGCACTTATACTATCTGCCCCCCAATTTATACTTTCTGTTAGTATAAACAAAGGGAGCTGTCTAGAAAATAGAAATTTGAACTTCTATTTCTGAGACAGCTCCTTTTTACAACTCGAAGACTCCAACTGGATTTATTCAGGCTTTGGGAGAGCCTTTTCATTTCGTTCCTCTTTGATATCAAGTTTTGGCTTTTTTTGAGTCTTAATCCGTATAATGCGGAAGCCCTTAACCTCAGTGACTTGAAACAGATACCCATCAAATTCGACAACGTCTCCTTTGACCGGCGTTCGTCCCAGGCGAGCAAAGACATATCCTCCGATCGTCGATACTGACTCGTCTTCCAAGGAAATTCTTAACAGCTCTGAGACATCATCGAGAAGTACCCGTCCATTAATCAGGTATTCCCCCTCTTGAACTTTAACAATCTCCGAAGACGGAACATCCTCAAACTCGTCATAGATCTCCCCAACGAGCTCTTCCAATAAATCTTCAATCGTGACCATCCCGGCAGTCCCACCAAATTCATCCACCACAACAGCCAGATGGGTCCGCTGACTCCGCATTTTTTGGACAAGATGAGAGATGGGCATTCCTTCCGGAACAACGAGAATTTCACGTTTCACTTGAGTAATCGAGGTGGTTTCTGGATTATCCGCCAAACCCAATAAATCTCGCATATGCACTAAGCCAATGACATTATCCTTGTTGTCTTCACAGAGTGGATAACGCGTATGTCCATATTTTTTGACGACTGCTAACGCTTCTTCTAAGCTATCCTCGGTAAAAATGGTGACCATATCCTGGCGCGGAACCATAACCTCACTGACCACGCGATCTGAAAACTCGAAAACATTATCTAACAGTTTTCCCTCCATTTTATCGAGAAAACCATTTCGCTGACTTGCATCGACCAACATTCTCAATTCTTCTTCGGAGTGCGACAAATCCGCTTCATTAGCAGGCTTGATCTTTCCTAGCCGAAGTACAAGATTAGATAGACCATTCAAAGCTCGGATCAGGGGGTAAAATACCTTGTAGAATGCTTTTATCGGACCCGCTGTTTTTAAAGCCGCAACTTCCGCATTTTGAATAGCCAAAGATTTCGGGACCAGTTCTCCCAAAACAATATGTAAAAACGTAATGAGGATAAATGCTATGCCAGCAGAAACAGAATGGATTACGAGGTCATCCCCGCCAAAAAAACGTTGAAAAAATGGATTGAGAATCGTTGCAATCGCAGGTTCTCCTAACCAACCTAGGCCTAAAGAAGCTAAGGTAATTCCCAATTGAGTAGCGGATAAATAAGTATCGAGCTTAGAGGTGACCTCAAGCGCCAAATTAGCTTGACTTGAACCTGATTCTGCTAATTCAGCTAGGCGCGTTCTGCGTACTTTAACCAGGGCAAACTCTGCGAGAACGAAAAAACCGTTTAAAGCAACCAATAATAGGGCAACGAGAATTTTTATCGCGCTCCATATGACACCTTCGATCGAAACTTCCTCCTTTAGCTTTTAAGCTTTCCTTCAATTTCAAACTGACTTCCGCGCATTTCTGCGAATAACAACTAAGGCGCCTAAGAATAAAGCTCTTGGCACCTACTTTAAAACTATTTATTTGTTTTTGGGGGTAAAGGATCTTCCACAGTTATTCTCCTTATTTCTTTAATAATTACTATAGTTTAATGTACAGATTACGTCAAGCGACAACTTTAGCTAAATCTCGAGTTTGTCACGTAGGATTTAATTTTACTTGCTTTGCTCCTTATTTTTCTCGGCCGCTCCACGCAAAAGGCAAATTACCTCTTCATCCTCTTCCTCCCCAATAATCGAAAGCAAATTTTGTAGCGGATCGGGCCTGGTTTCAACCGTGCTAACCTCGAAAAGAGACTCTAAACTGAACTCTTCTTGAACGTTTAATCCTTCTCTTCCAGTTGAACAGTCACCTTCGTCCATGATCTCCTTTTCGGATCGGAGATCACCTTTTTCCTCTGTAACATTACCAGCAAATTCTTTAACTTCTTTAGCTTCTTTAGCTTTGACATCTTTAGATGATGTTAGCTCAGAAAAAGGTAGTTCGGACACAGACTGTCCTGGTAAAATTAGCCCAGGATGGTCTTGCAAAAATTCGTGTAAGGCCTGTTTCGTTATTTCACACCGTTTTTCCGGGGAAAATTTCTGAAGTTGAGTCCAAAGGTCTTCATCCTCACTATTAAAAAACAAAGGCAAAAAAGGTTGTTCCGTCATCATGGATTGACATTAGCCTTTTTTGTCAGGCTGTTAACCAAATTCGCCGCCATAATCCGGAACCCGGTCGCATTGCCAAACTGTGGGTCCTCAATTAAGACTTTATTCTCTAACTGAAGATGTTCAAAGACAAGTTCGCCAACCTTACCCGCAACGAGCACCGTATGAATTTTTCCGAGCATGGGTTTCATTGCTTTCTTCACTTCACGCGAAATATCCGTGCCGAGCTGAGCTAGCATTTGATTCATGACCGGATTTAAATTGATCGTCCCGTTGCTCCAAGGGTATTGTCCTCCATGGACACGGAAGATTTTATCCAACTCTTGATCGTCTGTTTCAATTGGATTTTGATGATTGGCACTCATTTCCTTTAACTTTTCTGCGACCCCAGTATAGGCCCATTTTAAGCCTTTTTCAATACTGAAGGAATTTGGCGGATCCAGCATCACCCCATCATAGAAGGTTGCGATATCCGTCGTACGAAAACCCGGATCAATCACCACGACATAGCCATTAAAAAGCTTAGGACTGATCGGCATTCCGTACTCATTCAAGGTTTCCTTGATGAAGACACCATAACTCTGAGGCAAAACACGAGACCGGATAATCGTCAACTGACGAGTCTGTCCCTTAAACGGGCCAGAGAGGAACGCTACTGACCAAGAGCCTTTAAGTTGCGCTTCGTATTTATCTTTGAGAGCCGCATAATATTTGACCGGAACACCCGTTCCTAAATAAATATTGGCTTTGGGGGTTTTCTGCGCTAACGCTAAAGCAACCACGAGCAGGGCTGTGGCCTCTTCATCCGTTGATTTATCCTCGTCCCAGCAATAATGAGCTTCATTAGGATTGAGGTTTTCGGCTAAATTACCCATAAAATAATGATTTTCTGCACCCGTCGAATTGTTTTTTACGACAACATCAAGAGAATTGATCTGACCCTCTAATTCCGAGCCGCGGGTCACGATAGCATTTCCTAACGTCGAGAAAATCCTCTCATTTCCCTGACAGATCACAGCTGGAAAAAGCACTTTTCTATCTCCAACATCGAGTTTGATCGCCCCAAAGCCAGGATCTCCTCCTGCAACGAGTATGTCGTTTTCAAACACATTGACTTCCTCCTCATCTTTTAAATTCTATTGTATACTATCTCACCATATCTTTCCACTTCGAAGCGCTCACCCCTTCCACACCAGCCCTATACGCTAGAAATGGGTCACTTCACGATCCGAGAAAAAGAGACGGTGAAAATATGAGTGATAATCCTCTCTCCTTACAAAACGTTTCCGTTCTACTCCCACTTAAAGAAGAAACCTGGCGGGAGAAGGCCAAATCTTTTTTACGCTATGTCGGTCCAGCCTTTATCGTCAGTGGCGCCTACATCGACCCAGGAAATTTCGCGACGAACATAAGCGGCGGTTCCAATTTCAACTACTCCCTCTTATGGGTTTCTCTGGAGTAACCTGATGGCGATTTTCCTGCAAACTCTATCAGCTAAGCTAGGTATCGTCACCGGAGTGGATCTCGCAACCCATTGCAGCCGCCAGTTTAGCCGTCCAGTCAATATTTTGCTTTGGGCTATCACGCTTTGAAGGACATTTTTCAGAAAAATTGTTGGGATAATGCATGTGCTGAGACCTTTTTCAGTACCAACTTCATGCAAAAACAAAAGAGCATACTTATAAAAATCCTTTATGACACCCTAAGTAACGATTGCCAGTCACATAAACCCATGTACATTTGGAAATATTATGCCTGGAGGTGATTTTTATGGTAATGTCAAATTTGAAATGTTCAGTGGATACCTGCCATCACTGGGGTAGTGGTAACCATTGCACGGCAGATGGTATCGAGGTTAACAACCAAGTCAGCAGTGCTCAGACATCTGATGATACCATTTGTAAAACCTTTAAACCCCAAAGCTAAATAAAGTTCTGTTAGGGTTGCCGTCGGGCAACCTTTTATTATTACTCCCTTATGATAAGGGAATCAATCATTCTTTTAACATTACCGATGCAACGAGAACCCTCTGGGTTATTTACCTCATAGCCACAACGACCAGCCTTTGTATGTGCGGTTATCTCATCTAAAGCGGTAGTTCTACCCGTTCAAATTCTTGTATCACTCTTTTCTTAGTCCATCCGAAACAGTAACAAACTGGGCATGCACTTGGCACTAACAGAGTCTGTTACAAAAAATATTAACGGCCCAAACGCCAGTTCGTTAAAAATAATTACACCTCTATCTATTTGTGCGGTAAAATAAGGTGATAAGCCAAATTAACGCATATTTTTGCCAAGGGTGTTGGCGGTCGAGAAAAAGGGTCAGGGGTAAACACCTATGGACCTATCCAACCCGAAATACCACACAACTCACCGGCCCAGCAGACCAGCAAACCAGCCTGTAGAGCCACTTTCAGCTGTGTGTTTTCTTTAGACAACACACGGTCTCAACGTGTGCCGTACGTATAAAACTCAATTGAAAAACTTATTTCAAAATAGAGTAAGCCCTGATTTCTCAAGACTTACTCTATTTTTTATTGATACAATAACTGTAATTCAATTTAAAATAAAAAGTCAGATCATTTATAAAGAACAATCTGGCAAATATATTTTTCTATACGTCACTTACTCAAAAAAGAACATATGCCTTCTAGGACCCGCTGATATCAAGGCTTTCACTCAACCTAAATATAGCTCTACCACTGTCTCCACATGTGCCGTCCATGGGAACACATAGCTCTAAAATGCGCTTTCAACGAAGTGACGCCAACGTGATTCGATTTGTTGTCTCCGTACATGCTCCTAACACATTTGTAACTCCCAACCACATTTACCAGAACATTGATCACACTCCGTAAAAGGCTTGTCAGGCTTGGCACATATGTTTCGGTATCTCCATATTATGGTATTGGGAGTTGTTCCAGGTGGACCCGCTTGAACTGTTAGTTTGAAAAAAAGGAGTGAACTTTTATCCATGTTGTACTCTTGCAGTTTAGACAACCGCCCGTTTTCCGTTTTAAGCTTGATTGCTACAAAATGCCCCTTGACGCAGGCTAAAATGTCTGGAACACCGGCTGTTTCTCGGCAGACATCCTGGGGCTGGGAGCCTAAAGTTAGTCTACAGGAAGGTTTAAGGAAAAACGTACGATTTCTACCTGTAGCACTATCTAAGGGGCATACACATACAATAAAAGGATAAGTTTGCAAGGATGGTGGATATGCGTAAAAAAATCGGTGTGGGACACGCTTCAATAGGTGATTTAGAAAAAAAATATGTAAACATGGCTCTTGAGGCGGGAAGGCTATCACAAGGCGAGTTTGTAAATAAGTTCGAGAAGGAATTCGCCTCTCTACATGGACAGAAATACGGTATAGCTTGTAATAGTGGTACTTCTGCTTTGCATGCTGCGTTGGAAGCATTAAAAGAAAAATACAATTGGCCCATAGGAAGTGAAGTTATCGTTCCAACAATAACCTTTATTGCAACATCAAATGCGTGCATTCATGCAGGGCTTACTCCAATTTTTGTTGATGTAGATTCTGTTTCCTATAATATCGATCCAGCTTTGATTGAAGAAAAAATTACCGAAAAGACAGCTGCAATTATACCGGTTCATGCATTTGGACAACCCTGTGAAATGGATAAGATTATATCTATCGCAAAAAAAGATAATCTAAAAATTATTGAGGATTGTGCAGAAGCTCATTTCGCTATTTATAAAGGAAGACCTGTGGGTAGTTTCAGTGACATATCTGGTTCAAGCACATATGTTGCTCATACAATTACTACAGGTATTGGTGGGATAATTACGACCAATGACCGGGAACTTGCGGAAATTTGTCGTTCTCTTATTGCGCACGGAAGAGCCTGCACATGTGAGAAATGTATAGCATCAAATCCTGATCAAGTATGTAAGTTACGGATGACGACTGATTTGGACAAACGCTTTATGATGGTTCGTATGGGGTATAGCTACAGAATAGGGGAATTAGAGGGTGCTCTTGGCATAGCACAACTAGAAAACCGCGATTACATTATCGGAACCCGTAGGAAAAATGCAGCTTATCTCACGGAAAGGCTGCAGATATTACAGGAATATTTACAGTTACCGTCTTTTCCCAGTTATATTGACCACTCATTTATGATGTATCCAATTGTTATAAAAAAGAATGCTCCATTTTCAAGACGGGATATGACAGAATACTTGGAAAGCCTTAACATTGAGAGTCGCCCCATGTTACCTCTGTTAAATCAGCCAATATATAAGGAGATTTTTGGTGATATCGAAAAGGATTATCCGGTAGCAGAGTGGATAAATAATAATGGGTTCTATGTTGGATGCCACCACGGTTTAGAAAAAGAAGAATTAGATTATATTGTAGACAGTCTAATTAAATTTATTGAGACGAAAGTTGGTAAAATTGCGACCGGCTCGACTGGATGAGGCTGTAACGAAACACGGCCTCACAAAAATCGCCTAAAACCAGTGGTTTTAGGCGATTTTTCTCGAATAACGGAGGTAATATGGTATATTAAAGTATGAAATCAGGCGATGCTAAAGAATTTTTGGAGGGGTCACGGATATCAAAGAAAGGGCAAAAAGTTCATCACAAAAAGTATTTATTCCCTATGTACAGAACCAATTAACCCTGCCCACAGCGTTGAAAGCCTCATTCCCGAGAATCATGTGGTACGCGTGGTCAATCGGGCTATCGACCAAATGCACCCAATTGCTTCTTTCCTTTCTAGTGTTTTTCAATTTGAGCGCTGACACAGTGATCAATATGTCCCCGAGTGTAAAATACATCAACGGCTTTAAATAATTGGTCTACAGTCGTTGATGAGTTTACGCCTTTGTAGTCAATAAGACCTTGCTCGTTTAAATATATCTTCAAGCTCAACTTCCCTAATAAAATTAAACCCGCCAGCAAATCCTACTCGTTTAACAAGTATAGGATTCCCGCTGGCGGGTTTAATACCTTAGCATTAATCATCTATCAATAGATGAGAGTATAGTGAAAACTACGACTTAATCATTGTTATCACGTCGTGGTTAAAATGCCTTCTAACTTTTTAATTTATTTATAATATTTTCTCCATAAGCGATTGGATTATATTGCAAAACGAATTTTGTAGCAATTTCTATCTTCTGACGTATTCTATTTTAGAATCACCCCTTCAAGTTAGCTACGGCTAACCCGTTCAGAAAGATTATAAGGAGGTCGCCATAGATGCTTGCTTTTGCCACCTTGCCCTACTTCATTAACAGTTCTTCCTAGCTTTTAAATCCATGAAATCGTTAAAGGCTTGTTGCCAAGACGGATTATTTTTCATGAAATCTACCAGAGTTTTGATGGCATCGATCGTTACAGTTGAAAGGTAGTGTTCCATAGCTTCGGCCTCAGCAGCAAAGTTACATTTGCTACATATTAGGGCAAGAAACTCCTGCAACAATTGGTTCCTCGTTACTAAGTACAGTCCATACTCTTTTCCTTTATCCGTAAGCTGGATCTCTCCATATCGTTCGTACTTTATGTAATTCTGGTCTCTTAATTTGTAGAGGGCTTTGGTAACAGAGGGCAAAGCAACTTTTAGCCTGTTACTGATGTCCGTTACCCGAACGGTATCAAGGGATAACGAAAACCGATATATTTCCTCTAAGTAGTCTTCTAAGCTAGGTGTTAGCATATGCCTCACTTCCTTTGCTTCACCTTTAATTACTTGTGGGCCGTTTGAGCTAAGAATTGCTTAACTTAAGCATTGAGGTGAAAATCTTTCTCACCTTATAAGTATACTGGTTAGTTATATCAGTATATTCTTTCAACATGCTTTATGACTCTAGTAGAAAAACTGGGGGTATCAAAATGAGCGAAGGTATTAATTTATCCAAAACATCGCTTACACTGCCATTGCCAAAAGATACTTGGCTGGTAAAGGTTAAAGGTCGACTCAAGTATATAGGTCCGGCGTTTATAGTTAGTGTTGCTTACATTGACCCCGGTAATTTTGCGACTAACATCAGTGGCGGTTCTCAATTCAACTACAACTTGGTATGGGTGATTCTCTGGAGTAACCTGATGGCTATCTTTCTCCAGAGTATGTCAGCCAAGCTTGGGATAGCTACAGGGCATAACCTGCCGGAGATGTGCTCAAAGGTTTTCTCGAAAAAGACCAATTGGTTTTTCTGGCTTGAGGCTGAATTTGCAGCTATGGCTACTGATTTGGCTGAGTTTCTTGGCGGAACATTAGGCTTGTATTTGCTATTCCATATCCCCATGATTTATGCTGGTCTACTTACTGGTGTTCTTACTTTCTTAATCGTATACATGGAGAAATATGGTCAAAGGGTCGTCGAGTGGATTATTGGTGCTTTGGTGGCGGTTATAACTATTGGGTATACTATTGAACTGTTTTTGGCTAAGCCAGATTGGACACAGGCGGGCATGCACACCCTAATTCCGTCACTTCCTAATGGCGAAGCCGTATTATTAGCGGTTGGAATGCTCGGGGCAACGGTAATGCCTCACGTAATATATCTTCACTCGCAGTTGGTTCAGACCAGAAATAAAAAGGATTATACTGATGAACAAAAACGCAATCATTTACGTATGGAGCGAATCGACATTGCCATCGCTATGAATATTGCGTTTATCGTTAATGCCGCAATGGTCATCGTATCTGCTGCAGTATTTTTCAGAAATGGTATGGTTGTGGATACGATTGAACAAGCACACAAATCATTAGAACCTCTTCTCGGGCCACTATCGAGTGGAGTTTTTGGGATTGCTTTGTTGGCATCGGGTTTGTCGTCCTCAGCAGTGGGTACCATGGCTGGGCAAACCATTATGAAAGGCTTCGTTGGATTGACTATCCCCATTAATCTTCGAAGATTAATTACAATGACCCCGGCTTTGATTATCATTGCATTAGGTGTCAACCCTATGAGTGCCTTAGTAATAAGCCAAGTTGTATTAAGCTTCGCCCTTCCGTTCGCCATTGTGCCAATGTTATGGATCACCAGTCGTAAAGACTTAATGGGTAGCTTAGTCAATCAACCTCTAACCAAGGTCGCCGGTTGGGTAATTACGAGTGTCATTGTCGGTTTAAATACGGTTCTGCTTTACCTGACTTTCACCGGTAACGTATAAGGGGTTCTGCCACGGGTTTTAGTAGCGAGAAAGCGCATAAAGCAATAAGGCTGGGTGCAACACCCAGCTTTGTTAAAGAACATGGAGGAGGCATATCTAATGGCTGACCTTAGTATTCATAAAAGTCAAAAGAAGATCTTAATTTTGATAAGTTTGGTTGGTTTAATACTAGCTGTAAAACTGAGTTTTGCTTTGATAACTAATGTTAATTGTACCATTCGTCGCCACCATAGGGGTCAATAGGAATCCAATTGTCGAAGATGTAGAGGTATCCCAATGTCCCGTCGGATCGATCTATTTATAGGGTTATTTCCAGCATAAGCATAAGCATTCAGACTTTGTGGACTCTTTATCTGGCCCATGAAAGTATCTGGCAAAGTAACCGCTCAACCATTGGGTTATACCAACGAGAACCAAAGAAGGCTTGCCCTGTCGCGGGATCATATTTTTTCCCTGTTATTCCCATGCTACTATACGGAGCAAGTACTCCTGCGAACATGCCTCCGAAAGCATCCCAACGGTATTTGACAATGTCCTCACCTAGATATCTGTAAGGTCCGTGACATTGCCCAGGTCATCATAGTGGTAATCCATCTGTCCGCTCCTAGTCCTGATGGTATCGACATGTCCCCAGGTTTTCCTGTCATGAAAGCCAAACATATTGCGAGCGATAACCTGTCCGATTGCCGTGTAATATTCGCCGAATTATCACCATGATCCCGGCGATGATTCTCCTCTGGATTGGTATCAATCCGATGAAAATCCTGATTCTCAGCCAGGTCACGCTTAGTTTTGCTCTTCCTGCTGCGGTTATCCCTCTTCTTTTGATCACGAGCCGCAAATCTGTTATGCGAGAAATAGTGAATAAAAAGCTGACCAATATCGTGGGGGTTATCATCGTCACGCTTATTATCTCGCTTAATGCCGTTCTGATCTATTTAACGCTCTTTAACTAAGAAAAGTGTGGAGTTCTCCACACTTTTCTTAGTTAAAGATTACGATTCCACCTAGATTTGCTCATTAACTTTTTGTTGAGCCGCCAAATAATCAATGAATTGTCGAGCGGTACGACCTGAACGCGCATTATGCATCATAACCCACCTCAACGCCTGCTGACGAAGCTGTGCTTTTTCAAGCGTTAACCCCTCCTGAGCAGCCAATTCTTCCACAATCCTCAAGTATTCCTCCTGGTCTGGTGAGGGGAAAGTAATTGTGATCCCAAAACGATCCGCTAGGGAAAGCTTTTCATCTAAGGTATCCCGGACATTAACCTCGTCGCCTTGACGTTCGGAGAAGTTCTCGCGAATAAGATGCCGGCGATTCGAAGTCGCATAAATAAGCACATTGTCAGGACGCTTTTCCAAGCCTCCCTCCAACACAGTCTTCAACGCTTTATAGGCCAACTCCGTCTCCTCAAACGAAAGATCATCAATAAAAAGAATAAACTTTTGAGGTTGAGGCGCGAGATAACGAATAATCAACGGAAAATCCGTTAAATCTTGTTTGGAAAGTTCCACTAATCTTAGTCCCTGATCACAATACTCCTGAAGAAGGGCCTTAACCAAAGAAGATTTGCCCGTTCCCCGGTTTCCATAAAGAATTACATTATTTGCAGGATAGCCTGCCAGGAAGAAATTCGTGTTTTCAAAAAGGATGCCTTGTTCACGCTCTTGCCCAATTAACTGCTCCTTCCGGATCGGATCAGGGGTAACACTAACAAGGACCTTAGCTTTCCCATCCCATTTGAAGGCTAATCCGGCGGCCATCAGTCCTACGCCAATTTTTCGGTAAAAAGTGGCCAATTCTCGTCCAGCTTTTTCCTCATCGTCAGCAAGCAAAACCTTCTTCACTTCATTCCGTGTCGTTTCTAAAAATTGACCCGCGCGACTTGAATCATGTTGGACTTCGCCTGCTTGGGGAGCCCATAACGGCCACTGTTCTAGCCTTTCGAGCCACTCTTCCCCTGGCAGTTCAGTTTGCTTCTCCATTCTTTCACAAACCATCCGTTGTAAATCTTCTGGTTGAAGACCGGCAATCCTCCGAACTGCCTTTAGGTCACGAATCACGAGATTTTTAAGTCCTGTATCTAAGTTTTCCCACGCTTTAAAACTGGCTTGCCGGGAAAAAACATTGTCCGACTCTAAGACAAGATCCCATAAATACTTAG
This sequence comes from Desulfitobacterium sp., assembly GCF_035539115.1. Lineage (GTDB taxonomy): Bacteria > Bacillota > Desulfitobacteriia > Desulfitobacteriales > Desulfitobacteriaceae > Desulfitobacterium_A. The sequence continues at coordinate 40,796 of NZ_DATLJA010000011.1, read as the reverse complement.
GCCAATTCTTTTCAGTTGCCAGAGCGCAAAACGTATAATAGTTTTGATGAACTTTTATAAGATCAAGCTCTTCCTCTGCTAAAGAAGTAAATAGGTTCTGTAAACTTTCCACGACCGTATCTTCACGAAGCACTCTGTAAATGACTAAACCTTCTAAGATAAAAGAATATTTCAGGTTTTCCACTATCCCATGCGAGCGCTTACCCTCTAACTCCTGATATTTTAATGTTTCCGATTGCCTCAATTCTCCCCGTTTCATCTTTCTTATGCTCCTTCAATTTTAGTGTTATAGTACAATATCATATTATCTTCCTCTATTCGAGATGTATTATATCATAGATTTGAAATTCATTCTATATTTGACACCTTATATTCCCATAACAAAAGGATGAGTTACCTCACCCTATATTTAGTTCTTGACTTTTTCCGAATCTTTGTTAATCTTAAGATAAATTCAAATTAAAGTTATTTTTTAGGTGCCCCTTTGGGGGAGAATAGGGAAACCGGTGTTTAATCCGGTGCGGACCCACCACTGTAAAGACAAGCCCCCGCTAATCCACTGGCATTTGCTGGGAAGGAGCGATAGGGCGCTTGAGTCTGAGCCAGGAGACCTGCCTAAGAAGAAAAAGTCTTTCCGGGGTATTGGAAAGCGGCGGAGATGACGGCAAAGTCCCGACCACAACAAAAATTGTGGCGGGACTTTATTTTTTTATAAATAAACAAAATGGAGGAGATTAAATGTCGACACTAAACAACGGGGAAAAATTCCATGGTCTAAATAATCTTAAGGAAGCAGAAGGACAAGACCTCGAAGCTGCCTTAAAAGAGCTTACGAGCAGAATTGAAAAGCTCGACCAAGAATCCATCTCTGGCATGCAAGAACGTTTGAATGCGAAAATTAAACCTCTCAGAAGTTTGGGCGTCTTAGAGGATATTGCCCAACAACTCGCTGGAATCTATCGCACCTCACAACCAAAAATCAAAGGAAAAGCTGTCCTTCTTATGGCCGGAGACCATGGTGTCGTGGCTGAAGGAGTCAGTGCAGCTCCCCAGGAAATTACTGTTGAAATGTTCTATAGCTACCTTAAAGGAGGGGCAGGCATTAATGTCCTCGCCGAGCATGGCGGAGCTGAACTCATCTGCACAGACATAGGGATTGCTTCTCCCTTAGACCCTCCTGAACTAATGGCCAACCGCGTCAAAAATGGCACCAATAATATGACTCAAGGCCCAGCAATGACCCGACAAGAGGCCTTACTCGCACTTCTTACCGGTGCCCATGTTGCCGCCAAAGCGATCAACTTAGGAATTAACCTTTTGGCAACAGGTGAAGTTGGAATTGGCAATACAACTCCAAGTGCTGCCCTTGTTTCAGTCTTTACAGGACACTCGGTCGAAGAAGTCACAGGACGAGGTACAGGAGTTAAGGACGATGCCCTGAAACATAAACAAGACGTCATTAAACGCGCAATTGAAGTCAATCGGCCTGATCCCGCTGCCCCCCTCGATACCCTCGCCAAAATTGGGGGACTCGAAATTGCTGCACTAACTGGAGCAATCCTCGAGGCCGCTTACCAACACGTACCCATCATTCTCGACGGTATTATCTCATCAGCAGCAGCCCTCACCGCAGCAAAACTTGCCCCCCTCTCCGCCCCCTATATGATCTCTTCCCATAACTCAGAAGAACAAGGTCACCGCTTAGCCCTAAAACAACTCGGACTCACACCCAGACTTGATTTTCACATGAGACTTGGGGAAGGCACAGGCGCAGTCCTCATGTTTCCAATAATCGAAGCCGCCCTCAAAATCGCCGACGAAATGGCCACCTTCGAATCAGCCGGCGTGACCACAGGAGAGTTCTGATCTTCGAAAGCTTTGCCAAAGGCCAAGATAAAAAGGTATACTAAAGAAGCTCCCTAATTAACGCTCCATCTCCCCATCATCCCTCAGCTTTGCCAAAGGCAAAAGCAAAGAGAAATACAAAAAGCAGCTCTCCCAAGCTTTGCCGTAGGTAAAGGCAAAGAGGAATACAAAAACAGCTCTTCCAAGCTTTGCCGTAGGTAAAGGCTAAAAGGAATACTTAAAAACTAACCCCAAAGTCCCTAAATTACCCTTAAGAAACAGCCCAGCTTCCGAGGGCAACCCTCCCTTAGGCCTTAAAGCGAGTAGCCACCAAACTTAGGCCCTGGCGATACCCCAGAAAGAAGGGTTGCGCACACGACGTGCGCAACCGCCAACAGAGTCAGGAGACGATTTTGGCGGGCGATGACACGTCTAAGTGTTATCGGTCCACCTCAAATCAGAGTCAGGACCTTAGGTTTGGTCTACAAGCGCCCCGGCCTATACGCGAGGGTGCCCTCGGAAGCGGAATGGAGGCCGATAATCCCAATGTCTAACTTCACACTCATCACCGGTGGAGCCCGCAGCGGCAAAAGTACCTTTGCGGAACGTCTCGCAGCTCACTCCGGTCGACCCGTTATCTATATCGCTACAGCCCAGGTTCTCGATGAGGAAATGACCTGGCGAGTGAAAAAGCACCAACACCAGCGACCAGACAACTGGCAACTCATTGAGGAACCCTTCGCTATTCCGGTTGTCTTGGAAGAAATTCGCTATAAAAATGCAGTCGTACTTCTGGATTGTGTAACGATCTGGCTTTCCAATCTCTTACTCAAATCTTTGGGTTCTACCTCAGAATCACTTTTCCCTGATACCCTGACTCCCGAAGCCGAGGAAAAAATCCTGGAGCAAGTCCAGAAAGTCGCAACCCTTGCCCAGGAAATAACTCCCCAAATCATTATGGTGACGAATGAGGTCGGCCAGGGCATCGTCCCGGATAATCCTATGGCTCGCTCATACCGTGATTTAGCAGGACGTGCCAATCAGCTCCTTGCTCGTCAAGCAGATAAAGTATTTTATGTCGTCGCGGGTTATCCCATCGAAGTCAAACAGTCTGGGCAGGAACTCTTAAACTCCTTGAACCCTCAACAGGAGCGTCCGTAATTATGCGTGGATTTTTAATTGCCGTAACCTTTCTGACGCGACTGCCTTTTCCTGCGCCCGCGGATGTCACTCAAGAAGAGTTTACAGCCAGCCAGCGTTATTATCCGCTCATCGGTCTTTTGCTTGGAATTATTATGAGCTTAAGTGCCCTCCTTTTGCGAAGTTTTTATCCTCCCCTTGTCGTTGCCGCTTTCTTGCTGATTGAAGAATTACTATTGACAGGCGGTATCCATATGGATGGCTTCATGGATAGCATGGACGCCCTCTGGTCCGCCCGAACTCCAGAAAGAATGCTCGAGATCATGAAAGATAGCCGAGTCGGATCGTTTGGCGCGTTAAGCGCAAGTGCCATACTCCTCCTCAAGTTCTCTCTCTTAGCAGGGCTTCTACAAGGAAGCGGTTCTTTACTGTCTTTCTCTTCTAACTTTTCTTCTCTTAACTACCAATCCTTAAGCACTTTTGGACCTTTCTTTGCTGTTTTAATCATGCCGACGCTTTCACGCTGGTTATTTTTGTTCGGCATACTTTTTTATCCGTATGCGCGCAAAACAGGACTGGGGCAAGGTTTCCACGAAAGTTCGCTTAATCGACCCTGTTTTTTTATTATTGAAGGGTTGATCTGCTTGGCTCTTGCTGTCTATCTTCTGGGGTGGGCCGGCTTGGTTGGCCTTCTTCTTGCTTTTCTCTTTCTTTTTTATTTTACACAGAAAGTCTCGCACCTCTTGGGCGGATTAACCGGGGATCTATACGGTGCCAGCATTGAGCTTTCAGAATTACTCTTTTTAATCGGCGTCGTTCCCTTCTTTATAAACTAAGAAACCATTGTCTTGACCTCCTTAAAATCGAGGAACAAGACAACGGTTTTTTATACTAACAGAAAGTATAAGTCTGGGGGCAGATAGTATAAGTGCAACCAGCGGCTTTCATTCTCGCTAATGCTCGGCGAAAGCCGGGTTTTCTTTATAAAAAGGCTTAAAACAATTTGGAGGGATATCGCCAATAAACTTAGCTCCGATTGACGTTAGCCAAAAATAGTCTGCCCTTTGCCCGTATTTTTTCCAACATAAAGACGTTGGTCTGCTAAGCGGTACAATTCTTCATAATTCCGCCCTTCCGCTGGAAATTCAGCGACGCCAATACTAACGTCAAGTCCAAATTTCTTAAGATTCAGGCTGTTTCTCATTCGTTCGATAACCTGCTGGGCGTCAGGGCCACTGTGTACATCCGCCAAAACAACCGTAAATTCGTCCCCTCCGGTCCGAGCGACAATATCCGCTTCACGAACAGAAGCACTCAGATTTTGGGCGATCATCTTTAGGGCCAGATCTCCTGTCGGATGCCCTTGAGTATCATTAAGATGCTTAAAGGAATCTAAGTCAAGAATCAAAAGCAAGAAAGAAGATTTGCGACGGAGTGTTCCCGCCATTTCTTCACGAATTCGTAGATCAAAACCTTGCCGATTTAAAATTCCGGTCAGCCGGTCGGTCGAGGCTAGACGAGCTAATTCATCGCGCTGACGAATCGTATCTAAGGCCACCCCAACATCCCGAACATAAGCCGATAAAATTTCTTGTTGTTGTTCTGCCACCCATTCCAAATCATCCATTAACCAAAGTTCGCCGATGATTCCACTATGAGTCACAATCGGTTGAATCAAAACCTTTCGCCATTGATCGGGGTTCTCCTCAACCTCCAGAAAATACGATGCCCTGTGGGGATTGGAAAAATGTTTGTACTCGTCCCGGGCCGTTTGTCGCCAGACCCAATCTTGCCATGCCCATTCCGCCTGATTCAAACGACCGAATGGCGCCCGAATACGCCATTCTCCTTCTTCATCCAGAAAGAAAAATCCGCCCGGAAGGAAAAGAATTTCCATAGCCATTTCCCCAGCCTCCCGGAGAAGTTGTTCTTCCGTGTCCGCCTGAACAAGAATCTCCGTTCCTCGCAGCAGAAAGGTTAAGGATTGCTCCCGTTCTATGGCCGCAATTCTTAGCTGATGTTCATACACGAAGGAAGAAACAAACGGAACGATTTGGCGGAGCCAGTAAACATTTTCATCTCTGATATCCTCGAGTTCCCGGGCAAAAAGAATAATCTGTCCTAATGTTTGGCCGAAGTGGCTGAGAGGTATACTGACAAGGGTCTGAAGACCAAATTCCTTGAGCGTCTTGATCCAAGGTTTATCGATTTCGTCGAGATCGAGATCGCGCCGTATAGAGAGTAAAGGAACGTTCTTTTCTGTTTTAGGGGATTTTTTAACCCAATTCAGTCCGAAATTTGAGGGAAATTCTTTACTCTCTACATAAGAACTCAATTGCTCGATAAGGGCACTAATGGATGCCAGTCCATATTTACCCTCTTGCCAAAGCCATACTCCAGCCGCGGAAACTTGAAAAAGTTCTAAACTCCGATGCGTAACAATTTTCAAAGCCGTAACTAGGTCTTGCTCACGGGTCATATCTTGAGCGAGACTTAAAATATCGTTTGCTTGTATTTTATTGTGAAATTCTGTTAGATAGAGAAGAGCGCCCCGAACTTCACCGGATTCATCATCTAAAAAAGGAACCCCAACCATTAAACTAATACGCTCTCGATCAGCTCGCCAACCCTTTATTTTTTTTACAACTTTAGTTTTTTTACCAAAAACTTCTTGAAGACACGGTTGTTCTTCGATTGGCATGCCAACTGTAATTCCCGTTTCAACTTCTGCACCAGGAGTTACATAAATTACCTCCTTCCGGTTAGCCAAAATCCATTCATACTCCTCTTCGGATAAAGCAGAAAAAAGACTATGTAGCTGAGGAATACATTCTCGATATCTTTGTTCGGACACAGATTCCACACCCTTAAATTTCCATACTACGCTTAATATTTTATCACAAATATTAAGCGTAGTGTGGGAATCTTTTTCCTGTAACTTCCCACTTCAAATGACATTGACTCACTCACCATTGTGAATCGGGCAGGTATAGGATATAATTTTTCTATACTACAAAAGGAGAGAAGATTGAGTGATGCGCACGACTCAGAAGAAAGCTTCTTTATTGACTCTAGTTCTCTCGATTGTCTTAATCCTCTTTCTTTACCCGAAACTCCAGCACCCCCAGGCCCTCCAGACCTTTATCCTTCAACTCGGTTGGAAAGGGTTTCTTCTTGACCTTTTAATTATTTCGATCCAAAGGTTATTTCCTATGATTCCTTTCGCTCTTCTCGCCGGGATGAATACCCTTCTCTTTGGATGGGCTTTGGGTTTTGCTCTTTCTCTAGTAGGAAGTCTACTCGGTTCGGCCCTTGGCTTCGGACTGGCACGTACGCTTGGGCAAGAATGGGCTCGACCAAAACTGGCTAAGCTTGGAAAATGGGCAAAACTCTCGGAGGGCAAGAATTTCTACTTGATTGTTCTGGCGCGCCTTATTCCAATTCTACCCGCTGCTGCCGTCAATTACGCGGCCGGCATTTCACCCATGAAATTTGCTTCATTTTTTTGGGCTAGCCTTTTAGGTAAACTTCCCATGATCACCTGGGAATCCTGGGTCGGACATGATTTCTGGGAGCTCTTCAATCACCCGTGGCGTTTCACCCTCGCCCTTCTCATCGGCGTTATCATCATCGGCTGCGCTTGGTATGGATGGACGCTTTTAGATCAACGGGACAAAGAAGTCTAACTTTCGTAGGAAGTAGCAGAAGAAAGCTCATTTAAGAATCAGCCGTCTTTAATAAGACGACTGATTTTTTTAATTTGAAATTCTTTCACGATTAAAGTTCATCTCCACGGGCAATCTTCGTAATCTCCAAAGCATCTTCTTGATAAATGTTAGAGAGTACCCATTGATCCTGCTCCCAGTTGAATTCCCAAAACTCGGTAAAGAAGAGACGATTGTCATCTTCACCTGCAATAATCCTTCCGGAGGCATCCACCGTGTAATCAATCAAACTAGCAGAAATCATGGTGACAAAATGCTGTTCAGAGTCATCCAGATGACTCTGAATAAACTCGATATCACCCGGGTGAAGAACTGGCTCTTTGATCACGTTCCGTTCTCCACGATTGCGCAGATTAGCAAGATCCGTTCGATATTTCGCCAAAAGCGTCAAACTTAAATAATTTTCACCCTCACTCAGGTCCTGTCTGGCCCAAGCATCTTGAATCCAAAAATAGACCTGTCGCACCCGTCCAATAAGAAAATCACGATCCCAACGTGGGAAAGTTTCTGCATAATAGCTCATATTATCTCGAGTAAACTGTATAGCTTTGCCAAAACGCTTAAGATTCTCCTCATTGGTAATCGGTCGGCCCGTCACATCAACAGGAGTCAATGGCGATGGATTCTTTTCCCACTCTCCCTTTCTAGGTCCACGCTGTTTTCCCCAAGTACGTCTTGAAGAACGGAAGGCTTTAATGACCAGAAAAGCAATTATCAGAATAAATATTAGGCTAAATAAGCCACCAAAAAGAGAACTTCCGCCTCCCCCAAAGAAAGATGGCCCCCAGAAAAATGGGAAAAAGGAGAAGCCGCCAAAGCCCCCGCTCGAATACCCGCCACCAGATAACCCTCCAGCAGCTGAGCCACCACTAAAGCTACGGCCAGCGCTTCCACCAACACTTCCACCCTTCCCTCCGCCCGCGCGAGCCAAGGCCACTGTGGCCTGGCTCGCGAAGAGCATGAGCGTCATGATGGCAAGACTAAATCGTTTCGTCCACCTCTTCATGCCCAACACCTACTTTAATCTTTCGCTCGACACTTTATTCTTCCTTCTTGAACTGTGCTTTTAGATTTGCAAGTTCATCCTCAACTTCGGAATTCGCTTTACTCTTTTCGAGTTCCGCGAATTGATCTTCAACTGCATTTCCGGTGTTCACCATCGTCCGGGAAGCTTTTGCTTCCGCCTCCATCCGTTCCACACGCTCCTTCATCCGATCCACATCAGCCAGAGAATCGTGAGTGGACATACCGGAAACAGCTTCATTCGCCTTTTTCATTGTTTCTGCACGACGTTGACGCATCACCAGGTTATTTCGTTCCATTTTAGCTTTCGCCAATTTCTCAGTTAAAATTCGCAGGTTCTCCTGTAAATCCTCAACCGCCTTAGCTTGATCGATTAATTGCGTTTGGAAATCTACCAAACTTGTTTCTGCCTGTTTCTTCAGAGTCAGTGCCGTGCGAGCTAGGTCATCTTTGCCCTGTTGTACCGCTAAGGTCGCTTGTTCCGTCCGTTGCTCAATTTCTTTAGTCAGGGTTGCAATTCGCTCTTCAAGTTGAATTTTATCGGCTACGGCGCGATTCACTTGAATTTGGAAGTTCCTTACTTCTTCAGTCGCCCGATCAACATAGAGATTCAGCATTTTTTCCGGATCCTCCGACTTGTTCACCAAATCCGTAATGTTGGCCTGCAATAAATCTTTGACACGAGAAAATAAACCCATTTTAAATTTCTCCCTTCAATTCTACCTTATTTATTCATATTCCCAATCAGCGCTTATAACTATAACTTTTCAGATAAAGATAAATTATAATCCTTAGACTTCATTTCACCTTCTTTCTATAAAATCCTTTTAAATTTTCGATATAAAGAGAGATTTCAGTTTTAGCAGGTTCAGAGGATCGAGCCGTTTATGGATTACCTATAGTATAACAAAGCGGTTAGACGAAATCATGAAATAGTAATGAATTTTCCATGAATTTTAATCCTTTATCCCTCCGTTCACCACCCTGATACAAAAATAAAGACCTCACCCCCTGCTGTGGGTAAGGTCTTGCAATTTCATAAACGTTGATAGAGCCGGGTCCACATCGGACCGAATGACGACACTATCCACGGCATTTCTGCCGCTCGCTACTCCCCTTACTTTATGCATTCTTCCGTTTCAGATTTGAACCAGAAGAATCTATATCCATATATTATGCGAAAAAGAGATTAAAGTCAAAGCATATTTCCCCTCGTATGCGATTTTCCTAGCTCAACCTAATCAGCTATACCTTACCTTGTACTCTAAGGTAATCCAATCTCGTGTTCACTTCGTTTTTCTCACTAACTCTCAATAAAAGGTTAGTCAAATTCAGAAAACTATTTTAGAATATCCTCATTGGGTTAAACTATTATCCTCAGAAAACTCAAGTTGACGGATTAGAAAGTAACCTTGTGCCAACGCGTACGCGCCAAGGCTAATTCCTGCTCCCCTTCTGTTCCCGAAATTCGGTGTAAATAGTGAACATCCTGATCACTTCTCTCCAGTTCCTCAGTTAAGGCTTGGATCATCTGCCCATAAGTGCTTTCTTTTTTGTATACAACCTCAAGTGAAGAAATTCGATAAGTAGCGTACACTTCTTCAGGAATTGTTTCCAGCACCCATTCAATATATTTGGCATTGTTGACATGGGCATTAGTGTCAATGTCACTCCGCCGAACCATAAATTCACAGTGTTCCGTTTTGCCCTTTTGAGTGAACTCAAAGTCTGGGAAAGGAGTTGAGATGACTTTCTCTGGGAAAAACGTATAAGCTTCGATGATCTCCTTTGGAACGCGCAGTGGTCGTCTTTTACGTAAATTAAAGAAGATCCACAACGAGCTCGCCCGGGCAATCACTTCATCATCAGCATTCAAAACTAAAAATTCCCGATCCGCGTAAAAACGTTCGAAACGCGAAGGCCAAGTCTGGATCTTAATTTTCTCTTCGAGGCGAGGATACTGTTCAAATTCAATCTGCCAATGGGTTAAAATCCAACCATACCCCTCTTCTTTCAGCCGGTTTACCCCGTATCCAACCGATTCGGAATGAGCAATCGCGGTCTCTTCCAAGTAATTGAGCAAAGCAAGCGGGGTTAGTTCCTGATAAGAATTCACCTCAAAGTAGTGAACTTCAAATTCTTTTTGAAACTTCTGCACCTATTTTTCCATCCTCTCTTGTTAGCCACCAAGCTTTAATCATCCTCCAGCCAAGGATAACACTTCCGACAGTATAAAGTGACCCCCCTGCCACCCGTGCCAGCAAGTACGGTTGAATTAATTCTTGAACCTGCGTAAAATTCATCCCTAAATATCGCCATAAATAAGTTTGCAACAAACCTGCCACAAGAAGAAATGAGCTCATCGTGATAACTCCTGCGTTAAGCAAGACAACCCCAATAACTCCCCAAAAGTAACTCTTACGTGATAATTCATAGCCATTGCTTAAAATAGCGTGTGATCCAGCCAAAACGAGAAAACCCATCACGCCAAATAACGCCAAATGGGCATGTCCGGACGTAATATAGGTGCCATGCGAATAAAGATTAATCCAGGGTATCGTCATCATCATTCCGAGCATCGAAGCACCCGTTAAATGATAAAATAAACTACTTAAAATCATCCAAAGCGTTAATTTCTCCCGTCGATCCAGTGGTCGATGTTTTTTTAATCCTTTATAGGTTAAATGGGCAAGCAAGCCCACCGGAATCATTTGGATTACGCTAAAGACAACGCCAATAATCAACCAAATCGCCGGAAAACCGATCCAGTAATAATGATGACCAGTACCAAACATCCCCCCGAAACCGCCAAACCGGCTTCGAGATAGAGCCATTTCTCCATATCCTTTTTTTCAGCTAAACCTGCTGCGATAAAAAATGAGGCAATAAAGCCACTTGAGGTCAATTCGAAGGCCATTTCCTCCCAGAGATGGACGACCCAATACTTCACCGCTTCATCGGCTATGGGGTTAGTATAGTTGAGCACATTCGGAATTAATAAAAGGCAGAGAAAAATCATTCCGCCTGTCATAATCGCAGATGCGGGGGTTATGCGCTGCATATATTTTCTTAGGGTTTGGATGAGGTTATAGGCACCTAGCAGAATGGCCAGCGAGATTCCAGCATAGAACATCGGCAGACCATCAAGAAACTCCCGGCCATTGCCGATGCGCAAGAACAGTGTCCCTAATAATCCGGCAGTCGACAACGAAACAATCCAAAATTGCCAACGAGCGATTTTGAGTGAATACAGGTCTGCATTCAACGCTTCAACCGTATAAAAATAAACCATTCCCATCGTGCCAATCAAAGGCCGTCTTAATTTTGTCCCCTAATTTGTTGTCCCATTTGCAAGACCCGGAACGTTCTTTCCGTTGCCTCGATCGTCAATTCGTACGCCTCTTCCATCGATTTTTCCAGTGTCATTGGACCATTGACAATACTCACAATCGAACTGAGACCTTGATCATAGAGGGCCTCTGCCCCAGGACCGATCGACCCGACGATGGCAAGCACCGGCTTAGCATGCTTGAGCGCTCTTTTGGCTACCCCCATCGGTACTTTTCCATAGAGCGATTGATTATCAATTCGGCCTTCCCCTGTGACAACGAGATCCGCTCCTTCCAGCATTTGATCAAACTTAACCGTATCTAAAATTGTCTCTACCCCGGTCTTTAATTCTGCTCCTGTAAAAGCCAGTAGACCTGCTCCTAAACCTCCGGCCGCACCAGCACCTGGGACATTCTTGAGATCGAATCCCAGCTGTTCTTTAATCATCTGAGCATAGTGCTCTAAATTTCGATCAAGGCTTTGAACCATTTCAGGAGTTGCTCCTTTTTGCGGGCCAAAGACCGCAGACGCACCCTGCGGACCGCATAAAGGGTTGTCCACATCACACATCACCGTGATCTTCGTGCTTTTCAACCGAGGATCAATCTGAGCGAGATCAATTCTTGCCAGTCGGCCTAAATCTCCACCTCCAGGTTTTAGCTCTTTACCCTTCTCGTCCAGAAGTTTTACGCCGAGCGCTTGAGCCATTCCGGCCCCACCATCGTTCGTTGCACTCCCGCCAATTCCCAGAATAATATCACGTGCTCCAAGATCCATGGCCTTCGTTATCAATTCTCCGGTTCCCTTAGTCGTTGTGACAAGGGGATTCCGTTTCTCCAGTGGAACAAGGGGCAAACCTGAAGCTGCTGCCATTTCTAAGACAACTACGCCATGAGGTAATTCCCCCAGAAAGCCCTCGATTGACTCTCCCAATGGAGAGGTCACCCTTGTTTTTAAAATTCTCCCTTGCCTTGCTTGGACCAGTGCTTCGACTGTCCCTTCTCCACCGTCAGCCATCGGCAAGATATAGGACGTCGCCTCGGGGAATACCTTATGAAGCCCCTTCGTAATTGCCTCACCGGCCTTTTGGCTGGATAAGCTTCCTTTAAAGGAATCGACTGCAATTAAAACATGCATCACAAATCTCCTTTGTTCATCTCTAATTTAGAATATTTGCCTACCTATCATTTTTCTTCATTGTTCTACACTCATTTTAGTAATCTAGAGAAGTCAATTCAAGAGCATCATGGATTTCTCTACTGAGATAAGAGAAAAAGTCTTGACCCAATAGTAAATTATGCTTTATAATAAAAGAGTAGTGTTCAAAGGGGAGTAGCTGTTACAGCAAAGCCGTCAATACGGAATTAACGTTCCCGGCTTTGTTGACAACTTGAGATGTTGTTTGCAAGACCTTTGCCCATAAGGGGTAAAAGGTCTTTTTTATTTTGATTTTTAAGTTTTAACCCTAATCTACAACAATTAGAAGATCAGAGAGTGAGGATGAAAAATGGACTTTTTGGGACATGGTTTCTTAACAGCCCTTTTATCTATTGTGATGATTGATTTGGTATTAGGTGGAGACAATGCAATTGTGATCGGCTTAGCCGCCCGTAATCTTCCTAAGCACGATCAGAAAAAAGTAATTTTTTGGGGAACACTCGGTGCGATTATTATTCGTTCGTTGACTACCCTTGTCGCGGTTTGGCTCCTTAAGATTCCGGGGCTCTTACTTGTCGGGGGAATCTTTCTTGTGGGAATGGCGTATAAACTTCTTACGCAAGAGAAATCCAATGAGGTTGCCACTAGTACAAGTATCTGGGGCGCTATTCGGACGATTATTGTTGCCGATGCGGTAATGGGTCTAGATAATGTTATTGCAGTCGCCGGAGCAGCACATGGAAGTTACCTCTTGGTTATTTGCGGCTTATTCATTAGTATTCCAATCGTTGTCTGGGGCAGTACCTTAGTTATTAAAGCCTTAGATCGCATTCCCTCTTTGATTGAGATTGGCGCCGGTGTTATTGCCTATACTGCCTCCACCATGCTAATGGATGAACCGTTTCTACAGCCTATTTTTGCAGACAATTTAATTCTTCGGTGGAGTTTAACCCTAATCCTCATTGTCGGCGTCTTATTCGCTGGTAGATATAAAAAACAAAGACCGCGAACGTCATAAACTCCGAGAACCCAGACTTACCTTAAGTGGAATAAAAGCGTCACTCAACTCCCTTTTGAAATGAGAGTCGAGTGGCGCTTTTATCACAACTAGCAACAGCCTCCACTACTTCCAGAACAATCGCAGCTTGGTTCAGTACCGGTCAGCCATCCAATAATAATGGCTGAGGCACAGCCTACGCCCGGCTTAACTTCTAAGACATTAAACGGACAATTTTTTACACACGCACCACATTCCATGCAACGGTCTTTTTCAACTATGACTGACTTTCCCTCCCTCATGACAAAGACTTGATGCGGACAAACTTCAATACATTTACCACACCCTGTGCATTTTGGGGACTCAAGTTTCAAAGTCGCAACATTTTTTAAATAGTAATTTTTCATAACTCCCAGCTCCTTAAAGTATGATGAAGTTATTCACCAGAATTATTACTGCCCCCAAGAATATCGAAATAATCATCGCTGGAATAGCGACTCTCATCTCTTTCAAAACGCCTGAAAAGGATGTATACGTTGAAGCGCCTGTAAAATTCATCGCATAGTACGCTGAGACCGGAGGTAGGATCAGTAAATACCCCAATGCTCTTAGGATACTATATTGCGGTACAGTAGGCCATCCATTAAGTACATTAACGAGGATAGCCCAAATCAATCCTAATAACCAACCCTTCCAAGCGAAAGCGCGCCCAGGAATCCAGGGTAACAAGACTGGAGTTAATACACACCCTACAATAACTACGCCCATGTAGGCGTAAAAATCAACAAAACCAAATGGTCCAACTCCAAGAATATTTAATAAAAAAAGGATTCCAAATATCATCAGGGAAACTTTGAACGTACCGACGAATTCAACAGGAGTTAAAACGAGTCGATCATAGGTACTAAACCGTACCGTGCGCATGTCCTCAGTTGCTTTCATTCCTGAATGAATAAACGAGGGGATATCCTTTGCCTTTACCGGTCCATAGATTACTTTAAAACCTGAGTACTTTGTAACCTCGTGAGCACTTATACCAGGTGCGCCTAATTGGGGTAAGACCAGGGTTCTATGCGATACAACCTTTGCAAGTTGCACGATGGCGATTCGGTTCAGCAGCTCTTGGGTCCCGAAGGTGCCCTTACCTGCAGCGCACCAAACATTGACTCCCTTAGTATCCAGTACCAGAATCCAGGTATTTAACCCTTTTAATTCTTTCCTTAACATATCAAAGCTGAGTTTATAGTTAGCGCTTACCATCACTGGGGAGTTGCTATCCGGTTTTCCCACGCTATAAAGACCAGGCTCAACCTTATAATTCATTCTATTAATTCCCCATCGGACCTTCCAAGCACCTAAAATATCCTGAAACGTTAATTCCGTGGATGTTTTCGCAACTTGTATTTCTCTATTCGTAATTTCCATATGACTATCCCCTCTTCCAGCAATCTGACATCACATCGGCCCTCTCGATCTAACTCACGTATCCCATTCTTTTTGCTGAGATGTGGTCTCCGCTAAAAATTCTGAAATATCTGCAAGGGTAATGCTATTAATACTATAATACATCCACGCCCCCTCACGTCGTCCGTTGACTACCGCACTATCACACAAAATCTTCATATGATAGGACAAGGTCGGTTGGGTAATATTAAAGTTCTTAAGCAATTGGCAGGCACACATTTCCCCATTTGACAATATTGCTATGATTTTTAGGCGTGTTTCATCAGCAAGACTCTTAAATAGTTGAACATATTTAACGTCGGTATAGTTCATAAAAATAATCGCTCCACTCTAATTTCTCAATAAAATCGATTATAATACTAGACATGCACTTCAATCATATCGAATAATTTCTATATCCATATTATACAATATTATATAGAGAATCGTCTATATTAATACTTCGAGCAAATAATTTTGCGACTTGCTTCTTACCCCTTCAGAGTATATATTTTAGCTAGCCTATAACATCTATATATTATTAAGTGAAGGAGAAATCAAGATGGCGACAGTTAAAGTAAATGCTGGCGTTTGTGGCTTTCATACGCTGATCAAAGTGAGTCCTAAAGACGCGCAAAACGTCCTGATAAATATGGAAACAGAGTGTCCTAACTTAAAACCGATGGCGGAGGAACTTCATGAGGCAAGTACTTACGGCGAATGTTTCGCCGTAATAGGTGAGTCCGCTGTATTCGAGTTGGCGCGGAAATATTGTAAGCATCCAGCTTGCCCCGTCCCTTTAGGTATTATCAAAGGAATTGAAGTCGCAGGTAAACTTGCTCTCCCCCGAAAAGTCGAAATAGAGGTGGAAAAAGACTAAGAATAAACAACTATAGAAAAGCAACAGTAAAACAGAAGGGACACAGTCATTTTGAACTGTATCCCTTCTGTTTTTTGATTTCTCTTATGTTAATGCACTGGATTTAGTATTCTAATTTAAGGGAGAATACAACCGAATAACAAAGAGCTCCTTTTACTCCCCCTGTATCTCAATCCCCAGGATTTTGATTTACAAAAAGAAGCTACACGGGTCCAACACTATCCCCACAAGATTGTCGGGCAAAATTCCATCGCTGGTCGTACTGCCACCCGTATTGAGATTGATCCCCCAGGCGGTTTACCCTATTATCTATGGATTGATACCAAAACCCATTTGCCTGTGTGACTTCAGACGGCTATGCAGAATGAGACCCAACCTTAGGTCATTACTCTGTGCCCTATCCACGCGGCACCGTGAATAGCATGGCAGATGACCCCGGTAGGCAGTGGTAGTAAGCTAAAGGCCACGCATTACGCGTGGCCTTTAGCTTACAGTTTCATCCAGCCTATTTCTCCATTCCCGTGTAAATAAAGACTGCATCTCTTAGAAATTCTGCAGAACCCGGTTGTTTCTCGTCATAGTATGCGGTAAATCTTGGATCATCCACATACATCTGAGCAAGTCCTGCATGGGCTTTTTTTGAATAGTTATCCCAAAAATAGCATAGCCACTGCCGGTGGAGATCAGCAGTTTTTTGAGCGAGTTCTCCTGCTGGATCGCCTGTCTTAAAGGCAGCATGGAGGGTTTCGATTACCTCTGTAGCTAGCTTCGTTACCTCGTCATATTGTTCTTGTGACATACCTTTCATTTTTTGATTGGATTTGTCAATCGTCGCATCACCGTATTTTTCGCGGATTTCCTTGCCATACTTTGCTTCATTGTCATCCACGAGCTTTTGCTTAAAGCCTTCAAACTTTTCTTTATTTGTCATGATAATTCTCCCTTCGTTTAGCGCAATGGTTTTATCAACATTGAAAATCAATACATCCAATTGCTCTCTTTTTTCAAGAAGTTTCTCACGATGTTCTCTCAGTGCTTTTGCTCCGTCGAAAGAAGGTGCGGTTACGATATCTTTAATGCTTTCTAGATTCACACCCAGCTCCCTATAGAAAAGAATCTGTTGCAGTCGATCGATCTCGGCTTGACCATAAATTCGATATCCTGATGAGTTAATTCTTGCCGGCTTAAGAATTCCTATCTCATCATAATATCTGAGAGTCCGAGCGCTGACACCTGCCATCTGAGCTAGTTTCTGCACCGTGTATTCCACGTGATCACCTCCTGACGGGATAACTATACACCTTTACGCAACGTCAATGTAAATAGGGATTTGAGAGGAAATTAAGAAAAATGCACGTACCTGACAACAATTTTCATTATCGTAGGCCTGCTGCAGCTAATCCCTTTACTTGTCAATCTGGTAATGTCGGAACATATCTCAGGCGAGACTAAATTACTAACCCCGCCAACAACCCACATATTATTCCGACGATCATGACTGCACTAGCAACAAAGATTAAGACTTTTACCGGGAAAACCCGCTTAACCATAATCAACGAAGGAATACTAACCGCTGGTAACGTCATCATCAAGGCAACACCTGGTCCTGCTCCGAGACCAAAGGACATCAGCGTCTGCACGATCGGGATTTCGGCCGCTGTCGGAATAATAAAGAGGGTTCCTGTAATCGCCAGTCCAATGATCACTAAAATACGATTACCCCATTCAGGGCTAATGGCCGGAAATAACCAAGCCCTAACAGCACCCAGAATAAACACTGCAATTAGATAGGCCGGGATAGTTTCCAGAACTAATGGCCACAAAGCCTTCATCCAGCGTATAAAAAAGTTTCCTGTGTCGTTGCTTTGATCTTCTTCATCGAGCTCAAATTGACTGACCTCTGGAATTTCCTTCTCATTCACCATTTTATTAGCCAGATAACTTACCGTTAAAACGAGAAAAAGTCCAGCAATAATACGTATGAGTGCAAACTTCCAAGATAAAACAAAGCCCATAAAAATGATTGTGGCGGGATTTAAGACTGGGTTACCAAGCCAGTAAGCCATTGTGGCACCAGCAGAAGCGGAACGCTTCCGGAGACCAACAGCAACGGGTGCCGCGCAACATGTGCACATCATCGAAGGAATGGCCGCCAATCCGGCTAAAGCTGTACTTTGAAAATTTGCTTGACCAAAAAAGCGTCTTACCCAATTGCGTGGGATAAGTACTTGAACTAAAGAACCTAAAAGCAAACCTAAAACAACGGCCTTCCAAACGGATTTAAAATAGGCCGTCATATAACTCATAGCAGTTCCCCATGATGGGCTTGGTGGAGCAGCAGTATTACCAGATACGATCGAGGCTCCAATCGAGTGTTTGCTGGCCGCTAAAAATGCCTTCGCATAGTAAGGACTCCATTTAACGTAATATAGCCCAACGATTGCAACGAACAGAAAGGCCATTACTCCAAGAATTACGTAATTGCGATTTGCCCCGTTATTTGTACTTGAACTATTTACTAAGTTCACTTGCTCGTATTTAAGTAAATTCTTCTGAGTCATATGTAGCATTTCCCCCTCAGTATAAATATATTATGATGTATATTATAACTATTGCATTATACATTGATTATTACATTCTGACAATGACTTTATTAATGCTACTTATTACTAAGTCAATAGGGATTTCAAATAGCGAGCACTCTGATTTCTATATTGACGCTTCATATCACATGTAATATGATTCATACAGATGATATGCGACGTTTACTTCGAGATGCATCCAGCTAAACGTAAACGGAAACCCTTACGATTCAAAAAAACTCGAAACCTCACTTCGACTGCTAAAGAAGAAAAGAAAGATCATTAAAGAACTATTGCAAGATGACCTGGCGCTTAATTTAAGGAGTTGATTAAGTTCGTATGAGCTCCAAATATATTTACCTTGTTTTCACAAAGACCGGAACTTGGCTTTCAAAACTCATCAGCACTGTTTCGCAAATGAAATACGCGCACTCATCCATTAGCTTTGATAACAGTTTTACCAAAATGTATTCCTTTGGAAGAGTCAATCCCGACAACCCTTTCTCCGGTGGATTTGTCGTAGAGAACCTGTATGAAGGAGTTTACAAGGACTCTCAATGTGAGTGCCTTATATACAGAATTCGAGTAACAGTGGAGCAGCTTTTTTTACTACAAGAACAAGTTGAAAAATTCCAAAGCGAACAAGACAAGTATAGATATAATTTCTTAGGTTTGTTCGGCATTCTACTCAACAAGCCCTTGATACAACGGAAAAACCACTACTTTTGCTCGCAATTCGTCTCGGAAATTTTGCTGAACAGCAATGTCTTTCATAGTGAAAGAATTCCCGAGCTCATCAAGACCGACGAACTCATCGCTATAGAAAACAGAGAAGTTATCTATGAAGGATTCACACTCAAAGTGTCCGCCTGAAAGAGTCCCACCCTTTCAGGGAGCCTCTTGCTCTTCTTAAAAATGCCGCGCATTGCGGCTAGTTATATAAGCCGGGATGTTACAGCATCCCGGCTTATATAATGTATTCTGTCTGTATATCACTTACACGACACGCCGCTTAAATATTTTAAGGCCGCGCATGAATGCGCAGCCTTAATTTCGAACTTTAAAACTCCTAAAATGACAAAGCTTTAATAAACTGCTCTTGAAAATCCTTGCGTGTCGATAATTCAAGGTGCTCTGCGTGATCGGCTAATTTCGTGGCTCGCGCTCTTTCCACGGTTGAAAGCAAGGCCATTTTAGCCCCGTCACCTGCGGCATTACCAATCGCATTAATTCGCTCAATCGGTAACGGCGGCAGTAAGCCGATCCCCAGCGCACTCTCTTTTTTAATATAATTACCGAAAGCCCCAGCAAGAAGAACGCTGTCCAGTTGTTCCTGACTAATCCCCATCTCCGTCATTAAAATTTGGACTCCAGCCCTCATCGCGCCTTTGGCGAGCTGTAACTCGCGGATATCTTTTTGCGTAAGGACGATGTCTTCTCCTATTGATGTATCCTGCGACCAGACCAATACAAACTCCCCACCCTGTTCCGTTTTGCGTAAACGTTTTTGAAGTAAGGAAGGCAATTTCTCCAATTCCTTCGGTCTGAGCGCCAATCGTCCCGTCAAATTGATGACCCCTGATTTGGCCATTTCAGCGACCGCATCGATTAACCCTGAACCGCAAATTCCTTGCGACTTCGTGCCCCCGATAACGACCACTTGTACGTCCTCCGCTATTAATACACCCTCGATCGCTCCCTCAGCTGCCCGCATGCCATGTTTGATTTCCGCTCCTTCAAAAGCGGGACCGGCTGCTGTCGAGCAGGTTAAAATCCGGTCCTGACCCGCTAAAATCATTTCCCCATTCGTACCAATATCAATGACTAACGTGAAACCTGGAAGCTGATCAACCTTAGCTGCCAGCATCACACCTACAGTGTCTGCGCCAACATACCCTGCCACATTGGGTAAAACAACGACATTACCTGTTTCCAGAATATTAAGCCCCAATTCCCGCACTTCAACCTGAACCGCTTTTCGGAATACCGGAATAAACGGCGCAGGTGCTAGATAGGTGGGATCAATACCGAGGAACAAATGACTCATCGTCGTATTTCCAACAACGACTGCTTGATAAATTTCGTCCTTGCCTATATCCTTGTTTTGACATAAGTGAGCGATAATTCCGTTCAGCCCATCCATCACTTGAGTCTGAAGCTGACGAAGCTGTTCTGGCCCTTTCGCAGCGTAAGTGATACGAGAAATGACATCCGCACCAAAGACATGCTGGGGATTTGTTACCGCCCCGCTATCGACAACTTTACCCTTATTGAGATCCATCAGATAAACGACTACCGTCGTCGTGCCGATATCGATAGCCAGTCCATAGCAATGCTCGAGCGTCTCACCTGGCTCCACCGTCAGTACGGAATCCCCGTCGAGTACCGCAGTCACTTTGAATCCAGCTTGATGTAAGACCTGGGGCAGATTCATGGCGATCCGATAATTGAACCGTACTTCACGATTGGGCAAAGCTGCAACAAGACGTTCCCAGTCCGGAGTTTGATCCTCTACCGTGGGTTCACTGAGCTGGAGTTTGTATTTACGAATGCTTGGGGCTAATTCGATCGTTTTCAGCTCTTCAAGGCCCGTCTTTCGTTTATAGGCATCCTTTTGCTCACTTAACTTCACCGTTAAATCTTCATTAACTACATACTTGCAAGCCATAACCCAGCCCGCTGCTCGCTCGACCTCACTTAAGAACTTTTCTCCAGAATCAGCTTTCGAATCAATATCTTCGGGTGGTATTTGCACCTTACATTTTCCACACGTTCCTCTTCCCCCACAGGCACTTTCAATTTGAACTCCGGCAGCCAAAGCCGCTTGGAAAATGGTGTTTCCTTCAGCGACTTCTATACTTTTATTGGCTGGTAAAAATGTAACTTTAACCACTCTGATTCACTCCTCCAGATTCTAAAAATCAGCCTCAATCTACGGAAGGAGCTCTCTACTGACTTCTTCCCTCTAGTTTAATGTAATCTCCATTAAAATATGTGATTCCATAACCGATAGGTTTATTATCATTGTCAAAAAGTTTTTGCTCAACTACCAACAAAGCTAAGTGTTCTTTAATTCTCAGCTGTTTTTTCATTTCTTCATTTGGTATTTGAGCCTGAATCCTGATATGTCGCTTAATCGCAAAAGGGGAAATATCTTTAGACAACATTTCTGGAAGAGTTGCCTGTTCTATTTCCTTCTCGACAATGGGCATCCCTTTGACGTAAGGTAAATATTTGACGTCATATGCAATTGGTTCCCCATCATTAAAGAACAGTCGACGAATTAATATAACATTCTTTGATTTGCTCATCTGTAATAGATTGGCTAGATATTCTTCCGGTGAAATGATGTCTACTTCGAGGAGTTTGGTATCATCCACACTACTAATCATGTTGCTCATTTCATCATAATAAACGGTATATTTATTAGACTGGGGAGATTGAACAAAGTTCCCTTTACCAGGAATCGAATATATATATCCTTCATTGAATAAAAGCGCAAGACCATTTCTGACTGTCGCTCTGCTCGCCCCATACTGTTTACATAAAGCGGATTCGGGAGGAAGGATATCACCCGGTTTAAGTTCCGAGCAGTTAATTTTTTCTTTTATTTCTTCAAATACTCTAAGATAAACCGGACTGCTAGTCATGATTTGATACTCCCTTTCCATTCCTGGAGAGCATCCATTCCTTACATATTCTCACGCCAACAGAAACTTCGCAGGCAAAGTTATCCACACCTATATATTGGCAGGCCTCTGCGGTAAGATGACTTCCCCCTAAAATTATCTTGACTTTATCTCGATTCCCAGAACTCACAAACGCGTCAACTGTTTCTTTCATGGTGTCAATAGTACTCGTCAGCACACCACTCAGTCCAACAATATCAGGATGATATTCCTCAAACTTAGCCACAAAGGTTTCACAAGGAACATCGACCCCAAGATCAATCACTTCAAAACCGCTCGCTTCTAACATTCCTTTCAGAATATCCTTACCGATATCATGGATATCACCTTTGACCGTCCCAATGAGGACTTTGGCATTCTTACTGACAGTTATGTTTTGGAAATATGCTTGCATGCGCTCTAATTTCAAAACATCCTTAAAAATGATTCCAGCCATGATTAAGTCGGCAATGAAATATTCTTTATCTTCGTATAGTTTACCGACCTTAGACATGCCCTCGGCAATAATCTCCAAAAGACGTATCGGCTCCATTCCTGCGTCAAGAGCTTCATTCGCCAATTTCGTCACGGATTCTTCTTCTAAATTCACGATCAGTTCAATAAGCTTTTCTTTTATCTTTCTTAAATCTTGCATGTGACCCTCCAACGATTTAGTGATCTTTAAGCTAAATTATAATAATCTCTTTCCTTGATTATACAAAAATTTTCATCAAATGCAGTAAATTATAAAAAATTTTTCACATTTGTATTTCTTAGAAAAAATTGCTAATTGTTAGCTTATCACAATTGATGGGAGGAGAAATAAAAGAGATGACCGCAATCATCTCTTAACTCGCTTATTTTGCGCTTGCTTGAGCCTGACCAGCAGTTGCCTCTGCTTTCCTCGATTCAATTTCCTTTTGCATCTTATCAAGGTTTTGAGGTGTGATTTTATAAAGGAAGACAATGAAGATAACCATAAATTCCATTTTTTACACCGCTGATCAATCGTTGTGTGGGTTGCATATTGGCAACATATCCTGCTCCTGCAAGTATCGCCGTGATCAATTCTAATCGTTTGTTAAAGTTTAATAAATTTAGTTATCCTAACGTTTTGCTGCTTAAACACTTGCTTTTCTGGCATCGATCTCCGCTTGGTATTGTAACAGTTTTTCTCGGGTCAGGCGATAGCCTACAGCAAGGATCAATCCGCCAACCAAGGCCACGACTCCCGGAATAAACAGGAATACGTTATTGACCGCATCTTTAAGCTGTATGGAGGCGGTAGCCGGGTTGGCTCCTGCGACGAAGCCTGCGGCTGCCAGCACGAACGGAATCACGGTGCTGCGCGATATGATCGCTGTTTTCAGCGATATGTTCATCAGGCCCATGATAAAGGAATTCGCGTTTTGGCCGGTCTTCCATTCCCCGTACGTTACGACATCGGAGTAGAGGGCGACAAGGGTGGAGTACAAAAGTCCCAGGAATAATCGGGCAATACAGACAAAGATGAAGAATTTTCGCCAATGATGATCAATTTAATCTTTCTCCCTTCTTATTAATTTAATATGTTATACCTGTCTAGTCATGTCTATCTATTAAAATATTATCACGGTTTTCTTTTTCTATCAATCATAATTTTTGGAATATTAGGTATAAAGGTATTTCTTCAGACTATTCTTTATTAATTTCTGTCCCAAAAATGTGCTCAAAGTCTTACGTCTAAGGGCTTCAAGCACATTTCAAGATTAATGGTTACAAAATTATTACAACTTCAACAGATACGGGGAAGGTGTTCACCTTCAAGCATGCCAACAATCCGTTTTCCCCCGAGAGGGGTCTCTAGCAGAACAAGTCCGGGTTTTCCTTCTTGAACTCGCCCGATACGAGCCGCGAATCGGCCAAGTGGGTGAGCTTGCATATTCTGAAGCACTTCCTCCGCAACTTCAGGCGCCACGATGACCAAGGCTTTTCCTTCATTGGCTAAATAAAGGGGCTCAAGACCTAACATCTCACAGGCACCTTCGACACTTGGTAAGAGGGGGAGATTCACTTCTTCCAAAAGCATGCTTACACCCGCTTGGTGTGCCAATTCATTTAACGTTGTCGCCACACCACCACGGGTAGGGTCTCTCATACATTTTACTCCCGGTTGATAAAAGGCATCAATAAGTCTATTTAAAGGCGCGCAGTCACTTACGACTGGGGTTTGAAATTTAATTCCTTCTCGCTCTGACAATATGGCAATCCCGTGATCTCCAATCGTTCCAGTAATTAGGATCTCATCACCGGGCCGAATGTGCTCAGGGCCAACTAAACGATTCGTAATATAGCCAATTCCAGCTGTGTTAATGAAAATCTTATCCGCATTCCCACGTTCCACAACTTTCGTATCACCGCAAACGATTTTAACGCCTGCTCGGACAGCCGTCTCCGCAACACTCTTAATAATCTGTTCTAATTCCTCCAAGGGAAAACCTTCTTCTAAAATAAGCGCCAAGGTCAAAAATTGAGGAATAGCTCCACTGACCGCTAGATCATTGACCGTACCACATACCGCCAGCTTGCCGATATTTCCTCCTCGAAAAAACAGCGGAGAAATTACAAACGAGTCGGTCGTTACGGCGATCTGCTCTCCTCCGGGCAAAACTGTCGCATCATTCATTTGATCCAAGTAGAGATTACCCAGGTGTTTTTGAAGAAGGGTGCTAATCAATTCATGACTTAGCCGTCCACCACTTCCATGGGCCATCATAATGCGTTCCATCAATTCACACTCCCCTGTGAGTAACGATAATAGGCCGCACAAGATCCTTCTGAAGACACCATGCAAGGTCCTACGGGCGTCATTGGTGTGCAATGGCGGGCAAACAAAGGACATTGAGTGGGATCTATAAGGCCTTTTAAGACCTCTCCACAACGACAACCCGGGGTTTCTTTAGAATGGAAAATCGGTAGCGAAAATTTCTTGGCTGCATCCCACGATGAAAATTCTTC
Source organism: Desulfitobacterium sp. (assembly GCF_035539115.1). Taxonomy (GTDB): domain Bacteria; phylum Bacillota; class Desulfitobacteriia; order Desulfitobacteriales; family Desulfitobacteriaceae; genus Desulfitobacterium_A. Next base: position 16,008 of record NZ_DATLJA010000011.1, on the reverse strand, counting down.
ACGAATAGCCAAACCGCTTTGAGGAATTAGCCCTATGCCGCGCCAAGAAGCATCAACAGGTTCAAAGACCCGCTCAACGATCGATTGAGCATGAGGATTTCCTTCAGCTTTGACAACTCTTTTATATTGAATTTCAATTTCTGAACGTCCCTCATCATGCTGTCTTAGAAGCATAACAACAGCTTCCAAAATATCAAGGGCTTCGAACCCTGTTACAACACCAGGCTTGCCATAGTCTTTGGCCATAAACTCAATCGGTTCGATGCCGATGATGGCGCAAACATGACCCGGATCAAGGAAGGCATCGACAACGAGTTCCTCATCCTCTGCCAATAATCTCAAGACTGGGGGAACAACCTTGTGCATGGATAAGACGCTATAATTTACGATTCCTTCCTTTTTCGCCGTTTCTATACTTACTGCTACGGTAGGGACCGTCGTTTCAAAGCCGATTCCCAGAAAAACAACCTCTTTGTTCGGATTATGGCGGGCTAACTCTAAGGCATCTTGGGTTGAATAGACTATGCGAACGTCCGCCCCTTCTGCTCTTAACGTCTGGAGGTTTTTATCCGTCCCCGGAACCCTCATCATATCTCCAAAGGTTGCCGTAATCACCTTCGGTTGGGCGGCCAAATAGAGATAGCGGTCGATATCACTGTTATCAGTCACACATACTGGGCAACCTGGTCCGGAAATTAGACGAACCGTGTCCGGCAACAACTCACGCAGTGCGTTCTTAGCGATGGCAACGGTATGCGTTCCACAGACTTCCATAATGGTAAACGGACTCTGTGCTAAAGCCTTGATTTCTAAGAGATAGTTATCAGCCTTTACCACAAGATCCTTACTTCTCTTCATCATAGGCGTCGGCTACCTCCAACAAAAGTTCTTCAGTTTCATGTGCACTCTCATCATCAATAATTTCAATGGCAAAGCCTGCATGCACTAAGACAAATTCCCCGATTTTAACCTCTGGGACCAAGTCGATACTGATAACCCGTTCATTCCCCATCATATCTACTTTGGCGATTGATCCATCCAGTGTAACAACTTTAGCAGGAATCGCTAAACACATCTTATAACACCTCATTTGCGATTAATAGTTGACCAAAGGCAAGTCCGCCATCTCCAGGAGGGAGTGTTCGAGAACGTAGGATTTCAATTCCCTTATCTTGGCATAGATTAAGGACTGCTTCAGTTAAAAGCTTATTTTGGAAGACCCCGCCACTCAAAACCAAGGGGCCCTTCTCTACCTGCAATTGCATTGCTAGGTCTACTATAGCATGAGCGATTGTCCGATGGAAACGATACGCAATTTCTCCCTGACTTACTCCGCAGAGAAAATCACGAACGAGTTCTCCCAAAAGCGTCCCCACTTTGAGGATGCATTGTGCGTTCTCCACTCTCACTTCATAAGGATACGGTCTTTTAACGTTCTCCTCCCACTCCACGTCTTCTAAAGGGTGTTGTTGACTAAAACGAATGGCAACGCTTTCCAGCTCAATCGCGGCTTGTCCTTCATAAGTTACCCTTCGACAAACACCCAGCAATCCGCTCACGGCATCAAAAAGCCGTCCAGCACTCGACGTCTGGAAAACTTGAATTCCTGTTTCAAGTTGGCGATCTAAGATCTGACGCTCATCTACCGAAAGATCTGTCCAAAGGGATTCCGTCGTATCCCACTCCTCCTCGGTAAAAAGGGTTTTTAGATAAGCATAAGCAATACGCAAAGGGTGTTTGGCACCAGTGTCCCCACCCGGAAGCGGTAAATATTCGAGATGACCTTTGCGCTTAAAGCCTGAGGCATTTCCATACAGAACTTCAAATCCCCAAATGCATCCATCCTCCCCAAGTCCAGTTCCATCACAAATAATCCCTAAGGTAGGCTCATTTCTGTCCCATTCTCCCAGCACACTCACTAAGTGAGCATGATGATGCTGTACGGAATATTTAGGCAAAGGCTGTTCCAGAGCAAATCGCGTCAGTTGGTAGTTAGGATGTTGGTCATAGGCCAGCGCCTGGGGGGTAATGTTGACAACTCTTTGAAAGGATTCACGTTCTTGATGAAAACGTTGGAGATTTTCATATCCTTCCATATCGCCAAGGTATTGACTCACAAAAGCCCACCTCCCCGAGGCCAGGCAAAAGGCATTTTTAAGTTCTCCACCCACCCCGAGAAGCGGAGTCCTGACCTGAATAGCCGACATCAGAATCGGTAACGGAACATAGCCGCGGGCTCGCCGCAAAAAAACCGTCTCGCCCCCAATAACTTGCACAACCGAGTCGTCACACGGGTGATAAATATCGCGGTCATGGATCAGGAAATAGTCAGCAATTCCTTTTAGTCCTGCCAAAGCCTCATCATTCTTGTAAATAAGAGGGCGACCGCTGAGATTGGCACTCGTCATAACCAAAAAATCATACGGTCCATCGAATAAAAGATGGTGTAGTGGCGTATAGGGAAGCATGATTCCTAGCGTATGAATACCTGGTGCTATGTCTTCTGGCAAAACATTGGCGAGCTTAAGCTGGCGTTCTAATACAACAATAGGGGCAGCCGTACTCCGTAACAATTTTTCTTCTTCAGGGCCTATAACTACCTCGTCACACGCTTTCACGACCGACCGTGCCATCAGAGCAAAAGGCTTTGCCCCCCGCTCTTTCCGTTCACGCAAGCGGCGTACAGCTTGCGCATTGCGAGCATCACAAACAAGATGAAACCCTCCCAGTCCTTTGACAGCAATAATCCCACCTTGCGCCAATTGATCTACACCAATTCCTGGGAGCAAGTGCCCCTGTGCATCCCTAAGTTGTACTTTCGGTCCACATTCAGGGCAGGCAATCGGTTGAGCATGAAAACGCCGATCCCAAGGATTTCGATATTCTACCGAACAGAATTCGCACATTGGAAAATCAGACATGGTTGTTTGCGAGCGATCATAAGGTACGTCCCGGATAATCGTATAGCGAGGGCCACAATTCGTACAATTAGTAAAAGGAAATTTGTAACGTCGGTTCGTAGGGTCAGCCATCTCTTCCAGACAATCTTCACATGTTGCTACATCAGGCGAAATGAAGACATCTGCCTCTTGCTCCACTTCGCTCTGAACTATTTCGAACGTTTCATAGTTTTTACATTCACTAACCACTGATCGAATGGTCACAATTTTAGCCAAAGGAGGGGCTTCATTGAGCAAACGATTATCAAACAAGTCGAGATTATACCCTTCAGCATGGACGGTTACCCCACGGCTTGAGTTATGCACCCACCCTTTAATTTCCATTTCGTTAGCAAGCTTAAAAACGAAGGGTCGGAAACCTACTCCCTGAACAATCCCATTAAGGAAAATAGTCTTTGCCTCTCGCTTCATAGCATCTCGACCAACTTTCATCGCATCCCCCCCTAATTCTCTAAATTATACCTACTATTCTACACGCAATGCTCTATGTTCTTCAAGGAATATGATAATTATTTAGTAGATTATAGAAATACAATTAAATCGAAACATTAAATTTCTAGAGCATCTCGGAATATTTTTCTACAACAAGCAGGGAAATTGGCTTTTGCCACGAATAGAAAAAAGATAAGTATAAGAAGATTCTCATTATTCTAACTTTCACAAGCTAGAGTTAACACATATTCAGGAGGTGTTCTACTAATTATGGGGAATTTAAATTTACTCAACGCCAAAGGGGTTTCTCGCCGTGACTTCATGAAGTTAATTGGAGCAACTATTGCGGCACTTGGATTACCTGAGCTTTTTGTCCCGCAAGCGGCCAATGCTATGGAACAAGCACTAGAAAAACCCCCAGTTATCTGGTTGGAAGGTATGGATTGTACAGGATGCACAGAATCAACAATTGCCTCGTTGAATCCATCGGCAGCCGAACTCATTCTCGACATGATCTCACTCCGTTATCATGAAACCATTATGGCCGGATCAGGAAATAAGTCCGAAGAAGCTTATCAAGAAGCACTCAAGGATAATTTCATCCTTGTCGTAGAGGGTTCCGTTCCTTCCAAAGAAGACCGTTATTGTATGGTCGGAGGAAAACCTTTCCGCAAAACCCTGATCGAGGCTGCCCAAAAAGCTCGGGTGATTATCGCCGTAGGGAGTTGTGCCTCCGAAGGGGGGGGAATTCCTGGTGCTTGTGCAACAGGCGCCGTCGGGGTATCAGAAATCCTTAAAGCAGAAGGGATTAGTACCCCCTTGATTAATCTTCCCTGTTGTCCTGTCAAACCCACAACCTTAATGGGTACTATCCTCTATTACTTGACCTATCAGAAGGTTCCGCCGCTTGATCAACAAAACCGCCCACTGGCATTCTACGGAACGTTGTTGCATGATAACTGCCCACGGCGCGGTCATTTTGAAAACGGAGAATACCTCACCGATTGGAACGACCCCCTTCAAAAAGAGTATTGCCTCATTTTAAAAGGCTGCAAAGGTCCGAAGACTTATACTGACTGTGCCCAAGTATGGTGGAATGACAACACCAACTTCTGTATTAATGCTGGCTCTCCCTGTTCAGGTTGTTCTGAAAAAAACTTTTACCAAGAATTTAGCCCGTTATATTCAAAACAAGAAAACTTTAAGTTGCCGGGCATTGGTCAGGTTAATGCTGATACCGTTGGAAAAACTGTCGGAGGGGCTGCCGCAGTAGGTATCGGCGTGCACTTAATTGCCACAGCCGCGAGCGGTAGACTGAAAAAGCAAGGCCACAAGGAGGATATGTAAGATGGCAAAGATCGTTGTCGATCCCTTAACACGCATTGAAGGACACTTACGGATTGAAGTAGAAGTTGAGAATAACAAAGTTTCTGATGCCCATGTCATCGGAACGATGTACCGTGGAATTGAGCCTATGCTCCGTGGCCGTGATCCCCGAGATGCAACGTATGTCACAGAACGGGTTTGCGGCGTTTGCGCAGGAGCGCATGGCTGGGCATCTTCCTTAGCCTTGGACGCAGCCTTTGGCGCAAAAGTTCCCGCGGGCGGACGAATTATCCGCAACCTGATCATTGGTGCGATGTGGTTGCATGACCATGTGCTCCATTTCTATCACTTAAGTGCCCTCGATTACATCGATATCATGGCTATTGCTCAATATCAAGGAAAAGACGCCGGTCTTCTTGCCGTTAAGGATAAGGTCCTAAAACTTGTTGCAGCAGGAGATACAGCCCCTTTAACACCCCGCTACAAACCGGATGAGTTCAGTGTCAATGATCCAGAGTTGGTAACGATGTCTGTCGCCCACTATCTTAAAGCTTTGGAAATGCAAGCCAAAGCCAAGAAAATGTCCGCTCTTTTTGCCGGCAAACAGCCCCACCAATCTTCGATTATCGTGGGTGGCGTAACAATGCTTCCTACCATTGAAACAGTCGAACAATATCGTTCCCTGCTCCTAGAACAGATTGATTTTATTGAAAAAGTCTATTTAACCGATGTGTTAACCTTTGGTACGGGTCCCCTTTTGCCCTTAGCTCAGGCAGGTATCGGTGGAGGCAGCCCCAACTATCTTTCGTATGGCGGCTATGCCCGAGACGATGAAGGAAAAGATTTATTTCTTAAAGCAGGCATCCTGATGGATGGTGATTTAAACAAGGTCTTACCTATTTCTGAAGCTAAAATCACTGAAGATGTTCAATACTCGTGGTATAAAGCAAGCGCAAATGGCAAAACCCCCTATACTGAGGATACGATCCCTGATCTTGATAAAAAGGATGCCTATACCTTTGTAAAAGCCCCGCGTTACGATGGAAAGCCGATGGAAGTCGGACCTCTTGCGCGTATGCTCGTGATGAAGCCGAAAGGCCTCATGGATATTTTGACAAAGTATAATATCAAACCTGGTGCCGTAGCACGGCATGCTGCACGTGCTTATGAAACCCTTCTTCTCTCTAAAGAATTGTTAAATTGGTGCGATGCCCTTGAGAAAGAAATGGGATTGAAGAATTTCCGGATTCATGATACTGAGCATTGGGACGCTCCAGCCACTGGGCAGGGTGCAGGCATGACTGAAGCTGCTCGGGGTTCACTCGGCCACTTTATAAAAATCGAAGATCATAAAATCGCGAATTATCAAATGGTTGTTCCAACGACTTGGAATTTCTCGCCAAGAGATGATCAAGGAATTCGTGGTCCGGTTGAACAAGCCTTAATCGGCGTACCTGTTCCCGACCCTGATAATCCTGTCAACGTCGTCCGGGTCGTCCGTTCCTTGGATCCCTGCCTTGCTTGTGCAATCCACCTGATCGATCCAGTAACCAACGATATCAAGAAATACCAAATCGGCTGGTAGAAAAGGAGGAAAAATTCATGGCAAATCCACTCGACCACCCCTTGTTTGACCGTCTCAGTCACTTTATCAATCTCATTAATTTTCTGGTTCTCATTACTACGGGTTTGCTGATTCATTCTCCCTTCCCTGGAGTACCCATGAATTTAGTCCGTAATCTCCATTTTATCTTTATGTATTTGTTGATCATTAATGGGATTGTCCGTTTTTATTATGCTATTTTGGGCAAATATAAAGACTATGACACATTTCTCCTGACGAAACAAGATATTGAAACGTTTTGGCCTCAAATCAAGTATTATCTGTTTATGGGTAAGCATCCCAGGACCGGGAAATATAATCCGCTTCAAAAATTAGCCTATCTTGCGTTGCCCCTCCTCACCGTCTTTCAGGCCATTACCGGTTTGATTCTTTATCGACCTGAAAAATTGGGTAGTCTAGCGACCTCTATTGGAGGACTTGCTGCCGTTCGCGGAATTCATTATGTTGTCATGTGGCTATTTATCGCGATTATCGCCGTCCATGTTTATCTCGTCTTCACGGAAGCCTACGAAATGTTCTTGCTGATGTTTTTGGGGAAAACTCAACAAAAGAAGGAAATGTAATGATGGATTCACCTCGAATTATGGTAATGGGGGTAGGAAACATCCTCTTATCTGATGAAGGTTTAGGAGTTCGCTTTTTGGATGAACTGGCTAAAAAACCTCTTCCTGAAAATGTGGAATTGCTTGAAGGCGGTACGGCTGGACTTGAACTCATTTATCAGATTCAAGAAGTCGACTTTCTGATCATTGTTGACGCAGTCAACGCGAAGACTGAGCCAGGAGCACTGTTTCGCTTTCAACCAGGGGATCTTCAAGTTTTTCCTGAACAGTACGAAGTTTCCTTTCACCAAATCGGAATTATTGAGGTACTTGCCATGGCCAAAGTACTCGGGCAGGCCCCACAAACCTTAATTTTTGGTGTTCAGCCCAAAAGTTTAGAATGGGGAATGGACATTAGCCCGGAAATCCAAGCTCTATTTCCCCGCCTTACCGAATTTGTTCTGAATGAGATTGACTCCATACAGCGCGAAGGGAAATTTACCTCGGATCTTCAGTCTGATAACCCTTAAAGACCCCGTTTGGAAATCAGATAACATGATTTATTAAATATTAGACAAAAGACACAAAGAAGTACATTAACCATGTACTTCTTTGTGTCTTTTGTCTAATATAAACAATGGTCTTAATTAACTGGTTTGAAGCCTCCAACTGCATGGCGGCTCCTACACAATACCAAAAATTGCTATCTCATTTCACGCTCATCGGTTTGTTCACTATCTGAACAATATGTGTTTGAACCGGAAATCCATTTGGTCCAGGCTAGACGAACCACGGCTACGAGGGCGAACATACTGACATCGAGCCACAGCACGTTATTTTCTTGGATGACAATAATCTTTCGCACCAGAATGGTCAACAAGATATCCATGAGGCGGACTGGGGAAACTTTGTGGAGGACATCGGCAATTTCCAGCATAACAATGATCAGAAAAAGTTGATCGATCATCGGATAGAAGGAATCAAAGAAACCATTCATATGGATAAAAAGAGGAAACAACCACTTACCTACAAAGCTCATGATTCCCAGAATGAGGAGAACCAAGATCATTAAATCTAGGAAATGGCGAATTCCGTGTAAAGCTTGGGTTCGGATTTTTGTAAACTTGACATTTAGCAAGAACATCAGCCCTCTTCTGCATTAGAGTGGTTATCAATTAGGTATTAACTAGTATTAAGTAAGTACGACGTCGAGACATGGGAAGTTTGTGATTGATTTCTTGGCTTGATTTACCCCCGGATTCAAGGAATTGTATTAACAAAGTCTGAAAAAGGTTTCGATGGCTGATTGGCTATTAAAGACTCAAATCATATTTTCCTGATAGCCCTTGACTTCTTGACTTAACCAACTGATCCATGCTTGAAGACCATTTCCATTACGACAAGATACCTCAAAAATCTGAATGTCCGGATTTATGGCTAGGATATCATGTTTCATGTTCTCCATATTCACGTCAGTCAACGCCTCAAGGTCCATCTTATTTAACACAACTGCTTTAGCATTGCGGAAGATCACGGGATATTTGGCTGGCTTGTCATCCCCCTCCACAATACTCAAAACTATGACCCTAAATGCTTCTCCTAAATCAAAGTCAGCCGGGCAAACGAGGTTACCGACATTTTCTATAACCATGAGATCCATGGCTTTCCAATCAAATTCCGGTAAAACCTTACTTATCATTTTACTGTCAAGATGGCAATCGCCACCCGTATTAATCTGAATGACCGGAACCTGGTAAACGGCAATACGATCCGCATCTTTACTTGTAAAGATATCTCCCTCGATAACCCCCACCTGCAGATCCGCGCATAAATGGGGCAAAGACTTCTCTAGAAGTGACGTTTTTCCTGCTCCCGGCGAGCCCATAACATTAATGGCTAAACAATGATGCTTGCGAAAATGGGCACGGTTTACTTCAGCCTGCACATCATTTGAACCCAGTAAATTAGCCATCACTTCAATTTGACGACGACTTGATTCCATTTATTCAACCTCCAGACTCTCAATTAAAAGTTCCTCTCCTTGAATCACTTCAATACTGGTATCACCGCAGTTTGGACAGAGAAAAATCATCGTTTTCACGGTAAACTCATGATGACAATTTCGGCAGCGACCGCGCAAAGCAATGCGCTCCACGATCAGCTCCGCTCCTTCACATAGGGTATCCTTGCTATAAGCTTCAAATGCCATAAGCAAGGCATCCGGTTCTGCATTCGTGAGTTCTCCGACTTTGAGTTTAACCTGCAGTACTCGCTTTACATCATACTGAGGAAGGATCTTTTCAATAACCTCGAATACTCCTCCCATCAAGGACATTTCGTGCACATCATACCTCCTCTGCGTAGATAACAACTATCTTACGTGTCATAGAATTTCCAGTCTATGTTCAAGGCAAGTCTTCTCGGCAACTCTAAGATGTATACTAGCTCGTCTTCTTATCAAAGATATTTCGACAGTTCCGGTGAATGTCCTTCAGAACATACGATTTTCTACAGTTCTATATGATTCACCCGTCAAAATCCTCAGTTTATAAATACTCCTTTGCGTATGAATCTCTAAACTGTTTAAGGTTCTTATCACATTCGTTATCCGGCTAAGGTTAGTAACTTTGGAAACCCCATCTTCAAAAAACAGGAATTTACCCTTAGCCCCAACTTCAATGTCTTGAATCCACACTATTCTACCCCATCTGTGAAGAGATGATGGTACTTCATGTAAAACGATATCATAAACTTCCTCAATTATTGCTACATTATTGTTCATTTTACCTTCCTCCCAATAGAAGAAATAGGACAACTTCTGCTGCATCAGCGAGACTTTAGCTTCAATACTCAATACGCTGTTCTGCTCTAGTCACAACCCACTGTGAGAGGGCTGTTTTACTAAAGAGAGTGTGTCGCCTACTTTGAAGTGAGGAATGCCCATGATGGAGTTTAGGACTACTTTCAAATCCTTACTTTCCAATTTTACCCCACCTTTAAAAAACATTGTCTTCACCTTCTTCTCATCTACGTTATCAACTCTTAGTTTATTCAATGTTATCTTTCGGGAGACCTGCATTTCTCAGGGTGTTTAATAGACCGACTAAGCCGTTAGACCCCAGAAAAACTATCAAGCCTACAACTAATTGGATGATTGACTCTACTAATAATCGATATGTGATTGAAGGTTGTGCAATTTGTATTTGGGGCGGAGTAGATAAGACAGTTAAAATGGCTGAGACTAGCTTTGGTAATGCAGTTCCGATAAAGTACAAACCGAGGACAGAGAATGCTATTTGGTGACCAGTGTTTTTTGTAGGTGCGGGAACGTGTGTAATTACATTGTCTTGGGTTATCATTAGGCTTGCTATGGTATCTGCAAATAGCCACAGTAACAAACCAACTATCGCTTGGACTATACTGGGAAATATCATCCTTAGAATGCCTGGTGTTCCTTGAGGCATGAGTACGATTGTGGACAAACCAGTTATACTGTTTACTATTGTGTAAAGACCAAGAATTTTACAGGAAAGTTGAGCTATTTTATGCAAGGTCAATTCCTCCTTTGGTTTTCTCCTAGAACATAATTCTAGGGAGTTAGCCTTTAAAGGACCAACCACTCTAGTAGCGTAATATCAAATTTTATACTTTTTCACTTGGAAACGACTCTACCCTGAAATGTATTCTCTAGCTACCGCTTCCAATACATAGTTAGTACGAGAACGGAAAAACCGATTCCAATAACTGAGAACACTATGCCTCCTATACGCCGAATAAAGAAATACGACTGAGGAGGTTCTTTTGTGGCTCTCCAACTGTCTGTTATTTTCCAAGCCCAGTATGGGTTTATAGCATTAGTAAGGGCAATTCCGATCCATGCGATAAAGAACAAAGTCTCTAAAACACTTATGACATTGAACGGATTCATTCAATCCCTACCTCACTTTACTTTCTTATTCAAAATACTCAATTTACTCGACGGATACTACAATAACTTTTTCACCTAGATCACACTTAATACTAGGGGCTTTTCTCGGCAATGGTAAGGGGTTAAAAGCAGCTAGAGATTCACCTGTTGTAGATCCCTTATATGATCGTTTTAATTTTTTTCTTCTCTTTGTCTTCTACAATAAAATCTCTATTATCTTTACTCTAATATCCTATTCTACAATTATTAGTAATTACCTGTTAAAATTCCATTAAATAACATGAACAAGCTGAAACTGCATGCTCTATCAAAACATGTTATAACCTCAAGATAATTATAAACTGGATCAGAAACCAAACCATGTGGGCGGGACTTCACGGTCTGGTGTCTCTGATAATCACTAACCCCAAGTTTCCTTTTGTCAATCAGGAACAGTTAATAAATAATATGCTCAAAACCTTATTAAAGGGAAGTTTATGAAACAAACCGGGGCAAAATAGCCATAAATTAGTTGAAGAAAGGATCTAAAAGCCAGTGAAAATTCCTGTAGACAAATGGTATGCCGCAATTTTTAGCGTCGTTCGCCTATGATTATTGTAAATAAAGGGATAGAAATATAGGTCAGAAAAACAACTATCGCTATTCCATTCCATTGTTTTACCGGGTCGTCACCTACTGTAATTTTTGAAAACAGATACAGTAAAAAGTAAAATAGTAAAAAAACGATCAAAAATCGTAGAATATTGTTTTTCAAATCGTTTCATCGCCCCCCATAATATCCAATATAAATTACAACAATTTATAAGGATTTTAGGATTTCATTAGCTTCTTTAAACACTATTGTTATATAGCTTATTCAGTACATTTCACTATTTGTTTAAGAATTCCTTCCTGTATCGTATATTTATAACAAATAATTTTATCGTTCGATTAATCCTGGATCCGAAAAGACATAATTTTACTTTGGTCTATTGATCATTAATCAAAATCTATAATTAAGAAGAATAACCCTTCTGGTAAATTAACCACATTTGCTGGAAGGGCTATTTTTTTCACCTATCGGGAAGATTACACTTTCACTTACATTTTTTGATTTGTCCATATTTCTCTGTTCTCTGCCATCTGCAATCGTCATATGGTTTCACCCCATCGAAATTCAGTCTAGCACTTTGAGTTAACTCAAAGTCAAGGGATTTTTTCTTTCGGCGTTGTACGAGACAAATGGTCGGTCGAGAACTCTTCGGTAAAGAGTCAACCGGTTAGTCATAGCTGATTTTTCTCACACAAGGTATAAAATTTTTAATAAACGGCTGTATATAAGGTCACCAGATTTTATGCTATCTGATTGCATTGTTCTCTTTTGGGGCAGATTCTTCCTCACTGATTGTAATGATATTTTTCATTATTTTGTAGGTAATGCCAGTCCACAAAAAATAGATACACGAACAGTTATGAAATCACACCAATTCAATCTTCTTCACTGAATATTCCAACATTATATTTACATGTCTATTAAATATTCCGCATTTACACATACTAATAGCATGTCATGTAGAATATCCAACAAAATGGAGGTTGCTATGGTCCATACTAGCAAACAAGCAAATAAACTAATTAACGAAAAAAGCCCGTATCTCTTGCAACATGCATATAATCCCGTAGACTGGTATCCCTGGAATGAGGAAGCTTTCGCAGTAGCAGAAAAGGACAATAAGCCCATTTTTCTAAGTATTGGATATTCCACCTGTCATTGGTGCCACGTGATGGAACGCGAATCCTTTGAAGACTCAGAAGTCGCCAAGTTGCTCAACCGCTACTTTGTTGCCATTAAGGTCGATCGTGAAGAGCGACCAGACATCGATCACCTTTATATGGAATTCTGCCAAGCCTTGACCGGTTCAGGAGGCTGGCCCTTAACAGTACTTATGACCCCAGAAAAGCGGCCCTTTTACGCTGGAACCTACTTTCCCAAACACAGCCGTTATGGACGGCCCGGGCTCATGGACCTCCTCAGTCAAATCGGAGAACTATGGGAAAAAGATGAAGGTAAACTCCGGAAATCTGCAGAAGAAATCGTGAAGGCGGTTACCTCACGTGAAGAGTCCACTCCCCGAGAACACGAATCTCAAGATTCTCAAGCACTTCAAGGATTTCTCAAAGCTCAAACTGTCGGAGACGCCTCCTCCGATTTCCAATCATGGGCAAGTGAACTGATTGAACAGGCTTATCAAGCCTTAGCCCAGAATTTTGATTCTCATTATGGCGGTTTTAGCCAAGCCCCAAAGTTTCCCTCCCCGCATAACTTAACCTTCCTGTTACGTTATGCGAAAGATCATCCTGAGCGCCCAGCGGATGCTATGATCCGAAAAACCCTCGATTCTATGGGAAAAGGCGGAATCTATGATCATATTGGCTTCGGATTCGCCCGCTATTCTACCGATCAAAAATGGCTTGTCCCTCACTTTGAAAAAATGCTTTATGATAATGCGCTGCTTGCTATCGCTTATTTAGAAGCCTATCAATCGCAAAAGGCACCACAGGATGCACAAAAAGCCCAAGAAATCTTTGCTTATGTTCTTCGCGATATGACGTCTCCCGGGGGTGGCTTCTATTCAGCAGAAGACGCCGATTCCGAAGGCGTTGAGGGCAAATTTTATGTCTGGACCCCCGAAGAAGTCGCTACTATTCTCGGAGAAGAACGTGCCGCTCTCTTTTGTGAGGTTTTCGATATTACGCCGGGCGGGAACTTTGAAGGCAAGTCCATCCCGAGTTTGCGCTCTGCAAACACAGTAGAACATGCCCGAAAACATAACCTCAACCCAGAAGCCTTCGAGGCCATTTTGGAAGAGGATCGCCAAAAGCTCTGGCATTCTCGGGAAAAACGGGTTCATCCGCACAAAGATGATAAAATTCTAACCTCCTGGAACGGGCTCATGATTGCCGCCCTGTCCAAAGGCGGCCAAATCTTAGGTGAAGAAAAATATATCCGAGCCGCTGAGCAAGCTGTGCAATTTCTTTTAAAAAACCTCTATCCTCAGGAACGACTCCTAGCCCGTTTTCGCGAAGGGAACGCAGCTTATCTAGGGTATCTTGATGATTATGCATTTTTCATCTGGGGACTGCTAGAACTCTACATGGCTTGTGGAAAATCAATCTACTTGAAAACCGCTCTGTCCCTCCAAGAACAGCTGGAATTTCTCTTTATCGACGAGGAAGCAGGGGGGTACTATCTCACCGGTTCGGATGCCGAAGAACTTCTCATTCGACCCAAAGAGATATATGACGGAGCACTCCCATCCGGTAACTCGATCACTGCTCTCAACCTTCTTCGACTCGCCCGTCTCACCGGGGAAGATCGCTGGGAAAGCCGAGCTGAAAAGCAGCTTCTCTCTTTTCGTTCCGCCCTCTCCACCTATCCCGCTGGCTATACCGCCTTTCTTCAGGCCCTTCAATTCGCACTCCAGCCCAGTCAAGAACTTCTATTTGTTGGTCCCCTGAATCATGCAGGAATCCCTTCTCTCAGGCAAACCTTTTTTGCAGAGTTTTTACCCTATTCCTCGCTCCTATATCATGAAGGGACACTTGGGAAACTCCTTCCCTGGGTTCAGGATTATCCCTTCGACCCCAATAAAGTTTTGGCCTATCTTTGCGAAAACTTTACCTGCCAGAAACCTGTCGAAGATCCAGGAGAGCTTTACATTCTGCTCAAATCATAAATATCAAAAATCAAAAGGGTTAAGCATTCTTCAAAAACGATTAGCCCTTTTGATCATCTCTTTATTCTAAATTCTCATTTGTTCTCGACATTGACAATCATGAGCGACGGATGCTCCGCTAAATTATAGTCAATAGGACGGAGTAATCTAATATCCCCCTCATGGGTCACACGGACATAAGGCCGAGTCGGAAAATTGTGGTTTTGGCGAATCACATTTCCTCGTTGCCCATTGCTTAACCTCACACCCGAACCTGAAGGATAGACTGCAACACTCTTTGCAAAAACATCAAGAACTCGGGGTTCAAAATGGGTGCCTCTCTGAGCCATAACATATTCATACGCTTCATGAGGCTGCATCGCTTCTCGATAGACTCTTTTACTAGTTAAAGCTTCATAAACATCGGCAATGGCTGCAACTCGCCCATATTCATGAATCTCAGTTCCCTTAAGTCCACGCGGATAGCCTGTTCCATCCCATTTTTCCTGATGTTGAAACGCGATATGTGCTGAAAGCAAGCTGAAATCCCGATTACTTCGTAACAGTTTAAATCCATACTCTGTATGTTTTTTAACTTCTTCAAATTCTAATTCTGTTAAAGGCCCTTTCTTATTGAGTATTTCTTGGGGGATTTTTACTTTCCCAATATCATGCATAATAACGCCCATTCCGAGTTCAAGCAGTCTCGGACTTGACCACCCCATAGCAATTCCTATAAGGAGTGCAATTACCGTTGTATTGATGGAATGACGATAGGTATAATCATCATAATCACGTATTTCGGTAATATTGCTCAGAATATCGTGGCTTGATAGGAGATCATTAATCATCTGTTCAATTACTGATTGAATCTTCTCTGCTCCGACAGTGTTAAGTTGATCTTCATTAACAAAATGGTTTAAATTCCGTAACGTTGAAAACGCAGCTTCTCGGGTTTGTGTGGAGACACCAGTATAGATATCCACATCCTCAAACTGTTCGTCCTCGATAAATAAGACATCTACCCCCATCATGATTAAGCGATCAATATAACTCGGGATCAAGGTAATCCCCGATTGTAGCAAGATATTTCCAGATGAGCTAATGATTGGGCGAGCCAAAACCTCTCCTGCTTCAACATATTTTATATTAATTAAACGCATTTCTACTTATAACCCAAACCTTTCAGATCGTAATAGTAATCTGGAAAAATGGAGAGTTCTAAAACCTTTAAATTCGCTAAATTGTCTTACTTTCCTTTTTATTTTGACTAAATCTTAAATATTTTCCCTTAAGTCCTATTATTTTCTTTAAAAATAAGACTTTAAGGCCTATTTTCGTAATCTCTCTTTAAAACCGATAAAGAAAACCCGGCTTTCGCCGAGCTTTGCGATAAAGAAGACTTGGCCAGCGCCAAAGCGATGGCCTTAGTCGCCTTATCCTGCCGGACTTAACTACTTGCATCGTAGGAAAGCGAAAACCGCTGGTTGCACTTAGAGTT
>NZ_DATLJA010000010.1:0-60471 GCF_035539115.1 Desulfitobacterium sp. | reverse complement strand
GAGCCTCATTCCTCGACCCATGGAAGCATCCGACGTAGGGTCCCATGTCAAGCCTTACCCTAGAGATCTTTTCCCAAAATTCAACCCTAGAACGACCTCTAATAAATGGAATGGAAAGGAGATAACTTACATTTCAGAAATTGTGTCTTGACAATGGGGTGCGGCATAGTCATCATTGGACCCTCTGGTTCTGGAAAAACGACTCTGTTACGTTGCATGAATCTATTAGAAACGCCGACGTCAGGAAGTTTGACGATCGGAGGGAGAGAAGTTAATTTTAATCTCAATAAACGCCTATCACAAACAGAAATTCTAGCTTTGCGCAAGCAGACGGGCATGGTTTTTCAGGGATTTAACTTATTCCCGCATATGACTGCGCTTGAAAATGTTATGGAAGGCCAGGTAACCGTACTTAAACGGCCCAAGACTCAAGCCGCAGAACGGGCACAGGCCCTGTTGGAAAAAGTCGGCTTATCCCAGAAAAAAGATAGCTACCCTTACCAATTGTCCGGTGGACAGCAACAACGTGTGGCTATCGCCAGGACTATGGCTATGGAGCCTTCTGTCTTCCTGTTTGATGAACCAACGTCTGCTTTGGATCCAGAACTTGCAGCAGAGGTGCTCAAGGTCATGAAAGACCTTTCCCTCGAAGGGATGACGATGGTCGTAGTGACACATAAAATGAGTTTTGCCAGAGATGTTGCTCATAAAATTATTTTCATGGATGAAGGAGTTATCCTTGAGGAAGGTTCCCCACAAGAATTTTTTAATAATATATCAAATCAACGACTTAAACAATTTCTTAATCTAATAGAGGATTGAAAAAGGGGTGTCTCAAAATTGCGTATGAGACACCCCTCTTTTGTTTCCATAGACATAAAAAACTAATGCAGCATGTTTCGTTCAGCCATTTGAATCGCCATTTTCACCATATTCCCGCAATTCCTTGAAGAAACCGCTCCAAAACCTTCCTGTCTTACGGTATCCCCAAATCCAAGTTCTTGCGCGATCTGTTGTTTAAGACCTTCAGACATGGTACTTCGGTTACTTTTAGACATTGAGCTTCCCCCTTTCTTTTGCAGGACAATAGAAATAAATTTTACTTTGTAGTGTTACAAAGCAACTTTAGTTTAACACCTTCTTACGAATAATATGCACGCATAAGATAATCACGAGAAGGAAAATTTTTCGATATACAAGGTGTTTGATTATTTTACTATCTTGAGTTATCAGAAAGAAGGAAATTAACTAAATATAAAGAATACTAAGTTTGAATAAAATTAATATACAAGGAGGTAGTCTCTTGAAAAAGCCTTATTTGATTAAGCTTTTCGCTGTTATTCTCTCTTGTGCCTTAATTCTAGCGGGGTGTGGTACAGCAGCCACAGCTCCAGCCGCGAACACACCGACGGATAGCGCAAAGAAAAACCCTAACTTTAAAGTGGCATTGGTTACGGACGTTGGAGGTCTGAATGACAAAAGCTTTAACGCTCTTGCGAACAAGGGAGTAGAAAAAGCAGAAAAAGAACTCGGTATTACGAAAAGCGTTGTTGAATCAAAGCAAATGACGGATTATGAGACCAACTTAAGTCGTTTCGCGGAGCAAAAGTATAACTTGGTTATTGCTGTAGGCTTCTTAATGCATGATGCGGTTGAAAAAGTAGCGCAAACCTATCCGGATACTAAATTCATGATCATCGACGACTCTATTACGGATCGCCCCAATGTTGCATCAGCCTTATTTAAAACCGAGCAAGCCGGTTATTTGGTAGGCATGATGGCAGGGCTGATGGAAAAAGCACAAGGTATTCCCAATATGGCAGGCAAGAATACGATTGGAGTCGTTGGCGGAATGGAGATTCCACCTGTCACTGATTATATTGCGGGCTATATCCAAGGAGCAAGAAGCGTTAATCCAGATATTGCGGTTAAACTCAATTACACGGGTAAATTTGATGATCCTGCCCTCGGCAAGCAAACGGCTCTAAGTCAAATTACAGCTGGAGCAGATATTGTGTTTCAAGTCGCAGGCGGGACAGGAACCGGGGTACTCGATGCAGCCAAAGAAAAGAAAGTCTATGCAATCGGTGTAGATGCGGATCAAAATTTTGTGGCTCCAGAGACGGTCATAACTAGTGCGACGAAAGCGATGGATGTTGCGACCTATGACGTGATTAAGGCGACCTTAGATAACCAATTCAAGAGTGGTAATGTATTATTCGATTTGAACAATAATGGTGTGGCCTTTACGGCACCGATCAAAACAGTACCCCAAGATATTGTGGATAAAGTGAACGATGCAGCAAAACAAATCAAAGAAGGCAAAATTAAAGTTTCCACGCAAGTTCCGAAATTGTAAAAAGGTACAAAGAATTAAGATAAATGACGTTCAAGATGAAGTATTAGAATAGAAGAAAAGCAAAAGGATTGCCTCAAGAGTGGGGCAATCCCTTTCTTCACTCAACATTGAATGCGCAAAACAGGGAGGGTGCAATGCACATTTGCTTGGAAGTGAAAGAGATTACAAAAGAATTTCCGGGAGTATTAGCAAATGATCACGTGAATATGGAGGTTTCCGAAGGGGAGATTCATGCGATCCTGGGTGAAAACGGGGCTGGAAAATCAACGCTCATGAAGATAATTTATGGGTTATATAAACCAGACTTCGGCACAATCCGGCTTTACGGTAAAGAACTTCAGTTTACAAGCCCCCGCCAGGCGATTGAAACAGGAATTGGCATGGTTCACCAGCATTTTATGCTAATTCCGGAATTGACCGTGGCTGAGAATATTGTTCTGGGCGGAGAACTAGGAAAGGTACATTACCGGCGCAAGGAGAATGAAGCCCTGGTCCGGGAACTCTCAGCACAATATCATCTGGAGATAGACCCCTCGATGAAGGTGAAAGACTTGACCGTAGGTTTGCAGCAGAGAGTAGAAATTCTGAAGGTTTTTTACCGTAAAGCCAGACTTTTAATTTTAGATGAACCGACGGCTATGCTCACTCCTCAAGAAGCAGAGGAACTTTTCTTAGTTATGGATAAACTCCGTTCGCAAGGAGTACCCATTCTTTTTATTAGCCATAAGCTTGATGAAGTCAAGAAGATTTCGGACCGCATAACCGTAATGAGAGCAGGAAAAGCGGTCTCTACACTCGAGACCAAAGCCACGACCCCACAGGAACTGGCTAACTTAATGGTTGGCCATGAGGTTATCCTTCAGGTCTCTAAACCTCCTCAGAAGGCTGGAGAGCCGATCCTCGAAGTTAAGAACTGCGTGGTTTCTTCCGGCCGGATCGACAAGGTAAAGGGGTGCTCCTTTGAAATTCAGAGAGGAGAAATCTTTGGGCTCGCCGGAATTGATGGCAATGGGCAAGCTGAGCTTGTGAATGCTCTTACCGGGATTACACGCATTAAAAGTGGCCAGATCTTCTTCAACGGAAAAGAGATTACGACAGCCTCGGTACGCCAACGAATCAATGCCGGAATCGCCTATATTCCACAGGATCGTCAGGTAGATGGGTTAGTGATGGACTTTAAACTTACCGAGAATTTTATGCTGCGGGATTTTGCGCAAAAGCCATATGCCAGGGCAGGACAATTGCAGAAACAGGTGATTGAGCAGCACTCGAATCGCTTGGCCGAAGACTACGATGTTCGCCCCCGCCAAACGCAAACGTTAGCACGTAATCTTTCCGGTGGAAATCAACAGAAGGTTATTCTCGCCAGGGAAGTAAGCAGGGACCCGGAGCTCCTCATTGCGGCTCAACCCACGCGCGGGCTTGATGTTGGAGCGATCCAATTTATTCACAATAAGCTCCTTGATCTTCGTACCGAGGGCAAGGCAATTTTGCTTGTGTCCTTAGAACTCGATGAAATTATGGCACTTTCCGATCGAATCGGGGTTATTCATGAAGGCAAGCTAATGGACATTCTGCCGGGTGGGGAAGTAACGAAAGAAGAATTGGGATTACTAATGACAGGTGTAGGCCTGGAGAAGGAGGGGTAAGATGCATAAGGCAGTTCAAGGAATCATTACCCCTTTAATTGCGGTTGGGATAGCGGTTCTTATTGGCGCACTTGGAATGATCGCAACTGGGCATGACCCACTTCAGGCGTATGGCGCTTTATTTGTGGGTGCGTTTGGGACAAAAGTCAATTTCGCGAATACCTTAGCTAACGCCGTTCCTCTTATACTTTCCGGCTTAGGGGTCGCGATCACCTTTAAAGCAGGACTCTTCAATATTGGGGCTGAAGGGCAATATTGGATGGGAAGTATGGCCGCGGTCTGGATCGGATATTCCCTACCAGGTCTACCTCCAGTACTTCATGTCGGTTTGGCCTTTTTAGTCGGTATGTTGGTTGCTGGACTCTGGGCAGGGATCATTCCTGGTTTAGCCAAGGCCTTGGTCGGTGCACATGAGGTTATTACAACGATGATGATGAGTTATATTGCCATTTACTTAAGCCATTACATGCTGGAAGGTGGGCCCATGATGGCTCCAGGTTATACACCACAGTCTCCGATGATTCTACCCTCGGCCCAGTTAGGGATGCTCGTTGAACGGACGCAGTTGTCCTGGGGAATCGTAGTGGCACTTGTTGCAGCTTGCGTGGTGTACTGGATTATCTATAAGACGACTTTAGGGTTCCGCTTGCGGACGGTGGGTCTAAACCCCCGGGCGGCCAAGTACGCAGGAATCAATGTATCGTTTAATATGGTACTCGCCTTATTCCTTAGCGGTGCACTGGCTGGCTTAGCAGGAGCAGTCCAAATGCTAGGTGTCCAGCATCGTCTCTATGACAGCTTTTCTTCGGGGTACGGGTATACCGCAATTGTCGTGGCCTTGCTGGCGAATAACAATCCGTTTGGCGTTATTTTAGCGGCCATTTTCTTTGCTGCCTTATCAACCGGTGGTCAAGCGATGCAAATTGCCTCTGGCGTGCCTGCTCACCTCACGGAAATGATCTCTGGAATTATCATCTTTCTGGTTGCTGCCAAAGAATTCGGAGCTATCTTCCAACGCAAACGCACGGTCAAACGTAACTTAACCGAGAGCAAGGGGGGGTTGAAGGTATGATTTTAAATGAACTGGCCAAGCCGGAATTGTGGGCAGCAACGTTAGCTATGGCGACTCCGATTGCGCTACCTGCTCTAGGGGGAACGTTTTCGGAACGCAGCGGTGTTGTTAATATTGCTATGGAAGGGATTATGCTGATTGGGGCCTTTTTTGCCGTTCTTTTTTCTTACTTGACCCATAATCCTTGGCTCGGCTTAGTGGGAGCAGTGATGATGGGAGGTCTCATCTCACTTTTGTTCGCCTGGTTCACGATCAACATCGGCGCGGACCAGATTATCGTGGGGATGGGGATCAATATCTTTGCTGCAGGGCTTACGGCCTTTCTATTAAACACAATTTTTGGCTATGGGGGAACTCCACGTGAGACTCTGGCTCTGCCCAATATAACCCTACCACTGGTCAAGGATATTCCGTATCTTGGACCGATTATTGGACAGCAAAATTCGGTGGTCTATTTAATGCTCGTCCTAGTCATCGCCTCTCATTATTTTCTCTTCCATACGAATTTAGGTTTAAGAGTTCGAGCCGTTGGCGAAAACCCGCAAGCGGCTGATACAGCAGGGATCAATGTCAGGAAGATCCGTTATTTAGGGGTAATCCTAGGAGGAATGCTTTCGAGTTTAGGGGGAGTCTATTTATCTTTAGGCTTACTGAATAGCTTTGAAGTGAATATGAGCAGCGGTCGGGGGTATATCGCTTTGGCTGCCATGATTTTTGGTAAATGGACTCCGTTTGGTTCACTGGGAGCGGCTCTTTTGTTCGGTTTCGCAATGGCCCTGAGTATGGTACTGCAGGGGACGGGAATCTCAGCGAATATTATTCAAATGCTCCCATATGCCTTAACAATTCTTGCTTTAACCGGCCTTGTGGGGCGGAGCACTGCTCCAGCAGCCGATGGAATTCCCTACCGGCCGGATGGACAATAAAAAAGCGAGGCGAAAAATTGTCTTCCCGGAGAAAATGCTATAATAAACTCAGCGCCAGCAAGGAGTTCCATTATCAACAAAAGATCGTTCAAGTGAGGGCGGAGTCCCTAGAATTAAGGAGCTTGGACATTATCCAATGGATCGAAGATAGAGGTGGGGGTGAAGAGGATGAATTATGATGCAGCCTATGAAACGGCATTGACCCGCTTTCAACAAACTTCGTTAGAAGAAATTGCTCAGTTTTCAGGATATCCAGTGGTCGACACCCAAATTCAGGTGCACTTCCTTGGACAACAATTTACAGTGGAACATCCTTCAGGAAGATTCGAACCTGAGCCTCAATTAGAGGGAGAACTCCCGATCTTTGCCCAGATTCTCATTTTGCATTATTTGGCGAATCCAGTCCAAACAAATGTGTCCGGACAATTCATTTCCTATAAAGAGCTTCCTGGTGGCGGAATTTACATTCAACCTTTTACCAACCGGGCGATTCGTCCAATGGTCCAGTTTTTTGGCGAGCAACCGGAACGTATACTTGATATCGGAAAACGCGTCGATGGGCTTCCGGTGAAGCTGGGGGATGCAGCGGTAACACTGAAAGTGTTCCCTAAAGTGCCTGTAACGCTTGTACTCTGGGGTGGCGATGAGGAATTCCCGGCCTCAGGAAATATCTTATTCGATAGCTCGGCCTCGGAATTTCTCTCCACCGAGGACTATGCTGTTTTAGCGAATTTTGTTGTTATGACGCTGAAGAAATATGCAGAGTAGACCTCCATGTCGCTAAAATTCACCCTCCTGTCTAGGAGTGGTGGATTTTTTTTATTATAGATCAATTGTATTGTATGGAACAAATTCATCTGGTCTACACTAAAACCTGAAGGAGGTGTTTCTCCATTGCATACCTTATGGAAAGGATCAATTAGTTTTGGCCTTGTCAATGTGCCGATAAAAATGCATGCCGCGACTGAATCCCAGGAGTTTCACTTTAACTATCTTCATGAGGCCTGCCATAATCGGGTTCGTTATATCAAAAAGTGTCCACATTGTGATCTTGAAGTCAAACCCGAGGATCTCGTCAAAGGTTACGAATATGAAAAAGATCAGTATGTCCTCTTGGCGGATAAGGATTTAGAAGCGTTGGAACAGCCGATGAGCCGCTCGATTGATATCCTCAACTTTATCGATCTCAAAGAAGTGGATCCGATTTACTACCAAAAGTCATATTATTTAACACCAGAAGATACAGCACAGAAGGCCTATCGTCTTCTCTGTCAAGCGATGGCGGATACAGGTAAAGTTGCAATTGCTCGTTTCACCATGCGTTCTAAACAATATTTAGCCTGCCTAAGATCTTTCGATGAAGGACTGATTCTGGAAACGATGTATTATCCGGCAGAAATTCGACATCTCGAAGTGACTTGGGACAAGGTTACCCCGACAGAGACCGAAATTGCAATGGCGCAGCAATTGATCGAGAATCTTGCGGTACCCTTCGATCCAGAAATGTATCGGGATGAGCTCCGTGAGCAGATGAGAGAAATGATTGAGCGGAAGGTCGCTGGCGAAACGTATAAGGTTATCGCTGCACCTGAACCTGGTAAAGTGGTTGACTTGATGGAAGCGCTGCGCGCGAGCCTGGCCGTTACTGAACAAGAAAAAGGAAAACCAGAGCTTAGAGTCGCGGCTAACGGAAAGCTGGATCGGACTGGGGATCAAGGTATTGAAACGGAAACAACGCAGGTGAAACCAACGAATCAAGAGAAGTCGACTCTAACACCACGCCGAAGGAAAGCAAGTCGTGCCAAAGGAGCATAGGGTAAGCAAAGCAAGGAGGAAAAAGATGGATCCAATCCTTCCCTTTGAACCAGTGCGAACGGAGAAATTTCCGGTGGGAGAGAACTGGGTAGCTCAGATCAAGTGGGATGGGGTAAGAATTTTGACCTATTGGGATGGAAGTTCGGTTCGGCTATTTAACCGTAAAAAGAATGAACGGACGGCTCAATTCCCGGAGCTAACGGACATTAGGACATACTGTCAGGCTTCTTCCGTTATCTTAGATGGCGAAGTGATTGCTTTGGAGAAAGGCAAACCTTCCTTTCACCGGGTGATGAAGCGGGACGGTTTAAGAAGGCTGAAGAATTTGGAATGGGCGCGTCGCCATGTTCCGGTTGAGTACATGATTTTTGATATTCTCTTTTACAACGGTGCGTGGGTCATTTCACGAACGCTTGAAGAAAGGCAGAGTCTGCTGCAGAAGATTTTTCAAACAACGGAAAAAATTCACCCAGTTGATAATTTCCCCGCTAGTACTTCTTTATTTCAGACGATTCAGACGCAAGAAATGGAAGGAATTGTGTGTAAGGACCTTCACTCGGCCTATGTCCTGGGAGGTAAGGATCAGCGCTGGCAAAAAATCAAAAATTACCGAGATCTTCAGGCCGTTATCGGTGGAGTAACTCTGCGCGGGAAGGTGGTTAATGCTCTGTTGTTAGGAGCTTATGAT
Organism: Desulfitobacterium sp.; assembly: GCF_035539115.1. Taxonomy (GTDB): domain Bacteria; phylum Bacillota; class Desulfitobacteriia; order Desulfitobacteriales; family Desulfitobacteriaceae; genus Desulfitobacterium_A. The sequence goes on along the minus strand of NZ_DATLJA010000010.1, from coordinate 51,962 downwards.
GAGGAGGGACGACTTTGGTATATCGGACATGCAGGAAGCGGCAAACTAACGCAAGCCGAATGGCAGGAGTTAACGCGCCAACTATTACCCCTAATGCAGGAAAGCAGTCCATTCATCAATCAACCATCGCGCCTCCAAGGAGCGTTTTGGGTCGAACCACAGCAGACGGTGAAAGTTAAGTTTCTGGAATGGACAGAAGGAGGAACACTGAGGCAACCTAGTATTCAGGCCCTAATCCAAGTTCCTCCTCATGAGTGTCTACTGGAGTGATGTGGTCAAATAGATTGTTTATGGGGTTCTTGCAAGCAGAGTTACGTTACAAACGTTCGGACGGACGCTCGCGGACCAAGCTAAGGGCATAACTGCTTGATACAAGTTGCGGGAGGCCCTCCCAATTCGCCGTCTCGATAGTCTCCAGTGGAGAGTATCGCACTTGTTTGGCTCACGGTCGGCGACCCTTCGCCGTTGGAATGCCTTCTTGAGCAGGCGGCTTGGGGCGAAACCCGATCCTGCGCCGGTAAGCAATTTTCTGAGGCATGCGGCTTGGCCAAAACTCTCCACCGGAGAATTTTGTCACCGGAGGCTTTCGGCCCTGTGACTCGTCCCGCTATATTAGGAGCAGTTTTGCCCAAGCTTGGGGCCTGCTTGCGTTGAGTCCTCACTTACTGTAATCGTAACTTGCTTCGAAGGATTGCATGAATATTGACCCACAAGCTACACAACCCAGACTTTTTCACCTCCGATGGTGCTTAGTACCGGAATTGGGGTCTAGCCCGAAATGAAAATAAAGTAGATTAAGTTAGGTAATGGAGGCCTATATGCCCGAACTAAACCAAGAAACTCTTCCCGTGAATGTAAACGGGCATATTTTGTCCGTCAGTCACTTAAACAAAGTATATTTTCCGGAAATCGGACTTACGAAAGGGGAAGTCCTGCAATATTATACAGACATGGCTCCGTATATCTTGCCCCACATTGCCCGTAGCCCTTTCGTCATGGTACGTTTTCCGGAAGGTATTCATGGCGATTCTTTTTATCAAAAAGAGTGCCCGCCTCAAGCACCCGAATGGGTGACCCGCTATAATGACACTCATTCTCAATCTGGTTTAACTTATGTTGTCTGTGATCAATTGTCGACGCTAATTTACTTGATCAATCTAGGGTGTATCGAAATTCACGCTTGGGCTTCGACGATCGATCATCCAGAGCGACCGAGATGGGCTGTTTTTGATCTCGATCCAGATCCCCCCTCAGGGATCCAGGAAGCATATCAGGTTGGACGCTGGCTAGGAGAAATTCTCCGCGAACTCAGAATCAAATTTCTGGTTAAAACTTCGGGCTCGAAAGGGATCCACATTTTAGTGCCGTTGATTCCTCAGTTCTCTTATGCTGAGGTCCAACGCGGCGTAGAAGGAGTGTGCCGATTTTTGTTAGGACAGCGCCCAGAAGCCTGTACACTTGAACGGAGTATTCGAAAACGGGAGGGAAAAATCTATCTTGATTATTTGCAAAATGGTCGGGGAAAAACAATGGCAGGAATCTATAGTATTCGCCCCACAGTCCAAGGACAGGTTTCGACACCGCTTCTTTGGGAGGAGGTCGTGGCAGGGGTTGACCCCTCACAGTTCAACGTGAGAAATTTAAAGAAACGTTTAGCAATGGTCGGAGATCTGAGCCAAATTATGAAGGAAAAGACGGATTTTAATATTATTCTACACTATTTCACCTAAACAAGGGAATTTCGACATACTTTGTAGCAGGAGAACCTTCCCAGAATACCGAATTTTGAGCTCGGGGAGGGAAAGATATGACAATGGTTTCGAATAAAACACGAGCTGAGAGCGATATCCTTGAGGAAAAGCTTATCCGGATAGCGTTCCATTCTATTCCAGGGGTAGGTAGTGGACGGTTACGCCAGTTGATCGCCTACTTCGGAAGTGCGCTCAAAGCCTGGCAGGCCACGGAAAACGGGCTAAGAAAGTTAGGAACCGAATCCTGGGTCAATCTTCTGATTCAGCAGCGGTCTCAACTCGATCCCAGGCAAATTGAGAACGATTTAGCACAAAAAGAGATTAAGACGGTTATTCCGGAAGAAAAACATTACCCGGCCTTGCTGCGTGAATTGGCAGATGCACCCCCTTTACTCTATTACAAAGGCAAGCTTGAGCCGGGTGAGGAAGGAATAGCCATTGTGGGTTCACGTAAAGCAACACCCTATGGACGGGCTGCCGCGGAATTTCTGGGGAAAGAGTTGGCTAAGCAAGGGCTTGTTGTTGTCAGTGGTTTAGCTCGGGGAATTGATACGGCCGCCCATAAAGGAGCTTTAGCGGGTAAGGGTAAAACCTGGGCAATTTTGGGGAGCGGCTTGGATTATCTTTATCCACCGGAGAATAGGAGATTGGCGGAGCAGATCCTTCTTGAAGGAGCCCTTCTGAGTGAATTTCCCCCAGGCGTTCCTCCTGAACCGCAGTTTTTTCCGATGCGGAATCGATTGATTAGTGGCGTTGCCCAGGGTGTTGTCGTTGTTGAAGCGGCACTACGAAGTGGGGCGTTAATTACGGTTGATTGTGCCCTCGAACAAGGGCGGGAAGTTTTTGCGATACCTGGGCCGATCTTTAGTGGACAAAGTAAAGGATGTCACCAGTTGCTACGTCAGGGAGCAAAACTGGTAGAGGACGTTGAAGATATTTTATCCGAACTTTCGTTTGCTCCTCGTGATTTAAATACGGAGATGATAGGCAAAGATAATTCGAAGCGTGTGAATAATCTGGACTCCAAGCGAACTAAAAACCTGCCTGAACAGTTGGAAATCTTGTCCTTTCTTAGCGACCTCCCCCTGCATATCGACCAGATCGTTTGGCAATCTTCACTAACCTCCTCACAGGTTGCACTTCTTTTACTCGAATTACAACTGGCCGGAGAAATTGAGCAACTTCCGGGTCAACGTTATGTATTAGCTCATAAGTGCTAGACATACTAAAGAAAAGAAGTTACTATAAGGCTAGTTTTAAGCTTAAAAGGGTTTAACTCTTTTTAGATTGTACATAATGAAGATAGAGAGGATTCTTGAGGTGAATTATGGCAAAGACACTCGTAATTGTCGAGTCTCCGGCCAAGGCAAAATCAATCAGCAAATTTTTAAGCAAGCAATATACAGTTAAAGCATCAATGGGACATTTGCGGGATTTGCCCAAAAGCCAATTGGGAGTCGATATTGAAAATGATTTTGAACCTAAATATATTGCAATCCGTGGTCGCGGTGATTTGATCAAGGAACTCCGGACTGCAGCTAAAGCAGCTGACAAGATCTTGCTGGCTTCCGACCCGGATCGGGAAGGAGAAGCGATCGCTTGGCATCTGGGGCATTTATTAGGAGTTGATATTAATAGCAATTGCCGGATCGAGTTTCACGAAATTACGAAACCGGCCATTATTGCAGCAGTTAAGCAACCTCGTCAAATTGATATCCATCGGGTAGATGCGCAACAGGCGCGTCGTGTTCTTGATCGGTTAGTGGGGTATCAGTTAAGTCCGCTCCTTTGGCGAAAAGTGAAAAAGGGGCTTAGTGCTGGGCGGGTTCAATCGGTTGCAGTTCGACTTATCTGTGAGCGGGAAGAAGAGATCAGGAACTTTATGCCTGAAGAATATTGGAGTCTTACCGCCCAACTGCAGGCGGTTGGGGGAACGTTCAGTGCTAAACTGGTTAAAAAGTCAGACCGGAAGATTGTTATTGCCAGTGAAGAGGAAATGAAACAGATCCTCCTCGAGATGGATAAGGCAACTTACTCCGTTCAAGACGTCCGCAAAAAGGAAAAAAAGAAGCAACCTGCTCCACCATTTACGACAAGTACTTTACAACAGGAAGCGTATCGAAAACTGAATATGTCGCCTAAACGAACAATGATGCTTGCTCAACAGCTCTATGAGGGGTTGGATATAGGTAAAGAAGGCTCAGTCGGCCTCATTACCTATATGCGTACAGATTCTGTAAAAATCTCGGAAATCGCCCAAGCTGAAGCCAAGGACTGGATTCTTCAACAATACGGCACTGAGTACTATCCTCCGCAGACCAGGGAGTATACGAGTAAGGGGAGGACCCAAGAAGCTCATGAAGCGATTCGCCCGACGTCTGTTTTACGAACTCCGGATGCTCTGAAGAAATTTTTAAGCCGAGATCAACTTCGTTTATACCGATTAATCTGGGGACGTTTTCTGGCCAGCCAGATGAGTGCTGCTTTGCTGGATACCTTAACTGTTGATGTTAGCGCAGGAGCGTATCTTTTCCGGGCGAATGCTTCAACCGTTCGTTTTCCAGGTTTTTTAGCGGTTTACGAAGAAAGTCAGGATGAAGGTAACAAGGAGCCTGAGGAAGGTTCTTTGGTAGCCCAGGTAGTGCAAGGAGAAACTCTACAAAAACTGAATCTTCAAGAGAAACAGCATTTTACCGAACCCCCGGCTCGTTATTCTGAGGCCTCTTTGGTTCGCAAAATGGAAGAGGAAGGGATTGGCAGGCCAAGTACGTATGCCCCGACGATCGAAACGATTCAAACTCGAGGGTATGTAGCCAAAGAAGGGAGACAACTTTTACCGACAGAATTAGGTGAAATCGTGATTTCCTTACTCAAAGAGAATTTCTCGGACATCGTTAATCTCGAGTTTACCGCGAATTTTGAAGAGAAGCTTGATGAAATCGAAGAAGGGACCGTACCTTGGCGGACGGTAATTCATGATTTCTACACTCCTTTTGCGAAGAGTTTGGAAGAAGCTGAGGAAAAGATCGGCAAAGTTCAGATTGAGGATAAGGTATCCGAGGAGATCTGTGAGAATTGCGGTCGTAATATGGTCATTAAAATGGGACGCTATGGTAAGTTTCTCGCCTGTCCAGGATTTCCGGAGTGTAGGAACACCAAGCCTTTACTTGAACAGATCGAAGCTAAATGCCCAAAATGCGGTAATCCCTTAGTTGTACGACGCAGCAAAAAAGGTCGGAGATTTTATGGATGTAGCACCTATCCGGAGTGTGATTTTGTGTCTTGGGAACTCCCTGCACCGGAGCCTTGTCCGCAATGTGGAGGGCTAATGGTTATTAAAGGTTCAAAACAGGGTAAGCATTATGTTTGTACAAATCCCGAATGTCGCTTCGATAAGCCGGTTGAGGAGCAAGAATAGAGGAGAATAGTTATGGCAGAGGTAACCGTAATCGGGGCAGGTCTAGCGGGAGCAGAAGCAGCTTGGCAATTAGCGCAAAGGGGAATTTCGGTTGCACTCTATGAGATGCGGCCAGAAAGAATGACCCCAGCTCATCATACCGGAAACTTCGCGGAGCTGGTGTGCAGCAATTCCTTGAAAGGTGCAGGGTTAGACAATGCTGCCGGTTTATTGAAGGAAGAAATGCGTCACTTAGATTCCCTCATCGTGAATGCTGCTGACCATCATGCTGTTCCGGCGGGAGGAGCGTTAGCGGTTGATCGGGAACTCTTTGCTACTGAAATCACAGAACGGTTAGAGCAACACAATTACATCCAGGTGCATCGAGAAGAGCTAAAAAAAATTCCGGAGCAGGGAATCGTAGTAATTGCAACCGGTCCTTTGACCGCGGATGACCTAGCCCAGGAAATTCAGAAGCTGACCGGCGAAGAATCACTCTCCTTTTACGATGCTGCATCACCTATTGTTACCCTCGAATCGATTGATTTAACGAAGGCTTTTTGGGCTTCACGTTATGATAAAGGAGACCCCGACTATTTGAATTGTCCGATGACCGAGGAAGAGTATAAACGCTTTTATGCGGAACTACTACAGGCGCAGACTGCCGAGGTTAAAGGATTTGAAAAAGGAAAGGTTTTCGAGGGCTGTATGCCTCTTGAAGTGATGGCCAGCCGCGGCGAACAGACTCTTACCTTTGGCCCCTTAAAACCTGTGGGTTTAGTCGATCCTCGAACGGGGAGTAAGTCGTATGCAGTTGTCCAGCTTCGAAAAGAAAACCGTGAGGGCACACTTTTTAATCTGGTGGGTTTCCAAACTCACCTCAAGTGGGGAGAACAACAGCGTGTGTTTCGCCTGATTCCAGGTCTGGAAAAAGCGGAATTTGTTCGCTATGGCGTGATGCACCGTAACACCTTCTTAAATGCTCCTCAAGTTTTAAAGGCTGATTTCAGTTTAAAGAAACGTCCAGGACTTTTCTTTGCAGGGCAAATGACAGGGGTCGAAGGATATATCGAATCTGCTGCTAGTGGTCTAATTGCGGGAATCAATGCAGCTCGCGTTTTAAGGAACCAGTCATCGTTGATCTTTCCGGCTGAAACGGCATTTGGGGCTTTAGCGCTCCACCTTGAGGGTTCACCCAGTACTGATTTTCAACCGATGAATATCAACTTTGGGTTGCTCCCACCGTTAGGGGAGCGGATTAAGGCAAAACGGGAAAAAAATCACCGGATTTCAGAAAGAGCTCTGGTAAGATTGGAAGAATTTCTTCAACAAAATATGTTATTATAGAGTTAATGCTCTTCTGTCTGTGGACTTGGAGGTTGGGTTATGTTAGTAGACGACGCGCTTGCACTCTTTGATGGACAACTAAAGACCCAAAATCGTTCAGAAAATACAGTGATCGCTTATCATAACGATATTGTCCAATTCTTAAATTTCTTGAGTAAGGAAAAGAGAATTGACCTTGGCGAAATTTCCTTAGAAGAGATTTCTGTGGAGTGGGTCCGAAGCTTTTTAGGTGATCTCACGGATCAAGGATTAGAGCGTAAAAGTATGGCGCGAAAATTAGCAACTCTTCGCTCCTTTTTTAAATTCCTGTGCAAGGATGGATATCTCGACCATAATCCAGTTCAACGGATATCAAGTCCTAAGTTAGGAAGAAAGCTTCCAGAGTTTCTCTACTTGGAACAGATGGAAAAGCTCCTCCAAACGCCAGACTGTACTACTGTTTTAGGAACCCGGGATCAAGTCATTTTAGAACTTCTCTACGGTTCAGGATTACGGGTGAGTGAGTTAGCGGGATTAAATCAGGAAGATGTTGATCAGGATCAAATGCTTCTTCGGGTTCGGGGGAAAGGCCAAAAGGAACGGCTCGTCCCCATGACAAAATATGCCCTCGAGGCAATACAAGCCTACTTAAGCATGCGGGAGAATTCACAAAAAGCATTGTTGTTAAACTATCAAGGTTCTCGGCTTTCCGTTCGTTCGATCCGTAGAATTCTTGATAAGCTGACTGCGGAGGCAGGATTGCCCCAGCATATTCACCCGCACATGCTGCGTCATTCCTTCGCTACGCATCTCCTGGATGGTGGCGCAGACCTAAGAAGTGTCCAAGAACTATTAGGACATGCCAGTCTCTCTTCAACTCAAATTTACACGCATTTAACCCGGGAACACCTGCGTCAGGTCTATGATGAAACCCATCCTCGCGCAAAATCAAGCTAATACTTGAGCGTATTTCTTAATTCTTAAGCTTTTGATGTAAGTGACCGCGAACATTCGCGGGTATAGCGTGAAGCGAGTGAAGATTCCGTAGGGAAAGTAGGGACAGATGGCTTGGCCATGGAAGACTGATGCCGCGGGTGCAAGGATGCACAGGAGCGGCGAACAGGCAGAAGGCAGAAGGGTTTTGGCCCTACTCCGAAGGAATTGAACGAGTAGCTACGGTGCGGTGAGAGCAAACAATTACATCATAAACTATAAATATTCACAAAAAGACAACAATTTAATACAACTCTACTTGACTCCTCATTAAGAAACCAGTAAACTCCCATTAGAAGGAGGATTTCCAATGTTTCATGCAACGACTATAATAGCGGTTAAACAAGGAAATAAAGTGGCTATGGCTGGAGACGGACAAGTCACCTTCGGCGAAAATACAATTATGAAACACAAGGCAAGGAAGGTACGCCGGCTGTTTCATGGCCAAGTTTTGGCCGGGTTCGCAGGTTCGGTAGGAGATGCCTTCACTCTCTTCGATAAATTTGAACAGAAGCTTGAGGAGCATAATGGTAATCTTCAACGAGCTGCTGTAGAATTAGCTAAAGAATGGCGAACGGATAAAATGCTTCGTAATCTGGAAGCCTTGCTTCTCGTAGCGGATAAGGAAAGTCTGCTTCTGTTATCTGGCTCAGGCGAAGTGATTGAACCAGATGATGGGGTTGCGGCGATCGGTTCAGGCGGAAATTATGCCTTGGCTGCGGCAAGAGCTTTAATCAAACATTCCAGCTTGAAACCCGCTGAGCTGGTCAAAGAAGCTATGGTAGTAGCCTCAGCGATCTGTGTTTATACAAATGATCAAATTATTGTCGAAGAATTATAAGGGGTGAGCGCATGGAACAACTCACACCACGAGAAATCGTCCGTGAATTGGATCGGAATATCGTCGGTCAAAAACAAGCCAAAAAAGCGGTTGCGATTGCTTTACGCAATCGCTATCGTCGAGCTCTTCTTCCTGAAGGGTTACAGGAGGAAATTCTCCCCAAAAATATTCTCATGATTGGCCCAACTGGAGTCGGAAAGACAGAAATCGCCAGAAGATTGGCGAAGCTGGTGCGTGCTCCGTTCATTAAGGTAGAAGCCACGAAGTTTACTGAAGTGGGTTATGTCGGACGGGATGTCGAATCGATGATCCGTGATCTTGTGGAGATTTCCTTACGCATGGTTAAAGCGGAACGTATGGTAGAAGTGGAAAGTAAAGCTGCAGTAGCTGCCGAAAAACGACTCGTCTCGTTACTCGTTCCAGGAAAACGCACGGAATCCCATGGTTCAAATCCCTTGCAATTTCTTTTCAATCAAAATGAGGAGAAAGAACCCGAAAATGTCACACCGGAAATCGAGCAGAACCGTTTGCTGGTGGCCGAAAAACTTCGACGCGGAGAACTTGAAGATAAGGTGATAGAAGTTGAAGTCGAGGATAGTCAGCCTCTGCTTCCTGATCTTATTGGCAATACGGGGATGGAACTCAACTCGAATCTTCAGGATATGATGTCAGGAATGCTTCCGAAAAAACGTAAGAAACGCAAGGTTACGGTGAAAGAAGCACGCCGCATACTGATTTTGGAAGAAGCTCAGAATATGATTGATCATGATGAAGCGGTTCAGGAAGCGATTCGCCGTACTGAACAGGAAGGTATCGTCTTCCTAGATGAGATTGATAAAATTGCTGGGCGCGAGGGTTCCTCAGGCCCGGACGTATCGAGAGGCGGTGTTCAACGCGATATTCTTCCTATTGTTGAAGGATCGACCGTTGTTACGAAATATGGTTCGGTTAAGACGGAACATATCTTATTCATCGCCGCAGGTGCGTTCAATGTGACCAAGCCTTCAGATCTTATCCCAGAATTGCAAGGACGTTTCCCGATCCGGGTTGAACTTGAATCCTTAAGCATTGAAGATTTTAAACGAATTCTCACTGAACCCCAATCTTCGCTCATTAAGCAGTATAGTGCTTTGCTGGAAACTGAAGGGATAATGGTGGAATTTACCGAGAATGCTATTGAAGAGCTGGCACAAGTCGCGTTTGATGTTAATTCTAATACCGAGAATATTGGGGCCCGGAGACTCCATACAATTGTTGAAAAGGTTCTAGAAGAACTTTCGTTTGAGGCTTCAGAGCTTCCAGATGACTACACCGTAACGATCAACCGTGAATATGTGCAGCATCGTTTGGGAGATGTTGTTCGTAACCAAGATCTTTCACGCTATATTTTATAGCGTAATGGTATTTATTAAAGGGGGAAACACAACATGAAAACTTTATTGGAAAAAGCACGTACAATTAACAAAATTATTCAACGTGCAGCAGGCAATCCTGTAGATTTCGAAGAGATGGCAAAAGTCCTAAGTGAAGCTATTGATGCCAATTGCTACATCGTAGGTCGTCGAGGGAAAATTATGGGCTACAGCTTCATGCCTGATTTTACCTGTAACGCGATGGAAGAAATCGTTGTGCATTCAGAACGTTTTCCTGAAAGCTATAATGAGGGTTTAATGAAGATTTCGGAAACGACGTCAAACACAACCCAAGTCGCTAATGGTTGCGTTTTCAATAGTAGTGAACGTTGCCGCTTCAACAATAAAATTTCAACGATCGTTCCAGTCCTTGGAGGCGGCGAAAGAGTGGGTACTCTCGTCTTGGCTAAATTCGATGAAGAGTTCACAGACGAAGACCTCGTTTTGGCTGAATACGGTGGCACAGTGGTTGGTATGGAAATTTTACGGGTTAAAGCGGAGCGCGCTGAAGAAGAAGCCCGTAAAAAAGCGGCTGTTCAGATCGCGGTAGGAACACTTTCTTATTCCGAGCTCGAAGCGGTTGATCATATCTTCGCTGAATTAGGCGGCGGCGAGGGTTTACTCGTAGCCAGCAAAATTGCTGACAGGGTGGGGATCACTCGTTCGGTAATAGTTAATGCTCTTCGCAAATTTGAATCCGCTGGCGTGATTGAATCCAAATCTCTGGGAATGAAAGGAACCTATATTCGGGTTCTTAATGACTATCTGTTAGAAGAACTGGATAAGATGCGTCATAACAAATAAAAATAATCAATACGAAAAGAAAATTAGGGAAAAAGGATGGGATGTTTATGCAAGAAGAAGAGCATGAATATCGATATCAACTTAGACCCTTGATTCTCCCAGGAACGCTGTTTTTAATTGGGTATCCGGTCATAACCTTGTTTTTAGTGCTAGCCTTGAAAATATCGGCGCTTGAGCAATATATTTTGACTGGGCTGTATGTCGTGACCACGCTCGCAATTTTTTGCTTGTGGATCTATGGCAGAAGTAAATATCTGAGAATTGAAGACGATAGCATTTGCTTCTATTCGTTATCAGGGGCTCGAGAGCTCGGTCCGGAAGATATCCGGCGAGTTGTGCTTTGTACCTCGTCTAAGGGTGAAGAAATTGTTCAAATTAAAACCGCCCGTAATCAAGTATATTATATCTCTGAGCTGTATTTTCCCTTTCCAGAACTGATGAGTGATTTTGAGCAATTTGTTAAGAGTCATTCGATTCGTTCGAATATTTGTTAAAGAATCGTGTATAATTCCTTCAAATATGAGCTGATTTTGTTGCAAAGAAAAACCGGGTATGGTATCCTACTATAGGTGAATTACACACGCAGTGGGATTATCGATTCAAGTTCCCTGATTTTAGGGTGAATCGTAAGATGAACCTGCGGAGGGAAAAAACAAAGAGAGGTGGTGCAACACAATGGCTGTTATTTCTATGAAACAATTACTGGAAGCCGGTGTTCACTTCGGTCATCAAACACGTCGTTGGAATCCTAAGATGGCTCGTTACATTTTTACGGAGCGTAATGGTATCTATATCATTGACCTGCAAAAAACCGTAAAAAAGGTTGACGAAGCCTACAATTTCGTGCGTAATCTTGCTGCAGACGGAGGTACGATGTTATTTGTCGGTACCAAAAAGCAGGCGCAAGAGTCAGTGAAAGAAGAAGCTGAACGTTGCGGAATGTATTTTGTGAACGAACGTTGGCTCGGTGGAATGCTGACAAACTTCCAAACCATCCAAAAGCGCGTAACTCGCCTTAAGGAATTAGAGCGGATGGAAGCTGAAGGAGTCTTTGAAATTCTTCCCAAAAAGGAAGTTGCTAATCTACGTCATCAGATGGAGAAGTTAGAACGCTTCTTAGGTGGGATTAAGACAATGAAGAAGCTCCCTGATGCTTTGTTTATCGTTGATCCACGTAAAGAGCGCATCGCCGTTGCAGAAGCACGTCGGTTAAATATTCCGATCGTTGGTATCGTCGATACTAACTGCGATCCGGATGAGATCGATGTTGTAATTCCAGCTAATGATGATGCCATTCGTGCGGTTAAACTCTTAACTGGAAAAATGGCTGATGCTATTATTGAAGGTCAGCAAGGTAGCCTTGATGAAGAAGAGGCTACTGAAGCACAGAATGTGGCTGAGGAAGCTAGCGCTGAATAATTATCCCTCGGAGATTAAAGATAGGGAATAGAAAGAGGGGCAGGGTGAAGAAGGGTTGGCTATGCTTCCCTGATGCTCATCCTGCCCTTTTTCTTTAAAACTTTTTCTTAAACAAAACGGAATTTATAGTCGGATTTTAGATATACATAAAGTTGGAGGGTTTTGAAATGGCTGAAATTACTGCAGCTCTGGTTAAAGAGCTTCGTGAACGTACTGGCGCAGGAATGATGGATTGTAAAAAGGCTTTGACTGAAGTCAGCGGGGATATTGAAAAAGCGATCGATTTGCTTCGTGAAAAAGGCTTAGCTGCTGCTGCCAAAAAAGAAGGTCGGATTGCTGCCGAAGGAATCGTGTATTCATATATTCATGGCGGCGGTCGGATTGGCGTTCTCCTTGAAGTAAATTGTGAAACCGACTTTGTGGCGCAAACTGACGATTTCAAACTTTTTGTTCGAGACATTGCCTTGCATATCGCTGCTGCTCGACCTGCATATTTGGTCAAAGAAGAGGTCCCTGAAGAAGTGTTACAGCATGAGAAAGATGTTCTTAAAGCTCAGGCCCTTAATGAAGGAAAACCTGAGAAAATTGTTGAAAAAATGGTTGAAGGTCGAATCGCAAAATTCTATAAAGAAGTCTGCTTAATGGAGCAAGAATTTGTTAAGGACCCGGAAAAAACAATCCACGATCTCGTTTTGGAAAAAACTTCAAAGATTGGCGAACGGGTTGTCATCCGCCGCTTTACTCGCTACGAGCTGGGCGAAGGAATTGAAAAAAAACAAGAGGATTTTGCAGCTGAAGTTATGAAGGAAATGAACCGCTAAGGAAAGCATATAGAGAACACTTAGGTGTTCTCTTTTTCGAATTACAGGAATCCGCAAAGGAAATTGGCTCGGTAATGTAGTAATATGTAAAGGAGGTTCAACCATGGATACACCACGATACCACAGAGTCGTTCTAAAATTGAGCGGCGAAGCTTTGGCAGGAAGTCAAGGCTTTGGGATTGCGCAAGAAATGTTGGTAACGGTCGCAAAACAAGTCGCAGAAATTCGAAAACTAGGAGTAGAAGTTGCCCTGGTGGTTGGAGGGGGTAACATATGGCGAGGAATCGCCGGCAGTTCCCAAGGTATGGATCGGGCTACCGCCGATTATATGGGAATGCTAGCGACAGTAATAAATGCGCTCGCACTACAAGATGCTCTGGAAAATGCAGGAATGGCAACCCGTGTTTTATCGGCAATCGAAATGAGACAAGTGGCAGAACCTTATATCCGTCGGAGGGCTATTCGCCATATGGAGAAGGGGCGGGTCGTGATCTTTGCTGCAGGTACAGGTAATCCATACTTTTCGACCGATACCACCGCAGCGCTGAGAGCGGCAGAAATTGAGGCAGAGGCCATTCTCATGGCGAAACGGGTAGATGGCGTGTATGATTCTGATCCGTTGAAAAATCCTGCTGCAGTCAAATTTGATAAACTGAGTTATTTAGAGGTTTTAAGTCGGGGCTTAAAGGTTATGGATTCAACGGCAACATCTTTATGTATGGATAACAATATTCCTCTTATTGTTTTTGATTTGAACAAAAACGGTAATATTTACAAAGCGATCATGGGTGAGCCTATTGGCACTTATGTAGGGAGGGAAATTAATGATTAGTGATGTCTTTAAGGATGCGGAAGAGCGTATGCGTAAAGGGGTAGAGTCCTTACGTAAAGAGTATACGATCATTCATGCAGGTCGGGCTAATCCAGGTATGCTTGATCGGGTCATGGTCGAATATTACGGAACCCCGACTCCTATTAAGCAGCTAGCAAATATTTCGGTACCTGAACCGCGGATACTTGTTCTTCAACCTTGGGATAAAACCGCTTTGCCGGCGATTGAGAAGGGGATTCTGAAGTCGGATTTAGGACTAAATCCTTCCAGCGATGGCAGCGTAATCCGCCTGATTATTCCGCAGTTAACCTCTGAACGGAGAAGTGAGCTTGTTAAGACGGTTAAGAAAAAAGCGGAAGAGGCACGAATAGCAATTCGAAACATCCGGCGGGATGCCAATGATCAAATTAAGAAACTTGAAAAAGATCATACTGCCTCCGAGGACGAGGTTAAACGATCGCAAGAGGATGTTCAAAAGATGACCGATAAGTTCATTAAAGAAATTGACCATGTTATGGACACAAAGGAACAAGAGATTATGGAAGTTTAACGGATGACCCCCTCATTTTCAGGGGGTCTTTGACCACCCGTAGCCGTCAAATGGAGGTGAGAAGATGTGGCTCAACTTTAGGAATAAGGATAAAGAAGTGTTTTCTTCTGAGAAGATAGATCTTCAACATCTACCACGCCATATCGCAATCATCATGGATGGGAATGGCCGGTGGGCGAAGAAAAGAGGATTGCCTCGTAAAATGGGGCATAGTGCAGGAGTCGAAGCCCTTCGCGATGTGGTCAAGACATGTTCAAACTTGGGAGTCGAAGTTTTAACGGTTTACGCCTTTTCAACTGAAAATTGGAGAAGGCCTAAGGAAGAAGTCGGAATCTTGATGAGTTTATTGACGGAATATCTACGTCGAGAACTCAGAGAACTCCATGAAAATAAGGTCAAAATTAAAACTTTGGGGGATATCTCACTTCTGCCGATTGAAGCCCAGAAGGAATTAGTGAAAGCAACCAAGCAAACTGAGAGTAATTCAGGTTTGATCCTTAATTTGGCTTTGAACTATGGGGGACGCGCAGAGATAACAAGGGCTCTACGCAAACTGGGTGAAGAAATCCTGCAAGGAAAGTTAACACCTGAGGAAATCGATGAACAACGAATCAGTTCCTCATTATATACAGCAGATTTACCGGATCCAGACCTTTTGATTCGAACCTCCGGAGAAATGCGCCTTAGTAATTTTATGCTCTGGCAACTAGCGTATACAGAAATTGTAGTGACCGAACAGCTCTGGCCTGATTTTAATCCTCAAACATTACTTGCAGCCATTAAAACGTATCAACAACGGGAACGCCGTTTCGGTGGCATCAATAAGGAATAAGGGAGTTATCTATGTTAATTAGAACCATAAGCGCGTTGATCGGAGCACCTCTCCTGCTCGGCTTAACTTATCTTGGCGGGCCTTATACGGCGTTTTTGGCTGCAGTAATTGGACTATTAACGCTCCATGAATTTCAGGAAATTGCGCGTAAGTTAGGAATAAAGGTATGGAAAAAGACGACATTTCTAGCTGCTATCCTTTGGCTAATACTCGTGGTTCTCGGCTTGCGAGAGTGGATGTTTCCTTTTTCAATTTTCTGGTTGCTATTTGCGCTAGGACGGATGGGAATCCAATATCCTCGCATTCGGCTTTCTGAGGTTGGATATAATTTTCTCAGCGTTATTTATACAGTGGTTCTCAGTTCACATTTGTTTTTACTTCGTTCTTTGGAACAAGGACTGGCATGGGCGTTTTTAGCGTTCACTTTGGTATGGGCTACCGATACCTTTGCATACCTTATTGGGAGAGCTATCGGAAGACATCCTCTAGCACCTCAAGTAAGCCCAAATAAGACAATTGAAGGTTCACTGGGTGGGCTTTGTGGAGCAATCTTAGCGGGTTTAATCGCCTCACGACTCATGGGGGGGATGCCTTGGAGTTTCTTCTTGGGACTGAGCTTGATAGTAGGAATCAGTGCTCAAATCGGAGATCTTTTTGAATCCGCTATAAAACGGAGTGCAGGCGTTAAAGACTCAGGACACTTAATCCCGGGTCATGGTGGTTTCTTAGATCGCTTTGACAGTATGCTCTTCGCATTCCCGATTGTTTATTATTTAGTTCTGATTTCGACAGTGGGGTGATTCGAACTTGAATAATTCTCAGAGAAGTCAGTTAAGGCTTAACCTAAACCGTTTAGCTGTTGTGACGAGTATACTCGTTGGCCTCAAACTATTCACCTATTTCGTGCAAGAATTTTTGCCGGTCTTTGGGCGAGTCATGAATACATTGTTTTATGCCTTCTTACCCTTTATCCTTGCTTTTTTGATTGCCCTTTTAATGGAACCTTTAGTTATCCAGTTGATGCAGGTTATGAAACTGAAACGTCCGGTTGCTTCCTTGGTTACCCTTATTCTCGTGATCGTGGGTATTGGGCTCTTTGTTACGTTAATTACCGTCAGGCTCTATAATGAATTATTAGACCTGTCGCTATCCATACCTGACTACAGTTACTTTATGAGCGTACTTAATCAACTTATCGATCGAATTGAAAAATTTGTGGTCATCAATCCTCAAATCCAAGCAACGTTGAACTCTTCTGCTGCAGGACTCTTAAACTCCTTACAAAATTGGGCTACATCTGCAAGTTTAGCACTTCTTAATTTTTTGGCGGCAGTACCTGGTTTTTTTATAGTTTTGGTTATCGCTATTGTGGCTACATACATGATGAGTTCGAGCTTTCTTGGCGTTAAACGCTTTGTTCAGGGACTCATTCCCCGAAGATGGCATACGAGTGCTCAATCGGTAGGGCAGGATCTCGGATTAGCTATTATCGGTTTTGTTCGAGCGGAGACGATCTTGATTTCTATTACGGGTGTAACATTAACCCTGGGGTTGTTGCTAATGGGTAATCGTTATGCGTTTACCATTGGTTTTATCTCTGCGTTTCTCGATCTTCTACCGATTGTCGGAACAGGTATGATCTATGTTCCTTGGGCTATCGTGCTCCTCTTCATGGGAGCAGTACCTAAGGCCCTTCAACTTCTTGCAGTCTGGGCTGTGGCGTTGACTATTCGGCAGATTATCGAACCTAAGATTATGTCGAAAAGCATCGGGCTTCATCCCTTACCCACCCTGATTTCGATGTATGTGGGTTTAAATCTTTTTGGAACAGTGGGCTTAGTACTCGGTCCCGGCTCGGTTATCGCTTATGAAGCATTGAGAAAAGCCGGGGTTTTTACAGACCCTAAAAACTAGGACGGAAGTGTGATTGGTGTGAAGATTTTAAGTGTCCTTGGTTCAACGGGATCAATCGGGACACAGACCTTGGACGTCGTTCGGGAAAATCCGGATCAACTGCAGATCTATGCTCTGGTAGCAGGTACTCATGTGGAAGAAATGGAACGTCAGGTTCGTGAATTTAAGCCTCACCTTGTAGCCATGATGGAGGAGAAAGCAGCCCTTGAATTAAAAGAGCGCTTGCGTGATTTGCCTGTCGTTGTTGAACAAGGAATGGACGGGATTATTCGTACGGTAACGGCCGAGAAACCGGATACAGTGGTCACGGCAATTAGTGGCCGAATTGGGCTAGAACCAACATTGGCTGCCTTGAGGGCGGGCAAGAATATTGCTTTAGCCAACAAAGAGACGCTGGTCGCAGGGGGAGAACTGGTAATGGAGGAGGCACGACGCCTGGGGCGTTCGATTATCCCCGTTGATAGTGAACATTCGGCAATTTTTCAGTGTTTAGAGGAACCAAACGGGCTTCTTGAGAAGATCCTGATCACGGCTTCAGGAGGACCCTTTTTAGGGTGGCCTCGTGAGAAATTAAGAGAAATAACCCCGGAGATGGCTTTAAAACATCCTAATTGGAGCATGGGAGCCAAGATCACGATTGATTCAGCAACGATGATGAATAAAGGATTGGAAGTTATTGAAGCGCATCACCTTTTTGGCTTGAGTTATGATAAAATCGAAGTGTTGATTCATCCCCAGAGTATCGTTCACTCGATGGTTCAATATCAAGATGGAAGTATCTTAGCTCAACTTGGCCGTCCAGATATGCGTCTTCCGATCCAATATGCCTTAAGTTATCCGACACGCTGGCCGAGTTCGTTTGAAAGACTGGACCTAAGAGGGAAAACGTTGACCTTCCAGGAACCTAATCTCAAAGAAATCCCAGCCTTGGCCCTAGCCTATGAAGCAGGCCGGCGGGGGGGGACTCTTCCTGCGGCGATGAATGCAGCGAATGAGGTTGCTGTTTACGCTTTTCTCGAAGGAAAGATCGAGTACTTACAGATCGTTGAAATCGTGGAGAAAATCTGTGAGGAACATGAGGTGTTGGACGCCACAGATCTGGAAAGTATACTAGAGGCGGATGATTGGGCTCGCCAACGTGCGCAAGAACGAATTAAGGATAGGTAAATTGAGTTCTTGTGGTTAGCAAGGTGAGCGATGAGGAGGGGATTATGTGATCATTAATGCCTTAGCCATTGTTTTTGTCTTCGGTTTACTTGTGATGATTCATGAATTTGGGCACTATATTATAGCTCGCCTGAATGGAATCAAAGTATTAGAATTTGCTTTTGGTTTTGGACCGAAAATTGTTGGCTTTAGGGGGAAGGAAACCGAGTATAATCTTCGAGCTATTCCTTTAGGTGGATTCGTCCGCTTATATGGAATGGACCCAGAGGTCAATGAAGATGGGGAACAGATCCTGGCTCCCTCGCATGATCCGCAAAGCTTTATGAACAAAAAGGTCTGGCAGAGAATGGCTGTGATTGCAGCTGGTGCAATTATGAACTTCGTACTGGCAATTTTTCTATTTGTACTTGTTTTTGCTTATTATGGTATTCCAACGGCAGCAAATGGGAACGCGATTGGCTCCTTAGTCGAGGGAAAGCCTGCTGCGCAGGTTGGAATTCAAACTGGAGCCAAAATCCTCGCCATCGATGGGGTGGCTACTCACGACTGGAATACCTTGGTGAATGCTATTCATTCTAAACCGAATCAAAAGGTTACCCTAATGGTTGAACAAGCCGGAAAGCAGGAAACCTTTACCCTGCAAACGGAAAAGGACGAAAAAACGGGTTATGGTATGGTCGGAATTGCCCCTGAAGTCATTTATGAAAAAACCTCCCTCTTAAACTCTGTCAAATATGGAATGGAGAGAACGGTTGAATTTACCCGGCTCATTGTAGTGGCGTTAGTCCAAATGATTACGGGTAAGGCTCCGGCTGAATTAGGGGGGCCAGTAGCCATTGCCCAGGTTATTGGTGAAGGTGCTCAGCAAGGATGGGCAAGTTTACTGAGTCTAACCGGAATGTTGAGTATCCAACTCGGTATCCTGAATCTTTTTCCGATTCCGGCGCTGGATGGCAGCCGTTTAGTGTTTCTTTTCGTTGAAGGACTAAGAGGAAAACCGGTTAAACCCGAACGGGAAAACTTTATTCACTTTATCGGTTTTGTCTTACTATTCGCCCTAATGATTGCTGTAACCTATCAAGATATTGTTAAACTTTTTGTGGGCAAAGGGTAGGAGGCCAAGAGCTGTGCCAAGGAAACAAACGAAAGTGGTTAAGATTGGTAATGTAAGCATCGGGGGCGGGGAGCCTGTGGTGATTCAGTCAATGACGAATACGGATACACGAAATGTTAAAGCGACGCTGCGACAAATCGAAGCATTAGCTCGAGCAGGTTGTGAGATTGTACGCGTCGCAGTGCTCGATCAGGATGCTGCTCATGCCATCAAAGACATTACAGCTCAGAGCGTACTCCCGGTTATTGCCGATATTCATTTTGATTACCACTTAGCTCTCATTGCTATTGAACAAGGTATTCACGGACTGCGGCTTAATCCAGGAAATATTGGAGCCCGTTGGAAGGTCAAAGAAGTTGTCTGCGCGGTCAAGGAACGAGAAATTCCCATCCGCATTGGCGTAAATGCCGGTTCTCTAGAAAAGGAAATTCGTGAAAAGTATCAGGGCGTTACCGCTGAGGGCATGGTGGAAAGTGCTTTAAAGCATATTCATGTGCTGGAGGAAGAAGGGTATGACAAAATAAAAGTCTCCTTAAAAGCTTCCGAAGTTCCGCTGATGCTTAAAGCCTACCGATTGATGTCTGAGACCGTAGATTACCCGTTGCATGTGGGAGTCACTGAGGCAGGAACCGTTCGTTCGGGTTTAGTGAAATCAGCCGTTGGCATTGGAACTTTACTTGCCGAAGGAATTGGAGATACGATACGCGTCTCCTTAACAGGTGATCCTGTGCAAGAAATCCCTGTTGCCCTGGAGATTTTAAGGACTTTAGGGCTGAGAGAACGTGGAGTTGACCTGATTAGTTGCCCAACCTGTGGTCGGACTCAAGTTAATCTTGCTGAACTGGCCGAACAAGTGGAAACGAGGCTTTCAAGTCTTCCCGCTTTGGACAGGCCTTTAAAAGTTGCAGTCATGGGTTGTGCAGTCAACGGTCCGGGTGAAGCCCGCGAAGCTGACTTCGGAATTGCAGGGGGAAAAGGGATGGGACTTCTCTTCCGCAAGGGTGAAATTGTTGCCCGATTACCAGAAGATGAACTTTTGCCAGCCCTACTTAAGGAAATTGATAATTACGTAAAAGAGCATGGAAAGGATGAACACTAAATGCGTGTTAGCCAGGTACTGAATCCTACGTTGCGAGAGGTTCCGGCTGAGGCTGAAGTTGTGAGCCAAAAGCTGATGCTTCGCGCCGGTTTGATCCGTAAAGCAGCGGCAGGTGTTTATACGTATTTGCCCTTAGGCTTAAGAATTCTAAAGAAAATCGAGCAAATTGTTCGGGAAGAAATGGACGCTAAGGGGGGGCAGGAGGTTCTGCTCCCAATCATTCAACCAGCTGAACTTTGGCGGGAATCGGGCCGTTGGGATGTTTATGGACCGGAGATGTTTCGTTTAACAGATCGCCACGAACGCGAATTTTGTTTGGGACCGACCCATGAAGAGATTGTGACCGATTTAGTACGTGGTGAAGTCCGCTCTTATAAACAATTACCGTTACTTCTTTATCAAATTCAAAATAAATATCGTGACGAACGACGTCCTCGTTTTGGCTTAATGAGAGGTCGGGAATTCATAATGAAGGATCTTTATTCCTTCGATCGGGAGGAAGCGGGACTCACTGAGAGTTATAATAAAATGTATGAGGCCTATACACGGATTTTTACGCGGTGTGGCTTAACGTTCCGGCCAGTTGAGGCGGATGCCGGCGCCATCGGGGGGACCGGGGGAACTCATGAATTCATGGTTCTTGCTGATTCCGGCGAAGCTGCTGTTGTCTACTGCCCAGAATGCGACTACGCAGCCAATGTTGAAAAAGCAGAATGCCAACCGCAAGCCATCGCGGGTGAGACGGTTACGGACAACTACAGTTTGGTTTTGACACCCCACGCGAAGACGATCGAGCAGGTTGCAGAGTTTCTCGGATTAGACCAACACGAACTCGTTAAATCGATGTTATACCAAGGGGATGATCAGTTATTCTTGGTTCTTGTTCGGGGTGATCGCGAAATCAATGAAATCAAGCTCAATAATATGCTTGGACCCTTTGTCAATTTGCAGCTTGCGGCTCCTGAAGCAGTACGTCAGAGCTTAGGCTGCGAGCCTGGTTTTGTGGGACCGATTAATGCTCCCCAAGATCTCAAAATCGTCGCCGATTTAGAAGTTCCCTTAATGAAAAAAGCAGTCTGTGGGGCGAATCAAGCAGAACACCATTATGTCAATGTCTTGCCAGAGAGAGATTTCCGGATGGATCAGGTTTTCGATCTCCGCATGGTTGTGGCTGGAGAGAAATGTCCTCAATGTGGAGGTGCCTTACAGGAGGCTCGTGGAATCGAGGTTGGGCAAGTCTTTAAATTAGGAACCAAGTATTCGAAAGCGCTCAATGCTAACTTTTTAGATGAAAATGGGCAAGAGAAACCTTGCGTCATGGGGTGCTACGGAATCGGGGTCAGCAGAACGATGGCGGCTGCTATTGAACAAAACTATGACCAAGATGGGATCATTTGGCCAATACCAATTGCACCCTTGCACGTTATTGTCGTTCCTGTAAGTATGAAGGATCCTCAAGTTGTAGAAACGGCGGAGAAACTTTATGAAGAACTCCGCCAGGCGGGCGTAGAAGTGATGATCGATGATCGGGACGAACGTGCAGGAGTCAAATTTAAAGATGCTGATCTTGTAGGCTATCCTCTGCGCGTGACAGTAGGAAGCAAGACACTCGCTCAAGGGCAAGTTGAACTACGACTACGTAAAACAGGAGAGATGGAACTCATGAAGGTTGAGGAACTGACGAGTCGTGTACGTGGTATTATTACGGAGGCATTAAAGTAAGAGTATTAGTCATTATGGGTTGGAGGGATTCGCGTGCCAAAACCTGTTTTACTCGGGGAGGTTCTCTTCTTGAGTCAACTTCCACCCGATCGGCAGGAATCATTCCGTTCCTATTTTACGACAATTGAATTAAAGCAGGTGGAGGTTCTTCCGCTCGAAAGGAAATGGATCCTTCATCTTTCTTCTGCTCATTTTATCCAACGCGAATTCTTAGACGACTTCACCTGTTTTCTCAAAGAGCAGGTACCTGAGGTTGAAGAAATAAATTGCTCTGTGGAATATGAATCCTCCGTCCTGAATATAGAGGAGCTTTGTCACAGGCATTGGCC
This sequence comes from Desulfitobacterium sp., assembly GCF_035539115.1. GTDB lineage: Bacteria > Bacillota > Desulfitobacteriia > Desulfitobacteriales > Desulfitobacteriaceae > Desulfitobacterium_A. Next base: position 29,639 of record NZ_DATLJA010000010.1, on the reverse strand, counting down.
GGAGGTCGCTCGAGATATCGCCGAAATGTTACCCGTTTTCAAAGGGTGGTTAGGGGAAGATTCCTCATATCAAGCACGGGATGAAGAACTTAAGTTCTTTGTTCCCAACGCATTGGGAATTGAGTATTTCAACACGAAAAAAGGGGCTGTGGAACGCTATTTCGCGACGAAGTTCAGTCTCAAGTGCTCAGTTTCCTGCGAGTTGAAGGCGAGTCTAGCCAACGAAGATATTTTCGCGCAAACAGTTGCTGAGGAGCAGGAAATTCTCCAACACATGTTAACTCAGTCTAAGGAAAAAGCGAAAGATAAACCCGAACGCCCTGAAACTAATCTGATTCGGGGCAAAGAATTTAATGGTGAGATTGTTCCACTTCATGAGGTACAGGATGAGGAACGACAGATCATAGTAGCGGGCGAACCCTTTGGGATAGAATACCGAAAGCTGAAATCTGGACGTCAGCTATTGACGTTTAGCCTAACGGATAAGACAGACTCGATCTCAGCCAAGGTATTTCTGAATGAAGGCGAAGAGAGCCTAGACCTGAACGAAGAAAAGTGGATTAAAGTCCGTGGCTCAGTGCAGTATGATAAATACTCTTCTGAACTGACCTTGATGCCCAAGGATATTATGTGTACCAAGCGGGTGATTCGGCTGGATGAAGCGCCAGAAAAACGCATTGAGCTCCATTTGCATACGCGGATGTCCACATTGGATGGAATGTCCACGGCAGAGGAACTCGTCGAACGCGCTAAAGCTTGGGGGCATGAAGCAATCGCCATTACGGATCACGGAGTCGTTCAGGCTTTTCCGGAAGCCGTAGATGCTGGGTTAAAATATGGAGTCAAGATCATTCTTGGCGTAGAGGGATATTTGCTGGACGATACTCCAGGTCCCCTGCCCTTAAACCAACGGAAAACACGTCATATTATTTTGCTTGTTAAAAACTATACGGGCTTAAAAAACCTCTATAAGTTGATTACTATTTCTCATCTTGAGTATTTCCACCGGCGTCCACGGATTCCGCGCTCGAAACTCATTGAACATCGCAAAGGGCTGATTATTGGCTCCGCCTGTGAAGCGGGAGAATTGATTCAGGGGATTCTGGCGAAGAAGTCCTGGGACGAATTGAAGGAAATCGCCACGTTTTATGATTACCTCGAAATCCAGCCAATCGGGAATAACGAATTTATGCTTCGGACGAACCAGGTGGAGAATGAAGAAGGACTCAGAGAGATTAACCGCACGGTCTGGCGCCTAGGCCGTGAGCTTAATTTGCCAGTCGTCGCGACCGGAGATATCCATTTTCTAGATCCCGAAGATGAATTTTATCGAAGAATTCTCATGGCTGGAAAAGGGTTTGAAGATGCCGATAAGCAGGCCCCCTTATTTTTCCATACCACAGAGGAAATGCTTAAGGAGTTTTCTTATCTCGGGGAAGATGAGGCACTCGATGTCGTTGTCCACGCACCCAAGAGAATTTCAGATCAAATTGAAGTTTTAAAACCCTTCCCAGATGATTTACATTCCCCTACAATTCCGGGAGCAGAAGAAAAGATCGAGAGTATGTCTTGGCAACGGGCGAAGGAGCTTTATGGTCAGGAGCTGCCGGAAGTGGTTAAAAATCGCTTAGACAAGGAATTAAAATCGATCATTGGCAATGGTTTCGCGGTGCTCTATCTCATTGCCCACTTGCTCGTTAAAAAATCCAATGAGGATGGGTATTTGGTTGGCTCTCGAGGATCAGTAGGGTCTTCGCTCGTAGCGACGATGACAGGAATCACTGAAGTTAATTCTCTACCGCCACATTACCGCTGCGTGAATCCGGATTGTTTGCATTCAATTTGGGTTGAGGATGGAAGTGTGGGTTGCGGTGCAGATTTACCCGATAAAAACTGTCCGAGATGTGGTCAACCCATGGCTAAGGATGGGCATGACATTCCGTTCGAAACCTTCCTTGGGTTTAAAGGTGACAAGGTGCCTGATATTGACTTAAACTTCTCAGGAGATTATCAACCTCGTGCCCATAAATATACTGAGGAAATTTTCGGAGTAGGGTATGTTTTTAGGGCCGGGACAATTGCCACGATTGCAGATAAAACGGCCTTTGGTTATGTCAAGAATTATGTTGAAGATAGAAAGCTACAGGTTCGGCCAGCGGAAATGTCTCGCTTAATCCGAGGTTGCTCTGGTGTTAAAAGGACGACTGGGCAACATCCTGGAGGGGTTATGGTTGTCCCCAAAGAATGCGATGTTTACGATTTTACCCCCTTGCAACGCCCTGCAGATGATCCTAAATCTGATACGATTACGACCCATTTCGATTATCATTCGATTTCAGGTCGTCTCGTCAAGCTGGATATTTTAGGTCATGATGATCCAACGGTCATACGGATGCTGGAGGACTTAACGGGGCTTGATGCAAAGAAGGTTCCTCTTGACGATGAAAAGACAATGTCTTTATTCTGTTCACCAGAAGCCTTAGGCGTGACATCGGAGCAAATTCGCTCGAAAAGTGGAACCTATGGTATCCCAGAATTCGGCACGAAATTTGTGCGTCAAATGCTGGAAGATATCCAACCGAAGACCTTTTCTGACCTCGTTCGAATATCTGGGTTTTCACATGGAACAGATGTCTGGCTGGGAAATGCTCAGGAACTTCTGCGCAGTGGGACAGCTGGGATGTCCGAGCTTATTGGCTGCCGAGATGATATCATGGTATATCTGATTCATAAAGGTCTGGAATCGGGAGGGGCCTTTAAAATCATGGAAAGTGTACGTAAAGGGAAAGGGCTTAAGCCGGAAGATATTGAAGAGATGAAGGCCCATGAGGTTCCCGATTGGTATATTGAATCCTGCATAAAAATTAAGTACATGTTCCCGAAGGCTCATGCTGTTGCCTATGTAACGATGGCCTTTCGCATTGCCTGGTTCAAGGTGCATTACCCGGAAGCATATTATGCCACTTTTTTTACCGTCCGTGCGGATGAATTTGATGTTGACTTAATGGTTCAGGGAGCTGACGCTTGTCGGCGTAAGATGGAGGAGATTGAAGCCAAAGGCAATGATGCCTCGACCAAAGAAAAAAATCTCTTAACCATACTTGAATTGGTTTTAGAAATGTTATGCCGAGGGATTCCTTTGCGTAAAGTCGATCTGTGGGAATCTGATGCTACTAAATTCCAGATTACACCCTCTGGCATCCTACCTCCTTTTACTTCGCTTCAGGGTTTGGGCGATAATGCCGCACGCAGTTTAGCGGAAGTTCGTAAAGAAGGAAATATTAAATCGATAGAAGATATACGCTTACAGGCAAAGCTAAGTAAAACTGTCATTGAAATTCTTCAAAACCACGGTTGTCTAAAAGAACTTCCCGAACAGAATCAGCTGAGTCTCTTCTAATCCATTATTTCCCCCCGAAAGTGTTGCGCACAGGTAAAGGATATGCTATAGTTGTAACAGGAAATTTGTAGGATTGAGTTAAGGAGTGGGTTTTGTACCCACTCTTTCATTTGCACTACCAGAAAATATAAACTTTACGGGTTGTCTAATGGCAACTAAGTAGTCGACTACGCGAAACTTGGCGTCAGCCAAGTTTTCTTTATCCTACGATGCATGTATTTATGTCCGGCAGGATAAGGCAACTAGGCATAAAAAAGTATAACTTCGTAAGACTACGTATAAAGGGGTTAGAATAAAGGAGAGATACACATGGGACAGCCAGTTGAACAAAAAGTTGAAGCTTTAGTTAAACCCATTATCCAGGAACTAGGGCTTGAACTGGTGGACGTTGAGTACATAAAAGAAAGCGCGCATTGGTACCTCCGGCTTTATATTGATAAGGAGGATGGAATAGACTTAGACGATTGTACAAATGTAAGTCATGCCGTCAGCGAACTTTTAGATAAAAATGATCCTCTTCCACAGGCTTATATGTTAGAAGTATCTTCTCCAGGCTTAGAACGCCCCTTAAAGAAGGAGGAGGATTTTATCCGCTTTCAGGGGAAGCTAATTCGCATCCAGACTAAGCAGATCTTTCAAGGGTATCAAGAATTTACGGGATACCTGGTGGGACTTGAGAATGAAGCAATTATTCTTGAATATGAAAAAGAGAAGGTAATACTTCCAAGAAATATAATTAAAAAAGCGAATTTAGCATTGGAGTTTTAGAGGAGGAAAAGTTGAAAATGAATATGGAGTTCATTGAGGCCTTGCATGAACTGGAAAAAGAGCGAGGAATTTCAGCCGAAATTTTATTTGAAACGATTGAAGCAGCACTTATCTCAGCTTATAAAAAGAACTTTGCATCCTTACAAAATGTCAGAGTCAGTATTGATCGGACAAGCGGTGAGTTTAAGGTTTTCTCACGGAAAACGGTAGTTGAGGCGGTTGAAGATAACCGTACTCAGGTCACGTTGGAGGAAGCTCGTAAAATTGATCCCAATTATAATCTCGAGGATATCGTCGAGTATGAAGTAACTCCTCGTGACTTTGGCCGGATCGCAGCTCAAACGGCGAAACAGGTTGTCGTCCAAAGAATCCGTGAGGCTGAGCGGGGGATGATTTATGACGAATACATCAACCGCGAAGGTGACATCGTTACTGGTGTCGTTCAACGATATGACCAGAAAAATGTTATCGTTGACCTGGGTAAAGTCGAAGCTATTCTCACGGCTCAGGAGCAAATTCCGGGTGAGACCTATCAGCCTTTTGAACGAATCAAGACCTATGTTGTAGAAGTTAAGAAGACAACCAAAGGACCTCAGATTATGCTGTCGAGAACACATCCAGGTCTCATTAAACGTCTTTTTGAACTAGAAGTCCCGGAAATTCATGATGGCTATGTTGAGATAAAAGGAGTATCTCGTGAAGCGGGTGCACGTTCAAAGCTTGCCGTTTATTCACGAGAGCCCAATGTTGATCCAGTGGGTGCGTGCGTGGGGCCAAAGGGAAGTCGGGTTCAAACAATTGTCAGTGAACTCAAGGGAGAGAAAATCGACATTGTCAACTATTCGCCCGATCCTCAGGAATTCGTGGCTAATGCGCTGTCTCCTGCTAAAGTAATTGGGGTTTACACTAAGCCTAATGAGAAAGTTGCCCTTGTCGTTGTTCCTGATTATCAGCTCTCTTTAGCTATTGGTAAAGAAGGGCAAAATGCGCGTCTGGCAGCTAAATTGACCAATTGGAAGATTGATATTAAGAGTGAATCGCAAGCCTTGGCTCAAAATCTTATTCCTGAGGATAACGATCAAGATGCGACGGAATATAATGAGTACAGTGAGTATGAAAATTACGATGAGAATTATGATGAGTATGAAGAATACGATGAGTATGATGAAAATGCCGAAATAAATGAGGAATTTTCGGATTACGATGACGAATCTGTTGAATATAATGAAGGTGTTGGTTACGACACTAAGGATGGTTATGAAGGATACGAAGAGACCGTGTCAGAGTGTAAAACAGAAGTGTCTGGAGAGTTAAGCGAATCGGATTCTGCCAATCCTCCTAAGGAGAGTAAAAAGAAAAAAGGGAAGAAGTGAGAAGATGAAGGTGCGCAAAGTTCCGATGCGAATGTGTTTAGGCTGCCAAGAAATGAAGCCCAAAAAAGAGCTTGTTCGGATCGTGCGGACTCTGGAGGGAACCGCAGAACTCGATCCAACTGGTAAACGGAATGGTCGGGGAGCTTATATCTGCCCACGAGTGGAGTGCTTTAAGGCGGCGGTTAAAGGGCATCGGTTTCAAAAGGCATTAGACATCGCTCTCTCACCTGAGTTAATTCAAGAATTAGAAGGAAAGTGGGAGGGTTCGTGATAGAACGGATTTATTCACTTTTAGGTATAGCCCGCAGAGCAGGAAAAATATCCTCTGGTGAGTCCCAAGTCGAAGCCATGTTAAAGAAACGTAAAGGTTACCTACTGATTTTGGCTGAAGATGCACCAGGTACGCATAAAAAATATATACAATGGGCTGGAGATTTAAAGATACCGGTTCTCATACTTGGTCAAAAATTAGAGCTGGGAAAAGCAATTGGGTTATCTCAGCGTTCGACAGTTCTGGTCATGGATGAGGGGTTTGCCAAAGCGATCTTAAAGGTAAGGAGTTGACGGCCTGGAAAAAATATCGGGTGCTGAATATGTGGGGGTGGTTGTATTGAGTATACGTGTTCATGAATTGGCAAAAGAGTTAAATTTAAGTAGTAAGGATGTTATGGCAAAACTAGGAAGTATGGGAATTGATGTTAAAAATCATCTAAGTGCAGTAGAAAAAGGGGACGCAGATAGTCTCCGTGCCCAAGTTCCTCATCAAAAGGGTGAGGACCAAGGCAAAGAAGTGCCCCTCACTGTAGCCCCGGGGGAAAATAAAAAAGAAGTTTCAAAACCTCAAACAGGAATGGGAGATCGTCCGCAAGGACCGCGTCCAGGAATGGGAGATCGTCCGCAAGGACCACGTCCAGGAATGGGAGATCGTCCGCAAGGACCACGTCCAGGAATGGGAGATCGTCCGCAAGGACCACGTCCAGGAATGGGAGATCGTCCACAAGGGCCGCGTCCAGGAATGGGAGATCGTCCACAAGGGCCGCGTCCAGGAATGGGAGATCGTCCGCAAGGGGCACGCCCGGGAATGGGAGATCGTCCGCAAGGACCACGCCCGGGAATGGGAGATCGTCCGCAAGGACCACGCCCGGGAATGGGAGGCCGTCCGCAAGGGGCACGCCCGGGAATGGGAGGCCGTCCGCAAGGACCACGCCCAGGAATGGGAGGCCGTCCGCAAGGGGCACGTCCAGGAATGGGAGATCGTCCACAGGGCCCCCGTCCAGGCGCCGCGCGTCCTCAAACTACGCCAGGAACTTCAACGATCGAACCACCGAAACGGCAAAGCCCAGATAAGAAAAAACCACAGGATCGCTTTTTTGAACGTAAAAAAGAGATGGAGAAAGACATCCATTCCCGTCAACATCAACATAGACGTAATGTTCGTCATGAACACAAAGAGGTTCGTGACACCACTCCAAAGCATATTGTGATCCCCGAGTCGCTTACTGTTCAAGATCTAGCTTCTATAATGAGCCGAAAATCAGGTGAGCTCATCAAGAAGCTCATGGATCTAGGTGTCATGGCTACGATTAACCAGGAAATCGATGCTGAAACCGCCACGATTCTGGCTACGGAGATGGGAGTTACTGTTGAAGTCAAAATAGAGAAGCCTTTAACCGAAGTCGAAGAAGTTGGGGATGATCCAGCCGATTTAATATTACGGCCCCCTGTTGTTACAGTCATGGGGCACGTAGACCATGGTAAGACATCCTTACTTGATGCCATTCGCATGACGAATGTGACGGCTTCTGAGGCTGGGGGAATTACCCAGCATATTGGTGCTTATCAAGTTGAAATTAAAGGGCAGAAAATTACGTTCCTTGATACACCTGGCCATGAAGCCTTTACAGCGATGCGTGCTCGTGGTGCTCAAGTTACAGATATTGCGGTTCTTGTTGTAGCTGCAGATGATGGGGTTATGCCTCAAACGATTGAGGCGATCAATCATGCCAAAGCAGCGGGAGTTCCAATCATTGTTGCGATTAATAAGATTGATAAGGAAAATGCCCAACCTGACCGCGTGAAACAAGAATTGACCGAATATGGTTTGGTTGTTGAGGAATGGGGGGGCGAGACGATCGCAGTTCCTGTATCCGCAAAAGAAAAGAAAAATATTGGTCAACTCCTCGAGATGATTATTCTCGTTGCTGAGATGCGTGAACTTAAAGCAAATCCGAATCGTCTTGCTGCAGGTACAGTCATTGAAGCCGAACTTGATAAAGGAAAAGGTCCTGTAGCGACGGTCTTAGTCTCCAAGGGGACATTAAATGTAGGAGACATCATTTTAGCCGGTTCGGCTTTCGGAAAAGTTCGAGCAATGGTTGATGATAAAGGACGCCGTGTAAAGAAGGCAGGTCCCTCTATGCCTGTAGAAGTTCAAGGGCTTAGTGAGGTGCCCGATGCCGGCGATGTATTTAATGTTGTGATGGATGAGAAACATGCCCGTCTAATTACGGAAGCGCGTGCGAACGTGAAAAAAGCTGATGAGGTACGACAAATCACAAAAGTCAGTTTGGAAGACCTGTTCGACCGGATTAAAGAAGGGGAAGTTAAAGAACTCAATGTTATTATCAAAGCCGATGTACAAGGCTCGATTGAGGCTCTCAAACAATCCCTACTCAAACTATCGACGAGCGAAGTTCGAGTCAATGCCATTCACGGAGGGGTTGGGGCAATAACTGAGACAGATATCATGTTAGCAGCCGCTTCCAATGCGATTATTATTGGCTTTAATGTCCGACCGGATTCTAACACGAAAGCCACGGCTGACTTAGAAGGGGTAGATATTCGCCTCTATCGTGTCATTTATGATGCGATCGAAGATGTCAAAGCAGCTATGACAGGGATGCTCGATCCTGACTTTAAAGAGGTTGTCCAAGGCCGAGCTGAAGTCCGTCAAGTCTTCAAGGTTCCGAAAGCGGGTACTGTTGCCGGAAGTTATGTAACCGAAGGGAAAATTACTCGGGCATCCAAAGTTCGGGTAATTCGCGATGGCGTAGTTATCCATGAAGGAAATCTAGAGTCCATCAGACGATTCAAGGATGATGTCCGCGAAGTGATGGAAGGGTATGAGTGCGGAATTGGCGTGGAAAACTTTAATGATATAAAAGAGGGCGATATTATCGAAGGATATATCATGGAAGAAGTGAAACGCGAACTTTAATTCAAACCCTTGGTTTCCTACGAGGATAAGTCGACTAGACTTCAGGTGTTGGTAATTCTTCACCTGAAATAAGTCTCCTATATGGAGGAATGACCTATGGCAAAACACCGAGCAAGTCGCTTGGGAGAAACATTAAAAGAGGAAATATCTCAGATGATTCGCGAGGAACTTAAAGATCCTCGAATTGGTTTCGTAACCGTGACAAGCGTTGAAGTTGCGGAGGATTTGGGACATGCCAAAGTTTTTGTCAGTGTCCTCGGAGATCCTCAACAAACGAAGGATTCGTTGGAAGCACTCAAACGAGCCTCTGGCTTTGTTCGGAGCGAAATTGGCAAGCGGATCCGTCTAAGACATATTCCCGAAATTGTTTTCAAATATGACGCGTCGATTGAACATGGTGCTCATATCGCTGAGCTCTTGCGCGAGGTTCATACAGAAGAGACGGGGAACGAGGACGATTCTCATGGAAAATGATGTCTCGACTCTTATCGCCAATGAATTAAGAAAAGCGCCGGAAGTGGCGCTTTTTTCCCATGTTTCTCCAGACGGGGATTGCCTGGGATCCATGCTCGCGTTGGGATTAGCTTTAAAAAAGCTGGGTAAAAAGGTTTTTTTGTATAATCCAGATGCAGTTCCTCATAATTTGGATTTTTTACCGGGAGCTGAGAAAGTCCAAAATGAACTTCCTCACCCGCTCCCCCGAACCCTGTGCTTTGTGGATTGTACGGATTTAAGACGCGTTAATCTCGATCCTAGCCAACTACCGGAACATACCGTTATTCTTAATATAGATCATCACATTTCGAACCTGAATTTTGGCACGATCAACTGGGTGAAACCTGGGGCGAGTGCCAGTGGGGAAATAGTGATGAACCTCATACAAGAACTTGGGGTACCGCTAGATCAAGAAATCGCGACGAATCTCTATACAGCTATTGTTACAGACACAGGGTCGTTTCAGTACAGTAATACTACGGCCAAAACACATCGTCAAGCTGCAGATTTAATGGAAAGCGGGATTGATTTTTTACATATCCATCACTGCATCTTCGATCAAAAGCCTTTAGCCCAGGTTGAACTTCTTAGGAGAGGACTGACTGAACTTAAACTTTATGCTGAAGGACAACTTGCTGTGATGACTTTACACCAAGAGGACTTCGAGGAGGCTGGAGCTACTGAGGGTTTGAGTGAAGGTGTTATAAACAATGCCCGAAGCATTGAGGGCGTTGAAGTAGCTGTTCTTTTTAAAGAGATAGAACCTCAGAAAATTCGAATTGGTTTTCGCTCGAATCTTTGGTTTAATGTCAATGAATTAGCTGCACGTTTTGGTGGAGGAGGGCACAAAAGGGCTGCAGGATGTACGATGGAAACTTCGCTCGATGAGGCGAAGAGATCCGTGATAAAGGCGATTGAGGAGGAATTTAACATTGGACGGGGTCATTAATGTCCACAAACCAGTAGGCATGACTTCTTCTGATGTTGTGGTCTGGTTACGAAAGCGCTTGAACACCCGTAAGGTAGGACACACCGGAACGCTTGATCCTGAAGTGAATGGAGTACTGCCGATCTGTGTGGGTCGAGCCACGCGGTTAGCAGAATATCTCACAGATCAGGGTAAATCCTATCGAGCCGAAATTACCTTCGGAATTATCACCGATACTCAGGATGCCGAAGGAAAAGTCCTGCATTCCATTCGGCCCGAGGTGAAGGCGGACGATTTTCTTAAAATTTCTCCACAATTTTTGGGTTCTATCCAGCAAATACCTCCCATGTACTCAGCAGTCCGTTATCAGGGAAAGCATCTTTATGATTTAGCAAGGCAAGGTATAGAAGTGGAGCGTGCCCCCCGCACGATTAACGTTCAAAGGCTTGAACTGCTTTCGTGGCAGGAGAGTGAATATCCTAAAGCAGTTTTTGAAGTAGACTGTTCCAAAGGAACCTACATTCGAACTTTATGTCAGGACCTTGGAGACGCCTTAGGTTGTGGTGCACATATGTCGAAATTAGTTCGTTTACGCTCAGGTCCGTTTAGACTTGAGGAAAGCTGGACTTTGGAGCAAATTGGTGAAGCCATCGAACAAGGTAGAGTTGATTTTCTCATCCCCTTTAATCGTGTTTTGGATTTACCAAAGATTATTCTCACCCCAGAGAGGGCTGTGGCGTTCAGGCATGGTTTACCGACTTCTGAAAGGGAGATATTCGGGGGGCACCTTCCAGAGACGGGACAAGTCCAAGTCTTCACTGAGAATGAATTTATCGGTATAGGAAAATGTCAAGACCAATCCCTTTATCCCTATAAAGTGTTTCCGTAAGCTTGATTCGCAAAATAATGAGGAGGTATTAACTCGGTGCAGGTTATCAGACAGTTACCCGAAAAGCCGACCGAATCTTGTGTACTCGCCTTGGGCAATTTCGATGGTGTACATCTGGGACACCGGCGCTTACTGGAGAGTGGATTAGAGACAGCCCAGAAAATGAAGATCAAACTGAGTGTGCTTCTGTTCGAGCCTCACCCCTTAAAGCTCCTTTTCCCAGAAAAAATGATTGGGTTACTGACGACCTCAGAGAAACGTCTGAGGATCTTAGAACAACTCGGAGTGGATACAGTTTATCTTCTCCCGTTTACCCATCAAACTGCGGATACAACTCCTGAAAAGTTTGTATCCGATATTCTTCTCCGAGTTGGTGCACGGTATGTCGTAGTCGGTTTTAATTATTCTTTTGGCTCCCAAGGTAAAGGTACTCCCGAGGATTTGCAAGGTCTGGGAGAAAAATATGGATTTGGGGTTAGCGTTCTCCAGGCACAAACTATGGCAGGAAAAGTTATCTCTTCAAGCAGCATCCGTAAAGCTTTGCTTCAAGGAGATATTCGGCAGGCGCAAAGTATGTTGGGCCGGTATCCCTGTTTATGCGGGAAGGTCGTTAAAGGCGAACAAAGAGGCCGAACCTTAGGTTACCCTACTGCAAATATTGAATCCGCTGAGGATCTTTTGATCCCTAAGCGGGGATCTTATGCCGTCTGGGCTGAGTTTGAAGGGAAAAAGCTGATCGGTATGATGAATATCGGCATGAAACCTACCTTTCATGCTGAATATAAGACCACGATCGAGGTTCATTTCTTTGATTTCCAAGGAAATCTTTATGATCAAGAGTTAACTCTTGATATCGTCGAACGGCTTCGGGATGAACGTAAATTTTCAGGCGTTGGTGAGTTGCTGGGACAACTACAAAAGGATGCCGTACATGCGAAAAAAATTCTCGAACAAGAAAAGATTGAGGGCGGACTTTACAAATCCTCAGTTTTTCGGTAAAATACACTAGAATACTATGAACCGCTGACTCGGCTGGCCGTACTCCGGCGGCATCTGGGCAGCAGGCGATTTAAAAAAATGGAGGTATTGCAACATGTTAACAGCAGAAAAGAAAAAAGAGATTATTACCAAGTTCCAACAACACGAAGGAGACACAGGTTCTCCGGAAGTTCAAATTGCGCTCCTGACCGAGCGGATCGCTTATTTGACAGAGCACTTCAAAACGCATAAAAAAGACCATCATTCTCGTCGTGGACTTTTAAAAATGGTTGGACAGCGTCGCGCACTTCTCAATTATTTAAAAGATCTCGATTTTAATCGTTACCGTAAGATCCTCAGTGATCTTGGCTTACGCCACTAATACGTTGCTGAATATCGGAGAGGGATGAGAAGCAGATTTGGTCTGCTTCTTTCTTTATATTAATAATATATCCACTTCTCCTAAAACTTTCGGGCTTATCTTGAATAAAATCAGCTATCTCTGTCCTAAATACGGCATTTATCGTGAATTTCATATAGTTCGGTAGTTTTTTTATCCATTATGCAGGAAATAATAATAACATGTCGAAAAGAAAACAAGTTAAGAAGTGGATAGAATTAAGGAGGTTCCATAGTGCAACAAGGAGTATTAGAGCGGTCTATTCAGGTTGGGGGAAGAACCCTGACATTCCAGACCGGAAAAATCGGGAAACAGGCCGGGGGTGCGGTCTTTTGCCAGTATGGAGATACGGTGATTTCAGCATTTGCAACTGGAAGTGCTGAACCACGGGAAGGAATTGATTTCTTCCCTTTAACTGTTGAGTTTGAAGAACGGTTATATGCAGCCGGAAAAATACCTGGAGGGTTTATTAAACGGGAGGGTCGTGCGAGCGAAAAGGCTATTTTGTCGGCACGACTTATTGACCGTCCGATTCGTCCGTTATTTCCTGAAGGGTATCGAAATGATGTGCAAGTTGTGGCCATGGTTATGTCGGTTGACCAGGATTGCGCTTCAGATATTACAGCGGTTAATGCTGCTTCAGCAGCTTTGACGATTTCCAATATCCCCTTCGAGGGACCAGTAGCAGCTGTTACAGTAGGGCTGATCGGGGACGAATTCGTCGTTAATCCTACAGTCAATCAAGCAGAAAAAAGTCGTATGAATTTGACGGTTTCTGGAACGAAAGATGCGGTCATGATGGTCGAAGCGGGTGCCCAAGAAGTTCCCGAAGACCAGATGCTGGAAGCAATTATGTTTGGCCATCGGGAAGTTCAGAAAATCTGCCAATTTCTCGAGCAATTCCGTGTTGAAGCTTTAGAATTGGGACTGGCTAAAGAAAAACAAGAAGTCAAAATTAATCGGATTCCTGATTCAATTGTGGAAGCCGTAAACACCTATGCTTTTACTAAAATGGATCAAGCGGTTCGCACGGAAGAAAAAAAAGCGCGCGAAGAAGCCGTTAAAGTGGTTAAAGAAGATGCTTTAGCCCATCTTGCCGAGAAGTTCCCCGAGGAACTGAAATATGTGGATCGGGCCCTCGAAAGTTTAGTTCACAGAATTGTTCGCCGCTTAATCTCAGTCGAACATATACGCCCCGATGGTCGTGCCTTAGACGAGATCCGACCGATTACGATCGAAACTGGTTTACTTCCTAGAGCGCATGGAACGGGGCTTTTTACACGCGGTCAAACTCAGGTCATGACTGTGGCCACGTTGGGAACTGTCGGTGATGAACAAATCCTTGATGGTTTAGGGCTTGAGAAATCAAAACGCTATATTCACCATTATAATTTTCCACCTTTTAGTGTGGGCGAAACTCGTCCCATGAGAGGTCCTGGTCGTCGTGAAATTGGTCATGGCGCTTTAGCAGAACGGGCACTTCTTCCGGTTATTCCGACTGAAACAGAGTTTCCCTATACGATCCGGCTCGTTTCTGAAGTTCTTGAATCTAATGGTTCAAGTTCGATGGCCTCGGTCTGTGGCAGCACGCTTGCTTTAATGGACGCTGGTGTTCCGATTAAAGCTCCAGTTGCTGGTATCGCTATGGGCCTAATTAGTGAAGAAAATCAAATTGCAATCCTCACAGACATTCAGGGACTTGAAGATCATGATGGAGACATGGACTTTAAAGTGGCTGGAACGAGTGAAGGGGTTACGGCACTCCAGATGGATATCAAGATCAAGGGTGTTTCCCGTGAAGTCCTAGAGAAAGCACTGATCCAAGCTAAAAAAGGACGTATGTTTATTCTCGACAAAATCTTAAACGTGATTGATAAACCGAGAACTCAACTTTCTCCATTTGCACCACGAATTATTACAGCTTCAATTCATCCAGATAAGATTCGTGATGTCATCGGACCTGGCGGCAAAACAATCAAAAAGATTATCGAGGAGACAGGGGTCGAGATTGACATTGAGGATGATGGACGCGTCTTTATCTCTGCTATTGATGGTGAAGCTGGGGAAAAGGCACTCAAGATCATTCAATCTTTGACTCAGGATATTGAAGTAGGTAAGATCTACAATGGTCGAGTTACCCGAGTTATGGACTTCGGAGCATTTGTCGAAGTGATTCCTGGCGTTTTAGGTTTGAACGGGAAAGAAGGACTAGTCCATATTTCTCAACTGGCGCACACTCGGGTGGAAAAGGTCGAGGATGTAGTCAAAGTAGGGGATTCGATTCTTGTTAAAGCAACGGGGGTCGACAAGCAGGGTCGTCTCAATCTCTCCCACAAAGAAGCTATTCCGAACCCTAATCCTAGCGCGAATGCAAATTCAAATTCTAACACGAATTCGAATTTGAATAACAATACAAGAAGCAGGTAAGAGAACAAAAAATTCTCAACTTTAATACGAGAGCTTTAAAGGAAACTTACTTCATTTAAAGGAAACTTACTTCAGATGGAGCTTTAAATTTCATCTGAAGTTTAGTCACCGGATAAACTTCTGCATCGGCCTCCCCATGCATACATCTGTAATGTAAGGGGGTAGGCCGATGTATCTCTACTTTAAACTTTCACACCGGGCCTTGACGATTCTAGGTCTGATTTTCGTGTTGTCCTTAGGGCTCTTTTTTGAACAAAGAATTGTCGCAATATTAGCGTCAGTGCCAGAGCCAATTGAGCAAATTAAAACCGAAGAGAAAGTCATTGCTTTAACGATCAATGTGGATTGGGGCGAAGAATATATCCCAGGCATACTCGACGCGTTGGATCAAGGGCAGGCAAAAGCTACCTTCTTTTTAACCGGTCGCTGGGCGAGCAAAAATCCAGAATTAGTTAAGGAAATTCTAGTGCGTGGACATGAAATAGAAAATCATGGTTATTCACACCCGCATCCTGATCATTTATCCGTAGCGGCGAATGAGCAAGAAATCGTCAAGACGGAAAAAATTATCGAGAGTTTAACAGGGCAGAAAACACAGTATTACGCTCCTCCCTATGGTGAAAAAGGGATATTCGGGTTGAAGGCAGCTCAAAATCTAAGCTATCAGACGGTCTTGTGGACTTTAGATACGGTCGATTGGCGTCCAGAAAGTTCGCCTGACATCATAGCCCAAAGGATCTTAAATCCTGCTGTTCGGTTTGGGGTCAAGCCCCAAAAACAGGGGGCTATTGTTTTAATGCACCCTAAAAAAAATACAGTTATAGCGCTCCCACGAATTTTGAAGGAACTGAATAGCGAAAGTTTCCGAATGTTGAAATTATCGGAATTGATAACATTGAAGCCAGTCGGAAATACTACCTCATAGCATATAAGTGAGGTGGTTCAATGTTCAGGCCAAAGTGGACGCAAGCCTGTTTCTGCGCTCTTTTTTTTACTGTATTGGGAGTTCAACCAGTTCAAGCCACGAACCTATCTCAGAAGATGGCTGAGTCAGAAATTTCAAATTCGCAAGTAATCGCACTGACTCAGAGTCCAGTGAAGAAGGCTCCAATCACAGAAAAAACGCCAGAAACAAGCCAAATCTTGAGTAAGCAACCTAGTCCGGCAACAGCAAATCCGTCAGGACGCCCCACCTTAAGTGCAGATGCAGCAGTGCTCATGGATGCAATTACGGGGGATGTCCTTTTTGACAAACAAGCCCATAAACGACGAGCGCCAGCGAGTACCACGAAAATGATATCAGCAATCCTAGGGCTCGAACTAGGGAGACCAGATGAAATTGTAACGGTGAGCCCCAAGGCTGCAGCGGTAGGAGAATCTACGATTCATCTTGATCCAGGGGAAAGGGCCACACTTTATGAACTAGTTACTGGGGCTTTAATTAAGTCGGGAAATGATGCCTGTGTCGCGATTGCTGAACAAATCGCCGGAAGTGAAGAACAATTTGTCCGGATGATGAATCAAAAAGCCCTTTTCATTGGCGCGAAGGATACGCATTTTGAGAATACGAATGGGTTACCCAATAAAAACCATTATTCGACCGCGTATGATCTAGCCTTAATCGCCCGCTATGGCTTGCAAATCCCAGCTTTTACGTCAATTACTCGGCAAAAAGAAACGGAAATACATTTCTTGGAACCAGACTTCTTTATGGATTTACGCAATACCAATAAGCTGCTCTGGAACTATCCTTATGCTGATGGCGTCAAAACAGGAACTACAAACGCTGCAGGAAAATGTCTAGTAGCTTCAGCAACTAAAAATGGGCGTCAATTGATCGCAGTTGTGCTTCATGCTCCTAACCGCTTCGGGGATGCGCAGAAACTTCTGGAATGGGGATTTGCTCAAACGGAAACCACCTCAGTGGTAAAGTCAGGGGAAATGGTCGCAGAATTTCCTCTAAGTGGTTTTGAACCGCTGCAAGCCTTAGCACAGTATTCCGTGGAAGTTAGTCTTGCCGCGAGTGATAAAACTAAGATTGAGAAAAAAATTCAGTGGACGAGGTCAACAGACTTGCCCATTCAAGCCGGTGAAAAGCTCGGAATTTGCGAAGTCTGGTTAAATGGCCAGAAAATAACAAGTGTCCCCCTGCTCGCAGAACGTGAGGTTAAAGCGTTCAAACCACGATTTTTATCATTAAACTCTGAGGGGATGTGAAGACAGTGTATAAGAAGACTGTTTTACCCAATGGCGTACGAATTATTACGGAAAAAATTGATTATGTCCGTTCTGTTTCGATCGGATTATGGATCGGTGCCGGTTCCCGAGATGAAAGGGAAGGGTATGAAGGAATATCCCATTTCATTGAACATATGCTCTTCAAAGGAACAAAAAACCGGACAGCACGTGATTTAGCTGAGTCCTTGGAAAGTGTGGGAGGACAACTTAACGCTTTTACGACGAAAGAATATACCTGCTTTTATGCGAAAGTTCTGGATGAAGACATGGATCTTGCGAATGATGTCTTAAGCGATATGTTTTTCAATTCCTTATTCGATGAAAAGGAAATTGAAAAGGAGAAAAAGGTTGTCATTGAAGAAATCAAAATGTACGAAGATTCTCCAGATGAATTGATTCATGATCTTTTTTCTGAGTATGTCTGGAATGATCACCCCTTAGGAAAACCTATTTTGGGTACAGAGGAGAGTATTCGCGGTTTAAGTCGGGAGAAAATAATCGATTATCTGGGTCATCACTACGCCCCTGAGAATATGGTCGTCGCAGTGGCTGGAAAAATCAATCATGAAGATATCATCAGGAAATTAGCTCCCGTCTATGGTGAATTTACAAGAGGCGGAAAACGTATTCTCGAAGGAACTCCGAAGGGACAAACGATTCAGCGCTATAACACCAAAGATACAGAGCAAATGCACCTCGTCATGGGGGTACCGGGTCTAGGGCAGGATGATGAGGACATTTATCCAATGCATATTATCAATAATGTTCTGGGGGGAGGTTTGAGTTCCCGATTATTCCAAGAAATTAGGGAACAACGCGGTTTAGCGTATTCCGTTTATTCTTACCACTCGACTTATGTTGATGCGGGAATGTTTGCGATCTATGCGGGTACGACTCCTAGTAATACTCAGGAGGTTGTCGAATGTATCCTGGCCGAGCTTCAAAAGATGAGATCCAAAGGGGTAACCGCTGATGAACTGGCGAAGACGGTAGCCCAAGTCAAAGGAAGTCTATATCTAGGATTGGAATCCGTAAGTAGTCGCATGAGCCGTTTAGGTAAAACCGAATTGAGTTATAATCGGGTCATTTCGCCCGAAGAGATGGTTGAAAAGTTGGAGAAGGTAACTTTAGAAGACGTAAAAAGGGTTATGAACCGCCTTTGGATCAAGGATAAGTTCAGCCTTGTGATGATGGGTCCCGCGGGTCACGATGTTGATTTACAGAGTTTATTTCAAAAGGTGAGTTGGAATTAATAGCTAAAGTGGAGGAAGAAATGAAATATATTCCGGTTAAAATTAAAAACATGAGACCGGAGCATGAACTTATTGTTCCGGAGTATGCGACTCAAGGGGCTGCCGGAGTAGATCTCCATGCGATCATGGATCAAGACTTAGTGCTTTTTCCAGGGCAAACGTCAAAGGTCCCAACGGGAATCGGGATCGAGTTACCTCAGCCTGATGTCGTGGCCCTGATTTTTGCCAGGAGTGGGTTAGCTTCAAAAAATGGCCTTACCTTAGTCAATGGGGTAGGCGTGATTGATTCAGATTACCGTGGAGAAATTCAAGTGGCCCTAATTAACTTGGGTCAAGAACCCTTTACCATTCACACGGGGGATCGAATTGCCCAAATGATTATCATGCCGGTTTTCCTGGCCAAATTTCTTCCTGTGCAAGAACTCACGGAAAGTGAGCGTGGTGAGGAAGGATTTGGATCAACAGGGATTCATAATTCCAGAAACTCTAAACTGGAATGAGTTGAAAAAGTTCTAGGGATGTTAACCTTGTCATACTATCCCTTAGAGGAGTGGTATAAGGATGCAGACCTTAGGACTTTTTTGTTTAGGCCTTGGAGTTTTAGCCTCACTTAGAGCCCGAGCCTATCTCATGATGTGGCGCTCTGAACCAAAACAGAGTTTACTTTCGAGTGCGATAGCTCAAATGGTGGGCACTGCAGGGGGGATTTATCTCTCTTTAGAATTATTGTTTTCATTCTTAAAAATTCCAGAGAGTTGGTGGAACGAAACAGTATTCATCGTTGAGCCTCTCGCGTTAGTTTCCTTAGTTTTGGCAATTATTCAGCCTTTTGCGATACGGGCTTGGCTAAGAATTCGAAAGTAGAAGGAGGAAGGTGAAATGCTTTTAAGTGATTTGGCAGGAAAAGAAATCATCAATCTATACGATGGAGCGAGACTGGGAACTGTTGGGGATGCTGATCTAACAATTTCTTCAGGAGGTTCGATCGAAGCCATTATTTTAAGCTCACGTTCAGGATTTAGAAGCTTTTGGGGAAATGGAAGAGAGAAAGAACGGGAAGATCTGGTTATTCCGTGGCAAGCAGTAAAAAAAGTGGGTTCAGAAGTGATCATCGTCGATATGAATAATAAAGCAGACGGAATGAATAGATATTCCGTTTGACACAACTTTAACAATTTACTACAATAAAAGGTAACTTATACTGACCCCGCATTGCTAATTGCTTAGCAACGGGGTTTTGCCATATTATTATAGGTTCCAAATGGAGGGATTTGAAATTGAAAAAGATACGCCTATGTGTTGCCGGTGCAGGTGGCAAAATGGGACAAGAAATCGTAAGAACCATCCTTAAGCAGGAAGATATGCTATTAGTCGGCGCATCAGACACGCGACACACCGGAGTGGATGTGGGATATGCGATCGGGACTTCAAGAATCGGACTCGACATGTCAGGCCCCTTAGATACGGAGATGTTACGTACAAGTCAAGCCGATATACTCGTTGATTTTACAAATCCCCAATCCGTCTTAAAGAATGCGAAACTGGCAATTGCCGAGGGAATAGTTCCAGTTATCGGTACGACAGGCTTGGATGAAACGGATATCGCTGAAATTCGAGAGTCTGTGGATCGGGAAAAATCCGGTGCCTTTATTGCACCGAACTTTGCGATTGGAGCAATTCTCATGATGCGATTTGCGCAAGAAGCGGCGAAACACTTCCCAAATGTTGAGATCATTGAGCTCCATCATGACCAAAAATTAGATGCTCCATCAGGGACTGCTCTTAAAACTGCAGAATGGATCTCCGAGGTCCGTAAACCTATGGTGCAAGGGCATCCTAATGAATACGAGAAAATTCAGGGCGCTCGTGGTGGGGATGTGGATGGAATTCATATTCATTCCGTTCGCTTACCTGGACTTGTCGCTCATCAAGAAGTTCTATTTGGAGGATTAGGTCAAACCTTGACCATTAGGCATGATGCCTACTCCCGCGAAACCTATATGCCAGGAGTTATGCTCGCAATTCGGAAAGCCTTAGGACTTACTTCCTTAGTCATCGGACTGGAGAATTTCCTCGAATAGGAAATTCTCTGGGGGAACCGCATTCATCCCACCCTCATATACTGGTTAGTAGTCATGGGACACAAGTCTCAAAGGGGGCATAAAGATGAGTGCGGGTCTGAAAGGAATTCGACTAGCCGTGATTGGAGGGGATGATCGAGAGCTGTTTTTGATCCCCGAATTAAAGAAATTGGGGGCCTACATAGTCGGAGTCGGATTTGAAAAAGCAGCGCCGACTGAAGGGTTGAATCAGGCATCCTCTCTGATTGAAGCTGTTAAGCAAGCGGATGCTCTGCTTTTTCCAATGTATGGCACCGATGAACGTGGGGTCGTCAAAGCAAAGTATTCTAATTCTCCGATAGTTCTTAATAAGGAAGTGTTGCAAGCTATTCCAACACATGTTCCGCTTTTTATCGGCTGGGCTCGAACCGCCCTGAAGTCCGCGGCAGACATGCTGGGAATAAGAATCGTTGAAACTGCATTTCTGGATGAGATCGCCATTCTTAACTCAATTCCGTCTGCCGAAGGTGCAATTGCGATGGCGATGGATTCATCCGTGATTACGATTCATGGAAGTCAGAGTTTTGTTCTCGGTTTGGGACGTAATGGCTGGACAATTGCTCGCACCTTAAAAGGAATGGGTGCTCAGGTCACGGGGGTAGCCCGTAAACCAGCGGATTTGGCCCGGGCAACCGAGATGGGACTGAAGGTCGTCCATTTTTCTGATTTAGAAGATGAAATTGGCAGGGCGGATTTTATTTTCAACACGGTTCCTCAGCTCATGCTCGACAAGGTTATGTTGGAGCAAGTCTCAAAGGATGCAGTCATCATTGATATTGCCTCAATTCCCGGCGGAACGGATTTTGAATATGCTGAATTATTGGGAATAAAAGCCATGCTGGCCCCAGGCTTGCCGGGGATGGTTGCTCCAAAATCGGCAGGCAAGATTCTCGCTCAAGTATACCCGCAACTCATTCTTCGCTACTTGACAACGATTATGAACACTTCTCTAAGGCTTGAAGTGGAGGTGCGAAGCGAATGAAGTTTGACGGATTACAGGTTGGGCTTGCTTTAACAGGTTCTCATTGTACATTGCATGAAATTATAGGAGTTTTACAACGCTTAGTGGATGAAGGGACAGATGTGACCCCGATCATTTCTTATGCAGTTGAAAGCACGGATACGCGTTTTGGTAAAGCAGAGGATTGGATAAGAAAATTTACTGAAATTACACACAAGGATCCGATTCATACGATCCAGGATGCTGAACCGGTGGGACCTCAGAAGAAGTTCGATTGTATGGTTATTGCTCCTTGTACGGGGAACACTCTGGCGAAATTGGCTAATGGAATTACGGATACGCCCGTACTGATGGCGGCAAAAGCTCATCTTCGGAATCAGCGCCCGTTAGTCATTGCCATTGCAACAAATGATGGTTTAGGGCTAAATGCACGCAATATTGGGACTCTATTGATTACAAAAAATATTTATTTAGTTCCTTTTGGGCAGGATAGCCCGGTTAACAAAGCGAATTCCTTAGTAGCCCATATGAATATGATCCCGGATACGATCCTTTCGGCGTGCGAAGGAAAGCAAATTCAGCCCCTGTTAGTTGATTATCAGTGATTACGTTAGATCAATGAAAATTGAATCGGTGCCCTGCTTATGAAAAGAGCACGGCACCCTTTTCACTAGTTTTTTCATATATATTTTAATAAATTTGAGGAGGAGCTTATTAAATGCCAAATGTTGCTATTGTTGGTGCCAGCGGAGCCGTTGGACAAGAATTCCTAAAAATCCTTGCAGAGAGGAATTTCCCGGTTGATGAATTACGTCTCTTGGCCACAAAACGGTCAGCCGGTAAAAAAATTAATTGGCAAGGACGAGAACTTGAGGTGCAAGAGACTACTCATCAAAGCTTCAAAAACATTGATATAGCCTTATTCGCGGGTGGATCATCAAGCACAGAGTTTGCTGAAGCAGCCGTAAATAGTGGTGCAGTCGTTATCGATAACAGTAGCGCATTTCGCCTTAATCCGGAGGTTCCCCTCATCGTACCAGAAGTTAATCCAGAAGATGTCAAATGGCATAAAGGAATTATTGCTAATCCAAATTGTTCAACCATTATTGCTAACGTAGCACTCAAACCTATTTATGATTTGGCTGGAATCAAACGGGTCGTCGTTTCGACCTACCAAGCGGTATCGGGAGCTGGACGTGAAGGAATCGAGGAACTGGAAGCTCAGGTTCGCGCCACTGCCAATGGTGAAGATGTCGTTAGTCGGGTTTTTCCCTATCAAATTGCGTTTAACTTAATCCCCCGGATTGACGTGTTCGGGGATGGGGATTACACCAAAGAAGAATGGAAGATGGTCAGAGAAACCCGTAAAATCTTTCATGTACCGGAGATGGCGATTACCGCTACAACTGTTCGGGTACCTGTATTCCGCAGTCATTCCGAGTCGATTAACATAGAAACCGAGCGTAAAGTAACCGTGGCTGAGGTCAAACAGGCTTTGGCTAAAGCCGCAGGTATAATTATTGTTGATGATCCGGCGAAGGATCAATATCCTATGCCTTTATATACTTCGGACACGGATGAGGTTTATGTTGGAAGAATTCGGGAAGACTTCTCGATTGCGAATGGACTCAACATCTGGGTTGTAGGCGATCAGATTCGTAAAGGGGCCGCCACGAATGCTGTGCAAATCGCCGAACTACTCTTAACGAAATAGCCCCCATGTCAAAAAGCGCGAAACCCTTTCCAAACAAGTGCGATAGTCTTCTCGACTATCGGGGCTTTTGTCTCGAAAGCTTCATTCGCCTTGTCCCCTTCGAGGATAAGTCAACTAAGGCTTGCGTTTCGTTCCTCAACTCAAGCCAAGCTTCCTATAACGCCCCTCCGCCGCCTGTGCGATAAGCTACGCTTACGGGCATTTAAGATTTTTTCAAAGAAAAATAAAATAACTAAGGGGGAGGAGTTCGGGTATGCGCGTCTTAGTACAAAAATTCGGGGGGACTTCATTAGCAACAGCAGAACGGCGCTCTCAAGTTGCGGCTAAGGTATCAGAAGCGGTAAGAGAAGGATATTCTCCCGTTGTGGTTGTATCTGCTATTGGTCGAACTGGAGATCCCTATGCAACCGATACGTTTATAAATATGGTCAAAGAGATTTCTTCTGAACTTCCTCAGAGAGAATTGGATTTATTAATCAGTTGTGGAGAAGTTATATCTGGAGTTGTGATGGTAAGTACTCTCAATAGTTTGGGGTTTGATGCTGTGCTTTTAACCGGTGGTCAGGCGGGGATTATTACGAACGACAGTTTTGGGGATGCTCGGATTATTCGGGTTGAACCACGACAAATCGTGGAATATTTGAAAGAGGGCAAAGTTGTTGTTGTCACAGGGTTTCAAGGAATCACAGAAAATGGCCAAATCACGACCTTAGGAAGAGGTGGAAGTGATACGACAGCCTCAGCCTTGGGAGTTGCTTTGAATGCCGAGGCCATTGATATCTATACCGATGTCGAAGGAATTATGACGGCAGATCCCCGCATAGTTGAAGATGCTAAGATTCTTGATGTGGTTACTTATAATGAAATTTGTCAATTAGCGCATCAGGGAGCGAAGGTGATCCATCCTCGGGCGGTAGAAATAGCTATGCAACGAAACATACCTTTACGGATTAAATGTACGTTTTCTAATGCTCCGGGTACCCTGGTGACAAGTATACAAGCGGATATGGGTGCAGGTACAGATATCACGGGAGACCGAACGATTACCGGAATTGCCCATACTCTCAATGTCACTCAAATTTGCGTGCCAACCCTTAACTTGCCTGACACCTTACAAGCTGATAAACAAATTTTTAAGGGTATGGCTCTAGCGGATATTAGTGTAGACTTTATTAGTCTTCAGCCTGAAGCTGTTCTCTACACGGTGCGGGATGAGGAGGCTGATAAAGCGGTTAAAATTCTTAAAAATATGGGCTTTAATCCTTCGATTGATCCAGGTTGTGCGAAAGTATCAATTGTGGGAGCTGGAATCCATGGAGTACCCGGAGTGATGGCAGATATGGTTGAAGCTTTAGCTGATGCAGATGTCCGTATTTTACAATCGGCTGATTCTCATACTACAATATGGGTTTTGGTAGATAAGGAAAATATGGTTAAAGCAGTCCAAGCGTTGCATCGAAAATTTCAGCTTGGGGCTTAAATTAAAAGGGGAGTTGAGAGATATGAGATTAGGTAGGATCTTGACCGCAATGGTTACGCCGATGAACGACAACCTAGAAGTGGATTATCAAGAAGCGAGACGTTTGGCGAAGTATTTAGCTGAGCATGGTTCTGACGGTATCGTTGTCGCTGGCACTACGGGAGAATCGCCGACCTTAAGTGGTGAAGAAAAACTCGAATTATTTAAAGTGGTAAAAGAGGCTGTCGGAAAGAACGTAATTGTTTTTGCTGGTATTGGATCGAACTCAACCGCAGCAAGTGTTGCTTTAGCTCGAAAGGCAGTCGATACCGGTGTCGATGGCCTAATGGCAGTAGTTCCCTATTACAATAAGCCTTCTCAGGAGGGGATGTACCAACATTTTCGTACGATCGCTGAAGCAACGCCTCTACCGCTCATGCTCTACAATGTTCCTGGCAGAACATCTGCGAATTTACTCCCCGAAACTGTTCTCCGTTTGAGTGAAATTCCGAATATCGTCGCTCTCAAGGAAGCGGTTGGAGTGATGGATCAGGTGAGTGAGCTCAAACGAATACTTCCTGAAGATTTTGAGGTTTATAGTGGGGATGATTCGCTCACCTTACCCATGCTGGCACTTGGTTGTAGCGGAATCATCAGCGTTGCTTCCCATGTCATTGGGGATGAGATGAAGAAAATGACCGATGCTTGGTTTGCTGGAGATACCAAAACAGCGCTGCAATGGCATCTTAATCTTATGCCAGTCTTTAAGGGCATCTTTATTACGGCGAATCCGGTTCCAATTAAATACTTAGTGAATACACTTGGCCTCAAAGCAGGAAAAGTTCGTTTACCTTTAGTTGATGCAACTCCAGAGGAAGAAAGATTCTTAACAGAACTTCTTCAGAAAATTAAAGAAAACTAGTTCTCGAGAAATCAAAAACCATTGCTAGATTATTATAGCAATGGTTTTTGATTATTAAATTATTTGTGGATTTTAGGAAGCTTATAAGAAGTCAATAAATAAATATGAAAAATTTGTGAAATTTCTGTGGAAAATTATAAGTATGTTTGTTAAAATAATCACAGAGATAAATTTTACTAATGAAAGAGCTTGCTTCTCTGGGAATCTAGGAATTTGAACAGGAGGACAGGACTAGCAATAAGGGGGGTCTAGTATCGAAGTGATTCTTCTTTGTATGGCAAAATTTGAATGAGGAATGGGGAAAAGTACGTGAAAAAAGTAAAACAGATTGTGCTTGCCTTAGCTTTCACAACACTTACGAGTATAGTCATCGCTGGATGTGGAACGCAACAAGCAGCAGCACCTAATGATCAATCGAAACAGCCTGCAGCGACACAAGTTGCCAAGGCTACATATGTAGGAACCGAAACCTGTAAAGCCTGTCATGCTGACAAAGTCCCTGATGTAGCAATGACAGGTCATGGTAAGGCCTTTAAACCACTCTCTGATTTTCCAACTACTCAACCTTTAGGTGAAATTACGATTTATGACTCAGCTAACACCGAAAAAGCTGTTTCCACGAAAATCGACCTTTCCAAAGCAAAGGTATATGGCGTTATGCTGAATCAATACGTTGTTGCTGAAGTACCTAAAGAAGCTGGCTTCAAGGACCCAATTTATCGCGTAGCTAAAATGGAAAAAAGCGGCGATAAATACACTGTCGTTGCTGCCGGTGAAAAAGACATGAATAAAGATGGAAAGAGTGATTGGACTGCTTCGAGTTTCACCTGTGGTAAGTGCCACGCCCCTGGAATCGCAACTAATTCTCCAGATTCTGGAACAACAACTAATTCTCCAGATTTAGGAATCTCTTGTGAGTCCTGTCATGGAGCAGGAAGTATCCATGTTTCTGCTGAAAATAAAAAAGGAACCTTGGATGTCTCAAGTAAGTCTTGTGTTGCCTGCCATGCACTTGAGCCGGCCAAAGATGCTAAAGGCAATTACACCACGCAAAATCACTATGGAACGCGTGACTTTTTTGCAAGTACTCACTATGAATCCGGTATAGACTGTCTCTCTTGCCATTCTTCGCATAAATCGAATGCGAACGGACAACTCCTCAAAAAAGACAATCCCACTGAAATTTGTGCTACTTGTCATGCTGGGAAAAGCTTCGACTTAAAAGCGATGATGTGGAAGAATCCGACGGACGCACACGGTCACATTACAGCAGATCACAGTTTTGGAGCCATTAAATACGCAGATTTAGGGGATGACCCAGCAACTAAAGAGCTTGACATTAAAAATCAAAAGGTCCTTGACATTATTCAAAAGAACTTTCCTAGTAAGTAACCATATATTTTGAGTTAAAACAATAAAAAAACAAGCAGTAATTACTGCTTGTTTTTTATTGTTTTACATCAATTTTAATAAGATTGATGTTATCTTGCCAGTTTTGCTTGAAAGCGCTATAATGTAGAAAGATTAATTGTGCGGCTAGTTTCAAATTGATGCGTCGAAATACTGGCGAACACCAGGGGCGTTGTGTTTGTTGCAGTATTTCGTCATTTTGTTGTCTTTAAGTGCGTCTTATGAAACATCACTAATTCATTGGCACAATATCATGATAAAAAAGGAAAATAATGGCGGAGGTGTTTATAATTGCCAAAAGAGCACAAGGTACAGATTATTCCATTGGGTGGATTAGGCGAGATCGGTAAAAATATGACAGTGATCCGTTATGATAATCAAATGGTATTAATTGATGCTGGGATGGCATTTCCAGATGAAGAAATGCTAGGCATTGATATTGTCTTACCTGATTATTCATATCTGATTGAACATAAGGAGATGCTCCAGGGTATATTAATTACCCATGGACATGAAGATCACATCGGAGCTTTACCCTATCTACTCAAGGATTTAGATGTTCCTATTTTTGCGACAAGACTAACTCTAGGATTAATTCAATCGAAATTAAAAGAAAGTAATTTAAATCATATCAAAGCAACAGTGGTTCAGTCACGTGATATGATTAAACTAGGAATATTCCGGATAGAATTTATACGAGTAAGCCACAGTATCCCGGATGCGGTGGGGATAGCTATTCATACTCCGCTTGGAACGATCGTCCATACAGGAGATTTTAAGCTTGATCACACCCCAGTCTCAGGTGATATCATGGATATTCATAAGTTCTCTGAGCTTGGTGACAAAGGGGTACTCTGCTTAATGTCAGATAGTACCAATGTAGAACGCCCTGGTTTTACAAAGTCAGAGCGTAGTGTTGGGCGAATATTTGAAGATGCTTTTAGAAATGCGAAGGATCGAATCATCATAGCCAGCTTCGCTTCTAATGTACATCGGATCCAGCAAGCAATTA
Source organism: Desulfitobacterium sp. (assembly GCF_035539115.1). GTDB lineage: Bacteria > Bacillota > Desulfitobacteriia > Desulfitobacteriales > Desulfitobacteriaceae > Desulfitobacterium_A. The sequence continues at coordinate 1,675 of NZ_DATLJA010000010.1, read as the reverse complement.
CGGCAGCTTATAGAACTAATCGTAAAGTTGCTGTCGTTGGACGGAGTATGGTTAATGTCGTAGGGATTGCTGCAGAGTTAGGTTATCTCGATATTCCTGAGGGAACGTTGGTTGATGTAGATGAGATTGTCAATCTTCCAGGAAACCAGGCTTGTATTTTAACTACAGGTAGCCAGGGAGAACCCATGTCGGCCTTAACGCGTATGGCTAATAATGACCACCGTAGTGTGGAAATCCAGCCTGGAGATACAGTAATCATTTCGGCTAGCCCAATTCCCGGAAATGAAAAATCTGTGGCTCGTACTATTGATCGCCTATTTAAGCTGGGCGCAAATGTGATTCATGGTTCGATTAACGGTGTTCACGTGTCTGGACATGCTAGTGAGGAAGAACTTAAACTGATGTTAAATATGGTTCGCCCACAATACTTCATTCCCGTACATGGAGAATATCGCATGCTGGTCAAACATACCCAACTTGCCGAACAATTAGGGATGCCCAAAGATAATATCTTTTTAGCTGAAAACGGCAGTGTTATTGAATTTACACGGCATGGAGCAAGCATGACTGGAAAGGTAACAGTTGGGAAGGTATTAATCGATGGTTTGGGTGTCGGAGATGTAGGTAATATCGTCTTGCGGGATCGCAAACAACTTTCACAAGATGGAATTCTGATTGTTGTCATGACGATTAGCCGTTCTACAGGAGCTATCGTATCAGGACCTGATATCGTAACCCGGGGTTTTGTTTATGTTCGTGAATCAGAATCCATGCTTGATGAGGCCAAAGAAAAAGTTCGTCAAACGATGGCTCGTTTAAGGGAGAATCATGTGACAGAATGGGCTGTGCTCAAGGGACAAGTACGAGACACATTGAGTAAACACTTTTACGAAAAGACTCGTCGTCGCCCTATGATCCTGCCTATTATTCAGGAAGTAGAATAAATAAGAAAAATTAATATCATTTGGGAGATAAGAGGGGCTGCGGCCCCTCTGTTTTTGTACTAACAGAAAGTATAAGTCTGGGTGCAGATAGTATAAGTGCAGCCAGCGGCTTTCGTTCTCCTACGATGCAAGTGGTTAAGTCCGGCAGGATAAGGCAACTAGGCCTACCACCTTCGCTAGGGCTTGGTGCTAGCCAAGTTTTCTTTATCGCTAAAGCTCGGCGAAAGCCGGGTTTTCTTTATCAAAGTAGATGAGGCTCATGCATATTTTTATCCAGTTCTTAATATAATAGTTGACAGTGAATCTCACATCGTGATATTCTAATACGGCATCATTCATGGGTCCACAAACTTGAAAAATCAAGCGAGATCTTGTTAGAACAGAATTAATTAACAGTTGACTTTTAAACGTCTTTGAGTTAAAATAATCAACGTTGTCTTCGAAGTTCAAAAACGAACTCGGACATAAAACGGTTGACTAAAACGACTTAGCCTGTTATAATTAAGTTCCGTCACGGAGTGGCGATGATGTCGAAAGTTGAGCGATCTTGACTTATTCGATAATAAAAATTTACTATCTGAGTTTAATTCCGGTCTTTGAAAACTAAACAACAAAGGAACAGCCAAGTGACTCGTTAACGAGTTTGAGATGAATTTGAGCAATCAAATTTTCTTCATAAATTTTATGGAGAGTTTGATCCTGGCTCAGGACGAACGCTGGCGGCGTGCCTA
>NZ_DATLJA010000009.1:0-15316 GCF_035539115.1 Desulfitobacterium sp. | reverse complement strand
AAGTCCGGCAGGATAAGGCAACTAGGGCTACCACCTTCGCTAGGGCTTGGTGTTAGCCAAGTTTTCTTTATCCTACGATGCAAGTGGTTAAGTCCGGCAGGATAAGGCAACTAGGGCTACCACCTTCGCTAGGGCTTGGTGTTAGCCAAGTTTTCTTTATCGCTGAAGCTCGGCGAAAGCCGGGTTTTCTTTATACTAACAGAAAGTATAAGTTTTGGGCAGATAGCATAAGTGCAACTAAGGCTTCCGCCTACGCCAGAGGCTTGGCGCAAGCCAAGTTTTCTTTATCTATTTATTTTTCCGCGTGGATTTAAAGCTTTAATTAAAAAAATATTCACTTCAATTTGTCAGAGTTTTTTGTCTTCGTGATCACGAAAGCAGGAGCGTGAGCCGATCTGATCGAATATATTATATATACCGAACCGTTTTTGGAATATTTATTCGTGTGGAGAAGAAGGGAAGATCTTTTGATGATATTAGATCTGAATTCTCGAGAGAAAGTGAAAAGACTTATACGTACGGGTAAATCTGAAGAGGTCCTCAAGGGTGAGCTTGTGATCGAAGATGAGGTCGTGCGAAAGGCTTTAGCCTGTGAACATGTGGGATTTGAAGAAAAAAAGAGTTTTGTAGAGTCCTTTGGGCTTGATCTCATTACGGTTTCTCCTCAGGCAATGAATGAGAGCAAGCAGATTAAAGACCTAAGTAGCAAAGACTATCAATTCCCAGATTTGCAAAAGTGGGTGACCCAAACGGAATGTTTCACTTTTGCAATTTTGGATGGAGCATTTGAACGAGGAATTCAGACGCAAGGAATGGGAGAGTTTTTTCGTTTACTAAGAACTGCCCCCACAGCGTTACAAGAATGGAATCAAGCGGTAGAAAAGCTTAATCTTAATTTAGTTCAGAGACTGGAAGCGGAAGGGGTCGACGGAATCATCCTAGCTGATGATGTGGCCTATGCGGGAGGATTGATGGTCCATCCGCAAAGCTTAAAAGATCATTTTATGCCATCTCTTGCGCGTCAAGTTGAGGAAATTAAACGCTCAGGGCTCACCGTTTTTTATCATTCGGATGGAAATTACCGAATGGTATTAGACGATATCCTTCAAGCCGGGTTTGATGGCTTGCACTGTATTGATCGAAATTCCAACATGGAAATAGCGGAATTGCAAAAGGAAGTTGGAGATCAAATCTGTCTTTGGGGGCACCTAGATGTGCAGGACCTTGAAGAAGTGGTTCAAGATCTGGGAAGTTTAGAACAACAAACCAAATCAATTAAGAATTTGGCGTCTGGACATCGTTTCCTTCTAGGAACGAGCAGTGGCTTATTTGAGGGAATGAATATCCAAGGGTTAAAGGAACTTTATCAAAATCTAAAATAAGAAAACCCGCATCACAAGGCACAAAGCCTTTACACAAAGGAATTGGGGAGGGTAATCGTAAAAAACGTACCCTGACCGAGTTTGCTATCTACTTTAATATTTCCCTGATGCCCTTTGACAATCCCCTCGGCAATGGCTAAACCAAGTCCTGATCCGCCGGTTTGTTTGGAACGTGCTTTATCCGCCCGGTAAAAGCGGTCAAAGAGGTGGGGTAAATGTTCAGGCGAAATGCCTTCACCGGTATCTCGAACCTGAATTAAGGTATTTCCGTTCTGTTGCTGGAGGTGAACGAAAATTTTTCCTTGAGCGGGAGTATGCTTGAGCGCATTGTCCAAAAGGATAACCAAGAGTTGTCTTAACTTGTTTTCGTCTCCAAGCATGAGAATGTTCGGTGGAGAAGAGAACGTAAGCTCAACTTGTTGCTTTGTCGCTAAGGGTTGAAAAGATTCAACGGTCATTTGCAGGGCAGAGGTCAAGGAAAATTCCTTTAGATCTAAAACATGTTGATTCGAATCGGCGCGGGCTAAGAAGAGAAGATCATTGATGAGCTGAGTTAAACGTTTAACTTCAAAATCAATGTAGCTTAGCCATTTCTTCTGGCTCGCTACCGTTTCCTCACCATTTCCTTGAACCAACTCTAAATTAGTTTGGATCACGGCTAAAGGAGTCCGTAATTCATGGGAGGCGTCTGCTACAAAATCCTGCTGACGATGCCAGGATTGAATGATGGGTTGAAGGGCTCGGTTCGCGAGGTAACGACTGGCAAAGTAAGCGATAATAAGATAAATAATTCCGAGTGTGGTGAGGGTTAAGAGAAGAAAATGCAAAATATTCTTGTCTCGATCCACGCTTACAAAAGCCAGGATTTGTTCAGCGTTTGGGGAAGAAGGTGGAGTTATTAAATAAGAGTAGGCTGTGTCATGAAGATCAATTTCCCCACGAGGGCCTTCTTGCGAGAGGTGTTGGGCTAGAACGGATAATTGTTTCGTATCGATATTGTTGGGAATATCAGAGGAATGCTCAATGATGTTACCAGCCGAGTCAAGCTTTAGATAAAAGTAGAGTGAGGTATGATGATTAGAGTTAGTGCTATTGGCCGTGGCGGAAACAGAATTTGTGGCCGCTGCATCTGAGGTGATAAGTTGGAGCATTTGCTGGGATTGATTAAAGATGACCGCCTCCATCATGAGGTAGGTGCCCCCTAGCAGTAGAAAGCAAAGTAGAGCCATAACAGCAATGTTAATACGCGTCAGTTTCATACGAAGTTCTGTAAACATCAGATAACTCCTTCTAATGATATTCTTTGAGGGAATAGCCCAAACCGCGCACGGTCTCAATTTTGACAGTCCGAGTCTTCAACTTTTTGCGGAGATAATGGATATAGATTTCGACATTACCCATCTCGACGTCGGAATCTAATCCCCAAACGCGATTCAAAATTTGTTCCTTGGTAATGACTTGTCCAGGGTTGCGCATTAAAAGTTCAAGTAAAGAGGATTCCTTGAGGGTGAGTTTTATGCTTACCTCCCCGATTGTGACTTCGCTATGAGATGGGTCGAGAAGGACATCGCCAACCTGAAGTTTTTCACTGAGAAACTGTTGACTGGGGCGGCGGGCTAAGGCGCGAATACGCGCGAGAAGCTCTTCGGTTGCAAAAGGCTTGATCAGATAATCATCAGCACCCGCATCCAAACCTTCCACCCGATCGGTGACCGTGTCTTTGGCCGTGAGTAGAAGCACAGGCGTAATAATTCCTTGTTTGCGAAGATCTCTTAAGACGTTGAGTCCTTCTTTACGAGGAAGCATACGATCGAGAATAATAAGGTCATAAGCATCACTTTCAGCCATCAGTTGACCGGTTTCCCCATCAAAGGTGAGGTCAACTCCATAATTTTGTTTTTTGAGAATAAAGGCCAGAGCCTCGGCCAGTCGTTCTTCGTCTTCAATGAGCAGTAAACGCATAGCATCGATTCCTTTCTATACGTCATTAATTCATTCTTTCCCATATTCTTTCTCAATCTTACCTTAAAAATCTTAGAATAACATTAATTTTCTTGGGCCTCGTGAACTAAAGAAGTCCCCCTTTAACGTAAGTAGCGTTGACGGGGACTTCTTTAAGCAGACTCTTTTTGGCTATATCTTATATAAGAACCATATACACGTATTGAGTTGCCTTTAAATAGGGCTATTTGAGAGATAACCGAGGAATAAATTCTGGAGATACATTAAAGAGCTAGGCATAAAAGCCTAGCTCTTTAATGTTAAAACCTCCTGCGTCTCCTTCCTCTTATCCAGATGATAATCCGATGATTTAGAAGATTACCCCGAGAGCAATAAGGATTAAAATAGCAATTGCAATAATTCCTACGCCAGTGCCGCCACCAACAGGGGCAATAGGGGGACAACATGCTCCGCCATAACCCATTCCGAACATGACCTTACCTCCTTCAGAAATTTTTTTTTAGACCGGATTTAGAATACGATTCCCATTGCGATAAGCAGAAGAATGATAACAACTACGATCGCAATACCTGTCAAAGAACGAGGAAGAAAACCGTCAACGACTCCAGCACCCAACGCCATCTGCATATCCTCCTTTACCTTAAGATAGTACATACTATGCTTTGTCTACGAAAATTGCCACAATATGGGAAAACTCCGGGAGCGCGATTTACTTGGCAAGGTGTAAGTATTGCGATCCTTAGAACGTGGATGTAAAGAAGGGCGGCTATCTGGCCGCCCAATTTATTATACTAACAGAAAGTGTAAATTTCTGGCAGATAGCATAAGTGCAACCAGCGGTTTTCGCTTTCGCAAGCTCGGCGAAAGCCAAGTTTTCTTTACTGGCTAACGAAGGTGATAGCACGTAACGGGATACGCACAACGGGACGGATTCCATCAATTGGCGTACCGATATTGGAGAACAGGAGCGCATTGGTTAACAAGGCCACACCATCTTGAATTCCTCCAAAGTTACCGGTCCAGAATCCTGCGTCCATACCGACCCGGAGTGATGCTCCAATTGGAAAGGTATCAAAAAGCCCTAAAATGAAGGGCACAGGTGTAAAAGGTGTTCCGAATAGTGACATGGTATAACCCCTCTCTTATTTTTTTATTAGGCCTCTGGATAGGCCTCAAAAGATGAGAAGAAGAAGGGCTTTTCTGTTTCTTGATATAAATTATGAAGCTTGACCAGAAATGTTACACGTAGTTGATTTTTTGTGGAAGATGTAAAAGAGCCCTCGGGATTGTCCTGGGGGCTAAATAGATTAGACAAACACAACAGTGGCTACTACAAAACATGCATAAAACCCTGCCGCCCATGCAAGTCTACTTGCGGAAAGCTTATGGTTACGTAATGACAACCAGAGGAAAGCGATGGATACTATAGTAAATAACCCTGCCAATGCGAGATAGGTGTCAAATAACCAAGGTGTAAATAGTATTCCTAGAGCACTTGGAATTGTGGCCTGAATCATCATTGAACCACTTATGTTTGCTAAAGCTAACCTTTCTTTTCCTTGTCTCACCCATATTATAGCATTCAATATTTCAGGAAGTTCAGTCGCTATTGGGCTTAGAAATAATGCTACAATGTGAGGTGCTATTCCGATTGCTAGACTTAAATAATCTAAGTTCTTAACAAAAATCTGGGAACCAACAGCAATTAGAGCAAGTGATATAAGAGTTTGGCCCAAAACCCATCGGGTTTCTGGAGTTTTAGTTCTAGGACGGAATTTAAGAGGTTCGAGTATTTCTTTATGGTTATCAGCAGTTTCTTTCATTTCAGTGAAAAAATAGAATCCGTAAGCTGCCAGGAACAAAAAGGCCATTAATGGCTTACCTTGGAATACCATAAAACCTAAAGCAACCTTGAAGACGAAAATGCCTAAAAACCAAAGTTGATCCCGGCCAAGTTTACTATCGCCTAAGTCGATGTCTATTCCTCGAGCTCGTTTCTTACGAAAGTAGATAATACCTAGTCCAACAATAGCATAGGCAAGAGTACTTAAGACCAGTGGCCCTCCAAGAGCCGCCCCCACTCCAACGTCTTTTTGATTTGCATTAGCTCCAAAAACTACTGCGATAAATGTGACGACACTCTCAGGAAGAGCAGTGCCAAATGCGGCCAAAATCGTACCGACAGCATTTTTTGAGATATTGAATTTTAATCCCACCCATTCAATTCCATTTACGAATAATTCGCAGCTAAAATAGATTAATATTGCAGAAATCATCAGTGCTGTTAACGTTAAGACCATTGTTATCCTCCTTTTAAAAAAATAGAGACTTTTGACGTACCGTAATACGTCAAAAGTCTCGTTACGCTTTTCAGCGAAATAGTGCCAGGCTTCAAGCCACCAGACTTCAAGCCAGAATGTTGACACTATTTTATAACTACTCCCTTTTGCCTTTCAATATTAGCATATGAAACCAATAAAGTAAATGTAACCAAATGCTTTCTTTAAAGCCTCTATAAAATAGGACCATAATTACCCAATATTCATTAGAAAAGAGGTGATAATATATATGATTGCCTTAAAGTAGTGTGTAATAAATTATCTTTACCGCATATTGAATAAGGGGAGGTAAATTCATGAAGAAATTAAGGAAAGTTATGTCATTCTTGTTAGCAGCTACACTGCTTTTAGTAAACAGTAATAGTGTTTTAGCGGCAAATAACCAAAAGGCCAACGATGAGACTTGGGAGGCTCGAAGAGCCTATATTGAAGAAAACATGATCAAATTAGGTTCTCAAGGTTTTGACAACGTTGATGAGTGGTTACAACTTAATGGTGTTGAAAAAGTCAAACTTAAAGCTTCTTCAAAAGATAAAGATGATGTCATTAGTCCAATGAGTGATCCCGGCAATATTTCCATTTATTCAATTGACGGTTATTTTGATTCACTTGCAAAGAAATATTTGGTAAAAGGCTGGTGGTCGTGGAATAGTACCTCTTATGTTGATTCTACGACTGGAGCATTAGAAGGTGTTGCTCTTTCAATGAGCAATACAGATTTCTCGCCAGCTACAGGATACGTTTTGGCCTCAAATCCTGCTGGTATTGCAGTTTACGATCAGGCAGGTAACTACTATTCGAACACGGGAGCAACATCGAAGATTGATTCTTCGGGTGTTAGCTATATCTACCAAGATGCATGGTTGGGTACTCAATACAGAGGTTATAAGGGACAAGCGTGGTTTTGGATGACAACTCCTCCAACAACATCTTCTTCTAATCCTATTTACTTAAAGATGCATTATATCCATACTTGGACAGGTGCAAATCTTGAAACTTTCGGATTGAAATGGCAACCCGGTGCTCCGCCAGAACTAAATATGACTTTTTCAACCGTTCCGGCACAATGGCCTGCAACAAACCAAATAACTATATATAACTGGCCGTATAACTAATGACCAAAGATATTTTGCGAAGAACCATACTATTTATAATTATAGCTTGTCTGATTTTCACAACCGGATGTGCTACTAATAAACAAGACAATATTTCTGTAGATAAGGATAAGTTGGTATCGGTTCTCAATGAAAAATACTCCACGGATAAAAATTTGAAACTAATCGGAGATAATGAAAAAGTCGAGGATAATTACATCACGGTTGTATCTTATGATGATTTGGCAAACACGCATTATGTAGACATCGTAACCTTTTCTGTTAACAAGAAAGATAGTTCAATTACTTTTCTAAACAATAAGGGAGGAAGGGCTGATACTAAACAACCATTATCTATTTCTAGTGCCGGGGAAATTTTTAATAATAAAAACTCTTATTTAATCACTTATGGAGAAGTTTACGACAACAAATTATCCAGTATAGAACTAGAATATAATGATGGTCAGAAAAAAACTCAGGAAATTACTAATAATGGGTTCTTAGTCATTACTAAAGGTGATTTTCTGGGGATTAACAAGTTATCAGCTTTTAATCAAAACAATGAAGTCGTATACTCTTTCCCTTAGACTTTTTGAATCTCTGAGAAAGCATCTTCATCCATCGGATGAGGATGCCTTCTTTGTGTGCCACGCATGGCGATTAACTAGGTGGTGAAAGTCCACTATGGGGGCTTGTAGTTGACAACCATTAGCCTAGAACGACGGTATCCACCGTAGATTCTAAACTAAAAAACAGACCAAAACTGTGCAAAAAAGCCCGATTGGTATTCCTTTAAGATACCAACTGGGCTTTTTTATAGATAGATAAAATTTAAAGATAATTGAAAATGGGATGAAGCGCATAACCCTTTATTTATTGAAGAGATTGAAAAGAACCTGGGACGAATTCCGGAATGATTATTATTACAATTAAAGCGTGGCATATTAACGCCCCAAGAAGCATATTACTTGATTCAATCTAAGCCTAAGTTAGAGGTTGCCTGTATTCAAAGCCTTTGCTCTCATTCCTACACTCCATTCACCAAATATTCCACCTGATTGTAACCATTTCGCATGGTACAATCTTATAGAGGTGGGATTTTTTATGCTAGTTAGTCCAATGTTGCTCCAACCCATAATAGAACCCTTTGATGATTCTGACTGGCTCAGCGAACTCAAGCTTGATGGGATTCGCCTTGTTTATTCAAATATGGAGAGAAGAAATCTCTATACCTGACACAATAACAATATTACAGACCGTTTTCCTGAATTAAACTTTGATCTACCTAAAGGGGTTATCTTGGACGGGGAAATGATAAAGGCCGATCATGAGGGCAAACCGGACTTTAATCGCTTATGAGTCGTTTCAGTATTCAGAATAAAGAGAAGGGTAACCGTCTTGCCCAACGCGAACCCGTAACCTATTGCGTTTTTGATGTTTTGTATTATAACGGAGAGAACATCACACACTGGCCATTACTCGATCGAAAGAAGTTGCTTGAAGAACTCATTCCAGAAGAAAATCAATCATTGGCTAAAGTACGCTATATTAAAGGTCATGGAAAAGCTCTTTTTGATGCTTGCTGCGCCCAGAAGCTTGAAGGAATTGTGCTTAAGAAAGCCAGTAGCTCTTATAGAGTGGGCAAACGTCCAAAAGATGTTTGGTATAAAGTCGTTAACTACAGTTATGCTGATGTTTGGATCACCGGCTATCGTAAATCGGAATTTGGCTGGCTCTTAGCTTTTGAAGACGGTCGTCCTGCCGGAATAATGGAGTTAGGCGTAATTCCTTCAATAAAGAAGAAATTCTATATTGCATCCAAATCAATGGCCAAGAAAGAGAATGGCGATTTTGTTTATTTTATGGGGCAAAGTTTAAAATGCCGAGTTAAGTATAGGAATTTAACGAAATCGGGTTTATTGAGATTTCCTTCGTGTGTAGATTTAGAAGTTTTCGTTTAGATATAAAACCAGATGATATATCTTGAGGATATATCATCTGGTTATTTTTTCATTCTTAATATAACTCTAATATTTTTGTCCAGCTGAGATTCTTGAAATGTTTTTCTTGGTAATAAGAAAAAATAACGTAAAACTTCTGATTATCATCTAGTTGTTTATTATGTGAAAAATTATACCGTAAAGATATCGGAAAAACTTTATCATTATATGTGAATCCATCTGCAATTGTTAATCTCACTTCATTCTCGCCAGAAACAACATTATTGTTTATTAAGGCTTTAATTGCTTTTTTTCCAGTACGCGAGTCATAACCAATACTAATATTATCAAGAGAATTATTGGGCCCTTTGATATCTAAAAATCGGTACCCTAGAGGCGTGTATATATATATTGTATAAAAATATCCCTTTGTTTTATCTACCAACGGCTTCTTTGAACTGCTATCAAGAGTTATTACTAATTCATTTTTATCCGTGTAAGTTATAGATTGATCAGAAGGAAATGCATTCATTTTTGCTGATAGATTAATGTCTGTTGGTGAAATATCAGAATTTAACTGTATCCAATAAAATACACAAACTACAATTAAAAGAACAAATAGAACGACTCCATATTTTAACATAGAACGACGACTCATATTATTATTTCACCTCCAATAATACCAATGATACTGGATGAACATATGCAGTAGATAGATTATTAGACTATCTACTGCATATGTTATATAGAATTATTCTATTGGCCACGAAGAAATAGTTGTAAAGGGGCCTATTGCTGACCAACTTACTACTTCAGGTGAAAGGGTGACCGATAAACCACTAGCCGAAATTCCTACTCCGGAAATGGTACCTGAATTATAGGTATGCACCAATTTTGAACGTAAGTATACACTCCCACTTGTTGGAGGTGCAGTCATCCAAATCCAGCCTTGACCTTTATCTCCGGTATAGTTACCTGAATTATATTTATCAGCAATTGTCCAGGCGACACCCGCGTTTTGAACATCGAAATCTGAGCTCCACATAGCGTCTACGGCATAAGCTGTTGAAGTATACCCCGAAATATTGATGGTTCCATCCCCGTTATCAACAATAACGCTATTTCCACCAGTTATAGTGACGTAAGATTGGGGCGAGACTATCATATTTGCTTGTTGGGGAGATGCTAAGGCAGTATTTGCTCCTACTAGTAGAAATACCATAACAAGCATTGCGAAAAGTTTTTTCATATTTTCTCCTTCTTTCCTTTTTATAGGTTACATTTAATAGAGTGTTTAACAATATAAAAGGTTACACGATTAAGATTTATTCCGAAGAATATTTCTGTTCTGATGTAATAAAAGATTTTCCTATAAAATTGACGACATTGTCGGGTAATTTTCCTCGGGTACGCCTTCCGTCATCGGGCTTAATCCCGAATTCAAGTAGCTTGAACGTTGTATCACGCCAGCCCCGAATCTTTGCCGAATCGAATCCACGACTTGATCCAGTTTACGGTTCCTCTCATAATCTTTGGTGAAGAGGGAGAGTTGCACAAAATCATCTGAACACAAGTCGGATACACTAACCCCCATGTGCCTGATCGGTTGACCTTGCCATTTCTCAGCAAATAGCTCCTTGGTGATTTCCCAAATTTCATCCGTACAATCAGTGGATTCTTGAACCTTACGCTGGTGCGAATAGGAGAGAAATTCATTGGTGCGAAAAGATATACTGATGAGTCTTGCTCGAACGTGTTCTTGCCTTAGTCTTGCACTTACGGTTTCCACAAGCGAGAGAAGTACTAAGTGAGCTGTATTACGATCCTCCGCGTCAAATGAAAGGGTAGTCGAATTTCCAAGCCCTTTCATCGGCACACTGCCGCCCGGTTTAACAGGGGAGTTCTCAATGCCGTTCGCATAATTCCAGATCAGCCTACCAGGGCTCTTTAAACTACTCAGTAACTTCGGATCACAGTTGGCAAATTCCCCAATCGTTCGGATTCCTCGATCCTTCAATTTCTTATTCGTGGCTCTCCTGACATGTCTAGTAACTGGGTCACCCCCAATAACTGAAGAAACAGTTCTTAAATCAAGTGAGTCACCATGTTGAAGCTTATCAACAGCAACCCACGACAAATAGCCCCCTGTGTTACGATAGTTGTCGTAGGGACTAAAGAAGAGTATCAAAATGAAATTCGCAGTATATTTAAAGCTAAATATTCTTTTGACCAGATTTTGGGGCAAAGCGCTATTATTAAACGGACTAAAGAGCTGGCAAAACGATTTGCTCGTAGTAAAGCAAATATCTTAATCATTGGGGAAAGCGGCTCAGGAAAGGAACTTTGGGCCCATGCCATTCATCAGGAGAGTGATCGCGCGGACAATGCGTTTGTAAGTATTAATTGCGGGGCAATTCCAGAGAATCTATTGGAAAGTGAACTCTTTGGTTACGAGGAGGGGGCTTTTACTGGCGCTAAGAAAGGTGGAAAGCTCGGAAAGTTCCAACTCGCCAATGGAGGGACTCTGTTTTTGGATGAGATTGGAGATATGCCTCTGATGATGCAGGTAAAGATTCTTAGGGCTTTACAGGAACGTGAGGTTGAGCGAGTCGGGGGCCGAGAAGCCGAGAAAGTGGATGTCCGGATTATTGCTGCAACTCACTGCAACTTGGAGCAGATGGTCAAAGAAGGAACGTTTCGCGAGGATCTCTATTATCGGCTTTATGTGTTATCCCTTCAATTACCGGCGCTTAGGGAAAATGCCGAGGACATTCCGCTGCTGATTCAGCACTTTGTCACAGAATACTGTAACCATGCTGGAATAATTAAACGGTTTGTGCCGGAGGTAATTGAAGTATTATGCAATTATTCTTGGCCTGGCAATATCCGAGAATTAAGCGCCTTGGTTGAACGTTTGCTGGTTAGCGTGGATTCTGAAGTGGTGTCCGTGAGGGATTTGCCTGTAAATATTTGTTTAGCGGGAAAGTCAAAGCATCAGGAGGGTACGTGTACGTTAGACCGAGTGCTCGAAGAAGTTGAGCTCGACCTCATTAAGAAAGCGTTACTTATCGCTCATCATAGTAAAACAGAGGCAGCCCGAATCCTGGGAATTCCTAGGACACGGCTCTATCGTAAAATCGAACAATATGGATTGGAAAACTTAACGGATAGAAATGTTGCGAGATAGGACAGTGTAATGAAATAGAACAGGGTGCATTCGATTGGCCTATGTTGTGAATGTGAGATCTTTAACAAGAGAAGTTTGTAACAATACGTTACAAACTTCTCTTGACTCATGGTCAAAATCATTCTTGGTTCGGCAAAGTAGTGAGAAGAATTGGGCATACCTCTAAATTTGTAAAACCATAAGTGGCAGGGAGTCCAAGCTTTTTCTGAAAAAAATTGTGAAAAAAAGTATGAACTAAGATGATGTGGCATAAGATTTGCGTTTAATATAGTCGAAAGTCAAAAAAACCTGTCGAAAAGGAGGAATAAACGTGGCAAAGGTGGTTACTGCAGCCGAGGCGATAAAAATGATACCTAATGGAGTATGCGTTGGGGTCACTGGATTTGCTGGCTCTGGACATGCGGAAGTCATTACCTCGGAACTTGAAAACCAATTTTTAAGTGAAGGACATCCCCGAGATCTAACGCTTTTTCATTGTGCAGGTATAGGGGATGGAAAAACCATGGGGACAGGGCATTTCGGGTACGAAGGACTCATTAAGCGGGTTATTGGAGGACATTATAATTTAGCCCCCCGGGTGGTGAAACTTGCTGTTGAGAACAAAATTGAAGCGTACAACTTTCCTCAGGGTACCTTGGCCCAGTTAACTCGTGATATGGCTGCGGGTAAGCCGGGTACTATCACTCGAGTAGGACTAAAAACCTTTGTGGATCCGCGCGTTGAAGGTGGAAAGCTCAATACTAAAACTCAGGAAGACCTGGTAGAGGTCATTGAGCTCCTAGGGCAAGAGTGGCTGTTCTATAAAGGGTTTAAAGTGGATGTCGCAATCATTCGAGCAACCTCTGCCGACGAGCGAGGAAATTTGAGTATTGAAAAAGAGGCAGTTTCGCTAGAGATTCTCTCAATGGCACAAGTGGCAAAACGATCGGGTGGAATTGTTATTGCTCAAGTAGAACGGATGGTTTCAGCGGGTTCATTGGATCCGAAACTCGTTAAAGTACCCGGTATTCTCGTGGACTATATCGTTTTAGCACCTGCTGGTGAGCAATGGCAAACCTTTGTCGAGGCCTACAATCCAGCGTATTCGGGTGAAGCACGGGTCCCAGTAGGACAACTGGAAGTAATGGCGCTCGATGAGAGAAAAGTGATAGCGCGAAGGGCTGCGTTGGAACTCATCCCCGATGCTGTGGTTAACCTTGGAATTGGAATGCCTGAAGGAATTGCCATGATAGCAAATGAAGAAGGAATTGCCAGTCAAATGACGCTTACTGTTGAAGCGGGTGGAGTGGGCGGAATTCCTGCCGGAGGAATAAGCTTTGGAGCATCGACAAACGTTGAGGCACTCATCGACCAACCCTATCAGTTTGATTTCTATGATGGTGGCGGTCTAGATGTAGCTTTTCTCGGGCTCGCGCAAATGGATCAGTATGGCAATATCAACGTCAGCAAATTCGGGCCCAAAATTGCAGGTTGTGGTGGATTTATTAATATCACCCAAAATACCAAGAAAGTCATCTTCTGCGGCACAATGACCGCTGGTGGCTTGAAAACCCAAGTGACCAATGGACAACTCAAAATTCTTCAGGAAGGGAAAATCCATAAATTAATTGACAGTGTGGAGCAGATCACGTTCTCGGGAGAATATGCTCAGAGTGTCAATCAGCCGGTCCTCTACATTACGGAACGTGCTGTATTCGAACTTACTTCTCAAGGTGTGATGCTCACGGAAATTGCCCCTGGGATTGACCTAGAAAACGATGTACTTGCTCACTTAGAATTTACACCACTAATCTCTTCAAACCTTAAGACAATGGATCTGCGGATCTTTCAAAATGGACCGATGAATATTAATGTGCCTCAAGCAGCTAAATAAGTTAGGGGGATTGCCATGTTAGGTGTTATTGGAATCTTACTAGGTCTGGGTCTTCTCATGTTTATGGCGTATAAAGGTTACTCCGTTATTTTCTTCGCCCCGGTATTCGCTTTATTGGCCGCGGTCTTATCCGGGTTGGCCCTGTTGCCGACGTACACTGAAGTTTTCTTGCCGAACCTTGCGAACTATGTCAAAGTGTATTTCCCATTTTTCCTCTTAGGAGCGGTATTTGGTAAAGCCATGGAGGAATCAGGTGCAGCGGCTTCGATCGCCAAAGCAATCGTTAAGAAGCTCGGAACCAAACAAGCGATTCTCTCCGTTGTTCTCTCCTGTGCCATCCTGACTTATGGTGGTGTAAGTCTCTTCGTTGTGGCCTTTGCAGTTTATCCGTTTGCAGCAAACATCTTCAGAGAAGCCAATATCCCCAAACGTTTGATTCCTGCGACCATCGCCCTCGGTGCTTTTACGTTCACGATGGATGCACTTCCAGGAACTCCTCAGATTCAGAACTCGATTCCTATGAAATTTTTCAATACAGATCTCTATGCTGCCCCGGTTACCGGTATCATCGGTTCGCTCATGATTTTCGGCTCTGGTATGCTCTACCTTGAATGGCGAAGACGTAAAGCTCAAGCCGCTGGCGAAGGTTACGGTGTTCATGCCGCTCAAGAACCCGAAATGATTGATGACAGTACCTTATCGAATCCACTCTTGTCAACGATTCCTCTGATTTCGGTGTTGGTCGTTACCTTGATTCTCCAAAAGGCGGTATTCCCTCATTGGAATATTGTGGATTGGGCAGTTCAAGCTCCCTACAAAATGGATAAGGCCGGCATCATCGGAACGATGAACAATTGGGCACTCATGATTGGCTTGGCCGTCGGTATTCTTCTCGCCTTCATCATCAACCCCAAGAAAATGAAAGGAAATGTGGCAAAAGCGATTAACGCCGGTGCCATCGGATCCTTACTCGCCGTCATGAACACAGGCTCCGAAGTCGGCTTCGGAAATGTTATCAAATCTCTTCCCGGTTTCCAATCGATTGCCCACGCCTTAATGAATATTCGTGGTGGTGGCAGCCCGCTTCTTTCTGAAGCTGTGACGGTTAACGTTTTGGCTGGTGTGACCGGTTCTGCTTCCGGTGGTATGAGCATCGCACTTGATGCGTTTGGCAAAGACTATCTGGCTATGGCTCAAAAAGTGGGATTAAGCCCCGAACTCTTACACCGCATTGCGGCAATGTCTTCCGGCGGTATGGATACCCTGCCTCATAATGGTGCGGTTATCACGTTGCTAGCCATCACGGGTATGACGCATAAGCAAGCTTATAAAGATATCTTCGCCTTGACCTTGATGAAAATAGTCACTCCACTTGTTTTAATTGGCTTGACTTCGATTTTCCACTTTGTTTAATTTAAATAATCTGAGGAGGCATTTAATATGGAATTCGAATTAACTGAAATCCAAAGCTTAATCCAAAGTACTGTTAAGGAATTTGCTCAAACGGCTGTCGCTCCGATCGCGGCTGAGATCGATAGA
>NZ_DATLJA010000008.1:0-47158 GCF_035539115.1 Desulfitobacterium sp. | reverse complement strand
TGGAGCCGATGGTCAGAGTCGAACTGACGACCTGCTCATTACGAGTGAGCTGCTCTACCACTGAGCCACATCGGCATTTGAGACGAATCTTATTCTACTGTATTTAATCTTGAAAGTCAACAGACCGATTAGGAATTACTCAATCGAGAATCGGATTTTTTCAGCTAGGTTCCAACAAACTTTCAGTAAACCTCAGATATATTTCAGATTCAAAGGATAGAATAACATCGTAGTTAACACGCAACTGGAAAGGAGAATTCGTATAAGTTGGACGGGTCGATAAAGGGAACCAGTAAAAGAAGCGTTCCAGAAATATACTTTCGAAACGCTTCTTTACTGGCTTAGGTCTTTTTAATTTAAGCGAATTTCAAACCTTAATTAAAAACTCCGCAATTGCCCTATTGACGTCCTCTGGGTTTTCTTGCATACTCATATGTCCTGCTTTGGAGATAATCTTTAGTTCAGAGTTTGGAAGAACTTCATGAAGAGTGGTTGAGTACTTAGGGGGGGTCATACGGTCATCCTCTCCACAAATTATACAAGCCCGAATATTGAGATCCTGCAGGTCTTTACTCCGATCAAAGGCATCACACGCTTGGAAATCAGCTAGGTAGACTTTGGTTGAAATACCCTTCATTTCCTCTAAGGCCTGCCTAAGAACCTCCGGCTCAGTCTTCTGGCGATAGAGGTAAGGAATGATCTCATAGGGTAAACTCCCCTGTCTCAGTTGCTCGAGAGTTTCTTTTTTTACCCGAAGACGCGCTCCTGTATCCATGAGGATCATTCCCCGGAGCCATTCGGGATGAGCTAGAGCACATTCCAAAACAATTCCACCACCCATCGAATGGCCCACGAGAATTACAGAATGGAGATTTTGGGTTTGAATGAAATCGGCGATAAAATGACTATTTTCATTGATATTACTTGCGGGACTTCCTTCCGAGTGAGCATGCCCAGGTAAGTCCAACGCTAATAAACGATAACCCTCAATCGGGGAAAGCTGGTTTAACCAAACTTCGCTTGAACCTCCGGCGCCATGAATAAATAGCACCACTTTATCCTCAAGCTTTCCACCTGCCATGGAGCTCTCACGATAAAAGATCTTCTTTCCTTGAACTTGACAGGTCTCAGTTTTGATATGAATCCCTTCTTTTCAAAATGTTCTTATCTGCCTTAGGTATTTTTTTAAAGAAGTTCAACCACAGTAGCAACGGCAGGTCCACCACCGGCACAAAGGGATGCACAGCCGTATCGCGCTCCGCGACGTCGCATTTCGTGCAGCAGACTAACAATTAAGCGTGCGCCAGAATTCCCGACGGGGTGCCCCAAGGAAATCCCAGAACCATTCGCATTTACTTTTTCCATACTTATTTTTAATTCGCGATTCACTGCCAGGAATTGGGCAGCAAACGCTTCATTCAGTTCCCAATAATCAATATCATCCAGACTTAATTGGGCGAACTTTAAAGCCCTCTTTACAGCAGGTACAACACCAATACCCATGATTTTGGGATCTACTGCCGCGGAAGCAGTAGAAAGAATTTTTGCTAAGGGCTTAATCCCAAGCTCAGCCGCCTTTTCCGCAGACATTAAGATTAATGCTGAACCTCCATCATTTAGGCTGGAAGCGTTCCCTGCGGTGACAGTTCCATTTTTCTTGAACGCAGGCTTAAGCTTTGCTAAAATCTCACGACTCGTTGCAGCGTTAGGGTGCTCATCTGTATCAATCATTACAATTCCCTTTTTGGTCTTGACTTCAACTGGCACGATTTCTTCAGTGAATCTTCCTGTTTTTATAGCCTGAAGTGCTCGTTGGTGGCTTAAGAACGCCAATTCGTCCTGTTCCTCACGAGAAATTCCATACTGCTCCGCTAAGTTCTCCGCTGTCATACCCATATGATAGTCATAGAACGCGTCAAACAAGCCATCATTCAGCATAGCATCAATGATTTCGCCATTCCCCATACGATAGCCGCTCCGGGCCTTCGGTAAAAGGTAGGGAATGTTTGACATGCTTTCCATACCGACTGCAGCGCCGATATCCACCTTGCCTAAGGCGATCTCCTGACTTAGAATTTCTGTGGCACGCATTGATGATGGACATAATTGATTAATCGTAACGGCAACCGTTTCCAAGGAACAACCTGCTTTGAGGGCAACCTGGCGTGCGGGGTTTCCTTTTAACCCTGCCTGAAAAACATTACCTGCTACCACTTCTTCAATCTGAAAAGCATCCAAGCCCGTTTTCTCCAGCGCTGCTTCTAAAGCAATCACCCCAAGTTCGATCGCCGAAACATCTTTTAAACTACCCAGATAATCTCCGATTGGTGTACGCTGAGCACTTACAATGACAACCTCTTGCATTATTATTTCTCCTCTCTAACTGTGGCATTTTGAGCTTTAATTTTTCTCGAATTCAAACTTTCCCATTCCCCAAATAACTGGCACTAACCTTCTGTTTAAGCAAAAGACTTCCATCGTCCCAGTGCCTAAAACACTAATTTTACTAAGACCACGAAATTCTCTCCATCTTCTCACATTCTTACTCCGATTAAAAACCGTTTCTCTGCGAATTTAGTCTTTATCCACCTCAATCCACCTAGAAGATATAAATATTTGTTGCAAGAATCGAACCAATATTCTGAAAAGCACCCATAATTTTTAAATTTGTGAGAAAGTGCCTGGGCACTAGGCATTTCCCCAGGTCGAACCTTTTGTTCAGCTTCGCAGAAAATAGTACATTGTGAAACCCTGTCTCCTATTAGAGACAGTTAATCTCATTTCTTTTTATAATTAACCCGCCGCCTCTTAGCACGATAGGCCTTGTGAATTTAACCAATTATGTTTACTTTTGGAGACAGCAAATTCTTTATTTAGCGACACATCTCGTCGCTATCGCGGTAAAAGAGAAACTAAACCGCATTCACGATCAGTAAATAGGGATTTATTGCTAAAGCCTTTTATTAAGATGTTATTAAGCATCAAAAATAAAGTATAATATATGTAAAAAGGTTGACCCGATAACGATCGTTAGAAGGAGTTTAATAACCATGCGTATTCTCTTAGTCGATGATGAAAAAAACATCTTGAAGGTTCTCAAAGCGTATCTTCAGCAAGAAGGGTATAGCGTTACGACAGCAACCAATGGACTTGTGGCATTAACTATTTTTAAAGAAAATAAATTTGACCTTGTCATCTTAGATTTGATGCTTCCAGGTCTTTCCGGAGAGGAGATATGTCAAGAAATCCGTAGGATTTCTCCGACCCCAATTATCATGCTAACGGCCAAGGACGAGGAAGACCAAAAAATCCAAGGGTTAACCCTTGGGGCAGATGATTATATTACAAAGCCCTTTAGTCCAAGAGAGGTTGTCGCACGCGTACGCACAGTATTACGTCGCGCAGGTTCTGAAAATTTTCCTTTCGCTGACGTCGTTTCTTATAACAATGGCTTGATGATCGATAATGTTAAACATGAGGTTCGTCTTAATAAGCAAATCATCTCACTTACAGCCACGGAATTCAAACTTTTAGGAGCACTTGCTCAATATCCAGAAAGGGTGTTTAGCCGTAGCCAACTTATCGAGATCGTACAAGGCTACGACTTTAATGGAGATGATCGAGTGATCGATGCCCATATTAAGAAATTACGCCAGAAAATCGAAAGCACTCCTGAAAAACCCAAAATCCTGCTTACTGTCTATGGCGTAGGGTATAAATTTAACCCGAATTTGGAGGCTTAGGATGCGTCGAAAATTATTCTTATCCACTTTTGCCGTCATATTAGTCACTTTAATCCTCAGTATGATCTCCGTAAATTTAGTCTTTAAGAGCCAATTTACGAATTACGTGACGAAAACTGCGGAATCCTCTCTTTCCCAATTACCCGAACAATTAAGCAGTATCTACAGCAATAGCGGGCATTGGGATGCAGCGAGTCTCAATGCGATGAGCCACTATCTACCGATGGGAACTCAAGTTACCCTTAAAGATCCTCAAGGACAAGTCATCACCACTTTAACCAACCCAATGGATGAAATGATGCAGAAAAGTATGATGGGAATGGGGATGAACTATTCCATAAGCGAGTGGAAAACCCAAACCTTAACTATCACCGGAGCACAAGGCGTCATCGCAACCGCTGAAATTCGCTATCCTTCAAACGCTCGAGTTCTTAATCCTGAGGATTTATCCTTCGTCACTGCCGTATATCGTTCTTTACTTGGAGCGGGAGTGCTCGCTTTGGTTATTGGTTTTCTACTCAGTCTCTGGACAAGCAATCAACTCGTTAAGCCACTTCAAAATCTAACTAAGGCCGTAAAAAGGGTTGGACTAGGGCACTTAGACGAGAAAGTCATGATTTCGAGTCAAGATGAAGTAGGCGAACTTGCCAAAGCTTTCAACTCCATGGCAGACGACCTCAAATCACAAGAAACGCTGCGTAAACAGTTTACTGCCGATATCGTCCACGAATTACGAACACCTCTGACTTCGCTCCGCAGTTACATCGAAGCCTTTCAGGACGGAATTCTCCCTCCAAATCAAGAGAACCTCTCTGCTTTAAGTGAAGAGATTGATCGGCTCGTCTCCTTATCCAGCGATCTCAAAGACTTAAACATTGCTGAAATCGGAAAGCTTCAACCTCAACTTCAACCTGTTAATCTTACTTCCGTATTAGAAAAAGTCATTCACAATCTTTCCCCTTTAATTCAAGAAAAGGACATCGAACTGACGGCACTTTTATCTCCAGAAAATGTTAGCATCATGGCGGATGAACGACTCCTCACGCGTTTATTTTATAATCTGATCCACAATGCCTATAAATACACGGGACAAGAGGGGAAAATCAAGATTGAACTTACAGTTCAGCCGAATTCGGTCGACATCAACATCAGTGACACAGGAATCGGAATTCCCGAGGCGGATCTTCCTTTCATTTTTGAACGCTTTTATCGTGCCGAAAAATCAAGGGCAAGAGAAACCGGGGGCACGGGAATAGGGCTTGCCTTAGTTAAACAAATTCTCCTTCTTCATCAAGGAACCATCGACGTTGAAAGTGTTGTCGGCAAAGGAACAACGTTTCTCGTCAACCTTCCTTTGGAAACGGAAACAGAGTCCCTTTGATAAACTAAACCATCCCTCAGCTCACTGGTTTAATTTCATCAATGTTTCAATCGCTTTATTCATAACTTCCTGCTGATTCTCCCCTTTTTCCAATGCTTCAATCAGACAGATATTCGTATAACGCTGAGCAATAACAACGGAGACCTTTTGAACCGCAGAACGAATCGCAAGCAGTTGATGCAGAACCTCATCACAATCCTTTCCTTCTTCAATCATCCGTTCAACAGCCGCTACATGGCCTCTAACAGTTTTAAGACGAATCAGTATTTTTTGCGTCTCTTCTGGATCGATATTATTCATATTCATTTATGTCCCTACTTTCTCCTAATCTCTTCTTAATCTTCTATGCCTTTATAGAACTCCACTTCGGATGCTCTTTCTCACATTACATTAAATGCAAAGCCTCTTGAGGATCGAGCTTGGTCACTCTCCACGCTGGATAGATCATAGCCATTAATCCAATGAGCATTGCCCCGAGAATGCAAAGGATACCTAATAAAGCAGAAGCATGTAGAGGCATCGTTTTCTGAAAAAGAAGGGGCCCCAAGGCAAAGGGTAAAAAGATACCTAAAAGATAGCCGAGCAAGCTTCCGATGAAACTTATAATTAAAGCTTCCTGTCCCAGTAAGCTTAGGACATGGGACTGTCGAAACCCGATCGCTCGAAAAATACCTAATTCCCTTGCCCTGTCGTTAACGTTTCCGGCTAATGCAGAAATAATCACAAAAGCGCCGATCACAACTAAGACTATCGAGATGGATACCGAAAAGTTCGTAAAACGTTCTACATTTTCTTGGGTGCTTTGAACTAGTTGCGAGACTTGGGCTATTTTGGCCTCCGGCAGTTCCTTGGTAATTGAAGGGAGGATCTTTTGGAGTTCAGCCACATTTAATTCAATCATGGACCAATCGTTTTGGATTCCAGTTAAATCCCTTGCCGTCTGAAAATCAGTAAATACCGCATTATCCTCAGATCCCCCAGTCTCATGCATTACTCCCACGACTTCCAAGCCCTGATTATCGATCCTCAGCAGATCACCGATTTTGAGACTGTTTTGAGTAGCAAGCGAGGACCCAACGACAACTTCTTTAGTCTTCGGAGCTTGACCTTCAATTTTCCACCAGGGCTTCATCTGAAGTTCTTGGGCAAAATCTACGCCGACAATAAGAAACGTTTGCTCAGTTTCCTTAGCACTACCGACTATCTTTGGAGCAACGACATCACCAGGAGCAATAACTTGCTGTAACTTCTCGATTATTCCTGCATCAAGATTTTTGACCTCATAATCAACTCCAGAAACAGCCAATCCCCCGTAGCTTAGAGCCAAATGTTCAGACTTAGGGGTGATGATGATATTAGCTCCATATTGACTCAGACTTTGTTGCAAATCCTGCTTCATATTCGAAGAAAGTATATTTAATGTCGTAATCGTTCCCACAACTAATAAAATGGTTAAAACGAGAAAAAGAGTTTTACCTTTACGTCGTCGCAAATTTTGTAGAGCAATCTGAGTTAGCGTCATAATTTCCTCCTAGAAATACCGGAGCGCCTCGATCGGATCAAGTTTTGCAGCTTTCCAAGCGGGATAAACACTGGCCAAAACACTAATCAATACTGCACCTAAGGTTGCATACACTCCTAGAATAGGCTGCCAGGGAAGGGTGATTGCCATCTTAGCAATCGTCGGTCCGTAGGCTACGGCTAAACCCATGCCTAGGAGATAACCGGCTAGTCCTCCAACAAAGCTGACCAAAGTAACCTCAAGAAAAATAGTTTGCAAAATGTGGCGTTTTCTAAAGCCAATGGCACCTAACACCCCAATATCTCGTGTTCGTTCACGGACTGAAGAGATCATGGAAATTGCCACAACTAAGGCACTCGTAATCAGTAAGATAATTGAAGTAGCAATGGAGAACATGCTGAACTTCTTAACCGTCTGATCTCTCGACTCGAGCGTTGCCCGCAAGGCAGTCACTTTCGTCCCAGGGAGCTTTTCTCTAAGTTGCTTCGTCATTTCCTCAATCGGACAGGTATAGCAAAAAGCGGCAGCTTCGATCATGCTCAAGGAATTGGGCTTATTCTCTATTCCCTGCAGCGTTTTGAGATCGATGAAAATGGCTTGATCGTCTTCGACTGAACCGGTCGGTTGGGTGATCCCTTTGATTAAAAACGACTGACCCTTAACGTCAACGCTTTTTCCTAGGGTAAGTCCTAGAATCCTAGCGACATCACTACCCACGACGATTTCATTCTTTTCGGGCAATTGCCCAAAATTTAAGCCTTCGATTTTCCACCATTTTTTAAGCCTGAGTTCTTTTTCAAAATCAACACCCACGAGCAAAACCTTTTGACCATTAATCTCCGCATCCGCTAAAAGTTTCGGTGAAATGGTCGCCAGATTCTCCTTGTTTTTAATGGTTTGCATCTGTTCGACCATAGACATATTCAGTTCCTCGGCTTGGCCTGTGACCCCAACAGTAATTCCACCAAAGGTTAAAGCTTCACCTGAATCGGGGAGAATTAATATGTTCGATCCATACTGATCGAGTTTATCGGCAACATCCTTTTCCATCGCCTGAGTGGTTATAAAAAGGAAGGTGCTGGACGCGATTCCGATGATAATACTGAACATCATTAAAAATGTCCTGGACTTGCGCCGTCGAAGGTTCTGAATACTAATATGTGTTAACCTCATCTTGTCCTCCTTCGACTTTAGGTTGCCGCGCAAAGTTGCCCGTCCCGAATCGATATGGAACGGGATACCCAAGCCAAGTTTTCTACATTATGAGTAACCATAATTATAGTTAAGCCATCTTTATTCAATGCTTGAAAAAGGTCCAATATTTCCTTGGCTGTCTTACTATCCAGACTACCCGTTGGCTCATCCGCGAAGATAAGTGCCGGTTCGTTAACAATTGCTCTCGCAATTGCAACTCTGTTTTGTTCCCCACCCGATAACTGGTTGGGTAAGCGCATAGATTTTTGACCAAGACCTACTTTTTCCAATACCGTCTGAGCCATTTCCCGTTGTTCCTTGTCAGAACGTTTACTAATCGCCAAGGGTAACATGACATTTTCCAAGGCAGTTAGGTAAGGGATAAGTTGATATTGCTGGAAGACGAAGCCAATGTATTCATGCCTGAAATCCGCTCTCCGCTCACTGTCCAGATCGTAGATGGAAATGCCATCGATTAATACTTGACCCGAGGTAGGCGGATTGAGCGCTCCGAGGATACTCAGAAGGGTGCTTTTGCCTGAACCAGAGGGACCAAGTAGCGCTAGGAATTGACCTTCCTCTATTTCCAAATTGATGTTTTTTAAAACTTCAACCAGCCCCTCGCCTCCGACATACGTTTTCGATACATTTTCAATCTTAATTAAACTCATGGCTAAACTCTTGGTTTCCAGGCATCGAGTTTGGCTTGGTCAATTTCTAAGTTATCTCCATTTTGAGTATATGGGAGTATTTCAGGTGGATACTGTTGACAGCCCCCACTTAGGCCTTTAAAGCTTTCTAGATCCCAGGTCGTCCCGCATACATTACAGATTATCTTATTCCCACTAATGTGGAAGCTTTCACCATTACAGGGTTCACATACACTCACCGCAACAACAACCTTGCCACTGGGCTCGGCAATCGCCGTTAACGGAACTCTTTTTCCATTCGCCTTATACTCTGTCCAGATAAACTTATTCTGTTTTAAATCGGTAAGTGAGGTCACTGAAACTTTTCCATTCTCAACTTTGCTGGCAACTTTGGTCTGTTGAAGTTTGTCATTTGCATTATAGGTAACCGCTTGCCCAATGCTGGCCGTCTCCTTTGACGCTACCCCTGAATTTTTATTACCGAAGAAATAGAAACCACCCACTGCTAAGACAACGACGGCAACCCCTGTAAATACAAAAAAAGGAACGTTATTCTTTTTCTTGGGTTGAGTAAACTTGTCACGTTTATTATTGTTTTTGTTAATTTGCCCTTTCACCATTGTCAACCTCCTAGAATTTAATTTGGTTAAAACTTGTAAAAAAAAACACAATGTAAAATTTGTAGGACTTGGCATCTTTAATATTAGCCACAAGATTGGAATATCTCATGAATTTTTTGTGAACTTCTTGTGAAAATTCCTGGTTATAACTATGAATTAAAGCGTCCTATTTTTTCTTGCAGTTCCTGAATCAACCTTGTGAAATCATATGATTTGAATTATCTTTTGTCCCCGAAAATCATAATAACTCGAGGAATTTCGAAGAAAGAAATCTTTATTCATAGGAAGTTCATAAGATTTTCACGAGTTATGCTTATATATAAGTTAGATTTTAAATAACAGAATAAATTTTATAAGCAATTTTTTGATTGTATGATATGAAATATCAGCTAAATAATAACGGAGAAAAGGTGAGGAATAAACATGTATGATTATGGTAATTGGAATGTCGTTCTGATAAACTCATTGATTTTCATTATCTTTGCTTTTAGTTTTGTCAGACCCAAAAATCTAACGGACTGGCGTGTTTTCGGAACCTTCTCCGCCTTTATCGTGGCCTTATTCACAGAAATGTACGGGTTTCCGCTTACAATTTACTTTCTTTCGGGATGGTTAAGTAAAATGTTCCCTCAATTAACATTGTTTTCCCATAATTCAGGTCACATTTGGTATGATCTGTTTGGATTAAGCGGAGACCCGCACAACAGTCCTATTCATGTTGCAAGCACCTGGCTAATAAACGGTGGACTATTCTTTTTAGCCGTAACCTGGATATTTTTGTATAAGGCACAACGCAAAGGAGTCGTTGCCAAGACAGGTCCATATTTTCTGATACGCCACCCTCAATATGCTGCTTTTATTGTTATCATGTTTGGTTTCTTATTACAATGGCCAACCTTATTAACAGTGATCATGTTCCCCATCTTAGTGGTAATGTATATTAAATTGGCAAAGATAGAAGAAAGCGAATCCATTAAAGCCTTTGGTGAAGAATACATAGCCTATGCTAATAAAACAGGACGTTTTATTCCAAGAGTATTTAGACAGAAGAAGTAAAAACGTTAGGGAGAAGAAAAAATGAAAATATTATTAGTCGATGATGAAAAAAAGATAACGACCGTCCTTAAGGCTTATTTACAACAAGAAGGGTATAGTGTTACGACCGCTGCCAATGGATTGATGGCTTTAGCTTTATTCAAAGAAAATTCATATGATTTAGTACTCCTTGATTTAATGCTACCTGGGCTTTCCGGTGAAGAGATTTGCCGGGAAATACGTAAAATTTCCGCTACCCCCGTCATAATGCTGACAGCAAAGGTTGAGGAAGAGGAACGAATTTTCGGACTGGGATTGGGGGCAGACGACTATATCACTAAACCATTTAGTCCAAGAGAAGTGGTAGCAAGGGTGCGGGCTGTCCTGCGTCGAACAAATACGGATCTCGGCCCCGTTGCCGATACTGTAACTTTTGATAATGGCGTTTCTATAAACACGATCCAGCATGAAGTCCGGTATAATGGAGAAGTAATTCCCTTAACTCCCATGGAATTTAGACTACTTTCCGTCATGGCTAAACATCCGGGACGAGTATACTCGCGTACTCAACTTGTAGGAATGGTTCAAGGTTATGATTTTCATGGTGACGAACGGATAGTTGACGCACATATTAAGAAAATCCGTCAAAAAATAGAGGAAATCCCCGCGGAGCCTAAAATTATCATTACGGTTTATGGGATAGGGTATAAGTTTAATCCAAATGCGGAGGCCTAAATGCGGAGAAAACTTTTTTTATCAACTTTAGCAATCGTACTCCTAACCCTAGCTTTAAGCATGTTTTCAGTGAATTTCGTGTATAAGAAGGAATTTGGTAATTATTTAACCCATACAACTGAAGCTGCCCTCGAACCGCTCCCCCAGCGTTTACTTTCAGCCTATAAAAATACATCCTGGGATCAGATTACGCTCGATAAAATTGGCGAATCACTTCCCTTGGGTACCCAGGTCACACTGCAGGATCCAAATGGCAATGTTATCGCTATACTCAAGAACTCCATGGACTCCATGCACGAGAATATGAGCGATACTCATCTAGAAAATGCTACAGTAGCAGACATGATGAACATGCCTTACTCGGTACAGGGTTGGAAAACCAGAACGATAACTATCGCCAAGGAGCAGAAAACACTGGCTACCGCTCTTCTTCGTTATCCCACTAGCGCAAGAATCCTTAACCCAGCGGATACTTCTTTTATGACCTCTGTTTTTTATTCTCTTATTATGGCTAGTGGATTAGCATTATTGATCGGGATCTTGCTTATCTACTTTACCAGCAAGCAGTTGGTTGCTCCGCTACAAAAGCTAACTCAAGCCGCTTTTCGCATTGGACAAGGTTACTTGGAAGAACGTGTATCCTCATCAACCAAAGACGAAGTAGGACAACTCGCCGAAGCCTTTAACACGATGGCTGATAATCTTAAGCACCAAGAAGAACTACGCAAGCAGTTTACAGCAGATATCGCCCATGAATTACGAACACCGCTAACTTCAATCCGCAGTTACATTGAAGCATTTCAAGATGGTGTCCTTCCGGCTAACTCCGAAAATTTCTCTGCCTTAAACGAAGAAATTGACCGTCTTGTCGGCCTCTCCAGTGACTTAAAAGATTTGAATATTGCCGAGATTGGAGTTCTCAGGGTGAACCCCCTTCCGGTGAATTTAAACGATATTATTGATAAGGTGACACACAATTTATATCCTCTTCTAAAGGAAAAAGAACTTAACTTATCCTGGGCTCCGCTACCCCAACCCACCAATATCTTAGGTGACGAGCGACTTTTGACCCGACTATTCTATAACTTAATCCACAATGCTTATAAGTTCACAGAATCTGGTGGAACAATACAGATTACGATGCAGGCTGGACAAGATAATATCGATGTCCAGGTTAGGGATACTGGCATTGGTATACCTGAAAATGATCTTCCCTACGTCTTTGAACGATTTTACCGAACCGATAAATCCAGGGCCCGTGAAACTGGTGGTAGTGGCATAGGCTTAGCCCTTGTCCGTCAAATTGTCCTCCTTCATAACGGCAAAATATCGATTGAAAGCACAGTAGGCCTAGGTACTACGTTTAAGGTAACATTGCCAAGGAAAAATGGCTAAACTAATATAAATTTTAAAAACAGGTTGGTATAAATAGCCAACCTGTTTTTATTCGATTTATAATCTGAAAAAGCCTTTCTGCCCTACTTTTCTGTTACATTTTCACTTTCCTTGAGTTCACGAGGATTATGCTCCGCTTGCTTATCTTTATTTCCCTTCATCATCATCGGCATCATGAACACCATCATTATAGGGCAAATAAACGGAACTATAGTTATCAAGAGATTCCTTACATTAGGAGATACATTAGTACTAATAACTGGTAAGAAAAGCAAAATTAAAAGGGGTGCACCACAGCATAGTATCATCATCAGCATGTGGGGCATATGGCCCTTATGCTTTTTCTCCTGTTGACTATTATTCTCGCTCTTATCCTCATTATCACAGCAATTCATCTTTTTACCCCTTCCGAAATTAGGATAGGATTACAAAATCCTGCGTGCTCCCACGTAACGACTGGACCAATAACTTTCAGATAGACTATGGATCGCGACTCCATCTCTGGCGGAGCCAATTGTACGTCCACCGCCAATATATATTCGTACATCAGATGCTCCAGAGTTATAAGTACTAAAAAACACGAGATCGCCTGGTTTAAGTTGATCTCTGCTCACGGGTGTTCCTACTTTATACTGTTCAAAGGAAGACCTGGGGAGGGAAACTCCTGAAGCCTTAAATACATACTGAACAAAACCTGAACAATCAAAGCCGGCTCTTGTCGTACCACCCCAGAGATAAGGGATTCCCTGTAAACTCGTAGCCCGCTTAATTAAATTATCCACTTCCGAACTCCCTCTGGATACCTGAGACGAAGCCTTTGGCTCGGTAGAACTACTTGCAACGGATACGTTTTTGGTGTCAGTCCTATTTATAACTTTGGAAGGACTTTCCTCTTCGATTTGGCTTGCTACCTGTGTTGGGTTACTTTTTTTTTCGGGTTCTTCACTTTGCAAACGATTCTCTGGGGTCTTCGTTTGCTCCGATATATTATCCTTAACAAACATTGAGGAAATCTGGGTTTCGCTACGATTTAAACTTTGGACACTCTCTTGCTGCTTAACGAAGGCTTGGGAGGGAACCGTTTGAACAGAAAGGCCTAATACCCATACCATTCCGGATAGAGTCAAAACACTAACCCATTTTGTTTGCGCTGTGCTCACTGATAGTAATCCACCTTTCTTGCTTACGAGGTTAGTTGACGAGTTCGGACTAGGTGTAAGCCCTACACGTAAAAGTACGTGATTCACCCCAAAAAATATCTCCCCCGCTCTGAGTTTCGGACTCAGATTCAGCATCTGTATACTCTTGTAAATCTTACTTTAGTGTACAACCTCAATATGAATTTAGAATGAATAAAACATGAATTTTCGATGAATTGCTACATGCCAAGTGGCAAACGTGGCAGGATTCGCGACAAATAGCCGGTTAAAACAGTTAATTGATTGGTATAAATCAGATAAGCCATATAAAGCATGAGCAAGCCGGCGAGGCGTTCAATAATGCGTTGTTTTTTACGGAGACGTTTAAGTACCTTGATCACCCGGTTAAATGCTAATCCTGTGAGGATATAAGGTATAGCCAACCCTAGGCTGAACATAAGCATAACGAGCATACCATTTGTCGTACTCCGTGTCGCCCCGGCGACAGCAATGATTGAATATAACGTTGGTGCGATACAGTGGGAGCAGGCAATTGAAAACAACAGACCAACCATGAAAGCTGACCAAGGACTACGCGTTGCCTTGGTCCTAAGTTTTTTAAAGAAGGCCGGTTCCCAGGCGATTTTAGCTAAGAAAGGTAAAGCAAATACGCCAAGCAATTTAAGGGCGAGTACGAGGATTACGGTTCCGCCAAGGATATTAAGGAAGCCCTGCCATTTTTCCAGAATTGCTCCTAATTCACCGGCTAAAGCTCCAGCGGCAACAAAAACCAAACTAAAACCAACAACGAAGGCTAACGTATTTTTAAAGACCCGTACACGGATCTCCTGATTCAGCTGGGCTTCTTTAAGTTCGGAAATCGTCTGACCGGTTATAAGCGAAAAATAAACACCGAGCATGGGGATGATACAGGGTGACACAAAAGAGAGAACCCCTGCCGCAAAAGCAATAATCAGTACCGTTGTGCTCACGCATTATCCTTCTTCCTTATAGCCTTTCTTAATAGACAAAGTTAAATTTCCTTTCTGGCGTATCACCCAACTTATTTACTTTTAGTGTAATTTTATCACCTGGTTGTAGCTTTGCTAGAGCTGGGGTTTCAATGCTAATCTCTGAGGACGCGTGGTGTCCGCCGCCCCCACGGTTCAGCACCTTGACTACTGCATTATTCTTTTTCCCTGCGATTTCTAGTTGAATGTTCTGAGCAAAGTCATAATCATCTAAATTCACACTGTGATTGTTAATCTCAATTTGAAATTTTTGGAGAGCTGATGAAGCCTGTTTCTCCCAGATAACTCCCACTTGAATCCCACCTTGATCGTCAATAACTGGCTGAGTTTTCTTCGAGGTATTCGTCGTATTCTCCACTGGAACCGATTGGGAACTGCTTTCCTGAGTAATGTTACTCGACTTGTCTGTTTGGTTAGCCCGAACGTTATCGAGTCCTTTCCATACGCCTAAAATTGCGACCAAAGCAAGGACAAGGACTATAACTTTAACCCTCATGTTATCCTTCTCCTTTCCCTTTTGGTTTAACTGAATATCTTCTTCTAAATTTTACTGAAATGTTACGCTTTCTTAGCATCTTTCGGAATAATGACCAGGTTTGGTTCGCTATATGACGGGGCATGGTAAGGGCAAGCATATAAACAGTATTTACAACCGACACATTTTTCCCTGTCCTGGATAACAATACCGTCTTTTTCGCGCTTTGTGTACGCCTTCACCGGGCAAACTTTCACGCAAGCCGGGTCTTCGCAATGATTACAACTCACGGATAAATTATGTTGCTCACCAATAATAAGCTTACGCCACTCAGTTCCCGCCTCCCATTTCCAGGTCGCTTTACAAGCTCGAACGCAGGCCCCGCATAAAATGCATTTTTCTTCATCATAACTAAAGCCAAGTTGTTTTTTTCCCGCTGAAGCAGTTTCATTTGTAGTTTTAGGACCAGCCAGAACTACTTTTGCTGGAACGATCCCTAGAGCCAGCGTACCTCCCATGAACAGACTGGCTTTTATGAGATTTCTTCGTGTTAATCGGATTTGTTTCACCTTGTCCATCAATGAACAACTCCTTCCAGCTTTCCTTCATTAACTCCTTCCAGTTATTTAAGTACTTAACACTTAAGAATAGTATACTAAGGACTTTTGAAATACTCTTGAAATAAATATGAAGATCCTATGAATACTCAAAGACTTCATAACATCAAAGAAATAGGACGCAAAAAAAATCAGAGGGCAGAAAACCCCTTATGAGTGTTTCTACCCCCTGGCTTTTACTCAAAGCTCGCTAATGTCCGCCTTCGCAATGAGCAACGGCCCGAAGCATCCATTGTTTTCTAAGCATCATTACACCTCCCTTCACATTACCCTACAACTCTTTTCTTCACTGCCGGAATGATGATCGGCATGGAGACAATCATACTTAGGACGAAAATCCAAATCATACCGCCAATTCTTGCAACAAGATTATAGCTCTCGCCGGTAACGAACGTTAAACCCAAGAATAGAAAAGTTATAACCAGTGATATTGCTGTATAAATTAGCGAAGCCTGTCTTGCCGCCTTTGTTTCCAATTCGTTCATGGCTAAAAACCTCCTCTCACTTAACGCGCCGACTGTGCCATGTGCACAGGCATTGTTTCGGATTTGTTCTTATCCTTTTTAAAGGAAGGCTGGAAGCGTTTCAAGAGCAGTGTGTTCATCGTAACCGAGAAAGAACTTAGGGCCATAAAGAAGGAAGCCAGTTCTGGGCTAACGAGTAAGCCTGTAACAGGATAAAGGATACCTGCCGCTAACGGAATTCCTGTGATGTTATAGACGAAAGCCCAGATAAGATTTTGCTTAATCTTACGCATGGTCGCCCGCCCGATTTCAATGGCTCCGACAACATCACGAATGTCATCTTTAATAAGGATGACATCTCCTGTTTCTTTAGCGACATCTGTTCCCGATCCAATAGCGATCCCCACTTCGGCTTGGGCTAAAGCAGGAGCATCATTAATCCCGTCTCCCACCATCGCTACTTTATACCCTTTTGCTTGTAGTTTTTTCACTTCTTCAGCCTTATCCTGGGGAAGAACTTCCGCAAGCACTGTTTTTATTCCCACTTGTCGGGCAATCGCTTCCGCTGTCCGGCGGTTGTCTCCGGTGATCATCGCCACCTCGACCCCCATATGATATAAACGTTCTACCGCTACTTTAGCATTTTCCTTCAAGGTATCCGCCACCGCAATTATACCGGCTGCCTGACCATCGATGGCCATGAGCATGGCCGTTTTACCTTCTTCTTCGAACTGTTCCATTTTCGCATTCAGGTTTCCGATAGCAATCTTTTCCTGTTTCATCAAGCGCCGATTCCCCAAAAGAATCTCTTGCCCCTGATAGCTCGCCCTTATGCCATAACCAGGGATGGCCTCGAAACGCTCGACATCATCAATGTTCAAACCTTTATCTTTGGCTCCACGTACAATCGCTTCCCCCAAAGGATGTTCAGATGGTTTTTCCGACATTGCTGCCAACCTGAGGATGTCATTATGAACAAAGCCTGGACTCACAAATACATCCGTAACCGAAGGTTCTCCTTTGGTGAGTGTCCCCGTTTTATCAAACACAACAGCATTAAGTTTACTGCTTGCTTCAACTGCATCGGCCCCCTTAAAGAGGATTCCATTTTCTGCGCCTTTACCTGTACCCGCCATGATTGCACTCGGCGTAGCTAGACCTAGCGCGCAAGGGCAGGAGATAATTAGCGTCGTGACTGACAACAGAAGAGCGAATCCAAAGACACCGACTTCAGCTAAGCTATAAGGGGAGAGAATAAACTGACTATCGGGTGAAAAGAAGGCATTATAGCCGAAAAAGAACCATATAAAGAAGACAATCAAAGCAAGAACGTGAACCCCGGCGATGAAATGACCGGCGACAAGATCAGCTAGTTTTTGAATGGGTGCTTTAGTTGCCTGGGCATCTTCTACCATCTTAATAATTTGTGCTAACGCTGTTTCACTGCCCACCTTGGTTGCTTTGAATTTAAAAGACCCTGTCTTGTTAATAGTCGCTCCAATTACCGAGGAACCGGCACGTTTTTCAACCGGTATACTTTCTCCGGTGATCATCGCTTCATCTACTGAGGAATATCCTTCGACAACTTCCCCGTCTACCGGTATGCTTTCCCCAGGACGCACAACCACGATATCTCCTATTTCCACCTCGTCGGTGGCGATATCCACTTCCTGACCGTTCCGGATCACGCGAGCTGTTCTCGCCTGTAAACTCATCAGTTTCCGGATTGCCTCAGAGGTTTTCCCGCGGGTAATCGCTTCAAGATAGCGACCTAAGACAATAAACGTGGTAAGCAAAGCAACCGATTCAAAAAATGTAGCTCCCCTACCCCCGAACCCGGCATCTGGCCAGAATGTATTAATCGTAGCAATGATATAGGCTGCTCCAATCCCTGTCGCATAGAGCAGATTCATATCTGTCGCACCCCGTTTGAGGCCGTTCCAGCTATGCTTGAAAAACTGCGCGCCCGGTATGAAGGCGATCGGTGTTGATATGGCCCATAGGACATAAGGGTTTCCTAAAAATTCAGGTACAAAATAGGGGAAGATCCACATATCTCGGAACATACCCACCATAACTATAACCGCCAGAGGCCAGGCAATCCACATGTTGCGGGTCTGATAACGCAGTTCTTTCTGGCGGGCTTCCTTTTCGCTGTCCAATGCGGCCTGACCGGATAGCTTTTCCGAAGCCTCATAGCCAAGAGCTTTGATCTCTTTTTTAATACGGCTTTTGTCGACCGCTCCCGGGTAAAACTTCACCTTGGTAGACTCAGCCGGTAGATTCACGACTACGGAAGTTACCCCCGGTAGACCTTTGACTCCCTTCTCGATTTTAGCAACGCACGCCGCACAACTCATACCACGAACCGTAAGCAAGACTTCTTCTTCCGGCACAACGTACCCAACATCTTGGATGGCCTTGACCATCTGAGGAACTCCAGCTTTATCCGGCATATAGGAAACGGATACTTTACCCGACATCAAATTAACATTGACTTTCTGAACCCCAGTGATACTTTTTAAAGTTTTTTCCACTTTCGCCACACAGGCTGCGCAAGTCATACCTTGCACAGGCAGACTAACCTGTTCGACATTTTCCTTTTCCATTTCTGAATTCATATCCTCACCTCCATGAGAAACTATTGCTAATTAACCTAAGTCTATTAGGCTCTACCTCATCATGCGGAATACTGTATGCAGAACTTCATCAACCACTTGGGTATCGCCGCTATCCAACCTCTCTTTAACGCATGATTTCATGTGCTTGGTCAAAAGTATTTTAGCAACCCCATCGAGAGCAGATTGAGCAGAAGAAATCTGATTTAAAACATCATCACAATAAACGTGCCGTTCTATCATTCCCTTCACACCCCGAATTTGGCCTTCGATCCGATTTAGACGATTGCTAAGCTCTTGTATCGTTTTTTCATCATGATGACTGCTCCGTTCCGATTCAGCATCTTCCGATAGTGGGAAGTTATCAGATTTTACTCCGAGTATTTCCATCTTTTTCCCTCCCTTTGCGCAATATAGGATAGGATCCTACCCTATATTGCGCTTAAAAAAAAACTTTACCTACTAAAGTTGCTTTCTTGAGAACTATTTAGGGTCGTGACCACTGTTATTACTGACACCTCGAAGATTTTCGTCCTGCAAATCCTTCCGTTGACCATGTTCTCGTTCTCCACCGCAACAACCCGCTCCCCCCGAACGGTGCATAACAAACATCATTGCAACGAAGAAAAGGATCCACCAGTTTTGACTGATAAACTCCCACATACCTAACCCTCCTCGATATAACTCATTCACCAACTACCCTATAGCCCGCTTCTTCCACCGCTCGGGCTAACTTTTCACGGTCGACAGACCCTTTGACAACTGCCTCCTTACGATCTAAATTGACTCGAGCCTCTGTTACTCCACTTACACCGATAAGTGCTTTTTCCACAGAAGCTTGGCAATGTCCACAGGTCATGCCCTCGATTTTAAGAACTGTCGTTTGAGAAACATCACACATTATTAATCCAACTCCTTTATTTTTACTTAACCTCTATTCTCAGTATACTAAGAACTTATGAATTCCCCTTGAAAGGATGATGAATAACCTATGAAAATACATAAAACTTTACACCACTATGAGAACACAAAAAGCAGGCGGCAAAAGTGCTTGGTTAAGCGTTTTCTACCCCTGACTTTTAGATTACTGATGACCTCCGTCGCAAGCTATTTTACGCCTCAGCCACAATTAACTTCATGATCTTAAAATAATGGTCTTCCACGTTTTTGATTTTGATCCCGGCAGTTCGAATATTCTCTACGGTTCTCCGGTTGATGTGGGGTCCCATATGCACAGTTAAGGGATCCAAAATATCCATAATCACCCCTAGAATAGGGTTATCGCTCCGAACATGTTCCAAAAGGATGACTTTAGAGTTTGGTTTACATACCCTCTTAATCTCTTGCAGTCCCTTGATAGGATCCGGTATAGAACAAAAGACACACGTTGCGATGACTGTATCGAAGGTATTGTCCGCAAACTTGATATTCTGGGCATCCATTTCCATAAGTTGAACAGGAACTTTGGCCTCCCTGACTCTTCCCTTAGCCTTTTCTAACATTCCCGGACTGAGGTCAATAGCGGTGACTTCACAACCCGGCAGATAGTAAGCAAGATTGCTTCCGGTTCCGACTCCTATCTCTAAGACTTTTCCTGAAGCCTGTCGAATTGCTTTGGTACGCAATTCCGGATTAATCATTCGATCCATCAAGTCGTAAAAGTGGGAGGTCCGGTTATAACGTTTTCGAGTCAATTCAGTTTCTTTATTCATAGTGCGTTTCTTGTTTAACTCCCTTCGGGTTTAGCAGCGCTCCCTTGACCCAAAGTAAGGTATTATTGCCAATTCACTGTGTTACGAGCACCAGAACCCATCATGCTACTACCTTGAGCACCAGAACCGTGCATCGCATTGATATTCACATTACTCATCATTTCATTCATTGAGTTGACCGTATCCTCGCCGAGTTGGGCTTTAATCTCGGGAGAATTCATAGCATCCTTCATTTTATTAGTATCTCCAGAATTCATTGCTTCTTGCATGGCAGTTGAATCATGCATGCTTTGCATGTTTTCAGCACTAATAGAATTACTACCATTAGGATCATTTGGGGTTGCTTGAGTATTTGGAGTATTTTGGTCTAACTTAGGATTGGCAGGGGTATCAGCTACAGTTTTGATGTTCTGGCTTGTAACAGTCACAGGCGGTACATTAACTTGGATCTCTGTTTTCGAGTCAGTACCAGCGAGAACTGGAACAGCCAAAATTCCAAGAGCTAAGACGACACCGCTAATGACTAACCCCGTTTTTTTGTTAATTTTCTTCATTGTTTTTCCTCCTTTAATTCACAATTATTTGAGATATATTTCCTTGATGATTTTAATTATAACAATCGAATTTGATGATATGATGAATCAGCGATGAATAACTCATGAAGTTTTTATTTAGCATTAGTTTGGGCAGAACGCAAGTGAAGAACCACCATGCAAATCAACGCAACACCAATGGCCGCAATGCTCCCCCACTGCCCTGAACTTAGATTGAGGAAGTAAGTGGTTACATCTCCACGTAAGAATTCCAAAGCAAATCTTCCCAAAGAATACAGAATAATATACGTGAGGAATAAAGTTCCTTTTGTCCATTTTCGCCAACGTGAAAGAATAAGAATGATAACAAAGACGATAATATCCCATTGTCCTTCCCAGACTTCGGCAGGCCATAACGGTTGATTCCCATAAACATCATAAGCAGGGGTTCCTGGTGGATAGACCAACCCAAATCCTGAATTCGTAGGGATTCCATAAGCATCGCCATTCAGAAAACAAGCAATTCTTCCAATTCCTTGTCCGAGAATTAAACCTGGAGCAGCTATATCTGCTAACCGCCAAAAATCAAGCTTCTTAAGGTGAGTATAGAACCAAGTGACAAGAACCGCTCCTACCAGAGACCCTTGGATTGCGAGTCCGCCGTGCCAGATTTTTAAGATTTCACCCGGATTTGCGGAATAATAACCCCATTCATAGAAAAATACCTGCCAAAGACGAGCTCCAATTATTGCTCCGATAATTGCGTATACCAAAACATCGAGTAAATGATCGCGGTACTCCTTTTCATCTGAGGCTAAAACATAAGAAACTGCAGCTCCAAGCGCGATGGCCAAGGCTAAAATCACTCCGTAGGAACGTAGAGAATAACCATTAATCGTAAATAGAATTTGTACCACATATACTCCCCTTTCTAAGACTATCAACTAGTAAGCCAAGCTTTATTTTATATTAGACTTTGGAATAACTCATAAAAAAGTTGTGAAGAACTTATGAAATTAACTTCTGGTTTCATAAAGTTAATATTTTATCTTAACGTGGGCTATTTCTTATTCTATCTGGAGGGTTTTAGGTTTAGAGAGTGATATTTAGAAAGTAATCTTATTTTGTTCAAGAATTTCACCTCATTTTTAAAAAACCGGCGACTAAATGTCACCGGTTTGAAGTAATCCTTAATTACATCCGCATTGCCATAGGAAGAGCAAACAGATAAATGTTAGCAGCTGCAAGAACCAGGCTCAAGATGGCAAAAGGCATTAAGCTTCCCATAGTCTTGCCTTCGGCTTCAAAGTTACTCTTCGAAATCTTATACGCTGTAAAAATAGATCCAAACGTACCAATTACGATAAGCGTATATTGCAGAATTTGAATCGTCGAAGTACTGACAATTGCAGTGGATTGTTCATGAATCTGCATGCCGAATAACCCCATAAAAGTAAAGATAACCGACTTTCCTTCTGCTAATAAGTGAAAGAGGTTGTGAGCAATATGCCCCGCTAAGTCTAAAGGAATTAAAGCATAACCAAAACGGGCGAAATTCTCAAATGTACTTCTCTGATTCGCTAATTTCGAGGCATAACTACTGGCAAATAGAGCGAGTACCGGGATACCCATTGCAATGATAAACGTAATCGTAAACGTGATAAAGTAATTCGTTGTACCTACGAAATTCTCCAGCTGAGTCAGGATGCTTTCCCATACTTGTAACATAGTAATGTTTTGGACAAAAACGATCCCCATAATGACAATCGCTAAGAAAGATTCTTCGAATTTAGGTTTTCTGATAAACCATAATCCTTTCGTTGGAACGCGAGGCGATAATTGAATAGAATCGTTAGGGCAGGCCTTAATACAGTTCGCGCAGAGATTACAACTGGCCATACTATCCATGGCCCGGGGAAATTCAAACATCGGGCATCCTGCTATTTTTCCATTCCCCTTATAGCAGGATTGAGTCGTGCATTTAGCACACTTCTCAGGTGTAGCATGTAGTTCAAGACTTCCGGAACGAGCATAGTTACCCGATAGACCGCCTAAGAAGCAAACATAACGGCACCAGGTTCGACGTTCAAAAAAAGCCCCACTCGCAATAACCCCGGTCGTAATCAGCAAGAGTAGAAATCCGGATCCCCTAGGATTTTCAACGACACCAAAGGTATGATCAGACCATGTAATTAGAATAAAAGTGATATCGATAATCCAGATTCCATACTTCTTCAGGAATTTTGGCACCGGGCGTTTATTCCCGACAAACTTTTGCACCCAATCACTTACGGTTCCGAAGGGACAAACAGCGCACCAGAAACGCCCTAGAAATAAGAAAGCAATAGGTATTATCGGCCACCACAGAACCCAGGTTCCGGCAGTTCCAAAGTTATCATGAGCAGCGCTCGGTCCCGCCATAAGTTCAAAGACGATTAGAGAAAAAACGATAAGAACGGGGATCTGAATAATTCCGGGATACCAACGACTTTTAAGAATTGATTTTAGAGCCTTGTTCTCCAGAAAATTCTTTTTTTGTGGCTCCGGACTTTGTGGACGATTATCTGGCATTTTAGCTAAAGACATTCACTTTTCTCCTCTACTCTAGTATCTCAAGCTTAGGTTTTCTTGTAAATTTCAGTACGCCTGCAGTTCCGATCACGAGAAGATTGACAGCCAAGAAGCTGCCAACAACTGTCCAGTTAACTCCTTCTGATCCACCATTTTCACCGTGTCCATCCGTACTTGGATTACTTTCCATACCCGGCATATTGGGGTCCATCCCTGGGGTAGCTTCATGCTGAGTATTTGGCGCTGTGCTTGCTGAAGCACCCATGTCCATGCCCTGCATATTGGGATCCATTCCATCTATAGACCCTGCTGCTAGCGTAATACTCGTTAAACTCATAACTAGGCTTAGGCTCAGCAGACTAACCATAACCCCTTTCTTTAACGTGCTCATAGATACCTCCTCAATTTAAATTGCACTCGTCCTTTTTAGACTGTCACATTGCTTATCTTAAACAAAAAATTAGACAATCTTATGAATAAGTTATGAATTTCTTATGAATGGGGATAAAGAAAACTTGGCTTGCGCCAAGCCTCTAGCGTAGGCGGAAGCCTTAGTTGCACTTATGCTATCTGCCCCCAGACTTATACTTTCTGTTAGTATAAAAAATAGAGAAAGAGATCAGAAGTGTTATTCTTCCGATCTCTTTCTCTGCTTAGATACATTAATTTTCAATAATTCGGGCTTAAGATTTCTAAAAAATACTCAGTTAATGCAATAAACTCTCTTTACGTCGGGTATATTCTTCAGTATCAATCTCTCCCTTTGCAAATCGTTCGTTCAGGATGTTAAGCGCATTGTCGCTATTTGAATAACCTACAGAGCTCTTGGAACTATGTCGGCTAACCAAACGCCAAACAATGACAATTACGGCGATCCAAAAAATAACTTGGAGCGCCATTCCGATTAAACCCATCCACCAGTAGTTTCCAGTCCCATAGTTACCATAATAACCTTGACCATATCCGCCCATCATGTTACCCCAGTTACCCCAACCCATCATTTCGTTGTACCTCCATTATTTATTGATTTAATAATCGGGCCATGCCAGCTCTCAAACCATACCTGACCCGTATAACCATTAATATCCAG
The DNA here is from genome assembly GCF_035539115.1 of Desulfitobacterium sp. Taxonomy (GTDB): domain Bacteria; phylum Bacillota; class Desulfitobacteriia; order Desulfitobacteriales; family Desulfitobacteriaceae; genus Desulfitobacterium_A. The sequence goes on along the minus strand of NZ_DATLJA010000008.1, from coordinate 22,633 downwards.
TTCCGCATAGTCTTTGCCCTCTTTTAAAATCATGAATTCATAATAGCCGGGAGCCACTTCAGGTTGTTCAATAGAATAACCGATCCCCATTTGCTGATTCACGAAATCTTGGGCTGTCTTGGTAGCCTGTTCGGCGGTAACCGTGGGATTACCGGGATTACCGCTGTTTCCCCCGTTCATATGTCCATATTGGGTATTCCACATCACATTTGGACCCATCTCAGAGGAGATGTAACCCCCGTTTTTATAAATCAAGAACTCAAAAGCTTTATTGTCTGTTTTGGACTCATTAAGCTCAACTTCATAGGAATCATTAAATTCATGGATCTCGTCGATGCTTAAATCTTGATTAAGCACTTGAACATACGCTTTGGCAATAGCCAACGCCTGATCATCCGTGGTCACTTGGCCATTGGTCAGGTTTACCCCCAGACTGGCTGCATTATACCCTCCACCCATCATGCCATATCCGGAGCCATTGTTTGCTCCACCACAACCCCCACCGTAACCGCTATAGCCCGGTGCTCCATTCGAGCTACCAAGACTACCCATCATGCCGTACCCAGCTTGGGAGACATTTCCTTGATTCTGAGCAGTTCTTATAAAGCCTGGAGTTTGTCCAATAGCACTGGTGGATGTACCAGAATTAAATGCGTATGCGGTACCTGAAACAGCTAATACACCTACTAGTGAGAGCCCGAGAGCCCATTTCATCCTTTTCATAAGTGTGTTACTCCTTTCGTTATGAGTCTTGTTTCCTAGAAAGTTTACCGTTGCTCGAGTACGTTCTTCCGCTCCTTGAATTCCTGTTCATCAATTTCTCCACGGACATACCGTTGCCGAAGAATCTCTAACGAATCGCTAGAACTACTCGGCGCAGGCATAGTTTGTACTGACCGATAATCAATAGGCTGATCTTGCAACCGGAAAAAATATAGAGCGGCGATAATCAAGATAATTAGGAAAATAAGCATATCTCTTTGAATTCCTCCTTTAATACTTCCCCACTTTTTACTTTAAATTCATCAACTAACTACAATACAAGTATAAAACCCAATCTTGAAAAACTTATGAATAAGTCTTGAACTTTTCGTGAATATCCCCGGGGGTATGGGGGATTTGTAAATTATTTTCCTTTCTTTGATTGATAATAGAATTGGAGAGAGTTATAATGTAATTACTACATCATGTAGTACCATAGTATGTAGTATTACCGATCATCGTAGGCATGATAATAGATGATAATAGATAATAGTAGAAATTAAAGAAAAGAGGTGATTTTTCATGACTCCTTTTGGTTTTGACTTTAGAACCGGGAAACAAGGCTTGGAAAAGGTATTGGGACCGTTGGAAAGTGAAATCATGGACCTTATTTGGTCCAAAGGCAGGGTAACCGTACGAGAAATTCATAAAGCCTTGTTAGCTAATTCGGACAAGAGTATTGCTTACACGACAGTAATGACAACAATGACTCGCTTGGCCAAGAAAGATATTCTCAAAGCTTTTAAAGAGGGAAATGCTTATTCTTACGAAGCGGCCTACCCTAAAGAAGAATTTTTAAATACGGTCGTAGGCGAAGTGGTTGACGGATTAATTGACGATTTTTCCGAACCCGCTGTAGCACATTTCATCGAGAAGATAAAATCTGTCGATCCGATCAAACTAAAGCAACTTGAGGATCTCCTTCGTAATCAGAAATAAAGTAAACTCGGCCAGTACCCGACAGAACCATTGAATCTGCTTTTTTTAAGCATTTGCTCTGGTAGTAGTGATTTATTTTTCTTTTCATTTGTTAAAATTATACTTTTATGTTAGATAAATCTAAAACATATTTGCAAATAATCCAAGAATTTTTCTTATGTTAAAAAGTTAATTTCTTTACTAAGAAGTTCAAATGAAAATTACACAATAAGAGGTGAACACTCATGATTAATATGCTAACGAAAATCAAGTCACTTTTAATCATCCTCGTTCTTACCCTTCTCCTTCCTGTTGTTTCTCCTTCATCCGTTCTCGCAGAGACACCCGGACTTAAGGCAACAAGTTTCGATGTTTCCGTTAAACCGGAGTACGATGATCCAAGAACCCTGGTCATTTATGAAGGGAATTTCGTCAATTCAGGGACAGCGGTTATTAAAAAGGACACCCCCATTTCCTTTATCATTGTGAAGGACGCCGAAATCGGCATGGCGTGTGAGCTAAACGCTCAAGGTGGGCATGAGTGTCAACCCTATACGACAAAAGACCTTGCTGATAACAAGGTCGAACTCAGTTGGAAAATCACGAAGGATCTTCAGCCCAATCAAAAGTACCCCGTCTTCCTTGAATTTTATTACGACAACAAAGCTACGGCACCGAATAAAACGTTCGATTACACTTTCACTCCAACTTACAATTTGGATAGTTTGAAGCTCACCATAACTGCTCCGAAAACGGCTACAAACTTTACAATTTCTCCTTCTGCTTCAACGACTCAAACCGATCAGGAGCAGCTAAAAAACTACGTTTTCAACTACTCCAATAAAACACCCAACGATCCTGTGACGTTTAAGATAAGTTATACCAAAAACGATAACAAACCCTCATTTGATAAACCTCAAACCGGCAACGCCGACGCAACTGCCAGTAAAAAGAGTACAAGTTCCCTCAACAATCCGGCGCTTTTAATTGGCATGCTTGTCTTCGTCGGACTATTGGTTGTTTTGTTAGTGTACAGTTTGAAAAAATCGGGTAAACCTCCCGTACCCCCCAAAGGAACCTCGCATAAGAATCAATCAAGTCACAAAAACACAAATACAAACATCAATGCCAATAAAAATCAGGACAGCATCGCGGATAAGAAGAAAAAGATTCGCCAGATGCTTTTGGACGGCAAAATAAGTGAAGAAACCTACAAAGAATTGCTGCAGGATCTAAAAAATGAATAAAGGAAAAAATTTAAAAATTATATTGGGCATGAGCCTCATTGTCCTGGCCATTGTTTATCTTATTTTCTCCAGTATGCAAACGGCCACTGCAGCTTATTACATGACCGTAGAAGAGGCTTTGAACGGGAATATCGAACCAGATAAGTACTACCGCGTCGAAGGAAAAATTAATCTTGACGAAGTTAATTATGATACTACGAAGACACCCGTTGAGCTTAAATTCCAGATTTACGAAGAAAAAGACCCGAGCAAAAAAATCACCGTTATCTACAATGATATAAAACCTGACAATTTCGAAGAAGCGATATCTGCCGTCGTCCAAGGCAAATTCGATTCAAAGGGAATTTTACGAGCTGACTCGTTAAACCTTAAATGTCCCTCTAAATACGAACAAAAAAACTCCACTCAAGATGAAGGAGTCGTTACAAAATTCTTAAGATCGCTAGGACTTAAACGCTAATTAAATTGCAAAGAAGGAGCGCTTACGAATGGCTGAAGCTGGTTATTTTTCCCTAGTCCTCGCCCTCATGCTAAGCCTCTATGGCATCATCGTCTTTATCATCGCCGCCCGTCGGGATAATCCCATCTTCCTGGCGAGCGCCAAAGGGGCTTCCCTTGGAGTTGCTTTTTTCAGCTCAGTTGCAACATTCATCTTACTTTATTTTTTGATGACAGGGGATTATTCGATCAAATACGTATATGAGTATACGAGCAATGACCTCCCCTTATTTTATCGTTTCTCTGCCTGGTGGGCTGGTAATGCCGGTTCCCTACTTCTCTGGCTTTTCCTACTTACCTGGTATACCCTAATAGTCGCTTTCTCCAAAAAAGCACGCAACCTCACACCTTACGCCAGTGCAATCCTACTCTTCAACTCTGCCTTTTTCCTCTTTGTCTTAACTTTTGTCACCAATCCGTTTGAAAAAGTGGCGGGCTGGTTTCCAGGCGCCGTCATTCCTGATGGCGCCGGAATGAATCCCCTGCTGCAAAATCCAGGCATGGTCTTTCATCCGGTGACGACTTACTTGGGATATGTTGGTTTTGCTGTTCCCTTCGCTTATGCCATGACCGCCCTCCTGACCAAAACGGCCAATGATCAATGGATCAAGGTAACAAGACACTGGACTATTGTTGCTTGGCTGTTCTTAACCCTGGGTAACCTTTGGGGTGCCCAGTGGGCTTATACGGAATTGGGCTGGGGTGGATACTGGGGTTGGGATCCTGTCGAAAACGCCTCATTCATACCTTGGCTCACAGGCTCAGCCTTTCTGCACTCGGTCATGATTCAAGAACGAAAAAATATGCTTAAAACGTGGAATGTCGTCCTCATAACGGTTACTTACGTACTCACACTTTTTGGAACCTTCCTTGTGCGCAGCGGCGTTCTTACGTCTGTACATGCATTTGGGGACAGTGCTCTAGGTAAGTACTTCCTTATATTTACGCTGATCATGCTCTTCTTCGCTCTTGACCTCATCATCCTCCGACGGGATTTATTGGTGCAGGATGGAAGTTTTGAGTCTTTCCTCTCCAAAGAGAGCAGTTTCCTTATTAATAATCTAATTCTTGTCGGCCTCGCCGTCGCCGTCTTCTTTGGAACGATCTATCCCCTTGTTTCTGAAGCCGTCAGGGGTGTTAAGGTATCTGTTGGCGCCAGCTTTTTTAACCCTGTCGTTGCTCCGTTGGGCATCGCCCTTTTCTTGCTCATGGGTATATGTCCTTTGATCGCTTGGCGAAAGGCTTCGCTGAAGAACCTGATTGATAACTTCCGTTGGCCGCTCCTCACCGCTCTCCTTTGCGCTATATTCCTCTTTTTCTTCGGTGTTAGAAAGGGCTACGCTTTGGTGGGTTATGCTACAGCTACTTTCACCCTCAGCGCTATTATCCTGGAAATCCTCCGCGGCACCAAAATCCGGCACAAATTAACGGACGAAGGATATCCCAAGTCTTTCCTCGGTCTGATACTTAGAAATCGCCGAAGACATGGTGGATATATCATTCATATTGGGGTAATACTCATGCTCCTCGCCATCGTGGGCTCCCATACGGCCAACCAAGACCTCATCAAAACCCTAAAACCCGGAGAAAGTGTGGATATAGGGAACTACCATCTTACCTTTAACCAATTAGGGGAGAAATCGGTCGGTACCTCCCTTGATGCTGTATTTGCTGATATCTCAGTTTCGGATAAAGCGAAGGGTATAGATCTCGGTAATGTAGAATCGCAGAAAGTGTTCTATCCAACCAGTGATCAACCCATGACTGAGATTGGCCTCCGTTCGACCCTTAAAGAGGATCTCTACATCATCTTGTCCACTTGGGGACAAGATGGGTCAGCGACCTTCAAAATTCTTATCAATCCGCTCGTTAGTTGGCTTTGGATCGGAGGATACGTCGTGATCCTTGGTGCGATTTTTGCCCTTTGGCCCGGTCGCGGCAGCCAGACCGGTTCCAAGTACCTAAGCACCGTGAACCTACCCCAGCCCTTAGAAGGAGGCCGGGAACGATGAGGAAATTATTCCCCCTCCTGACCTTAGTCCTGCTGCTTCTTGCTCCCCAATCTCTCTCTGCTCAGGAAAGCTGGGGAACCCAACCCATCCCTACAGATGTTGAGTCAGGCGTTATCTGTGTCCTTGATGGCTGCATGATGAACCTCAATGCTTGCGAAACTCCGGCTGCCGAGAAACTGCGCCTCAACATCCGCGAAAAAATGTTTAAAGAAGGTCTTAACAAAGAACAGACCTATGCCTATCTTGCCCAAACGTATGGTGAAAAGGTCCTCGCTGCCCCTCCCAAAAGAGGCTTTAATTGGACAGTTTGGCTAACCCCCTTTGTGGTGACAATTGGCGGAGGAGCTTTAATCTATCTGGGTCTCGAAAAATGGGTCCTTTCCGCTAAGCCTAGTGAGGAAGAAACGAACCCCATACCCATTGAGCCTGAATACGAAAAGAAACTTGAGGAAGAAATTAAAAAGTACCTTTAAGGGAGGAGGATCGTCTTGAACATCTTTATCATGATCCTGATGACTCTGATTGCACTGTTCCTGGTAGGTTACCCCTTTATCCGGGGGAGTCGAACCACTAAACCTGCATTCTCCGGTCCAGATGAACCCAGCGTACCGGACCGAGAGATCATAATGAGTACTTTAGGAGAGATCGAATTTGATTATCATATGAATAAACTCTCCCAGGATGATTACCAGAACCTTAAAAATGTTTATTCTGGAGCAGCCATTTCCATTTTACAATCCGAAGAATTATTGATTCCTGCAAAGCAGGTAAGTCCTGACCTTGAAGCTGAAATAGAAGCCGAGATTGAAGCAGAATTACAAACGCTTAGTAACGAATGTTTATTTTGCCATGCGAAATTGAAACCGGGTCAGGAACATTGCCATAACTGCGGTGAACGACAATTTTGAATTGACAAGAAAGGCGGGCCAGCGATGGGCAGATTGCTCTTGAGTCTATTTTTGATTCTCTCCTTTACCTTCGCCCCGATTTCTGCTGTGAATGCCGCCGACAGCCAAGCCGGGGGAGCACAGCAAATCGAGCTTGTTCAAGATCATCTGGTTCTCTTTCCCCAAAACGGAGGCATCGGAATCCAAGAAATTCTCCAATTGAAAAACGCAGGGACAGAGCCTTTCAAAGGCAGCTCTCTTAAAGACTCTTCTGGTCAGGAAAAAAAAGGCTGGCTCTTTCCTCTGCCCAAGGGTTTTAGCGAAATCCAAATTGATGGATTGTCCAGTAATGAGTTTTCAATGGTAAGCGAAGGAGTCCAGATTTATAAATCTCTACCACCAGGCGAAACCCAAATGATTTTATTCTACAACCTCCCGTCCTCTTATCCTGTCTCTTTGACGAAAAATATCTCTTTTCCAACCCAGTCTTTCTTTTTGGTCTCACCTGATTCCTCCCCCATACAGTCAGACACCCTGAAAACCGAGGGTACGTTCCAAGCCAACGGGACGACCTATGTTCAAATGTCGAGCAAAAATGTTCAAGCCGGGAAAAGCATAAACTTTACTGTAGTTAAAGAGGCAAGTTCTCCAGTTCTGAAGGGAAATCGATTGGCTAATGGGTACAAGGTCACGGGTCACCCTGCTGCCCATCTCGCACTATTCACTTCCGAACCGCTGGTCTACACGAATCCCCATATTTGGGCTATCTATCTTATCCTCATGCTGGGTATGGCTGTTGCAGCCTCGATTCTCCTCTTCCGGCAAAAACAAAAGGAAAAAATGGTGGCGAATACAGCCTCAAATTCTGGAGTCGATCAAGAGGATCTTCTCTTCTTGAAACTTAAACATAAGCAAGATCGTCTCTTAGAACGCATCAAGGCCCTCGATGAAGATCATCAGTCCGGTAAAATTCCTACAGACGAATATGAAGAAGGTCGGAATAACTATAAAAAGCTTCTTGTCCAGGTCAAGCTTCAACTGCGTGAATTGACGAAAGGTAAGGAGGTCAATTCATGATCGTTGCTCAAGGCCTCACAAAACGCATCGGCTCTAAACAAATCCTGAAAGGAATCGATTTCGAGATCAGGCCTGGCGAGTTTGTCAGTTGTTTTGGGCCCAATGGGGCCGGCAAAAGCACCACTTTAAAGATTCTGGCTCTTCTCAGTAAACCGACGGACGGCGAATTATGGATCGACGGTCAGAAAGCGGATACCGCCAACCCCGTTTTGCGGCGTAAAATTGGTGTCATTTCTCACAATTCTCTTCTATATAATAATTTGACAGCGCGGGAAAACCTTCTTTTCTATGGGCAAATGTACGAGGTACCCCATTTGAATAACCGGGTCGCGGAACTGCTTGAGGATGTCGGCTTAGTTCACGTCGCTAACGACCTTGTTGGTACCTTTTCCCGCGGTATGCAACAGAGGCTTTCCATTGCCCGCTCGCTCATTCATGACCCGCCCATCCTGCTTATGGATGAGCCTTTTACCGGTCTAGACGAAATGGCTAAACATATCTTGAACAGCATCTTAGGTAAGCTCTCCGCTAGTAAACATACGGTTTTTCTCATCACCCACAACTTTGATCAAGGCCTTGAGCAAAGTGATCAAGCGCTTATCCTTGTCAGTGGCAAAATCGTTTTCCGCTGCCAACCTCAAAACATGACTCAGGAAGAATTTAGACAACACTACTTAGCTTCGCAGGGGGCTTTTAAATGAAGGTTGTTCATAAACTTTACATCCTGCTCTGGAAGGAATTAAAAACTGAGTCCCGGGCCAAAGAAGTCCTCACTTCCATGCTCGTTTTTTCCCTGCTCGTTGTGACCACGTTTGGGTTTGCCCTGGAATTACCGCGGGACGAAGTGGGCAAGATTCTGCCCGGTCTCATCTGGGTTACCTTGATCTTTGCCGGTCTTCTGGGACTTAATCGTTCCTTTGTGGCCGAGAAGCAAAATGATTGTCTTTTAGGATTAATGCTTTGTCCGATTGACCGTAGTCTCATCTACTTTGCCAAAACCATCACCAACCTAGTTCTCATGGGAATTGTCGAACTGGTCAGTGTCCCCCTCTTTTTTATCATGTTCAATTACCCCATGCCCCAAAAAACAGGCCTGTTTCTGCTTATCTTGGCCTTAGGTACCTATTGCTTTATCGCTGTGGGTACCTTTCTCTCAGCCTTAGCCGCTGGAACACGCACCAGTGAAATTTTACTCCCCGTTCTTCTCATTCCCTTAATCATACCGGTACTTCTTAGTGCTGTACTCGTCACGCAACATGCTCTCGGTTCGAGCATAGCTGGTGTGAGCTTATACCTTAAACTTCTCGCCACTTATGCGGTGATCTTTACTGTTTTACCCGCCCTTTTGTTTGACTATCTACTGGAGGTGTAGCCCATATGACTCAACCTAAGAATCGCCTGTCGGAAAAACTTCTGGCTTGGTTCACCTTTTTCTCTGTATGGATTGCTCTTTACCTTGCTCTGGTTTATGCGCCTACGGAAAAAACGATGGGTGATATTCAAAGAATTTTTTATTTTCATGTGGCTTCGGCTTGGTTAGGCATGTTTGCCTTTCTCGTCGTCTTTGTGGCAAGTATCCTCTACCTGGTCAAGAAAGAATTCAAATGGGATATCATGGCCCAAACTTCCGCTGAAATTGGGGTTATCTTTACTACCATTGTCTTAGTCACCGGTCCCTTATGGGCTCGGCCGATCTGGCAAACCTGGTGGAGTTGGGATCCCCGGCTCACGACGACGTTAATCATGTGGTTCCTGTATTTGGCTTATGGCCGCATCCGTAAAGCCATCCCCGAAGAAGAAAAGCGGGCTCGCTATTCGGCGATTTATGGTATTCTCGCCTTTACTGACGTACCTATCGTCTTTTTCGCGATCCGTTGGTGGCGAACCATGCATCCTGGCGCCTTAATCACAAGCAGTGGAGTTGGTTTAGCCCCGGACATGAAACCTGCATTTTTCCTAAGCTTGATTGCCTTTACCGTGCTTTATTTCTACCTGATGAATAAGAGTTATCGAGTTGAACGACTCAGAATAGAACTTAAAACCTTGCGTGAGCATTTCATTGGGGACCGCTAAAGAAAACTGACTTCAATTCATCGGATAAAAACCACAAAATGGAGGGGAATCATTTTGGATAGCTTATTCTATCTGTTTATAGCCTACACTTTCATTTGGATCCTCATCTTCTGGTATACCCGGCGCTTAGACAACCGCCTTAAAACAACTCAGGAAGAACTCACCTTATTGAAAAAGTCCCTTCAAGACCGCTTCCCTACTGGAGGTTGACATGGAGAAAAAAGAGTTAAGACTCCTTGGCGCAATCGCCGTGATATTGACACTTCTCATGTTCGCCTATACGATGACAGCGGCACTTAACGGAAACCGTTCCAGTAAACCCCAAGCTCAAGCGTCAACGGCTCAAAGTTCAACAAATAATCAAAGTTCGTCAAACACAGCTCAGCAAACCGGCGAGCCTCTTGACCCAGTAACAGAGAAGCTATTTCCCGCTAAGGTGTCCGAAATGAACAGAATAGAGTTAATCGCAGGCGAGCAAGCCCTGAAATCCGTCTCAATGCTCCATGGCAAAGATATCCCATTGAAGCAGGCTTATGTCGCCAATTATCAAGGTCAGGGGAATAAAAAAATGACCATTTGGTACTCTGAAACCAATAATCTCCAAGATGCCCAGCTTCTTTTCCAGGCAATGGATCAGAAAATGCCCAACTCAGACGCTTTCAAGGATTATAAAACAATTAAGCTCAAGGATCAGGAATATAAATTTATTACAGGTATGGGTCAAGAGCACTATTATTGGCTCAAAGGCAACCGCGTACTCTGGATTGCTGTTCAAGGAAGCGATAGTCTGAAGGTCCTGAAGGAAATCATCCCCTTATATTAAATTAAACTGAAATTAGTTGACCTCTGGAGGTGAACTCATGGCTAACCTAGAAGAAAAAAGAGCCCGTTTAGAACTCAATAACCAACGGAGCAAAAAGCGTAAAAAAATCGTCCTTGGCTCCCTATTAGGTGTGTTAATTTTAGGGATCGCCGCGATCGTACTCTCTACCCAAGAGAGTATCCCGGGCTTTGATGACAAATACTCAATTGGTCGCAGCATGAAATATAAAGATAATGTAAAAATCGAGATGACGGAAATCAAAGCGGAAATCGCGAATGGGCAAATTAAAATTCCCCTCGCCAGTCTTGAAGAAAACTCAATCATCTATACCATGGTTAACCCTAATCGGGAAATCGGTAACGGTCAAAAGGGCTTACCCCTCATGGCCTACCTGACTCCAGCCGGGAGAGTGATAGTTGCCTCCAGTTTTTGTGAGCCCTGCTATTCTCGCAAATTCCATATTGAGGGCGATGTTTTAGTCTGTAATGTCTGTTCTACGCGTTGGGCTTTGGCGGATCTTACCGGCTTAGGAGGCGGTTGTGTTAAATACCCTCCGCAAGAAATCAAATATACAGTTGATGAAACGACAAAAAACATCGTAGTTAATGAAACGGATTTAAAGAACTGGAAACCACGTGACTATGATGCCTCAATCACATCAGAGATGCAGTAAAAATAATTGACTTTTTTAGGCCTATGTTCTTGACTAATATTCTCTCATTAAAATTCGTGCTATAGTAAACCTAAAGTTAGATTGCGGAGGAAAATAGCAAATGGGAATTGGCACAACGATCCGAGACTTTCGTAAGCAAAGAGGATTAACTTTACATGAACTTTCTGAACAATTGGGAATCTCCAGTTCGTTTTTGAGTGCAGTCGAGCGTGAAACAAAAAAGCCTTCGGTAGCTATGGTTCGGCGATTATCTAATGTTTTAAATATTTCACCGACATATTTATTCGGCATAGGAACTGAAAAGGTTTATGGAGAGAAGATCCAGTTTATTCGAAGAGGACGAAGCTTAAGTATTGAAGAATTAAGTGAACTTTCCGGAATTCCAACTGAAAAAATTAAAGCATATGAAAGTGGAACTGAAGAACCCGATTTAGAAACATTGGATCGCTTAGCAGAAGCACTCAGTGTTACCGTTCGCTATTTTCTGGAAAAGTCAGCGGACACATTTTCCGTCGGAACCCGAGTTCGCCATGAACGGGAAAAACAAGGACTAACTGGAGTGCTCTTGGCTGATAAAGCCGGAATTTCTTCAGCGATGGTCAGTCAAATCGAAAACGATCAGGCGGAACCTTCCTTAGATACACTTGAGAATATAGCCCAAGCACTCGGCGTTTCCATATGTTACTTTTTATTAGAGCAAGAAGATGTCGAAAATCTTTTATCTTCTTTAAACTCCGAAGTCTTAAGTTTATTGGGGGATCCTCGTGTACAGGCTGTTCTACGAGCTGTTCGAGATCTCGAAGCTGGAGATCTGAAATTCATTTTAAACTATATCCAATTCTTTAGAAGGAATCGAAGTCTACTTGATCACTGAGGACTATCAAAGATAGTCCTTTTTTTTTAAATTTGTGAAGGAAAATCTATCATTCTGTCGAATTCATTCAATATTAAATAATAGTTTATTTTTTTCAACCAATGGTTCAAAAAATACGGTTATTCGAATATCGGGAATCCTTTAAATGCAAATTTTTTTAAACCAATTTTAAGTATTTGTACATGTTTTGTTAACTAGGAGGTTAGTGAATGTGTTCATTAGGGTAAGAGGACCGACAGGATATTTTCGAAAACAGCAGCTTCTGATTGAGTGTCTGAATAATAGTTGGGAGAAAGAAGGAGAATACCGATGAAAAATAATTTAACGACTCAACAAATGAAAAAGCTTAAAGAGATTTTCGAAGATCGGGTCCGCTTTAACAAAGTCGAACGTATTGTCTATTCCCATGACCAAGGGATCATGCCAGAACAAATTCGCTCGATGATTCAGTGCACACCGGATGGAGTCGTTCAACCTATATCGGCTGATGAGGTATCCTTGTTGGCTAAAGTAGCCCGTGAGGAGAAACTTCCGCTTGTTCCTCGAGGCGCAGGAAGTGCAGGTTTCGGCGGGAGTGTACCGGCTAAAAGCGGTATTGTCGTTGATTTTGTCCGCATGAACAAAATCAATGATATCAACATAAGTCATCAAACTGCTACCGTCGAACCGGGTGTCATTTGGAGTAATCTCGAGAAAAAATTAAGTGAACAAGGGCTAACGCTTCGGGCCTACCCATCCAGTTCCAATAGCTCAACCGTTGCAGGTTGGGTAGCCCAGGGGGGAAGCGGATATGGAAGTTACGAATACGGAAACTGCCTCCAAAATATTGAATCCATTCTCATGGTCTTCCCCGATGGTCATTTAGAGAAGGTTGAAGGAGACGATCTCCAGCAAGTATATAGCCTTTGCGGCATTACAGGGATAATTGTTGAAGTAACTGTCAAAGTGCAGCCCAAAGATGAAGAGAGTGTAGTTCTAGCTGCGTTCCCGAATTTACCTAGTGCCTCAGATTTTTTAAATGCTCTGAATAATGAGAATGTACTTCTTTGGAATGTTAGTTTAACAACTCCAGCCTACACAGCATTGAAACAGAAAGCACTTGAGCACTATGTCTTACCTGAAGATGAGTATTTAATAACTATGGTTTTTCCCAAACCCCGACGTTCTGTTGTGGAAAATAAAATCAGCAAATTAGTAACCCGTTATAATGGGAAAATCATGCGTGATAAGTTGGCCAGCGAAGAGTGGGCAGATAAGTTCTATCCCATGCGTTTTAAAAAACTAGGACCGACTTTAGTCGCCAGTGAAGTCGTCATTCCCATTAAAGAAGTTGCTCAATTTGTCGGAGAAATCGAGAAAAAGTTTAAAGGTGAGTTTGCCCTTGAGGGAACTATGGTTGGTCATGATCAAATCTCCATTTTGGGATTTATGCTGGCTGACGAAAGAAAATTAGGCTTCCCAATGGCCTATGCTTGTTCCTTAGATGTGATTGATGCCGGGGAAAAACATGGGGGTAAAGTTTTTTCAATAGGGATGTACTTTACTGATCGTGCGAAAACCTTTTTCGGAGAAGACCGCCTTAGAACCATCTGGAATTATAAGCAGTTTGTTGACCCAGACGGTTTAATGAACCCAGGAAAAATTATTCCCCCTTCGATGGACAAACAATCTCCAACCAAAATGTTATCGGCTACGATGAAAGTTGCCAATGCTGGATGTGAGTTAATCGGTTTGGCTGGTCGCCTTTTGAGTAAATGGCAAACCAATAATTTTAGCTCTCCGCTCGATGAACAACTTACAGATGATACATTCTCCTGCGCCATGTGTGGCTATTGTCGAAATGTCTGCACAGTTTTTGATGCTGTTCCTTGGGAAAGTAACTCTCCTCGTGGAAAATACTATATTCTGAATCAATATATTAAAGGTAAGCTCCCGTTAGACGATGAAGTCGGCAAGGCTTTATACCCCTGTACAACCTGTAAAAAATGTGATACCGTTTGTCAAATTCGAGCTCATAATGCTCATCATTGGATGAATCTCCGCTATGAGTTTGATAAGCATAAGCTTCATAATACTGGTTTGGAAATCATCCGCAATAACGTGCTTACAACAGGTAACTTCTGGGGAGTACCCGCAGAAGAACGGCTTAAATGGTTAGATGTGCCGACTCAAACTCATGGGAAACTTGCCTATTGGTCTGGATGCTGGGCGGGAACAATTATGGACAATATGGCTCAAAATGCGACCCGTATTCTCCATCAGCTCGATATCCCGTTTGTTCACTTTGGAGAAAAGGAAAGATGTTGTGGCCTTTATCTATCTCTTGGGGGGTATAAAAAAGATTTCCAGGCGTTAGTTAAACGCAATCTGGAAATGTTCAATGAAGCAGGGGTCGAGACAATTATTTTTTCATGTCCAGGGTGCTATGCAACCTTTAATGAAAATTATCCGCAAATGGCTCTGGAGTTGGGAATCGAATGTAATATTCGCTTTAAACACATTGTAGTCTACCTCAGTGAATTGATTGCCGAAGGTAAGATCAAATTCACTGAACCCTTTAATCATTCCGTTACTTATCACGATTCTTGCCATGTTGGACGGTGGTTTGGTCACTATGATGAACCCCGAAATGTCCTTCGCTCAATTCCAGGAGTCGAACTTAGAGAAATGGAACATATCAAAGAAGAGGGGCTTTGCTGCGGTTTAGTTGCAGCCTTTGACTCTTTACCATCCGTTGCTCATAGTGGTATGAAGCGCGTAGAGGAAGCGGTTACGACAGGCGCAGAATATTTAGTCACCAACTGTGCAGGATGTGGTTCGCAGTTTAACTCTACCTGTCACGCAATGGGAACTCAAGTACAACAGATGGACTTAACCGAAGTAGTTGCCCGTGCCTTAGGGATTTCTACAAAAGATCCTTCCGAGAAGGTCGGTGCCTATATGGCTCAGTGTGTGGAACTTCTCAAAGATAGTGTTCTTGAACCCATCGTTGTTCCTGCTGAGGCACGTAAGTAAAACTTAAGCGCTCTCATTAACAACAATCGTTTAATAATCATTCATCAACGATGATTATAGTAAATGGTAAGGTGTAGACCTTGCCATTTTTTTATTCTGATTTGTTTTAATTTAGTGTAGATGCCCCGTCAAGGATGCATGATCGAACAGCTCCGGCCTAAAAACCAAAAAATAACCCGCCAAGAGAAGGAGAACCACCCCAAAGACGGGACGCAAATACCGTGTAAAATTATTGACTCTAAATAACTGACGCACACCGGGTAAAAAAGCCAAAGCAAGCAAAATACTATGTCCAAGGCCAAATAACCCCAAGGCTAAAGACGCCAAAAGGATCTTTCCGCTGGCAACGGCTACCCCGCTGATCACTAGGATAACCGGCGTTGTGCAGGGTGAAGGGGCCAGCGCAAAGAAGATCCCTAAGAGACCTGGACTTAAACCTTCGCTAGAATTGAAATATTGGCTTGGTAATCTTCTCCGGCTGACATAAAAGCCGGAGATTTTAATGGGCAATCTAACCTGTAACAAGGCCATACCCGCTATCAAATATAACAATCCAAGAAAAATGGTCCAAAACCAGCCCGGTAAGGTGAGCATTCGCCCCAATCCTGCAACCAAAGCACCCATGAGCATCAGTGTTCCTGTAAACCCAGCAATAAATTGCAAAGATCTAAGGTACCCTGTTTTACGCGTTCCTGCTAATACTAAAGGAGCCATAGCACCCATACAAGGATTTAAGGAAAGTAGAACCCCTGCCGCAAACATGGACAGTAGAATCGTCCATGAACCGCTTTGCAACCCTAAATGTAAGGAATGGACAAGTGGATCCAAATAAATAACCCCCTTATGTGCATAGTCAAACTATTCCTATGCGCATAAGGGGGATTAAAGAACTTATAGATATGTAAGATGACAAAGATAGGTTGGATGACACGATACGGAGACAAAAGATTGATTATAAGTTATGGTCATATACACTACTACGAGTAGAAAAGCAACATATCCTCCCAGAATAGTCCAATCTTGTGGCTTTAGTGTCAGCTTAGGCAACCAATCGTGGTTTAAACAGTGTTCAATTCTTGCCTCCAGTACGGACGTTACACCCACAGCGAATCGTGGAGGTGTGACTTCGAATTTTATAAGTTTTAATAAGGCTGAGGCTAGAAATTGCTGTTCTACCCCTAAAATTCTTTGTGCATATTTGTCGGCTTGCAATTCCATGGTTACAGAAAAATCTTGCATTAACCGAGTAATTAACCCTAATGAAGAAACTTTATTAAATAATGCTCTTAGCAAGAAAATCTTAAAGGGGTCCTTCTTCATGACATGGCATTTTTCATGAAACAAGACGGCTTTTAATTCCTTGAGTTCAAGCATTTCAACTAAACAATCTGAGATCACTATCTTTGGTTTAAATAATCCAAAGGTAAAAGCAATGGGATTCGTTTCGGTAACGAATAGCAGCTTATTTAAAACACCAATCTCCTCAGCTGTTTCTTTCAAACCTTCAGGTAACTCTTCTTTCCGGGCTATCCCTTTCCTAAAACTTTGGAAAACTCTCTTTTGATGTATACAAAACCCTATTACATGCTTTAGCCAGAGCAGGAAAAAGATACCCGCTAATAAACCCACCCCCCTATAAACTGGAGATAATGTTATGAGTTGGGTGCATTCACGTATAAACTTTGCTATCGGCGCAACTGCTAGATAAGAACTCAAGATTCCTAAAAAGAGCAGAGAAATTATCCCAAGGGAACCTAAAAGCAAAAAAGTTCTATTGTTAAGCTTAGAAAGCTTAGACAACACCATCTCCTCCTTATCAACAGGCTAATTAAGCTAACCCTATTTTAGCAAGATTTACTCTGAATATCCATTATTTGTTTATTTTTTTAAATTAGAAATAAATCTAAAGCCCTCGGCACTGCCGAGGGCTACTTTCATACTTCTTACCGAACTCTAATACTTTCACCAGGATAAATAAGATGCGGGCGATGCCGAAGGTGGGGATTCAAGTTAATTAAATGATGAATATGGGTATGATGACGTCTAGCTATAATATGAAGTGATTCTCCATGACGTACAATGTGATGCATTTTGGTTTTTCCTCCCTTTACTACCAGTATACTCCACTATATGAGAGGACAAAATTTCATTGTGCACGTACTTTTTTTATATTACTCGCCTTCAGTTCCAATCAGCTTAGCAAACTCTGCCGCATGCAGATCCTCATCAACATAGTTATATTTAAGCAGCTTGCAAAGCTCACTTTCCGGACTTTCGCCCTCTTTTTCGACGCTTGCGATGAGTTGGCTGTAGTCACTCATTGCCTTTTCCTCTAATTTAATGTTAATCCTTAGGGCCATATCGAGACCGGTCATGGATAGGATTGTACCCATAGAAGCCCCAATAATAGTTGAGATAACTTCACCTAATTGGGTTGGAGTCCCACCGAGTTCCTTGATTTTAGCACTGATTAAGTCACCATGGCCCTGTTCAATTTCTGCGACCCGTTCGAATACCATTCCACCATATTGATCTTTGAATTTTCTACTTTGGGCAGTATACAATTCAACCTGACTTGTTTCTAGGCTATAAAACCAGTTTAAGGAGTTTATAAGTTCTTCTTTGTCCATACGTTATTCTCCTTACTTTAACTTTCGATTTAGCTATTACTTTGCACTAAAGCTCAGAAATTAACCCAAGTTAAATAAAATCTAACCTGGAGACTCCTTAGTAATCTTATCCTGCCGCATAGAAATTCATGCATCGCAGAAAAGATAGGGAGCTGTCTTAAAACAACTCCCTATCTTTTAAATTTAGATTACACCTGCATTTTTTATTCGGCTACCTCTAAATCCTTCGCCCCTTGGTAAATACGCTCAAAGAGTTCTTCAAGCTGGTCTTCCTCAACACAGGAGAAGGCAACCCGAATATCCGTCTGGCCTAGAGCAATCACCCCAACTTCATATTTTTCGAGGAGATGTTGGCGCAAGGGCTCAGCACTCACACGTTTTAATTTTAGGCACATGAAATAACCGGAATTGAAGGCGTAGTCCTTCCAAACTTCCTGATACCTCTCAACCTTAAGTATCTCTTTGACTTTTAAAGCCCGTTTCTTCATGATCTCAAACTTCTCTTGCTTTTGATCCCAGAAATCTGGTGACTTCAACGCATCCAAGACGAAGGTTTGAGAGGGGTGCGCAACATTAGAAATGGTTCCCCGGATAATTCCCATCGTCTTACTTTCCAAGGCACTCAAAACTTCCGGATATTCGGACGTAAATGTAATGAACCCAACTCGGAATCCCCAAACGAACTCTTCCTTTGTCGCTCCATCCACTTTTACCGGTAAAACTCGCGGATGAAGATTAGCAAGACGTCCAAATAAAGATTCTGTGATGGAATCCCCATAAAATAACCCAAAATAAGCATCATCCGTAATCACTACGAGATTTAGCCCTTCTTCGGCTACTTCGCGGATTGCTTCAACTAAAGCCGTTGCCTCTTCTTCAGTAGGCGTGTACCCTGTTGGATTATTCGGGAAGTTTAACAATAATATTGCCTTGCCGTGAGCTTTTTGCGTGAGTAAGGCCTCTTTCATTCCGGAGATATTGAGCCCCCCATCCTCGGTGTAAAAGGGATAAGTTACCGTCCGAGCTCCCCGGCGTGTTCCAAAAATCATATTATAATTTCCCCAGAGTTTATCCGGTAGAATAAGCGGATCTCCAGAGTTCATAAATAAATCGGCAGCTATGCTGAGACCATGGGTCAGCGCATTCGTCACGATCGGAAGACTGATCTCTTTTCCTTGTAAAGAAGGATTCTCCTGGAGCATTTTTTCCTTCCAAAGCTTTCTCAGTTCCACTTTTCCAGCGGGTGGGGCGTAGTCATAAAGATCAGCAGGATCGAACCTGGATAAATTTTCCTGGATAACCGATAAGTACATTGGATGCCCATCTTCTATGGCAATCCCGATCGTAGCATTAAAACGGGATGCTTTTTGCTTGGCCTCTGCAGATTGAGTCAAAATCCCTTTCGGGTAATAAAGTTCCTTACCTAAATCAGACAAAAGTTCGTAAAAGTATGGGTTAGCCTCGCGAATTTGTTCATTTAACTTCTGAGCTGTTTCATGCATCCTGGTACTTCCTTTGCAGTTAATATTAATTATTATTATAATACGAGAGTGTTTTACTCGTATACCCTAGTTTTCCCGAACTGGACAAAAACTTAGTTTTATTTCGCTCCGATACCGTGATTTCTTGAAGAAGCGTAAGCAACTGATCCACTTCTTCACAGGTATTATATAACCCGAAACTTATTCTGACCATCCCCGGACGGGGCAGCAGTGGATTATCCATAAATTTCCCCATATCTTTGTCGGGAATACGTAAAAGCTTTTGGACATAAGGTTGAGCACAAAAGCAACCGTTTCTAACGGCAATTCCACCTTCCCTGGAAAGGAGCTGAGCGACCCGTTCGTGATGTATTCCCACTATGTTAAAGGGAATAACCCCAATCCTTGGAGACGTTGTCAAAGAGGCATACAGCTCAACGTCTACCATCTTCTCCAACTTTCTCTGGGCATATTGAAGCAGATGTTCTTCCTGCTTAAAAACCGTTTTCATCCCTATTCCGCTCAACGTTTCAATTGCGGCTACAAGTGCCACGACCCCTAGAATATTAGGCGTCCCCGCCTCTTCCTTATATGGCGGATCATCCCAGATCACGCGGTCTTGCGTCACCAACCTAACCGTCCCACCTCCACTATGTTCAGGGCTTCCCTGCTCAAAGACTTGTCTCGGCCCAATCAATACTCCAATTCCAAACGGTGCATACATTTTATGAGCGGAGAAGGCGAGAAAATCGATATGTTCTGGCGAAGAAATGGGGCGCATCTCAATCGCGGCATGAGGAGCCAGCTGGGCGGCATCCACGAGTATTTTTGCCTGATAACGATGAGCCATTTCGGCAATGCGGTGGATCGGATTCATAATTCCCGTTACATTTGAAGCACCCGATACAGTCACCAGTTTAACCGCTCCTTGATGACGTTGCAGTTTTCGTTCGAGATCCTCCAGATTTAGACTTCCCTGCTCGTCAAGCTCCACATAATCAACCTGAAATTTATCCCTCCACGGGAGAAGATTTGAATGATGTTCCATCCAGGTTGTCAGGATGACTTCCTTTTTTCGCGGGTTCCAAAGTCGATAAGCAAGTTTGTTGATAGCTTCAGTCGTATTTTTAACGAAAATCACAGTATTGTAATCAGATAAACCTCCTACAAAATTAAGGACAGTTTTACGTGCCCGTTCGTAGACTTGCGAAGAAAGAACAGATTTATATCCTGTTCCTCGATGAATTGAAGAATAAATGGGTGCGAACTGATTGATTTCCTGCATCACCTTGTAGAACGGGGGTGTTGTTGCTGCATTATCAAAATTAACTGCAGGGGCTGAACCACCTTTACCCTGCGGAACCAAGTTCTCGAGTCCTACAAATAATTCACGGTAATTCGGACGAAACGGAAATATGTGCATAGAGAGCTCTCCTCCCAACCTTATATCTCTGCATTATATTTTCGCAACTCAAGTAAGGTTCCATCCTAACAGATGACCCCAGATTCCTGCGTAAGAAGGACAAATTTCCAGAGAAACCGTGTAATCAGGGCATATTTTCCTTTCCGGCATAAAATTACTTCTTGATGTTCGACATGATAAATGGTACTTTGACATAGTCAGGATGATAAGTCGCACCCAAAACCCTGACATTGCGTAATGAATTCTTGGACGCAAGGATTCAATTTAAGTCTACTTCGTTTCCCTAAATGAGAGACGAAGTTGAGCATAAGTGCTCAGCTTCGTCTCTCATTGTTATTCACGCTCCATTTCGCCGCTATAACTTTCGCAGAGCGAAAATTGAGTGATTTATAAAAACATATCCATCCTTGAAAAAATAGAAGACCTTTGGCGCGCCTAAACACGCCAAAGGTCTCGTTACGCTGCTTGCGAAAAAGTACCAGGCTCATAGCCAGTATGTTGATACTTTTTGGTCTGAACACCCTCTTGCCAAAGCCATATTCGGCGAAAGTAGAAACGATTAGAGAAGGGCGGAATTTATTGAATGATTATTAAGAACTTCTATGAATCTCGCTTATATCACTAGGTCATTATCTGGCAGATATTGACCGGTCAGGTTGTCAAATACACGGTCATGACCCGGAATAATAATATCCGGGAAACGGGCAATTGCCTCAGCAGTTTGCTGAAACTGACGGGCATCATAGTGAATAGCAGCCATCATATCTTTCTGCCATAGGTCACGATGGTAGAACGCATCCCCAGCTGCCACCACTCTGCGTGTTTTGCCCTGGAGCAACACGGCCCGACTGTCAACCGAGTGTCCCGGAACCTGCAGGAGATCAATCGTCTTGGGTAGATCCGGTTCATCCTCAAAAAATTCAATTTGGGCCTGATCCCCTATCCAAGCCGCTGCAGGATATTGATTGACCAGCTTGATGAGATGATGCGCCAATTTATGGGAATTATCCTCGACATACCGACCCCAGGAATGCAAAGCTGCTAAGGGGTCGGTGCTTTCCCCTAATAACCGAGCTAAATTATTTTCAAAATCAAGTTCCCTTCGGCTGATTAGGATTCTGGCATTGCTAAAGAGTCGGTTTCCTCCAATGTGATCAACATGCAGATGGGTATTAATGACCAGACTGAAATCTGCAGGAGTATAACCTAACTGTTCCAATTCTTCCAGCAGATCCAGATTATCAGGAGAACCCGTATCAATGATAGCCAGACCACAGTCTGGAATATCAACGATGGTAGAACTAACCGGGACATCTCGGATGATTAGATTATCCGTATCATGCCTCACCGTGGTAATGGTCTCGATTTTCAAAGGATTTCATCCTTTCGGAACGTTTTATTCACACTGGCATGAATTCCCGCTTTGATTATTTTGAGATGTTTCTCACGATTAAACTGCAGCATTCTTCGGAGAACAGGGTTCGTAAACCTTTACTTTGAGCATAGACAACCGTAGCCTCATCCGGATACGCGATGCCGTTGACCCCACAATTAACCGCCTGAATTTCCACCTGTCGTTTATATTGTCCCGGTGGTCTTGCACAGCCCAGAGTTATGGGGGTATCGGGGTTTATCACCCGGGCGGTCGCGATAACCTCACCAACTTCTGCCAGGGTCGGAGGCTGTACGACCGCCATAGCCGTCCCGCAGGCAGGCGTTAAGATAACCAGAATAATCGTTTCCGGCTCGGCTTGCCGGATCATCTCCAACGCCTGCCTTTCCCCCCGGATTTGACCATAGTGCAAACCGATGACCACATGGGGGGCTATATTTAAACCTGCTTCGCAGCAGAAGAGCATGGCTCGCAGATAATCATCAGGCCGTTGATCAAGATGGTAAACCTGGCGAATTGTGTTTTCATCGCCAATCACATCCATTAATACCTGATCCACTCCCGCTGATTTCAAGCCAATGGCCGTTTCGCGGTTAATAAGCCCACTATGAACCAGTACCTTCAAGCCCATCTGGCTGGCATAAGCCATTGCTTCCACAAAAGACAGCAAAGGTACTTCGCCTTGAGAATTTGCTCCACCGCTAACGAGTATCCCCCGGCAGCCTTTGTCCAGAAGCTGGTCGACTACCCGGCGCATCTCAAGGGGAGTGGGCGTCCCGATCATACTCTGCAAAAGTTTACCGTCGCAATGATCACAACGGCAGGCACAAGCCTCACCGGTCACGCT
>NZ_DATLJA010000007.1:0-4946 GCF_035539115.1 Desulfitobacterium sp. | reverse complement strand
TCACCACCTTGTGTTAATATCGCCATTTTCGATGGATGATCCAGATAATATTATCCATAAGATGGTAAAATGAATTTATAACAGTCTACAGAGGAAAAATAGGTTACAATTTCAAAGACTTTTTGCACTGAAATCATAAATCCATTGCATCATTTAGTCCAACGATGTTATTTTCCGTTACTGGAAAAATTAATCCGTCAGGTGATTGAACAAGCAATTTCATATCAGCAACAAACTGTTTAAAGCGTTTATTATTGGCCAGGGTACCGTCAATCCTGCGCAGTTCAGCCTTTAACCTTTTTTGATGCAAAAGGAGTTGGTTAATAGCAATATCTGATTCTTCTTCATAACTATCCGTGACAATTTCCCCTGCCTCCAACGTTTCCCTATACTGTGCAATGCTAAACATCTGACGGTATTTTGTCAGTTCCCTTGACAATCGTGCTTCCTTTTGAATCAACTCTGAACAATCACGCCCAGAAAGCCCACGAATTAATTCTTCAATACTAAAGTGAATACTTCCAATTACAACACCGCGATTAAGCAACGTCCAACCTTTTTCTTGGTCAACATAAAAGGCTCCAAGGAGATTTCTTAGAATATCAACATTTTCAGTTCCAAAAATAATTTTATGCAGTTCATTTTGCTGTTCCGGTAGCACAAAGGTTTGCTTTTCAGAACCCATAGTTACTTCGACTGCAATATCACTGCAACGTAGCAAAGATATTATTCCACTTGTCTCACAGTAAATCAATAACTCTACTTCGCAGTTATTGAACTTAATTTTCTTGGTATTTGGAATGTTATAGCCAAGAGCATATAACATAAACCGCAGAAGGGTAGTTTTTCCACGACTGTTTTTTATACTGTGAATTAAATTGACATCCTCCGCAAATATAATTTTACGTTCAATAAATCCCTCTTTGAGTCGGATAGATTTAAAAATCACAGTTTCACCCCCCTTTTGATTTTATCAATTGTAATTCGGTTCCGAACAATATTGTAAAGAATAATCTGGACTAATCCCTTCTTAGTTTCTACATCAATAGCATCAAGTTCAAATTCAGAAAGATAGTCGGGCCATTTATTTATCGCAAAATCCATGCACTTTTCGACAGGTTTCATAGTGGTTTGGTATCCGTTATAGTCGCAGAGAACTTTAATAAAAAATTCGCAGCGTTCGCAACAAGATTCTATTGTATCCTTATATCGGTGAACAATTTCATCATAAGCACTGGAATCAAATACCTCTGCAAAAGATTCATCGCAACGTTCAATATCAGTAGCAATAACCATTATCGGCCAAACTACATCTTTTTTCTTCACCCGAATAGCTATATCCTTCTTTGTCCCATTTCTGAAAACTTCTTCGTGCCAAATATTTAGTAGTTTCTTTCCTAATCCATAAATATTCAAATCAAAATCGCCAATGAAATCATCCACTACTTGCTTAACCATTTTATACCGCTCTATATCATTATCAGTTTCAAACGGTAACACTTGAATCATGAATTTATCTAGATCCAGTGGCTGACTCATTCCATTCAGGTAACCCTCTATCAATTTTTGTGAAGACGTTGGTAATGACGAAAAGTCACGATGTGCAGTTCCTAAAAATACGCTCATAGAAGCATCTTCATTTAAAGGATTTGGGGAATTAGTAATTAATATCAGCTGTTGGGCATTAACCTTTAGATTGCCTTCCGATAAGGAAATAAGCGACTTTTCAAGGTTTTTTCGGACGTTTCTAAAATCTGAACTACTTTTTTCAACTGTTTTCGCCTGTGCTAAAATATATTGTCCATTTTCTAATTCCAGTTCGATATCCTCATAGTTGCCCTCTAGACGCAGTGATATTAAGTCCTCAATATTTTCAAGCATAAGTACGATTGCTGCATTTACCTGAAAATCGAAACCAAACATTACAGCATTTGCTCGCCTACTTTTTGACATGAATTTTTCCCTCCCATCTCTCCATCACACATTACTTTCCACACAAAAACTGACGAACATCTTACCAGCTAAAGTATCCCAAAATGTAAAAATGCTTTTTTTATATCCTCTTGCTTTTCTATCGGGCCGTTTTGTACACGCGTAATTTTTACCAACTCTACCAGGCTATGATCCTCTCTTATTTTTTCCATATAGCCAAAGCCTGATCCAGCTTGACTTTTCGATCCTTCGTCCACCACGTATAAGGGTAGGCCCCGCCACTACCTCTAGCATCCACAACCCCATTCCATGTACTTACTTTGGATGGCATTTCTTGTGGATCAAGAACTAGAATTCTACAAAGGCTTAGCGTCCCATTGCTCTCCCTTGAATACTCCAAACCTACTGCAACTACCCAATGTCCCCAGCCTGGATATTCCATGCCCATAATAACAGGATGGTTTTCTTTAATGTGCCTTTCGACGAAGCTCTTTACGCCTACTCCACTTTCTTTAAAAGGTTCAGCCCCTAGCCTTTTAGTAAATGCTCCATCAATAAAATCCTGTAGTTCATCCAAGCTAGTTCCATCCCTAAAAAGTCCTTGGCCCTTATGTATCCTTTCCAGAACCTTACCAATTGAGGTTTGCTTACTATAACGTGAAGATAAAACTGCTGATCTGTCAGCGAGTCCACAAATCAATAGGCTCATTAACAGACAGTACGGTCCACAAGCCCCATCCAAGGAGCCTTGGTGAAGATGCACCTGCTGTTCCTTCCCCTTAGTGCCCATCGCAGCAGGCCCTTCATGCGTTGTATCTATATGGTCAATCACGTGAATTTCTGTCACTAAAATCCCCCACTCCTTCTCTTATTGACTATTGCGCCTAAAGTTTTTCTTTTATGTTCAGTGGTTTTAATATACCAATTCATAACCAGCGTAACCTCCGTAGGTACACTGATCATGGAATGCTAACGACGGCGGTAGCTGCCCGCACCACCCTGCAACCGCTACCCACTCACTCCTTCCAGACCGGCGACTGCCGGTCATTAGCCCCAGAGGGTGCAACGCAGAGGAGCGGATTCAGACCAGCAAAGACCAACCAGCGCGGCCCGCTTACTCCAGGAATTGGACCGATCAATTATTATTTCAATAGAATCTCATAAAGCTCGTTTGTTCCTGACTTTCCTGATATAAGTTTATAACTTGTAGCGTCGGTTGGTAATTCGTATACCCAATTGCCCGTTTCTTTGATACTCGGAGAAAGTTCCTTGCAATCGAGATAATCATCAATTGCACCGATAGCATCGGAATAGGTTTTAAACTCACGGTCTTTATTATCAACAATAATTAAATTGGGCGACATCGTGAATGCCTTATTTGTCGTATTGATCAGGTCGGCATTAACTATAACAAACTTCGCGCCTTCTTTAGCCGTTTTAGGGGAACTGTATTTGGCATTGATTGTTTGTTTTTCTTCCACTCGATTGATTTTAAGTTTAAGGGTTGCAAATTGAATTTCGTCTCCAATATTTTTGGGTATTATGGTCATATTATCTTTCTTTGCCTTTTCCGTAGCGGTGGTCGACTGGGGATTCGCATTACTTGAAGATGGATTCATAGAATTGTTAATTTCTTTACCAACTGAAACGAAGTTAGATGTAAAAACATTTAAAAGATCATCACTGGGTTCGTCAATATACCATTTATTATTAGCCTTTGCCAGCTTAACATCGATAGTCTTCTCCACAAATGAATCTTTAACTGTTTCTTTTTGCTTTTGCATCGCAGATATAAACATTTGATTCATATCCTCATCCTTCATCGTGACACCAGTGAAGGCTAAAGAAAATGCTTTAGAAAAAACGTCCCCAATAGTTGCTTTAAGAAGCGGTCCCCCATTAAGGTACTTAACATCTACAGTGACGGTAGCCTTATCATTTTCGATTTTTGACCCTTTTACTGAGTATGTAATTTTAGTTGCATTTTCCTTGAGGTAGTCTAAAAAGTATTTTTGATACTGGTCTTTGCTGTCTTTTCCATCTTTCATTACATCAGTTACCTTACTTGCATTAGATGGATTGACCATTGTAGCCATTTTTGTTAAATCAAACTTTTTTCCGGCTTCAATAAAGTCGGTTACCGTTGATTCTGGTTTAGGAAAATTTGAACAACCTGCAATAAAAAATATTCCAATTATTAATAAGAGACCCATTAGTTTTCGCAAATTCTTACACCCCTTCGAATTTAATATCTTGTGAATGGCATGACCGAGCTCAACATTCGTTACCTAGTTAATTCAATGGCGACTGAATTGAGTTGGCGGGTATCGCCGTAGGCTAGGTAGAAACTTTTTAATTGGCCAAATTAGTGAAACTTTCTGTTTGTTGTTCGTCTGATCAGCCTACAAAACAACTCCCATTCTTCTGGGAACTGATTGTCACCATACTTTTTAATAGTTCTCCCGTCAGTTAGAATCTCAACACTCCACTGGGTTCCATCGCACACACCGGTCTCTATATACTTGGGTTTCCAGTTCAGCAGATTAATCATCTTTAACTCCTCAATAAAGGCTTGTGCTGTGGAAACACGGATAGTCTTCTTGCTAGTTTCCTCTGTTCCACCTTCGTTGAATCTCCACGTGGTTTCAAGATTAGTCAGATCGATAATGACTTCATAATAGCCACCGAAGTATCCACCAACAGATGCTATGATAGTTTTTAATTTGCGGTACGCCTCATCAATAGCTTGCGCTCTGTTCCATTCATGGCCACAGTCTTTACAGAAATATTCCGCGTTACCTATTATTTCGACGCAACCACCTAGCTTCACTTTTCCTGCTTTTGCTTCAAGCGAAAGTTCATAGCTTGTAATACCCCCGCTTGTCAAGACACGATTTTGAGAAACTTAAGATAAATCTCCTTTCCTCACCATCGATCTTTTTTATTACTCGTAAAGCGGGCATTTACCTCCTTTTCACTGGGGTCGACTTGACATGGGACCCTACGTCGGATGC
>NZ_DATLJA010000006.1:0-6512 GCF_035539115.1 Desulfitobacterium sp. | reverse complement strand
GTAGAGCAATCGCATTAGGTATTTAACTCTCATGCAACCCACAGTCCGATTACTCAAACTGCAGTTTCGAGCGAGGATACGTTTAGTAACTAACGCAGTTTCAATTGAAACACTAACTGTTAGCGACTTCTTGTCGCACCGCATTATCCTACGAATGCGTCACAGCATATGGATAATCGGAGGTTCTTAATATTAGGGTTTTCATTTTAATATGTTCTTTATTACATCAATTGTTTCATCAATATCATTATCGGTGATACCCCGATGAGTTACAAGTCTACAGGTTGTCGAGTCAATAATTTTGACTTTTATACCCTGTGCTTGCAGAGCATTATCCATATAGAAAGCATCTTTTCCAATACTTTTAAGATCTATCTGAACAATATTAGTTAAAGTCTTTTCCACATCAACTAAACTCTCATTCAAATTAGCAAGTCCTATCGCTAGTCGCTTGGCATTTAGATGGTCATCTTGTATCCTATCAATCATAGTTTTCAGTGCAACAATACCTGTGGCAGCCATATGACCAGCCTGTGCCATACCGCCTCCAATTCTCTGTCTTATTCTTCGTGCGCGTTCAATGAAATCTTTTGACCCTAGAAGAATACATCCTACGGGAGCGCTCAATCCTTTACAAAGGGAAAATTGCATCACATCAATGCCTTGACAAAAGATCTTAGGCTCAACTTTCAAAGCAGTTACGGCGTTAAATATTCGAGCTCCATCTAAATAGACAAGTAAATCATGCCTATGTGCCAGTATGGATATTTCTGTCATATATTCTTCGGATAGTGGAATACCCCGGTTTAAATCATATGTATTTTCTAAACATAGCACTTTTGTTATCGGAAATTGTATTCCACGTTTTCTAATAGCCCTTCGGACATCTTGAAAATCAAACTGTCCCTCTGTACTGCGGAGAGGTCTGGTTTGTACTCCTGAAAGTGCAGCTAATCCTCCAGTTTCCATATTATAAATATGAGACTCCTCACCGACTAAAACTTCATCTCCATGTTGTGTAGCGGTCATAATAGCTATTTGATTGGCCATAGTGCCTGAGATAACAAAAAGACTCGCTTCTTTTCCAAACATATGAGCACTCATGTTTTCTAAATATCTAACCGTTGGGTCTTCACCTGAAAAATCATCTCCTACTTCAGCATTTGCCATAGCCTGACGCATTTCAAACGTAGGTAATGTTGCTGCATCACTTCTATAATCCCGAATTTGATTCATTTGAAGCCTCCATAAGTAAAACTCTGACTGATGCATTGTTCATCTCAAAAAACGGCAGGCGTATGACAATGTATCAATTTCTTTTCCTAACTAATCCAGTCTGGCTGACTGGCTGATTCATGAAGGACGTACGAGTCAGCTTCACTTGATTTTAGTCTTGATTGAGATTTAACTGGTGCATTTATCCTGTTCATGTTAAACGGGGCTAATGGACCCGAGGGTGTGCAATCAGCAAGACTACTCATTTCAAGAACGTACGCTTATATATTTTGGATTTTGTTTGTTGGATTGGGTCTTATTATTTGGAATGAAATTATGCTATTTTAAATTTAGAATTGAATGTCATCGCAGGACCTTTGCCCCTTAAAGGGGTGAAGGTTTTTTGTGTATTATCATTTAATGCTTATCTATGAATTTTTGTAATTGATTGTGCCATTCATCTGGCTCAAATGTGCCAATTTCAGTTTCCTCTCCAAACAAAAGATCGATCATATAGCGTGGCTTTTTACCACCGATATACATTGCTTTGATACAGGAAACACAGTAAACCACGACATTCTCACAAGGCATTTCATTGGAGCGTTTTTCCATCTGCTTCTTGACATCCTCTATAGGCAAAGTGCCGTAAAAACTGTCACCACAACAGATTGCTTGAGTACGAGTATTCTTGGGTTCAACAACTTTTATATTCATTCTCACAAGAAGTTTTCTTATGGCCGACTGAACCCTTTCTTCCGTGCGTGTAGGGCAGGCATCATGTATCGACATCTCCATATCCTTATAATCGGGGAAGGGAAATGTTTTGCTTTCAGCTAATATCTCCCAAAGGGATAGGGTAGATATCCCATCATAAAGCTCCCTATATCGCTTGTCACAGCCTGCACAGGTGTTGATGACCTGAGTACCCTTTTCGAGATTAGGCTCATGTCTACAGCAAATCCGATGTTCAGGGATTTCCCCTAAGTTGTTATTCAAAAACGCTAATACTTTTTCAGCAAGCTGCGGCTTATAGATTAAAAGCGCACAGCCGGGTGCATAAACTTGTTTCATTAAAAATTCCTCCGATGATCATTTTCCATTTCAATTATTTACAAATATTATCTTGTCGAGCAAATCTTACCCCCATTTCAAAGGCTTTCTTACAATCATTTGGGAATTCTGCTTTTTTAAGGACTATTGCAGTATACCAATTTTTTCTCGGACTTCCGTTGAATCCTATTATCTTCATATAATACATCTCTTCCCTGGAAAATGCCTAGAACCAACTACGGTTTTAAAATCCGGTTAAGCTTATTACGCAGCTTCGCTTCCTCGCCACTTTCATTTGTCTTAATTCTTAAAATTGGGATACCATACTTCTCCAGAATGGTATCCTTCATTTTATCCCGTTCAAGCTGCTTTGAATTGTTAGCATGGAATGCATACCCATCCACCTCGACCACCAAGACAGGCATTTTATCCAGTTTGTTAAATATAACAAAATCGGTATGCGTTAGGACATTCATTGCAAATTGGCATTACAGTGAGGAGTAATTTTTTTTCCTGTGCTATTTATATCTAATTTTTAATTGAATTGATGGAATATATAATGGGAATTAAATCCACCAGACTATTGGATTAGACTTGGAATAATAGTCGTGGGAGTATTGTTCAAGTAAATAAGAAAATCAGAATTGCTAATAATGTAACGGGTACGTTCATTAAGGTTAACCTCTTGGAATATTTTATCTTATCTCAAAGCCATCACACTAATCGTATTATTTCCGTGGAAACAACTTCCAATTATCCTACTTCGCGGAATAGACAACATAATGTACCAAGTGGTTTACTGACTGGAATGGTAGCTCTGAAATTTCGGAACTGTGGCTCTCACAGTCCTGAATCGTGGCTCATTTTGACCCGGAGTATTCATTGTTGTAAAAAAATATAACTGCGATTCCTAAAGGGCTCGCAGTTATATTATAATTTTTGAAATATACAAGGTTGCTTTAAATACCTAATTTTTCTTGGTCATTCATTGAATATCCATTTCCCCTTTTTTCTTGGCCTTCCAGCCATAAACCCCGAGTCCGATCTGGGCAAGCATGATGACAGCTGCAATTGATCCCGTGATATTCATACCATATTGGCTCTGTTGGACTGCGAAGTGTAACAGCAGGAAGACGATCGTCATTAATCCAAAGCGTTTATGATTTTTCACGGTAAACTTCATGAGCTTTTTAAATAGATTATAGACCTCTTCATTTTTCATCAATTGAGTTCGATACTTACTATTAACGTATTTAACGATAAAATTCAATAGGGTTAGTACAAATAAGAAGTAAACTACTCCTCCAAATAAAGCACCAATTTGTTTTAACATCTAATCTCTATACACCTCTTCACTCGCTTTCTTAATTTATTCTCTGTTCTTTATTTGATATCCTGCTTTTTAAACAGAGTACTCACGGCAAGCGTTGCTGCAAGGGTGTAAACTATCGCTAAGCATGCTCCTATTTTAATTCTGTAAAAGATCCCTCTTTGCCAGATTATAATCTAAAGGACAACAATTTAATGGTAACAGGTAAAATATTCTAGTATAATGAACTTACGATAGATGCGATAAAGAACTTAAGTAAAAAATGGATTGAGGAAGGCTATAAAATATGATTACAGACTTACAGCCCTTTTATGAAAAGAAAATAACTTGCCTTTATTGCGGGGAAAGTTTTACAACGAAGAAAGTTCGTTCCCATTCTTCTGTTTCTTACAAAACAGATTCTGATTTTTGTCCCTACTATAAAGAAAATCTATATAATTCTCTTTATTATCATGTTAGTGTCTGTCCATCCTGCGGTTTTGCTTTTAACAGTGAATTCTCGAAAGACTTTACGACCCAGGCCAAAAATGCGGTTCAAAAAGGCATTGCTAAAAAATGGCAAAGCCGCGACTTTGATTCGGTCAGAGATGTAAAAACAGCAATTGAAACCTATAAGCTTGCAATTTATTCAGCCTCCCTGAAAGGGGAAAGTCATTTTGTCCTTGCTGGATTATGTTTGCGCTTGGGGTGGATCTACCGGCAGGAAAACCAACCTGACGATGAACAGCGATTTCTCAAACTCGCCATCAAAGAATACGATGCATCTTACCTTCATTCGGACTTTGTAAACTCATGGTCAGCCATTAAAATTTTATATATGCTTGGGGAACTAAATCGTCGTGTTGGAGAATTTAAACAGGCGATTAGCTACTTTTCAAAGATCGTAAATGATCCCGATCGCAACAAAGACAAGCTCATCCTCAATCGGACCCGGGAGCAATGGGCACTAGCGACTGAACAATATCGCGATTCCCATCCTGATGATAATACTAAATTCTAAGTGATAAAGAGCTTTCTCTTCATTACCGTTTAAAGCAAGAGCCAGCATTCATTTTCAAAATGAATGCTGGCTCTTGCTCGTCTTTGCCTATTTGCTTAGCACTTAACCCACTGATCTGCCCACTTCTGTAGCTCGTCAAAAACGGGTAGTAGGGCCTTGCCCTTTTCCGATAAACGGTATTCAATCCGTACCGGCATTTCAGGATAGACTTCACGAGTGACAATACCGACCGATTCAAGTTCCTTCAAACGCTCTGTTAATACCTTACTACTGACATTCGGTATAATTTCAGTCATTTCTTTAAACCGCTTCGGTCCCGTTAGCAAGACCCGAACAATGAGTCCTGTCCAACGTTTACCAATGAGTTCGTTTGCGGATTCAAATTTTGGACACAAATGGAAATCTTCCATTTTTCAGCCCCCCTTCTTCCCGCTTCGGATATTTATATTTTAACACATTAATCTACTTGACGAAAGTAGGTTTCTTATAGTATTATCAATACATAAAGTAACTAATACATTTTTTGTAAGCTATTAACCAATTATGCTGTTAGTTACCAAAAGAACTCATTAATATTTAAGGAGATGTTTTTCAATGTCAAATCTAGGTTTGTTGGTCATTCGTCTTATCTTTGGTCTATCTTTTGCTCGTCACGGTACGGAGAAACTCTTTGGTTGGTTTGGTGGTTATAGTATTCAAGGAACCGCCGGATACTTTGAATCCCTTGGGATAAAACCTGGAGTACCTATGGTTATTCTCGCTGGACTTGGCGAATTACTGGGAGGTCTCTTCTTTGCCGCTGGTGTATTCATTCCTCTTGCTTCCCTTCTCATCGTGGGTACCATGGTCGTAGCCATCATTACCGCAACTGGGAAAAATGGTTTTGCAGCTACTGCTAGTGGCTATGAATACAATTTGGCGATTATTGCAGCTGCTGTTGGAGTCTTTTTGACCGGCCCTGGAGCATATGTTCTTTTCTAATCTATTTTTAAAAATACTTCTATTCAATTTAACCCGGCAGCATCATTAAGCTACCGGGTTTTACTAATAAGGAGGATGTCTAATGCCTGTCCAGCAAAACCTTTATGGAGTAAACTTTGATGAAAGTCTCGAATCGTTTGAACAAATTATATTAGAGAATGAAGCTAAAATCACAAATCTGATCTATGGTATGACCGGAGATTATCATCTATCCCAAGATTTAACCCAAGAGACCTTTATCAAGGCTTTCAAAGCTAGGCATGGCTTTAACGGGCGATCCAAGTTCTCCACCTGGTTATACCGGATTGCCGTCAATGTTACGCTTGATTACCAACGTAAGGGGTGCGTTCGCAACGAGAAAATAGCGGATGAAATTGAACCCGGGAGTTACTCGAATCAGCTTAACAAAGATCCAGATCAGTCCTGTCAGAAAAAAGCGATGCAGGACATTCTTTTCCAAGCAATTGCTCAACTTCCTGAGCAGCAGCGTGAAGTTTTTACGTTACGAGAAATTAACGGATGTTCGACGAAGGAAGTAGCCCAGATTTTAGATATTTCACTCGAATTGGTAAAATGGAGATTGCACAAAGCGCGAGCCACACTCCGAAAATTTTTGGGTGATTCCGTTCCCTATCAAAAGATCGGCTATTTTCGACTGAGTTCCTATGGAATTGACTAGCATAGAGGATGAAATAAGCATGAAACTAAAAATTTATAATTTTTTTTGGATAAACGAGAAAAATGCGCTATCTAAATTTAAAACTCTTCGTCAAATTAATGTAAGCAAAAAATACTTATGATTCTGGTGCAGAAACCCTCTGATTTTTTCATCAAAAAGCAGGAATCTACCTCAATTGTGTTGAATTATATAGTATAGTGGAGATAACCATAGATATCTCAATATAATTTATCTATACTGTAGTTTGAGGTGATTTT
>NZ_DATLJA010000005.1:0-9165 GCF_035539115.1 Desulfitobacterium sp. | reverse complement strand
TGCCATAATGAGTTTTGCCCAAACTCAGATCTTCAGCCAAGAACTCCTCCGACGATCCATCACCCAAGTTCACGATAAGGCCACCTCTCTCGCTAATATCTACAGCCCTCCCCAAAATAAGGTGTTCATCCTTATTAAGGGTAATATCTCGTCCTAGTGTTACATTGTTATCAATCCATTTTGCTCGGAGATAGGGATGTCCACCCTTCAAAAAAACCCGGTAATGTTCTTCCCATGAAATGATAAACTGCTTAAGTACTTTGGAACGGGAGACGTCTTGCCCCATTTCTAACCTTAGGGATGTACTCGTTTTTTGGCAATTGGGGGGGAGTTGATCAATATCGAGATTAACATTTATCCCAATGCCGATAATTACGTACTCAGGGCCACCTCTGGAAAAGCTACTCTGGGCGAGTATACCGCACACTTTTTTTCCTCTTATGACAATGTCATTGGGCCATTTAATCCCTGCTGCACATCCAGTCACTTTTCTTATGGTTTCGGCAACGACAACCCCGCAAAGGAGTGTCAGTTGAGGAATAAACTGCACACTGATTTCAGGTCTCAACACCATCGACATCAAAATCCCCTTGCCAGGCGGACACGCCCACTGACGATTCATCCTTCCCCTCCCGGATGTCTGAGATCTACTTATAACTAGGGTACCCTCGGGAGCTCCAGATTGTGCCATAAGCTGTGCAATATGGTTGGTTGAAGATACTTTCCTATAGATGTATATCTCCTTTCCCTGCCAGTTGATATGCTTATGCGGGATAGAAGCCTCTCCATTGTTGTTCTCCTCTATATTAACCATACTACCTATCACCTCTCATGCTTAGAGAAATAAATCTACCACCTCCTTATGCCCCGTTAGATGTAAGGGTTAACCCGACACGCAAAAGGAAAGTGGCAGAATTAATAACAATCATAATCTTTTAACAGGTCTAACCTTTATCCTTTGATAACTCTTGGAGTTATCATCTGGTGGATGGCACAAATGGATGCTGGGTTCTGATAGTAAGCACCGACAAAGGCCTGGCAGTATTTGCGCAGATTCGAAAAATCTACTATTTCATCGAGAAAACCTTTTTGGGCACAATATGCGGGTCTGGATTTATCATAGTAATCTTTAACCATCTTGTTCATTTTTTCGATGGTAGGCTCTAAGGACTTGCCCGCATCCTTGTCTTTAACTAGCCGTCGCGCATAAGAAGCGGCTGCCGCTGTTTCTCCATGCATTACATAGACTTCAGTGGTAGCTGTACCTAGCGTGAATACATTATTGTTATTCGCTTGAGGTCCTCCCAACACGTAATGGGCAGCCGCGGTACCTTTTCTCAAAATAATTGACATCATAGGATTGTCTGTTTGTTCTATGGAATAAATCAACGACATTCCCAGCCCCAACATCTCGGCTTTTTCAGCGGTGTCACCAACATCGATGCCAGTGGTATCCTGCACCCAGACGAGTGGAATACGATCACGACCACAGAACGTTACAAACTCGCTCATTTTAATGAGCCCCTCACGGTATAACTTTCCACCTATCCCCTGATAATCTGCATACTTGGGATAATCGGGACCCAACACTCCCTGGTTATTGGCGATAAATCCACACAACAATCCATCTACTTTGGCAAGTCCGCAGTATACTTCAAGGCCATAGTCGGGTTTGAACTCCATATGCTCACTGTTATCAAAAAGCCTGGCCAATACTTCATGCATCGGATAAGTTCGTTTTTGGTTAAAAGGTACCAAGCTATAGAGATCCGTTGCAGGGAATTTTGGTTCAGCAGGATCAGCTACTCTAAAGAATTCTGGGGCATACGCAGGTATTGTCTTCATATATCTTTTGATATCGTCCAGTACACCTTCTTCTGTATCACAAACATCTCTGATGAAACCGGTTCCGTTGTGGTGGATTTCTACTCGACCTGGAGGAGTTGTCTCGGATTTACGAGTGAGCTCAATCAATTCTTCGGCAGCTTCCTCATCAAAACAACCATTGGGGTTCATACCGCCAACGATACCCACGCCGCCAACTGCCATATTTGCATTTTTGTGGGCGATCAAAATAGTAGGACTGATCGAGTGGTAACCCCCACCAGCAGGGTTGGTTCCATAGATGCCGACGATAATAGGTATACCCATTTCTTGCAGCTCTGCATGCCGGAAGAAAGGGGTGCCGCTCCCCCTACGGTTGGGGTAAAGCTCATCTTGTTCCATCAACTTTGCACCACTGCAGTTGAGAACCCAAACTAAGGGTAAGTGAAGTCTTTTCGCGATATCCGTTACCCGCAGGACATTATCTGCCTGTCCAGAAAGCCATGCTCCAGCCATAACTTTATTGTTGGAGGCTATGATAACAGCCCATTTACCTTCTATTTTGCCGAGTCCGTCAATCACTCCAGTATTTCCCTCTTCATTACTCGCTGGGTCATAGATCGTATGCAAGGGACACCAGGTTCCTGGATCAACCAGGTAATCGATGCGCTGCCATGCTGTCATCTCGCCTTTTTTGTTCATATCTTCTGTTGCCTTGCCCGAATTTTTGACCCGGTCAACTTCTTTAGCTATCTCTGCTTCCACATTTTCTATGTCTTCGACATTCTGTTTGAGAGTGCGGGTTAATTTCTTACCAATAGCGGGCATTTCTTTAAAGTATGGATGCAATGAATATCCGTAATCACCCATTTTTATGGTCTCCCCTCTTATCCAAACTGCGTTAGGTGGTAACGACGACTCTCAATCAATTAACGGTTGGGTTGGTAACCCAGTTCGATCTTCGCGATAATCTGCATATGAATATTGGATGTTCCTTCTAGCGTTTCAAACTGTTTGGCATCACGGAGCCACCTGCCGCATGGATATTCAGTTGAATAACCATACGAACCATAGATTTTCATTGCCATATTCGCACCATGAACTGCTGCGTTACTGCCGAATAGTTTAGCCAGCGAAGTCGCCTGTTGATTCGGTAATTTATTTTCTTTGAGCCAAGCAGCCCGATAAACGAGAGATTTGGCCGCTTCATCTTCTAGTTTCATTTCCGCAATCTGCTGCTGGATCATTTGATATTTTCCAATGGGTTTACCAAACTGAGTGCGCTCATTAGCATATTGAACTGCACCCTCTAGACAGGCCGCTGAAAGCGCTGCTGAACCCGTAGCGCAACCCATACGCGTATTATTCAACATCCACATACAGATCTGGAAGCCTTTATTTAAAGGACCTAAAAGGTTTTCCTTCGGAATCACTGCGTCTTCAAATACCAATTCCGAAGTTGGAGCAGTCCACATGCCAACTTTCCCGAGAATCGGATTTCTCGTAATGCCCGGGGTATTATTGTAGTCGATTATAAAACAGGACAGCCCCTTAGCTCCTCCGCCTACTTCGGTGGCCGCATAGAGAAGTCCAACATCACACGTGTGTCCGCCCGATATCCACATTTTGGTACCATTGATTAACCAATGGTCACCTTTATCCGTCGCGAAGGTCTTCATACTACCCACATCGGAACCAGAATTGGGTTCAGTTATAGCAAAGCTACCCACGTTCTTCCCACTAACAAGGCCGGGTATATACTTTTGTTTTTGTTCCTCTGTCCCATATTCATTAATAGTCATGGCTGGTCCCCAGCAGTTGCCGCTGACACTTAGTCTCCATGAAGTATGCACCTTGGCTATTTCATATAAAGCAGTTACAGCTTCCATCCAACCCATACCATTTCCGCCATACTCCTCAGGTATGCTCCAGCCTAACAGGCCCAAATCGCCCATCTTAGTTAGTATCTCTCGGCGATAATAGTGATTTTCTTCGTCCTTTTCAACATAAGGAGCAATTTCCTTATTCGCGAAATCTCGAGCCATATCTTGAACCATTCTTTGTTCTTCGGATAATCCAAAATCCATTATTTGTCCCCTCCTTACTCAATCACTGCCAGGACATCGCCTTCTTGCACCCGATCGCCGACCTTGACATTAAGCTCTTTCACTATCCCTGTATCACCGAATACGGGGTTTTCCATTTTCATTGCCTCGATTATAAATAATTCATCATCTTCGGAAACTTCTTGACCTACCTTTATGTTGATTTCAATTATCTTTCCGGCTATAGGACACTCTAAATTTGCCATTGTTAATACCTCCTAAAATTTTTCTTTAAACGAAGACCTATTTCACCTCTCTTTAGTAATTTGAAACCATAGTTATGCGTAAATAAACTGCTGTTCTACCTTCTTACATTGCAAAAACAATGCCATTACTTGTTAGCAATGGCATATTCTTAATGGTTCATAAAAAAATGCTGATGACTTAAGAGAAATAGGATAAAGACAGGACGTACATTTTTAAACAGATAGAACAAAAGGTCTTTCCCTGACGAAAACATTCTGAACATTCACGCTTGTTCGTCTCTTTTTATTAAATGTGAGTGTATTCGCTGTCCGGTTATCCAGACAAGTGTATGGATATCCCTACATCTGTCACAGATACAGGCACCTTACGATCATTAACATTTCTCGTTTCCAACGTCTGGCATGAAAATTGCTTATTTAAAGGATGTCAGACTAAAAGGGGGGAGGAATATACTTTTTCGATTTCTGCAATTATAATTGCCGGATCAAGACTTGCGAATTGAAAGGAGATTGTTATGGAAGTTTTCAATATGATAAAAGCGATGGGGCAAGGAACAGGTCTTGCACAATTCACACCGGCTCATATAATCATGTTAGCTATTGGCATATTATTTATATGGTTTGGAATTGTAAAAAAGTATGAGCCCTTCCTGCTAGTGCCTCTAGGGATTGGTTGTATCCTAGTAAACATTCCGGGTACAGGTTTAATGGCCCCGGGTGGGCTTTTGGCTTATAACTACCAGGGTATAGCCTTAGTCATTTACCCACCTTTAATATTTTTAGGGGTCGGCGCTATGACGGACTTTGGACCATTGATTGCCAATCCGAGTACGATTATCCTCGGCGCGGCCGCACATTTAGGTATTTTTATCGCATTAGTTGGTGCTAAACTTCTGGGCTTTAGTCTTGCTGAGGCTAGTGCAATTGGCATAATTGGAGGAGCAGATGGGCCCATGGCTATCTATGTGGCGACTAAACTGGCTCCACATTTACTTGGACCGATCGCTGTTGCCGCCTATTCTTATATGGCATTACTTCCGCTGATTCAGCCACCCATTATGAAAGCGTTAGTTCCGCTCGAAGAAAGAAAAATAGCTATGGCGAAAATAAAGCCCGTCTCTAAGCGTGAAAAAATCATTTTCCCCGTCATGATGATTCTAATCGTTTTGATATTACTACCACCAATTGCGCCATTGATTTCCTGCTTGATGTTGGGAAACCTGATCAGGGAATCGGGTGTTATGGATAGAGTTTCCGCCACAATTGGAGGGGTATTTTTAGATGTCATTACTGTATTTATAGCCGTTGCTATTGGATCAACCATGAGTGCAGAGAACTTCGTTAATCTACAAACACTAAAAATCGTGACACTTGGACTCATTGCATTTTGTTTTGGCACAGCCAGTGGCATCTTGTGGGCGAGGCTGATGTGCAAGATAAGCGGAGGAAGAATCAATCCACTAATCGGCTCAGCGGGTATTGCAGCTGTTCCAATGGCAGCACGGGTATCTCATAATATTGGGCTACAATACAATAAACGCAATTACTTAATTATGCATGCTATGGGACCCAATCTAGCGGGTGTTTTAGGGACCGCGGTAGCCGGTGGAATCATGATAACGTTATTGGGGGCGTTTTAAATGGCAATTATTCCAGATACTCTTTCAGGGGCACTTGTATTAAGTGTATTTGATTTTGTTGCTTGTTTCTTTGTGCTTTGGGGGATCAGTTTCTTGATCAGAGGTCTTAGTTTTGTTAGCAATAAGTTCCCAGATTCTACGGATGATAGTAAAAAGAGTTCGCAATAATAGTACCCATCCGAACAAGGCGAAAGGAGGCAGAACTCAGTGGTTCGAATTGCCGATCTAGAATCAGGTGATTACTGGAAACACATGGGCATGACGACTGTCCCTAATGTTGACGGAAAAACCCAAGTTGTTATGAAAGTAACTGAGCAGCTAAAACAATTTTATGGAAATGTTCATGGCGGTGTTCTTGCTGGTTTGCTTGATTCGGCTATTGCTGTAGCTGTAAATGAACGCTTAGATTCGAGCGAAGGCGCTTCGACTGTGGAATTGAAATTAAATTACTTGCGTCCAGTTAATGAAGGAACACTCTGGGCTGAGGGTAAGATCATCCAAAAGGGCAGGAGAATTATTGTTGGGCAAGGTGAAATCAAGGATGATTCAGGCAACCTGGTAGCCTTTGGGACTGCAACTTTTATGGTCACTCAACTTGCCCGTTAGGGGTAATTGAAGTGAGACCTACGTCCCGGACACAAATAATAAAGAGCCCTCCCATAGTAGAATATATGATCTACCATGTGAGGGCTCTTTTCTTTTCTATTCTAGTATGTTTGAGCGTTCTTCCCCGCTACATAACCAGAGGACCAGGCCCACTGCAAGTTATAACCTCCGCAGTCTCCGTCGATATCCATAATTTCTCCCGCGAAGAAAAGCCCGGGTACTAACTTCGATTCCATCGTATTCTGGTTTATATCTCGTACATCGATACCCCCTGCGGTGACCTGAGCAGCCGTCCAGGTATTTGTGCCTATTACCTTAAAGCGCCAGTCCTGCAAGATATTTATGATATCTTCCTTCTCCCGAGCGGTCAAGAGCGCCACTGGCTTGTTAAGATCTTCGATACCAGCCTGTTTCAGCAATACCGGTACAAGTTGTTTATTGATAAAGCCAACAAAACTAAAGGACACATTTTTTTCAGGATTATCCTGCCAGCGTTTATTCACATAGCTCACGAGCTGATCCTTTGGCAGATGGTTGATGAGCACGACCTTGACCCAAACCGCTTGGCTCTTTTTCAGTTTTTCCGCAGCCGTCCGACTTAATTGGAAAATAGCTGGGCCAGAAATACCGTACTCAGTAAATAATAATTCTCCTCGCGCCTTAGCTACGGTTTTATTTTGGACGATGATCTCCGCATCTCCATCAAATTTTATTCCTTTAATTTGCTTGAGAAAAGGCTCGGCCAGCTTAAGCTGAACAAGCGATGGAAATGGCTCAATTAAACGATGCCCTAGTTTTTCGGCTAAGGCGTAGCCACTGCCATTAGAACCTAAATTAGGAGCTGCTTTGCCTCCGGTCGCGAGAATTACTCGATGAGCAAAATACTTGGCCCCATTCTTAGCTAAAATATCAAAACCCTCGGACTGTTTTCGAATCTCCTTCACTTCTGCCTCAACAATGGTTTCTATTCCTAGCCGATTCAATTCATAGCGTAATACATCTAAGACACTGGACGCCTGATTGGAAAAGGGGAAAACCTTTCCTTCCTCTTCAACCTTATGGGTAATCCCCAAGTGTTCGAAATAATCGATGGTCTGAATATTATCCATAGCCTGCAGGGCATTATAAGCAAACTTAGGATTCATGCCATGAAAATGAGAGATGTGCATATCCATATTGGTTAAATTACAACGACCATTACCTGTCGCTAATATCTTCTTACCCACCCGCTGGTTTTTCTCTAAAATAGTGACCTGAGCCCCTTGGTGACCGGCTATCACAGCAGCAAACAAACCCGCTGCCCCTCCTCCCACCACAACAATCTTAATTTGTTCTCCTTTAGGCATCGTAATCCCCCTTAGACAAATCCAATAAATCAGCCTACTCTCGCTATAGTATACCGCACCCCATCGTCAACACACAATTTTTAAAAGACAAGTTAATAATCTAGCCCGTTTCTCAGCAGGAATTTCGTTCGTTTTGTAGAACTATTGATGTGTCATTATTAATATGAAAGGAGTGTCATACAATGGGAGAAAAAAGCACCAAGAAGGAGACAAAGAAACCAAAGCAGCCTAAAAAACCGAAATGAAATGCGAGCTCCTGATTGAACTCACCAAAATAGAATAAAACAAAGGCGGACCCCTACTTATTATGGGTTCCGCCTTTTGTTTTTAGCAACGTTGAAAAAATATTTAAATCCTACTTAGATGTTAAAACCTTATCACTAATTAGTTGGTATTCATTCAGCAATCGATCTAATCTTTGACTTAGCTTTACGACCTCTGGATCCGTGAGGGGTTTACTTTTTCCTAATTGAATAAGCTCTCTTCGCATTTCTTCAATAAACTTGATCAAATGAGCAACTTGGCATTCCACTTCAATTCAAACTTCCCTTCCTAGGACTCACAATGTCTATTGTACTGCAAAATAATAGATTTTATCCATAGGAAGTTTTGTCGAATTTCGTCAACAAATACGTTCATCAATATATTTTCGCATCACCTTTAGCAATTTGTTCCAGTAGGGTGGGTAAGCGTTGCTCCCATATCGTACTGCAGCATTGAATCTGTCACCCCAAACTGCTGGTCACAAGTCTTGCAAAAGT
Source organism: Desulfitobacterium sp. (assembly GCF_035539115.1). Taxonomy (GTDB): domain Bacteria; phylum Bacillota; class Desulfitobacteriia; order Desulfitobacteriales; family Desulfitobacteriaceae; genus Desulfitobacterium_A. Next base: position 677 of record NZ_DATLJA010000005.1, on the reverse strand, counting down.
GGGTAGGATCGTTTGAAGTAACGCAACAGCCACCCAGAACAAGCTCTCCGCCTTCAGCTGCCTCAAAAGCTTCATATGTTGGCTCTCCGTATATGATCTTAAGGGTATGATTTGAGCCACAGGCTGGACATCTTTTCTTTGGCATTTTGACACCTCATCCTCAAAAAGATTCACTACATAGCGAAAATTATGTCCCAACTCTATATCACCATTTGTTCAGATAATATGGATAATGGGAGGTTTGCTTTACTTAATAAATCTATTTTTAAATGAGATTAACCATCCTCGTTTCCCTTCAGGTCCATCGATAATATCAGTTGGAACCAAGTTAAAAGATTCTAAAATAGCATTCATCTCAGTTATTAGTTTAAATAACCTATTCCCATATTCCTCAACATTCTGAGGGTTAATTATTTTGTAAAATGGTATATTTACATAGAATTTTGTTCCTTTATATTCTTGACCATTAACGGTTCCTTTCGTAAGTTGACTACTTACATGATGAATACTGTTTTGAAAAAAAATATTATACATTGCTGATTCTGGTGCAGAAACCCTCTGATTTTTTCATCAAAAAGCAGGAATCTACCTCAATTGTGTTGAATTATATAGTATAGTGGAGATAACCATAGATATCTCAATATAATTTATCTATACTGTAGTTTGAGGTGATTTTT
>NZ_DATLJA010000004.1:0-19536 GCF_035539115.1 Desulfitobacterium sp. | reverse complement strand
GCAGATAGCATAAGTGCAACCAGCGGTTTTCGCTTTCCTACGATGCAAGTAGTTAAGTCCGGCAGGATAAGGCGACTAAGGCCATCGCTTTGGCGCTGGCCAAGTCTTCTTTATCGCAAAGCTCGGCGAAAGCCGGGTTTTCTTTACTTTCTACCCCCCAAAGGTAGAGGGGAAATAGATAAGCACATCGAATAACTTAATGTTTAATTGTTGAGGATTCACAGTTTGCTCAAGGATGATACCATAAATCGAAAACTGGACCAAAGGAGATGGCAACATGGAGCAGGAGAACAATTCGGATTTTCTCAGTTCAAGTAGTTGCTGAGGAACTAAGGAAGGTGCTGGTCAGCACCAAGAAATTATCAACATGAATAATTGCCAGGTATGTGGCGGTGAATTAGAGTATTATACTGAAGGCAAAGAACTTACCTGCATAAGGTGTGGTAAGCAAGAAATCGGCAATATTAATTGCCCCAATGGGCATTATGTCTGTGATGAGTGTCATGGCAAAGATGTATTTGATCTAATCAAAGATTATGTATTGACAAGTTCTATGAAGAGCCCATTTGAAATAGCGGAAGTCTTAATGGAGTACCAAGATAAGGTTCCTATGCTTGGTTGTGAAAATGCTTGGATTGCCGCTGGTTCTTTAATTGCTTCGATAAGAAATGAAGGGACAATTAAAATAACCCAAGAACAAATTATCGAGGTATTGAACCGTACTCGCAGACAAGCCATAGGGGGTTATTGTGGTCTGACAGGTGTATGCGGCATAGCCCCGGCAATCGGTGCGTGCTTCAGTGTTATTTTAGGTGCGGCTTGCCCTAAAGATAAGGAAACGGCTATGACAATGAAAGTGGTTTCAAGAATTGTTAATGTTATTGCTGACCAGGCAGGGCCATGCTGTTGTAAATGTTTTGTCAGAGTTGCCCTAAAAGAGGGAGTAATACTTGCAAAACAGTATCTGAGTATAAATTTACCCGAGTCTAAATCAGATTTAAAAAATTGCACCTATGTCGCCAGACATCCCCATGGTTGTAGAAAAGAAAAATGCCCATTTTATTAATTTTTTTCATTGATTAAACAAATACAAATTGGACCAGTGCCATATAAAGAAAAGTTCCTCCCCCGATACTCAGAAGAACGTTATTTTTCCACAGATGAAGAAGGGTAATGCAGGCAATGGCGATTCCCTCGGGAAGACCGTGCGGTGCGGACAGGAGAGAGACGTTTTTTAGACAGTAAACAATGAGTAAGCCAATCGCGGCAAAGGGAAGGACGTTCCCCAGATAAAGAACAAATTTGGGGGTTTCCCGGGTCGGGGGGAAGAGGATAAAGGGCAGCCCTCTTGTCAAAAAGGTTCCCAAGACAATTATAGCAATTAGGATGAGTGATTGCTGGACGGTAAGTAACATTTCTCTGCCCCCTTTTCAAATGGTTTTCGATATCGGGTCAAGGCAATAATAATCAGAAACATCGCGGGAATAATGAAGTTCGCTGCCCCAAAAATCAATAAACAAACGACCGAGGAAGCGATGCCAATTAGGGCAGGAGTATGTTGTTTTTGGGATTTCCACTGGTTAAGAAAGATAACAACAAACAGGGCCGTCATGACGAAGTCAATACCCTTAGTATTAAAGGAGACTAAGGACCCTAAAATACCGCCAATGGCTGAGGCGATTATCCAATAGAGGTGATTAAGGAAGGTTATGAAGAACATGAACCAGCCTCTGTCGACTCCCCCAGGAGGTTCTGTTGCACAGAGAATGGAGAAGGTTTCATCAGTAAGTCCAAAAATCAAATAAGGCTTTTTCTTGCCGGCATCATCGAATTTTCCTAAAAGTGACAACCCGTAAAATAAATGTCTGGCGTTGACCATCAGCGTCATTAAGAAAGCATTCAACGGATCAAAGGCCACGCTTAGCAGGGTGATAGCGACATATTGCATCGAACCTGCAAAAATAATGATACTCATGAAAATCGCCCATACGAAAGAATAGCCTTTACTGTTGAGAAGTATGCCAAAGGCTACTCCTAGAAATAGATATCCAGTCATAACAGGAAGGGTATAAGGAAATGCTGCTTTTAAGGCCTTTATCTTTTCCTGCATCGTTCACGTTCTCCGATCTTTTTTCTCCCTGATTTATTGCATTTGTTCACCTCTTACTTTTCATCAAGGGGTATCGATAAAGTTCTTTTTTCAGTTTGGATGACAATACTTGTTTCCACCCGGTTTACGCCAGGGATCGCCATAAGGTAATCGATGATGAGGTCTCGATAATTAGACATGTCTTTGGCCACGACTTTTAAGAGATAATCTCGACTGCCAGTAATGGTATAGCACTCAAGCACGTTCGGAGTTTCATTAATCTTTTTCACAAAGGAATTAGCGATCTCTCGGGTGAGGGGGGATAAATTCACCATGGTAAACGCAATCGTTTCTATACCCAGCATTTTTTCATCGACGAACGTTGTAAATTGTTGGATGACTCCTAATTCTTTTAAATTTTTGGTTCTTGTGAGACAAGCTGAAGGGGATAATCCAATTAATTTCGATAAATCTAAGTTCGAAATCGACGAATCTTCCTGTAGTGCATGAATAATTGCTTTATCATAATGGTCAAGTGTTGTTTCCATAATATAATTCACCTTTCGCATAGAATTAGAAAATAATATTTCTACTTATCCCATATATACTATATATTATTTTATGGTGTCAAGATATTTTAAATATTTGTTTACGGTAGGGGGGTATAGAGGGTATAATTTTTCTAAAAGTCTTAGGAGGGGCCGAGTATGAAAGTTGGGCTAATTCGATGCATGCAAACTGAGGATATGTGTCCTGCTACAACAGATTTTAAGGTCATGAAGGAAAAGAAACTTGCTTTTGAAGACGTACAAGAGGAAATTGAAGTAATTGGGGTAAACACTTGTGGGGGGTGTCCAGGGAAAAAAGCCGTCACTCGAGCCGCGGAAATGGTTAAAAGAGGTGCTGATACTATCGTATTAGCGTCTTGTATTACGAGAGGAAATCCCATTGGTTTTGCCTGTCCTCACGCAGAACCAATGAAACAAGCAATTTCTAAAAAGATTGGCGATACTATCAGACTAATAGATTATACTCACTAAAGGAGATTGCCATCGTTGTAAGCATATTGAACAACATCTTCATTGTGCAGAATAGAAAAGTGTTCTTATTGACAAAGGTATCCATCATTAGGATACCTTTTGGTTTAACGTTGTGTATAAATAAAGAGGCAAGTCTTATTATATTTCAAGACTTGTCTCTTTAATATTGAACTTAAAAAAGATGTGCTCCAAGAGGGCTGATTTGCAGAGGGTAGGCCTGAGCACTTAAACCATGCTTCGTAAATGTCTGAATCATCCCATTGGCTACGGCATGGGTATGTTCAGAAGTAAGAAAGGCTAAAAGAGTAGGACCTGAGCCACTGAGAGCTGCTCCGTAGGCTCCATTGTCTAAGGCAGAGCTTAGGGCTTCCGAAAGTCCGGGAACGAGCGCTGCTCGTTGTTCTTGATGGAGATGATCTCTCATCCCTTCCTTGAGAAGTGTGAAATCTCCTCGGATGAACGCTTCAATCAGTAGTCCGGCATGAGCAATATTAAAGACTGCATCGGGGCGGGGAACTTGGGAAGAGAGAACCTTTCGGCTTTTCGACGTATTAAGCAGGAACTCAGGGATGACCACCAACACCTCTACGTGAGAATTCTCACGTAAGACTCGGGGGAGGATCCCGGTCGCGGTCTCGACGGCAAGCGTAACCCCTCCATATAAAGCAGGAGTGACGTTGTCTGGATGGCCTTCTAGTTCATTGGCCATTTGGAGAAGTTCGAGTTGAGAAAAAGGGGTTCCTGCGAGGGAATTGGCAATGACTAAACCTCCAACAATCGCAGCAGAACTGCTGCCTAATCCGCGTGCTGGAGGAATCTCATTTTCTAACGTTAACGTGATTTTCGGAGTCGGATAGTTGACTTTTTCCCAAAGATGAAGCATCGTTTGCCAGACCAGATTGCTTTCATCGATAGGCAAACCCATGTTATATTTTCCGGTTAGACGAATTTCCCAAGTCGAACTTTCCTCAACTGTAATCGTATTAAACAAATTAAGGGCCAGGCCCAGGCAGTCAAAGCCTGGACCGAGATTGGCCGAAGTAGCGGGTATTTTAGCGCATAACATTATTTTTCCTCCAGATTTATTTGCCTTCAAAACGAATAACATTATTGATGGTTAAAACTTTACTATAGGCTTTGACCGACTTAAGCGCTTCCCGAAGTTGAGCTTCGTAGATGGGGTGGGTCACAAGGACTATTTCGGCTTCTTCATTAGCCTTTTGCCTCTGTATAATAGAAGCAAAACTGACATTGGCCTCTGCAAAAAGAAGAGCGAGTGTGGCTAAGACACGAGGCTCATCCTTAACCCGCATCCGGATATAAAAGGCCGTATGAAAATCATCGGATTTCGTGAGCTGAAGATCATTATAACACGTGCAATTGATCGCTGAGGTCGAATGGGTTTCGATATTGCGGGTAACTTGGATGATATCTGAAACGACAGCGCTACCTGTTGGTAAAGATCCAGCTCCTCGTCCGAAAAACATGGTCTCACCGACTGCATCTCCGATCACATAGATGGCGTTAAAGACGCCACCGACGGAAGCTAAAGGATGGGATTTGGGCAGAATTGCCGGATGAACGCGAATTTCTAAGCCATCCGGTTGATGCTTGGCGATGGCGAGTAATTTTATGCAGGAATTAAGTTCGGAAGCGTAAGCAATATCATCTGCGGTGATCCGTGAAATTCCATCTACATAAACATCGTTGATGGTTACACGGGAATTAAAGGCGATTGAAGACAGAATCGCTAATTTTCGCGCAGCATCTAGGCCATCAACATCAGAGGAAGGGTCTGCTTCGGCATAGCCTAACGTTTGGGCTTCCTTTAATACTTCTTCATAATCGCGACCTTGCTCCGTCATCGAGGTTAGAATGTAGTTGGTAGTGCCGTTGATGATTCCTATGACAGTCGAAATTCGATTTGCTGCTAAGGATTGTTTGAGGGCGGCGATGATCGGAATTCCGCCCGCAACACTCGCCTCAAAATAGAGATCTTTGCCAGCTTCCTTCGCTACATCCAGAAGTTCATGTCCGTGGAGAGCCAGCAAATCTTTATTCGCGGTTACGACGTTCTTTCCCTGGTGTAGGGCTTCTAAGATATACGTCCGAGCCGGTTCAATCCCTCCCATAACTTCAACGATAATATCAATATCTGGATCCTGCAAGATATCTTCGGGTTTATCCGTGAGAACGAAATTTCCACTAACGGAGCGGGGAGTTTGTAAATTTCTTACGAGTACCTTCTTAATTTTAATATGACTATCAGTCCGGTTACTGATGTCGTCATCATTCTGGGTGAGAATTTGGATCACCCCGCTGCCCACTGTTCCGAGTCCTAATAAGCCAATCTGTATTTCTTGCAAAAAAACTCCTCCAATCCACCTCTTATAAACAATTGTTTTTGTATAGTGGACATTATAGTATGAAAGGATTTGTTTGACAAGAGAGCTGAATAAATTTTAACTTTCTCGGAATAATGGGTTGACACTCTAAGCTGTAACATATACACTAACAATAATAAATCAATGTATTATAACACAATCCAAAATACGATATCACGAAGGAAGTGTGCCTAGGGTTCCGGGGAGTTCCTGTCTGGACCGAGCGGCACAGAAATCCAGTAACCTGGATTTACACCGTGGGTAGAAAAAGCCCGAGCGGAAAGTTCCTCTGTCTGGGGACTTATGCTCAGGGCTTTTTATATCTTTATTAAGTTTTTAGGAAATCATTTAATTCCGGAGCTGCTTTACTTGGGTTATAATTAAATAAATTTATTTAAAAATAATTATTGCTTATTAAGAAGAGAGGGACAATAAGATGAACAGTGACACCCTTAAACAAGGCGTAGATCGAGCTCCCCAACGTGCTTTGCTTAAAGCTTTGGGTTTAACAAAACGGGAAATCGAAAAACCATTCATTGGCGTGGTCAACTCCTTCACGGAGATGGTTCCAGGACACATGCATTTGCGACAAGTGGCCGAGGCCGTAAAAGCCGGAATCCGGGAAAATGGGGGAACCCCTTTTGAATTCTCAACAATTGCTGTTTGTGATGGCTTGGCGATGGGACATGAGGGAATGCATTTTTCCTTAGCCAGTCGCGAATTGATCGCAGATTCGATTGAAGTTATGGCTAAGGCCCATCAACTGGATGCCTTAGTCTTGATTCCCAGCTGTGACAAAGTTGTGCCTGGGATGATAATGGCGGCGATGAGACTTAATCTACCCGCAATCATAGTGAGCGGTGGGCCGATGCTTGCAGGACGTTTTGAAGGCAAGGCAGTTACGCTGAGTACTCTTTTTGAAGCGGTGGGTCAGGTTCATGCGGGCAAAAAGGATGAAGAGTGGCTCCATGCCTTGGAGGCGAAAGGGTGTCCGACAGCTGGGTCTTGTGCGGGCATGTTTACTGCTAATTCCATGAATTGCCTAACCGAGGCCTTGGGACTTGCTTTACCGGGGAACGGGACAATTCCTGCCGTCTATTCTGAACGGTTAGTCTTGGCGAAGGAAACCGGTTATCAGGTGATGGAGCTTTTCCAGAAGAATATTCGTCCTCGGGATATCGTGACGATGACGTCGCTTAAAAACGGTGTTGCTCTCGATATGGCCCTGGGTTGTTCAACTAATACTATCCTCCATCTGCCAGCGATTGCGAATGAAGGAGATATTGCTTGGGATCTTCGTAAAGTCAATGAGGTGAGTGCTAAGACACCTCAGATTTGCAAACTGGCCCCTGCTGGAGAACACGTTCTCGCGGATTTGAATGAGGCAGGTGGAGTGAGTGCAGTCTTAAAGCAGCTTTTAGATAACGGCTTCATTGATGGAAGTCCATTGACGGTTTCCGGTGTCAGTCAAGCTGAACGCTTGAAGGATGCCAAAGTCGAAAACCCTGAGGTTATTCATCCGATGGGTCAACCGTACAGTATCCAAGGCGGATTAAAAGTTCTCTATGGTAATCTCGCGCCTGAAGGGGCAGTCATTAAGCAAGGAGCTCTAGCGGATCAAGAGTTGGTTTTTGAAGGAACGGCACAAGTGTTTGACGGTGAAGTTCCGGCTGCTGAAGCCATTCGCAATCGTCAAATCAAACCGGGTGATGTAGTGGTCATCCGTTATGAAGGGCCTAAGGGAGGACCGGGAATGCGAGAAATGCTCGGACCTACCTCAACCTTGGCAGGAATGGGCCTAGATGACGTAGTTGCCCTGATTACCGACGGACGATTCTCCGGAGCAAGCCGGGGTTTATCCATCGGTCATGTTTCCCCTGAAGCTGCTCTCGGCGGAGAAATTGCGCTTCTGAAGACAGGCGATAAGATCCGTATCGATTTAAAAGAAGGACGCCTAGATTGGGTGGCTCCTGATGAAGAAAAAAAAGCACGGCGCAAGCAATATGAACAGAATCCTGTTCAACTCGAAAACTTAAATCCTGAATTAAGAGCAGGATATCTTGGCCGATATTCAGATTATGTACAATCAGCATCACGGGGGGCGGCTTTTAGACGAACAAAATAGAAGAATAGAGGAGGAGTGGCGAGTGGGTAAAAGTAAGGCGAAAGAGCATGCGATTACTAGTGCTTCTGGTGCGGAACTCTTATTAAATTCTCTGATTAAAGAAGGCGTAAAAGTTATCTTTGGGTATCCTGGAGGGACAGTACTGCCAATTTATGACGCGCTTATTCATTCTCAAATCCGCCATGTGTTACCTCGACATGAGCAAGCGGCAGTGCATGCAGCCGATGCCTATGCTCGCGTCAGTGGGAAAGTGGGAGTTTGTTTAGCAACTTCCGGACCGGGAGCTACGAACTTGGTGACCGGTATTGCAAATGCCTATATGGATTCTATTCCCCTAGTGGTACTAACGGGACAGGTACAGACGACTTTGCTGGGAACAGACTCCTTCCAAGAAGTGGATATAACGGGGATTACGATTCCAATTACTAAACATTCCTATATTGTTAAAGATGCGCGACAAATTCCTCGCATCGTCAAAGAAGCGTTTTATATTGCTCGAACTGGACGTCCGGGACCAGTGCTTATTGATCTCCCAAAAGATATTCAAGCGGCCAAGGTCGAGCCCGAGTCAGATGAAATGAATCTCAAAAGCTATAAGTTTTTTAGCAAGGGAAATGCGGGGCAGATTGAAGAAGCGGCTCATGCTTTGGCTGAATGTGAACGTCCAATCTTGTATGCTGGAGGAGGGGTAATTACCTCTGGAGCGGGAGAGATTCTTCGTGAAATCGTTGAGAAAGAAAACCTCCCGGTTGTTACCACGTTAATGGGAATTGGCAGTTTACCGTCGACTCACCCGAATCTCTTAGGTATGGTGGGAATGCATGGCACAGTAACCGCTAATTATGCTGTTGATGATTGTGATTTGCTGATTGCTGTAGGTGTGCGTTTTGACGATCGTGTCACGAGCGGTCTTGGTCAACGGTTTGCGACTAAAGCTAAGGTTATTCATATCGATATCGATCCTGCGGAGATTGGTAAGGTTGTCCGGACCCATATTCCGATTGTCGGCGATGCGCGGTACGTGCTTGAAGATCTAGCCAAAGATCTGGTTCCGCCGAAGATTGATTCTTGGTGGGAACAAATTCATTTCTGGCAAAAGGAACAAGCCCAAAGGGAAGAATCCCGAGAAAATACCCAACAGTTAACTCCACAAGATGTGATTCGGATTCTTGGTGAAAAAGCAGATCCACAGGCTATCGTAACAACGGATGTCGGACAGCATCAAATGTGGGCTGCACAATGCTATCCTGTTACAGAAGCCCGTCACTTTATTACGAGCGGTGGCTTGGGGACGATGGGTTTTGGTTTACCGGCAGCTATTGGTGCGCAAGTAGCTCGACCTGAGGCTCAGGTTTTTCTGATTACAGGAGATGGCTCCTTACAAATGTGTATTCAGGAATTAGCAACGACGGTGCAATGTGAACTTCCGATTAAAATCATCTTGCTCAATAACGGAGTGTTAGGGATGGTAAGGCAGCTGCAAAAGCTCTTTTGCGATGAACGCTATAACCAGATTCAACTGCAGTCCAACCCAGACTTTGTCAAAATCGCGGAAGCTTATCATATCCTTGGAATTAGGGTAACGCGTTTAGAAGATGTGGCCGGAGCCATGGAGAAAGCGATTGTTTTTGATGGTCCAGTGCTTCTGGACTTTACAATTTCTGAAGACGAACTGGTTTATCCGATGGTTCCTTCAGGTAAAGAACTAACCGAAATGTTGGGGAGGTGAGGCGTATGTTACATACTTTAGCTGTACTCGTAGAGAATAATCCCGGAGTTTTAACCCGGGTTTCAGGACTCTTTGCCCGACGAGCTTATAATATCAACAGCCTTTCTGTTTGTTCGACAGAGAACCCTGGTATTTCTCGGATGACCATTATGGTTGACGGAGATGACGCTGTGATCGAACAGGTCACGAAACAGCTGATTAAATTGGTTGTTGTACATAAAGTAACCGATTTAACGGATGAAGAGATCGTCGATCGCGAACTCGCGCTCGTTCGCATTAAGGTTAGGGCGGATACCCGTCTTGAAATTCTTCAAATCGTCGATGTCTTCAGAGGCCGGGTCGTCGATATGGGCAGAAGCAACTTGACCGTAGAACTTACCGGTGATGCCGAAAAGATTGATGCTTTTGTTCGTACGATTCGCCCCTTCGGGTTGATGGAACTTGTCAGAACGGGTAATATTGCAATTACACGCCTCGACAGTTGAAAATTGACAATCCTTAAATTTTAAGATAAAAGGATAATAAAGTGAAATAAAAGGAGAGAAATTATTATGGCTAAAATGTATTATGATTCCGATGCAAATTTCGAATTACTCGCGAATAAAACGATTGCGATTATGGGTTATGGGAGTCAGGGACATGCACATGCTCAAAATCTTCATGATTCAGGGTTAAACGTCATCGTTGGCTTGCGTAAAGGTTCCCGTCGGTGGAAACAAGCAGAAGATGCAGGTTTAAAAGTGATGACCGTTCCCGAGGCTGCTGCAAAAGCAGATGTGATTATGATGCTTCTTCCGGATGAAAAACAAGCTGAAGTCTATGAAGCACAAATTAAACAATATATGACGGCTGGTAAAGCTCTTGCCTTTGCGCATGGTTTTAATATTCATTTTGGACAAATCGTTCCTCCAAGTGATGTTGATGTCTTCATGATTGCTCCGAAAGGCCCAGGACATATGGTCCGCAGAACCTACGAAGAAGGCGCCGGAGTTCCTGCACTGATCGCGGTGCACCAAGATGCAACGGGTAAAGCGCATGACCTAGGCATGGCTTATGCCAAAGGGATTGGTGCTACACGTGCCGGAGTTTTGGAAACAACCTTCAAAGAAGAAACCGAAACTGACCTTTTTGGTGAACAAGCCGTTCTTTGCGGTGGAGTTACCGAGCTTATGAAAGCTGGTTTTGAAACCTTAGTGAACGCAGGTTATCAACCGGAAAGTGCATATTTTGAGTGCCTGCACGAAATGAAGCTGATTGTTGATATGATCAATGAAGGTGGATTTAGCTGGATGCGCTATTCAGTTTCCGACACGGCTCAATACGGAGATCAGATGGTCGGAAAACGAATCATTACTGATGAAACACGTAAGGAAATGAAGAAAGTTCTCGAAGAAATCCAAGACGGAACCTTCGCGAAGAACTGGTTAATGGAAAACAAAGTGGGACGTCCACAATTCAACGCAATTGCTCGTCGTGAAGAAGATCAGCAACTCGAAAAAGTGGGTGCGGAAATTCGTAGCATGATGCCCTGGTTGAAAAAACGCGAATAGTTTCCGGAAAAAGTACGAGAGAATTGAGTTAGGGGCTAGCGAATAAAACCCCTGGGTAAGGTATCCTGAACTTCAGGTGGAGTCTAAAACTCTGCCTGAAGTCAGTTTTATCCGATGACTAAGCGCCACTAAGCTCCAGTTCCAAAAGCGAGAGTTAGGTGGCGCTTAGTCCATGGGATATAGCTTCCTTTATACCTTAGGATATGTTCCAAACGTCGAGTTGAGGAGGTTCATGGATGCGCCAAATAGATATTTTTGATACGACCTTAAGAGATGGGGAGCAGTCCCCAGGTGTGGCCTTAAATCCCGGAGAAAAGCTGCAAATCGCTCGGCAACTCGCGAAGCTTGGAGTTAATGTCATTGAAGCAGGATTTCCCATCTCCTCTCCCGGGGATTTTGAAGCGGTTAAACGAATTGCGGCGGAGGTCCGTCAAGTCTCAATCTGTGCTTTGGCGAGAACCCAAGCTCAGGACATTGAGCGAGCTTGGGAAGCGATAGCCAAAGCGGAAAGCCCAAAAATTCATACCTTTATCGCGACTTCCCCGATTCATATGCAGTATAAATTGAAGAAGTCTCCTGAGGAAGTGCTGGAACTAGCGGTCGCTGCGGTTAAACTAGCGAAATCCAAGGTCGCGGATATTGAATTCAGCGCCGAGGATGCTTCACGCAGTGATGTCGATTTTCTGGGTCGTGTCTTCTCTGCAGTTATTGCGGCGGGAGCAACTGTGCTTAATATCCCTGATACGGTTGGATATGCGACACCCGATGAATTCGCCAAGTTTCTTCAGGATGTCATGGAACGGACAGATGGAATTGAGAAGGTCAAGATCAGCGTGCATTGCCACAATGACTTAGGCTTAGCTGTCGCCAATTCTCTTGCTGCGGTACAAGTAGGAGTTCATCAGCTCGAAGGCGCCATTAATGGAATTGGCGAACGCGCAGGAAATGCTGCTGTTGAAGAATTAGCGATAGCCTTGAAGACTCGCCAAGATCAATTCCAAGTCCAAACGACGATCAACAGTAAGGAAATTGCACGTACCAGCCAATTGGTCAGCCGCCTATCAGGGATGATAGTTCAGCCGAATAAAGCAATTGTCGGGAAAAATGCCTTCGCCCATGAGTCAGGGATTCATCAGGATGGAGTCTTAAAGGAACGCTCAACCTATGAAATTATGTCCCCTGATTCGATTGGGCTGGATATGGACACGATTGTGCTAGGTAAACATTCCGGGCGACATGCTGTACGGGAACGGATAGCTGAATTAGGACTCGAAGTGGATGATGAACGCTTAGATGAGATATTCAAGGAATTTAAGCTTTTAGCGGAACGCAAAAAAGAAGTGACAACTGCTGATTTATATACCTTAGTCGATGCGCAAACGAACAATGCACCTGAAATCACATTGGAATACCTGCAAGTCTCTAGTGGTACCCAAATTGTGCCCACGTCAACCTTGGGTTTGAAGTATGCTGATCAGCGCTATGAAGATGCAGCCTGTGGGGATGGCCCGGTAGATGCAGCCTATAAAGCGATTGATAAAATTTTGGGAATAGATCACAAACTTCTTCATTACGCTCTTCAGGCGATTGACCGAGGCGAAGATTCCCAAGGGGAAGTTACGATTAGCGTTCAGTTTAAGGAGCATACTGTTGGTGGCCGTGGTGTGAGTACAGATATTATCGAAGCCAGTGTTAAAGCGTATCTGCAAGCGGTAAACCGAGCTTATGAACATGGTTGGATTTCTATTGACACGAAGAGCCCTGTTGCTCGTTAAAATAGTTGTTTAGATCGGGGGAATTAAAAACCGTGGGAATGACAATTACAGAAAAAATCTTAGCAGATCATGCCGGGCTTAAAGAGGTTACTCCGGGGCAATTGATTACAGCGAAGCTTGATCTGGCTCTAGCGAATGATATTACTGGCCCGGTTGCAATTCAGGAATTTGCCAAGTTCGGGCTGGGCAAGGTTTGGGATCCGGCAAAGGTTGCTTTAGTCCCAGATCATTTTACGCCCAATAAAGATATTGCCTCGGCAGAGTTGAGTAAATCCTTGCGCCTTTTTGCCCGAGAGCAAAAGATTGTGCATTACTGGGAACAAGGAAGAGTCGGAATTGAGCATTGCCTTCTGCCAGAACAAGGAGTGACGCTTCCTGGAGACGTCATCATTGGCGCCGATTCTCATACCTGTACATATGGAGCACTCGGTGCCTTTGCGACAGGAGTGGGGAGTACAGATTTAGCCGCAGGATTGGCAACGGGGGAAGCTTGGTTTAGAGTTCCCGAGTCCCTTAAATTCATTTTTAAGGGTCAAAACTTTCAACCTTGGGTTGGAGGCAAGGATCTGATTCTTTATATCATTGGCAAGATCGGTGTAGACGGAGCCCGGTATAAGGCGATGGAATTTGCCGGTGAAGGAATCTCGGCTCTATCCATGGACAATCGTTTTACGATCTGTAATATGGCCATTGAAGCAGGCGCGAAAAATGGAATCATTCCGCCCGATGATAAAACTCTTACCTATGTGAAGGAACGTGCTCAACGTCCGTTCAAGGTCTACGAAAGTGACTTTGATGCTCAATATGCAAAGTTATACGAGTTTAATGTCTCTGACATTCCGCTCCAAGTGGCATTCCCGCATCTGCCAGAAAACGCCAAAGCAGTTGAAGAAGCCCGCGGAATTAAGCTCGATCAAGTGGTGATTGGTTCCTGCACAAATGGACGACTGGAAGATCTCCGGATTGCGGCCGGTATTTTGCGCGGTAAGAGTGTTCACCCGGAAATTCGCCTCATCGTAATTCCGGGGACCCAGAATATTTATAAGCAAGCCATAAAGGAAGGGCTGATTGACGCCTTTATTGATGCCGGAGCTGTTGTGAGCACCCCGACCTGTGGACCTTGCCTTGGTGGGTATATGGGAATTCTTGCTAAAGGGGAGCGGGCCTTGTCGACGACGAACCGGAACTTTGTCGGACGAATGGGTCATCCGGAGAGTGAAGTTTATCTTTCCGGTCCGGCGGTTGCCGCAGCTTCTGCAGTTAAAGGCGAAATTGTCCATCCACAGGAGGTGGCGTAATGAGTAAAGCGTGGAGATTTGGGGATGATGTGGATACAGATGTTATCATTCCTGCGCGCTATCTGAATCAACCCTCACCAGAGCATCTGGCAGCGCATTGCATGGAAGATGTGGACGTTCATTTTGCCCAAGAGGTTCAGCCAGGAGATGTGATTGTGGGCGGCAAAAACTTTGGGTGCGGATCGTCTCGCGAACATGCTCCGTTAGCCATTAAAGCGGCTGGCGTACAGGTTGTGATTGCAGAATCCTTCGCTCGAATTTTTTACCGGAATTCTTTGAATATTGGGCTTCCCATTCTGGAGTGCCCGGAAGCCGTTCAGGGCATCCAACCTGGGGATGACGTCTCCGTGAATCTCGAAACGGGTGAGATTCAAAATACGACTCGGGGGATTGGCTATCAGGCGCTTCCTTTTCCACCGTTCATGCAAGAGCTAATCAAAGCCGGCGGACTTATAGCTTATGTGAAAGGAAGAAAGAAAAATGCCTAAAATTGCGGTTCTACCTGGGGATGGAATCGGACAAGAAATCGTTCCCGAGGCAGTTAAAGTGCTGAAGGCCGTTTTGGCGAATTCTTCAGGAGATTTCGAGTTCAAAGACTATTGGGTTGGTGGTACTGCCATCGATAAATGCGGAAAAGCGTTACCAGAGGAAACCTTAAAGGGTTGTGAAGAAGCAGATGCAGTTCTGCTCGGCGCAGTGGGTGGACCCAAATGGGATCACCTTCCTGCCTCAGAACGTCCGGAAACAGCAGCTCTTCTTGGCTTAAGAAAAGGACTCGGCTTTTATGCCAATATTCGCCCCGTCAAAATGTTAGCCAGCTTAATCGATTCTTCCACGCTCAAAAAAGAAGTGGTGGAAAAGGTTGATATGGTCGTCATTCGCGAACTCACGGGAGGCGTCTATTTTGGAGAAAAGAAAAGAATCGAAGATCCCCTTTCAGCCTACGATATAATGTCTTATTCCGCTCCCGAGATTGAGCGGATTGTGCGTCTAGCCTTCCAAACCGCTCAAATTCGGCGAAAAAAGGTATGCTCAGTAGATAAAGCAAATGTGCTCGAAACCTCGCGTCTATGGAGAGAGATTGCTAACCAGATCGCGAAAGAATTCCCAGAGGTGGAATTAACCCATATGTACGTCGACAATGCCGCCATGCAATTGGTTCGTTATCCCGATCAGTTTGACGTTATTGTTACGGAGAATATGTTTGGAGATATCCTCACGGATTTGGCGTCCATGCTCGGCGGCTCCATCGGCATGCTTGCTTCTTCCAGTATGAATGGGAAAAAAGGAATGTATGAACCAGCTCATGGTTCGGCTCCAGATATTGCCGGCAAGAACCTGGCCAATCCCTTAGCAACGATTTTATCTGCGGCTCTAATGCTTAGACATACGTTTGGTCTTGAACAAGAGGCGCAAAAGATTGAAGCTGCAGTCGCCAAGGTTCTTGATCAAGGATATCGGACCGCAGATCTGGCACGTCCGGGTGATAAGGTTGTGGGGACGCAGAAAATGGGTGACGCTGTGGTTGCCGCACTAGATATTTAATCTGTGCTATGGTAATATAGGTTAATTCTAAAAAGATTAAAACGCTGATGAACGACCAAACGGTCTGATACGTGATCTATAAGAGAGGGTAGCAAATGCTGAGAGCTACCTGGAGCGTAGGCCGTAACCCAGTCGGGAAGTGCTGATGTTAAATCAGACGGCTCCCACCGTTAACGGGCTAGAGTTGGCATGAGCAATTAAGGTGGTACCGCGGAAGGTTACTTTCGTCCTTAGAAAGAGGATGAAAGTAACCTTTTTTATTTTACTAACAGAAAGTATAAGTTTTGGGCAGATAGCATAAGTGCAACTAAGGCTTCCGCCTACGCTAGAGGCTTGGCGCAAGCCAAGTTTTCTTTATCAAAATCTTAGACCAAGTTTACCAAAGTATTATTAAAAGTTATTATTGATTTGAAAGGAAGTTGAGTTATGCAACCAATTGGTTTTATTGGCGCGGGGAATATGGCAGAAGCAATTATTAGAGGGCTGCGTGCCGTAGGAATGTTGACTGAAATTCGTGTGACGAACCGCTCAAATCAAGAAAAACTACATTTTATGGCGGAACAGTATAAAGTGATACCCTCCATTTTTGAGGAGATCGTCAAAGAATCGGAAATTATCCTGCTCGCTGTTAAACCCAAGGATATGCTTGGAGTATTACATGACTTGCAAAAGGATTTAAAACCCAGTCAGCTCCTCATCACTGTTGCCGCTGGGATTCCCATGAAAACCTATGAAACGAACTTGCCTAGAATTCCCGTGGTACGCGCCATGCCGAATACTTCAAGTGCAGTCTTAAAATCCATGACTGGATTAGTTAGGGGGACAGCCGTTCAGGAAAACCATAGGCAAATGGCTGAAGAGATTTTTCAAGCCGTCGGAAAAACACTCTGGATCACGGAAGAAAAGATGAATCCATTAATGTCAATCAGTGCAAGTGGACCTGCATACTTCTATCTTTTCACAGAAACCCTAATTCAAGCGGGAATAAGTTCCGGTCTCTCAGAAGAAGATGCGGAGCTGCTTGCGAAAGAAACCTTATTCGGAACGGCGCAAATGTTGAAGGAATCCGGGAAATCGCCCGCTCGTTTACGGGAAGAAGTAACTTCTCCTAAGGGTACGACTTTAGCTGCTTTAAATGTATTCTGGGAAAAAGACTTGCAAGGCGTTGTCACGGGCGCGGCAAAGGCCTGTCAAATCCGAGCGGAAGAAATGGAAAGGGAGTATCAGGGGTGAACCAGAGAATCGTGATTAAAATTGGGAGTAGCAGTTTGAATCACCCGACGGGTGGCTTAGATGAAAGCTCTATTGAAAATATTATCAAGATTATCTCTGAAATACGTTCCCAGGGTATGGAGTGCATCCTTGTCAGCTCAGGTGCTGTGGCAGCGGGAGTGGGTAAACTTGGACTCTCGACAAAGCCCAAAGATATTGCTGGCAAGCAGGCGGTGGCCTCGATCGGACAAGGAGTTTTGATTGAAAAATACGCTCAAGTATTAGATAACTACGACCTTGTTGGGGCTCAAGTTTTACTCTCACGAAATGATCTAGCTGATTCTTGTCGATACAAGAACGCTCAAAACACGCTTGAACGTTTGCTAAAATATAATGTGATACCAATTATTAATGAAAATGACACTGTCGCTGTAGAAGAGCTTTGTTTTGGTGATAATGATAAGCTTTCCGCGCTTGTCGCCGGACTAGTCCATGCTGATTTATTAGTTATTTTTACGGATGTCGATGGACTCTATACGGCAAATCCAAAAACTCACTCAGAGGCTCACTTAATCGAAAAGGTTGAAGATATTGCAGATGTGAGAGGACTTGCTGGCGGAGCGGGTACCCAGCTAGGTACGGGTGGGATGATAACCAAAATTAAAGCCGCTGAAATTGCAACCCGGTTTGGAATTGGGACCTACCTTGTTAATTCCAACCGAATGAATGATTTGCCGCCGTATTTACACGGAGAAAAATTAACAGGAACCTATTTTGTTCCTTCTGCTCATCGCCTCGTAGGGAAGAAGCGCTGGATCGCTTATGGTGGACTTTCTGAGGGGAGTATCATTATTGATGATGGAGCAGTTAAGGCTTTAGCGAAAGAGGGCAAAAGTCTTCTTGCCAAAGGAATTATTGGGGTCGAAGGTGAATGGGAAAGAAAAGAACTTATCAGAATCGTTAATGTCAAAGGAACGGAAATTGCCCGCGGCTTAGCAGAATTAAGTAGCGCTGAGGTTATCCACGCCCAGGGCAAACATTCTGAAGAAGTACTGAGCCTGATTCCTGATCTTGAAGGAGAAGAGATTGTACACCGCGATAATATGACTTTGATGCATTAGAATGCAAATAAGTTCGCCTTAAGTTTAATATATTAATGATTTTAATAAGAGAAGTTTTAAATATATAAGTTAGTTTGGAGGGACTTTTATGAACCGTTTTGATTCTGAACTTCTGAAAATTGGACAGAACGCGAAAAACGCTGCGCGGAAATTAGCTTATATCGGAACAACTGCCAAAAATGAAGCGCTTACGGAAATAGCACATACGCTGATTCTTCATGAAGAGGAAATACTTCAGGCCAATAACCAAGATATAGCTGCAGCTGAAAAGAAGGGAATCAAGAAAAGTTTAGTAGATCGTTTGCGTTTGACTTCAGAAGGAATTCAGCAAATGAGCGAAGCTTTACGTGAGGTGGTTCATTTAGCTGATCCTGTGGGAGAAGGGGATTTTTGGACACGTCCCAATGGTTTACGGATGCAAAGGATGCGCGTTCCGCTCGGAGTTGTGGCCATGATCTATGAGGCAAGACCGAATGTTACCGTCGATGCTGCCGCACTTTGTCTCAAATCTGGAAATGCCGTGATTCTAAGAGGGGGTTCCGAGGCTATCGAAAGCAATAAGGTGTTAGCTCGAGTTATTGCTGAGGCAGCCGAAAGAAAAGGAATGCCCGCAGGAACAATTCAATTAATCGAGGAAACTTCACATGAATGGATTCACCAACTGATTAAGATGAATCAGTATATCGACGTCGTTATCCCTAGAGGTGGAGCCGGGTTAATTCAAACCGTAGTTCAAAATGCGACCGTGCCCGTGATTGAGACTGGAACGGGAATCTGTCATGCCTTTGTCGAGCAGGAAGCGGATTTTGATAAAGCGATTCCGATCGTGATTAATGCGAAAACTCAGAAACCTGGCGTTTGTAATGCCTTAGAAACACTCCTTATAGATCAAAGAATTGCCCAGGCGTTTTTACCTTTGATGGGAACAGAATTGCAGAAACACAACGTTGAAATTCGAGGGTGTTCTGAAGCCTGTAAGATTCTTTCCTATGCAGTTCCAGCGACTGAGGAGGATTGGGCGACCGAGTATCTCGATTTGATTATCAGTGTAAAGGTTGTTAAAGATTTAGATGAAGCCATGGATCATATTTATCAATATAGTACAAAACATTCGGAAACCATAATTACAGAAAACTATTCCATTGCGCAGAGGTTCTTAAGAGAAGTTGATGCAGCAGCGGTCTATGTCAATGCTTCAACTCGTTTTACTGATGGTGGACGCTTTGGTTTCGGGGCGGAAATTGGAATCAGCACGCAAAAACTTCACGCCCGCGGCCCGATGGGCCTAAGAGAACTAACAACCACGAAATATCTCATCTACGGCGATGGGCAGATTACTGAGTAAGGCAGAACAAATTACCAGTAAATTGTTAATTGACTTAATGAAAGAATAATGATAAGATAATCAATGTTGCTGCCGAGGTTCAATTCGAACCGAGAAGGGCAAAAAAAGTAGTTGACTTAAAAGATCCAATCTGGTAACATTATTAATTGTCGCGAGTCATTGCGACGTGGAAAACCAAAAATGGTCTTTGAAAACTAAACAACAAAGGAACAGCCAAGTGACTCGTTAACGAGTTTGAGATGAATTTGAGCAATCAAATTTTCTTCATAAATTTTATGGAGAGTTTGATCCTGGCTCAGGACGAACGCTGGCGGCGTGCCTAA
>NZ_DATLJA010000003.1:0-32999 GCF_035539115.1 Desulfitobacterium sp. | reverse complement strand
GATGAGACGAAAGAGCATGAGAGTTTTGAGGCATGACAATCATCCTTTCCAAAGTTAATGGGTTTGCAAAAAGATGATATCATGCCTCAGATATATATGTGTGCTTAAAATAGCCACCGCGCAGCGGTTTAGTACAACAGCAGGTTTCCGGTGCGTCCTGGCAGGGCGTACGTTCTAGCTGGGGAAGATCCAGCCCCAACCTCCCTGTATCGAGTCTTGGAGGTATTGCAGCAATGTAATACTTTAAGCGTAGACAGAAAGTCAGCGAGGTAGAATTGACTGGATGGTAGCCAGCAGTGAATGGTATTGAGCCCCGAAAATGGTGTAACTAACGAGGATGGCCGAAACGGTCGGGAAACGTGGAAGGCAATAGCTAGCTGTGCGAAAAAGGCAAGTACAGATAGACACCTCCGGGGTCAAAGGCCCTACCTAGCTGAACAATAAGAATGTGCGGAAACCCAGGGAGATCCCAGATCGGTCTTTCCGCAAGGAGAGTATGCCAGACAAGCTGGAGAGGCAAGGAAAGGCAAAAGCCACTGGGAAGTCGGATTACTCCAGTAGTACTGATGACTTTAGGTAATGCTGAACGAGGAAAGGGGAGTAACATATGGAACCGTTTGCAAAGGACACACTGCTCGGACACAGAACCGGGGAAACAGTGAGAACAAAACTTGCAAGCATAGCACAAAGAGCGAAAAGAGGCATATCTTTTGTAGCTGCGTAGATAGAAAGTGGTAATTTAAAATGTTTTTACGGTATGAAGTTGAGAAATGTAGGCGTAGTTTAATCTAATTAGCGCAAGACCCTCTAACGGATCCATTGGTCTTGAGCCAGGAGCTTGATATTCTTCTCAATCAACTGCGAAAAATTAGATCTGAGCAAAGACAAATAACCGGATGAGAGCCCGTTAAGGGATGATCATCCGGTTATTTTATCATTTACAGGGGCTAGTCCTGCTAGAAAAACGGTAAATGAAGGAATTATATGGGGTTAAACAGAATACCTAGAAATAAAAGGTATTTCGGTTTCTAGACTAAGACCTTAGAGAGGGTGAGAATTCTATGGTTAAAAGAAAAGAATTGCTTCGTGTTCTACCTGTTTTGATACTATTTTTAATAGTTTTAGCATATTGCATTTACCTTTTTTCTTATGTTGAACCCAAGATAGACTTCAAAGCTCAAATTACCGAGGTCAGTAGTGCTGATTATCAAAGGCTTTTGGAGAATAAACAAATGGTGTCACAAAACAAGGGGATAGAGAAATTTAAGCATATAAGTGTTGATATCAAAGTAACAACTCCATTTGGACCTGCGATCATAAATTCCATAAACCTTGAGAAGGATTCGCTTCGCCAGTATCTCATAAAAGATGATCGAATTCAGACATTAAGTGGTGGGGGATCGGATGACACTTACAAAAACGAGTATTCGGATCATATTGAAATCTATTTAAAAGACATATCCGAAGAACAGCTAAGGACTTTGTTGAAAGATTTCAAAGTGAAGGTGACATGGCAAAATATATGGCATAGTTATAATGAGAGAATATTTTATTTAGGTGATTATCTAAATAAGTAAGCCGGGTGTAGGGGTCGTCATTCATTCGTAGATTTTCTGAGAATAACTTTGTTACGCATTAGTAGTGGTTGTTACAAAAAACCAAAAACAAATCAAGAAACCAAACGGATGTACTCCTTTTTCTGAGGGCTTAGTTGAATACAGTCGTATGGTAAGTTTGTGTGCATCAATCTTATCTTGACCGTCTATGTAACCCATATCTGCAACTAAATTGGGGAATTGAATATCTAATTCTTTCATTCGTTTCAAAGAAGGAAGCAGCATCTGGCTGTCCGAGGTTTTTGCATGAACCACGACTGAATCTAAAGGCATTGGCCCCTGTGAGCTCCCACAAATCACTGTGTTTTTGCGGGAGCCGATAAAATACTTATTTTGATTCACTTTAATTCGTTGTCGGCCGACCCTTGGCGTCCGTATCGGAAAAACGGGGCTGACACATACGCTTCTCGGGAGTTTTGCGGGTACACTCTTTTTTGAACCCACCGACTGATGCGAAAACCGGACGTGAGTCTAAGGCGGCAATCATCAGGTTCAGGAAGCCTTCCATTTGCTCTGCCTGACGTAAAAAAGGTTTGGACAATTCGTTTATTTTTTCATCTTCAATCCCAAGCTGGGCACGAAACCGACTTAAGGCCGCGTGGCTCGGTACTTTGGTTCCATCTATTTCGAGAAAATTACGATAAGTGCCACTATGGGGACTTATTGGACGGTCGTTTTATTACTTCAAATCGAACAGAACTACAAATAAGGGGAAAAAGCAGTGATTAAAAATAACAAAGTTCTTTTAGTCAGTGTCGCGGGGATACTCGCACTTGCATTGACAGGGATTTTATTCTTCATAAGTATAAGGTCAGAGTTTATAAATCATTTGAGTAAAGAATACCCTGAACAAAAATTCGATGTTGGGTTTGTGAAAATTGAACCTATCTACGGTAACTACTTTGCAGATGTCACTTGCTTAGATGATTATATTTCCTTCCGTATCAGTAAGAATTTTAGAACAAAGGAGATTCACGAGAGTTATTCTCAATCTAAAAGCGTAAACCAATACAATTCTAAAATCAAGGCTATATTTAACAACAGTGATATCAAAAGTGAGATAAAATATGTATCTGGTGGGGGCAGAATCCCCTTTCAAGATGACGGATTATACAGTCAAGTAAATCTTACTATAACTGAGGATGCCAATCTGGTATCAGTTGCTACTAAAACTCTCGGAATACTAAAGGAAAATAATATATCGGCTGAAACAGTTGGTCTAATGCAAGAAAAGGACAAACATGTTTATGAAATCCGTTTATCCACTGATGATTACGCTTTGCCTAAAAATGAACTCGAAGCTAAGGTACAAATGATAAAGTAGATATAACCATATCTACTTCAAAAGAACGTTGGTGCTATTGTTTATCGAACCCGAAAAATCCATGATGATATGAGGAAATGAGTAAGCAATAAAAAGCAATCACAGAGTGGACCAGTATGGTCCAGGGATGGTGACGATAAGAAGCAATGTTACTACGCGACGAGCCTATCACGGTAATACCTCTGATTTTAAGATTATACGAACGTGGTTCATTAATGAGCCGTTATAAAAAATTGAATTGGAGATGAGATATTATGCAAAGAGAGTGGGAAGCAGTTGAGGGCATTAGGTTTTGTCTTCTTGCGCCTGACCACTGGTCAGAGTTCGAAAAACTATTTGGTGAACACGGTGCAGACGGCGGATGCTGGTGTATGTGGTGGAGGTTACCGGAAAAACAATTCGAGGAACAAACCGGTGAACTTAATAAGGCTGCAATGCAGGAGCTTGTTGAGTCAGGACAGGTACCAGGTTTCTTAGCCTATAAAGGTGACGAGCCCATAGCGTGGTGCTCGGTAGGTCCGAGGGAGCGTTATCAAGCTATTCATAGGTATTGGCAACTTAATAGGGATGAGGATAAAAAGACATGGTCTATTGTGTGTTTTTATGTGGAGGAAAAATTTAGGCGTCGGGGCTTAATGAAAATACTTGTTGAAAAAGCAATGAAATACGCCTTTACACAAGGGGCAAAAGTCATAGAGGGTTATCCCATTGAACCAGACAAAAAACTAGCTGGTTTTGGTGGCTTTACAGGGATCTTATCGGTTTATAAGTCCCTAGGCTTTTCAGAAATCGATAGGAATTCACGAAATGAGATATTGATGAGATTTGAATGTGAAGATTAAACGTAGTTCAGAGGTCTCTTTTTTATGCATTTTCAGCCCTGAAATTTATCATAGACTTCGGGATTTCCTAAAACGGCATAGTTAGTAGTAAACGCGGTTAGAATACAAAAGCTTCTTACTGATATAATTAACCCCATTACCTTAAGAAGGGGATGAAAAAGGGTTTGGGTGATCGGATTTT
Source organism: Desulfitobacterium sp. (assembly GCF_035539115.1). Taxonomy (GTDB): domain Bacteria; phylum Bacillota; class Desulfitobacteriia; order Desulfitobacteriales; family Desulfitobacteriaceae; genus Desulfitobacterium_A. The sequence continues at coordinate 29,036 of NZ_DATLJA010000003.1, read as the reverse complement.
ATTAAAGAATGGATTATTAGTTAATAGTGATTCGGGTCAATGGGAGTTAGCTGATATTCTGATCGAGGGAACGAAAATAAGCCGGGTTGCTCCTAAGATTGAGAGGGAAAAGGGGATCCTAACCCTTGATTTAAAGGAAGGGTTTGTTCTACCTGGGTTGATCGATTGTCACACTCATGTTGGAATCATTGAAGAAGGTAGTGGGAAGATTGGGGTGGATAATAATGAGATCTCGGATCCAGTGACGCCAAATCTCCGTGGAATTGATGGTGTAAACCCGTTGGATATGGCCTTCATGGATGCGGTGAGATCGGGGATAACGGCGGTAATGACAGGACCGGGTAGTAATAATGTGGTTGGTGGGCTGAATCTGGTCGTTAAAACGTATGGAAATATCATCGACCAAATGGTGGTTCGTAATCCTGCAGGGTTGAAAGTTGCTTTTGGTGAGAATCCGATTACGACCTATGGTCAGGATAAAAAAGCCCCGGTTACGCGGATGGGAACTGCCTCTCTAATCCGGGAGCTCTTTATGAAAACTCAGGATTATATGGAGCGGAAGGCCAAGGGTAAAGTGGAAGAACGGATCATGCAACTGGAGGCGGTAATTCCGGTTCTAAAAGGGGAAATTCCCCTGCGGGCCCATGCCCACCGGGCAGATGATATTGTAACTGCAATTCGGGTGGCTGAGGAATTTGAGATTGAAAAACTGGTGATAGAACATGGCACAGAGGCCGATTTAGTAGCCGATTATCTTTACCGGAAGAACATCCCGGTTGCTTTTGGACCTATGCTTACGCCTCGAATTAAAATGGAATTGCGTCGTCGCAGTTATGGTTCAGTCATAAAACTCGTGGAAAAAGGAATTAAAGTGGCGCTGATTACTGATCATCCTTACAATTCCATTGACCAGCTACGGACCGTTGCTGCTTTGGAGGTTGCGGAAGGTCTAAAGCCAGTCGATGCGATCAGGTGCCTGACGATCCATCCTGCTGAAATCTTAGGGTGTGATCAGCAAATTGGCCGAATTCAGGAAGGGTATGACGCGGATTTAGCGATTTTTGCGGGGAATCCTTTAGATCTGAATTCTAAAGTCATTTTCACGTTGGTTAACGGGAAAATCGTGTATCAGAAGAAGTGAAAAGATAGAATAAAGATTATGAATTTTTTCGCTCCGAGATGATTAATAAAAGATTGTCAATATTCAAAACATGGATTACAATAAAGTTAATTTCATAGAACTAATGCTTATAGGTGCCCTTAAGAAGAGTCTTAATGGGAGAATAGGGAATCGGGTGCAAATCCCGAACGGACCCACCACTGTATAGAGGAGTTCTCGGCAAAACCACTGGGTAACTGGGAAGGCGCTGGAGAATGAGGAATCTGAGTCAGGAGACCTGCCTATAAAGCATTTGACGTGGATCAAGGTAAAGTTCATGGTCGATTTCTCAAACCAGCCGAGGCTGGTTTGAGAAATAGGACTATGAATTTTTTTATTTTTGCGGGAAAGGAGGAATAAGGTATGGGGTACAAAGGTCGGGATGTGGAGGTTTCGTTATTAAAGGGAGAACAGTGTCTGGTCATAGCCTGCGATTCTAGCGGTGCCATTGGAAGTAAAGTCTTGGATGTCGTTCAGGTGCCAGAACATATTACCGGACGGTTTACGGCCCGAGTGGCCTTACTCGAGGTCTTAGCTGCAGGAGCAGAGCCTAAAATGCTGACCGTCGCGATATCTAATGAGGATGATCCAACTGGTGAAGGGATTCTTAAGGGAGTCCGTGAGGAAATTAAATCTCTCGATCTGGCTCAGTTACCCCTGGTAATTAGCACTGAGAAAAACATGATTACCCAGCAAACCGGTCTAGGCATCAGCGTAATCGGCGTTGCAGATTCTTCAGCTTTGCGCCTGGCGACCACTCAGATCGGAGATTTTATTTATGGGTTAGGGTTACCTAAGGTAGGGCCAGACGTTGCTGATCCTGAAGACCCGGAAATTATCCGCGGCGAGCATATCCGAAATTTATTAGGACAGCAAGGGGTTCATGATATTATACCTGTAGGGTCACAAGGGATTAGAGGCGAAGCCGAATCGTTGGCATGTTCAGCAAAGGGAAAACTTATTCTCAATTTTACATGTGCAATAGAACTGAACAAGTCCGCCGGCCCAGCCACAGCACTCATTTTTTCGACAGCGCAAAAAATCCAAGAGGACAAGTTCGAAGTAACCTTGGGGCTGAGACCTTACTTTGTAGGGAGAATTGAAAAGCAATAGGAAAAGATTAGTTAAATGAAGGAGAGATTGGATATGAGTCAAGTACAACCGGTTAAAGAAGATTTGAAGCCCGTGTTTTGGAGTGCTAAAAGAATTGCCATCATGGCTATTTTTATCGCCTTAAGTTATGTTGGTTCCTTGATTAAAATTCCAAGCCCCTTGGGAACGATTGGTTTGGATTCTGCCCCTGGCTTTTTTAGTGCCTTAGCCTTTGGTGCTTGGGAAGGAGCTATCATTATCGCCATCGGCCATCTCTTTACGGCTGCAGTTGTGGGCTTTCCATTAACTATTCCGATGCACCTCTTTATTGCTGCGCTTATGGCACTATGGGCTCTAACCTTCCGCTGGGTCAATCAAAAATTAGGCCTTATTCCGGCAATGATCGTAGCAATCTTCCTCAATGGAGTAGTTTCTTCGTTTACCATGCTTCCGGCGGGAGGAATGGGAGCTGTGCTGGGATTGATGCCGTTCCTTGTCTTAGGTTCAGTCATTAACGTTGTTGTCTCCGGTTTGGCCTATAAAGCGCTTAAAAAGAGTAGGCTGTTTTAAGGGATGGTTCTTCGATGACTAACGCAATTGAAATTCAGGGATTAACTTACACCTATCCCCATGCCGAGCAGCCGAGTTTATCCCAGGTGAATGTCGGGGTGAAAGCGGGACGTTTTATAGTCATTATGGGAGCGTCTGGAGCAGGGAAAACGACGCTGACGCTCTGTTTGAATGGCTTAATTCCGCAACTTTTAGAGGGACACCTTCAGGGGAAGATTGAAGTCGATGGGCTGGATGTTTCGAAATACCGAACACAGACGCTGGCCCAGAGGGTAGGAATGGTGTTTCAAGATCCAGAAAGCCAAATTGTGGGTTTAACGGTTGAAGAAGATGTTGCTTTCGGACCGCGAAACTTTCTGCTACCTGAAGAAGAAATTCAGCGGTACGTGCACGAGGCCTTAGCCAGAGTTCGATTGTCGGGTTACGAATCACGTAAAACAGAGGAGTTATCCGGTGGCGAGAAACAGCGCTTGGCTATCGCCGGAGTTTTGGCCATGCGTCCGGACATTTTAGTTTTGGACGAGCCGACCTCAGAACTGGATCCTGTAGGGCGAGCCGAAATTTTCGCAACGTTGGAGGACTTACGCCAAGAAAAAGAACTAACAATTTTAATCGTCGAGCATTGGGGTGAAGAAGTTCTTACTCGTGCAGATGAAGTCGTAGTGTTGCGTAAGGGTGAGATCGCTTGGCAAGGAAACCCTGCGGTACTCTTCCGTGATTTGCTGCTGCTCCAGGAGCTTGGGCTACGGCCGATACCCATCAGTGTACCCTTCTGGGAGCTTTATAAAAAAGGAGGAATTCAAGCAGAAGAGATTCCGCTTAGTATTCCGGAAGCTCTCGAAACGATTCGAAACATGTTGAAACGCGGAGACCACATCAAAGGGCTGAATCTCTCCAAAACTCCGCGAATTTCTAACGTTCCAACGCCACTTTCTGCGTGTGGAGCTGTCGAGATTCAGGATTTGAAGCATTGCTATGGGAATGCGGACCCTACCTTAAAAGGAATTAGCTTATCCATAGCATCTGGGGAATTTGTAGCTTTGCTGGGAGCAAATGGAGCCGGAAAATCAACCTTGACCAAACATCTTAATGGCTTGCTTATGCCAACTGAAGGAGAGGTTTGGGTTAGTGGGAAAAATACGAAAGATTTTTCAACAGCGGAATTAGCCCGTATCGTCGGGTATGTGTTTCAGAACCCGGATCACCAAATATTTGAGTCTTCGGTTGACAAAGAGATGGCCTATGGTTTGAAGAATGCTGGGCTGGAGGAAGTGGAGATCGTGAGGCGGGTTGAAGAAGCTCTGCAATATACGGGGCTTGAGCGCTTTCGTCAGGTTCATCCGTTAACATTAGGTAAAGGAGAACGACAAATCTTGGCGGTTGCTTCGATCTTGGCCTTACAACCAGAAATCCTAGTTATCGATGAACCAACGGCAGGATTGGATTGGACTGAGGCTCAAAAGGTGATGGATTTAGTCAGGCGGCTTCATGATCAGGGTACGACGATTATTATGATTACTCATGATATGGAATGGGTTGCAGAGTATGCAGAACGGGTGGTCGTTCTCAATCAAGGGGAAATCCTTTTAGAGGGGACTCCTAGAGCCGTTTTTTACCAAAGCAAACGTTTACTTGAGGCGAGTATTGTTCCTCCCCAGATTGTGCAACTCAGTCAGAAATGTGGGGAACTGGGTCTCCAGTGCGATTGGCTGCGGGGAGAAGATCTAGTCGAAGCCTGGGTCAAGAAGAGAGGAGTTGAAAATGCCTAAGCTTTCAGAAGTAAAGCCAAACGTATTTCAAAGCCTTGATGTTCGGACTAAAGGAGTAATGCTTTTAAGCATGCTCTGCTTAGCCTTACTTTTTGATGATCCTAGATTTAACTTTATCGTCTTTCTAATCGCAGCGGGTATCGCCTTTCTCGCTCAGCTCTCCTGGACGAAAGTTCGCCAAACACTATTCCCCATTTTGCCTTTATTTCTTTTAATTGTGATTTTCGCGGGCTTTAGTTCTGGTAATTTGCATTTCCAGCAGGAACGCAGCCAAACTGTTCTGCTTGAAGTGTGGCCAGCGTTCCATTTGAACATAACGTATGGTGGTTTATATCGCGGGATTACGTATTTACTGCGGATGCTTATACTTATCTTATCTTCGATGACTTTTCTGCAGACCACATCCTTAGAAAAATTAACGCAGCTTTTGCAGAAACTCAAAGTTCCAGCGCAATTTTCTTTTATGATCATGACGGCTATCCGGTTTATCCCAGTTCTCAATCGGAAGAGAATCTTGATTTTAGAAGCCCAAAAGGCACGTGGCGCACATATCCCAGAAAAAGGGGCATTTGTACCCATTAGAACTTTTCTACCACTGGTTGTTCCTTTGTTTGCGGGTTCGATTCAAATGGCGAATACGTTATCTATGGCAATGATGAGCCGTGGTTTTGGCTATACCCGATACCAAACTCATACTGACGAATTTCGGTTTAGAATCCGGGATGGGGTTGTGATCGGTCTGGAAATTATTCTCATTGTTTTGGGTCTCTATCTTCGAATCGTTCTGAAACTGGGGAAATTGTAAAGAAAAAATGAAATCCCACGGCTTGTGCCCGTGGGATTTCATTTTACTAACAGAAAGTATAAATTTTGGGGCAGATAGTATAAGTGCAACCAGCAGCTTTCATTCTCCTACGATGCATGTATTTATGTCCGGCAGGATAAGGCAACTATGGCTACCACCTTCGCTAGGGCTTGGTGCTAGCCAAGTTTTCTTTATCGCTGAAGCTCGGCGAAAGCCGGGTTTTCTTTATGATAAATATGCTTTTTAAGTGATTAAATTCTTGGAATTAGTCGTTTGTGTGGGCAGCATATTTGCCAAAGTGAAATAAGCGAAGCCCAAATCGCGTGAGTGGTTTTAACCAAGAATTCAAAGCCCATACAATTCGGGCGCTCAAGATGCCGATAACCATACTAGCAAGGACGTCTGTCGGCCAATGAACACCGGCATAGACCCGGGCAAAGGCAACGAAGAATGCAAGAACCGTAAAGCTTAAACGAACCCAACGTTCAGATCTTCGCCAGGAACCTGCAGCGAAACCGAAGCTTCCGGAGGTATGGTCACTGGGGAAGGAAGAATCGACAGCGTGGGGAATGAGTTGCGTGAACGATCCTTGAGGTAGAGCAACAAAAGGGCGGGGTCGGAAATAGAGGTGACCGATAATGACGTTAAAGATCAGGGCCAGGATTCCGGAAAACCCCATAACGATCAAACCATGACGTTTTTTTTCATCGGATTTGGGCAAGGTAAACCATGCCACAATAAAAAGAAAAGCATAAATTTCCAAAGCATATTGGGCCGTAAAGGCCATGACGTGATCCAAGATCGGGTGATGTCCAGCCCACTGATTGATGAAGTGATAGATTGACAGATCAAACGAGTTCAACGGAATTTCCTCCTCTATAGCATACACCTAGATTTAATGACTTTACCTAGTTTACTACAAGAAGTTTATAAATTCCTTAGAAAAAACTTAAGAAGCTAAGGTAAATCCAACCAAAATTAAGTATCATACATAAATTATAGGAGGAATAATAAAACGGTTATAGAATATTTTTCAAGAACAATTTAATTGAATTTATGGAGGGCTTGAGTATGTCTAATTTTGTTTATTTCATTTCCTCAGATAAAATGGGGAGCCAGGATCCAGAGCTGGGTAAGAAACTCATGGGAAACTTCTTTCGCAAACTCTTTGAGGCTGAACAAAAACCGACACATGTCCTTTTAGTGGAAAGTGGAGTTAAACTTCTCCTCCCTGAATTTGATGCATTTGGAGTCTTAAGAGAATTGGAAGCGAAAGACGTAAAAATTTTGGCTTGTGTCACTTGCCTCGATTATTATGGAATTAAAGAAAAGATTGGCTTAGGAGAAGTTTCCAACATGCCGTCGATCATTCAAGCGATGCACGAGGCAGATAAAGTGATTTCAATCTAATAAACCACCAAAAGGGTGCCACAGTTACTTCGTAGGCATCCTTTTACATTATGGTCTTTTTGATGGTCAGTCTCCAGTCTGTTTCTTTCGGGCTTGTTTGAATATCGTACAGTTCGCTAAAACCTTGATTATCGTCGTAGGGTTGCTTTGAGACGTTTTGTCTCCAAGAGCAAACCAAAGGCATCTTCTATTTTATTAACAACAATATTGGCCGCTAGAAGGGTATGGGTGGAAGCTCCTTCAAGGCCGATCACGGCAATGCCCAAATGCGCCTGTGCCAGCATCAGTTCATCGTTTGTACCGTTACCTATAGCTACGAGTTGGTGAGTCCCAAATTGGGATAAATAATTTGCTTTCTCCTGAGTGTGGTCTGTGCTTCCCAGAACTTTTACGTGAACGGGCAATTTCTCACATTGTTTGACCACGGTGTTGAAGGTATCCGAAGTGATAATATGAATTTCCAAATATGGAGATAGACGGATGAGACTATCTTTAACAGACTCAAAAATTTGTCCGTCTAAAGCTAGCGTTCCATTATAATCGAGGACTAATACCTCTAGGTTCAATGCTCCCTGACCAGGAATATCAACTTGAATCATAAACATAATCTCCCTTTTCAATAAAAAATAAAATGGTTCTTACTTTAACAGTAGGAGCCATTAACTTAACACAAAAAGCCAGATAACGCTCATTGATATTTTAGCATGGTTCTTATGGATGCGAGTGTACTTCTCTCAAAGAGAGACCTTTGGCAATCACCGATTGCACTACCGATGAACATCAGCCACCGGCAGGGTTTTTGGTTAAACACTCGCATCCGGTGTTTGCTCCCGTATGTTTCTTGATATCCTCAAGGGTGGAGCAGCATTGGGCGACTGCAATATGATGAAGAATTTCCTCCTCAGTGACATTTGCACAATAACAAATGGGAATAGGGGAAGGGACGTGTTTGAACCAAATCTTGTTGATTAATTGGTTTTGCTTAATCGTGACTTGACTATTTGGGGTGTAATAAGCAACTTCACATTCGGGAGTTCGACACAAGAAAAATTGTTCCTCATCGATTTCAACGTTAGGTTGGACTTGATGTTCAACCGTTATCTTGCGTACGACTTGTCCAATCCCGTTGCAAACAGGACAAGCAGGAATTTCTTTCGAATTTGCCGATAGTTCGAGCTTCATCGTGCATCACTCCTCTACAATAGGTAATTTAATAATACACCAATTATACTAGCTAAGGAATAGAGGGTTCGGACGAGCGTATCAGGCTGCTTTGCGTGTGAACAGTAATAACGTTGATAGCTGAGGTACAGCGCATGATTTTACAGGCAAGAGATGATTCTAGTTGGTAATCAAGAAGAAAATTGAAAGAGAGAAGCTACTTAGATTTTCAGAAGTTTTGAGTAGCTTCTTTCTTCACCTTAGTTATTGGTTGTTTTAGGATTAGGCATAGGTTGGGGCTGGGGTTGAGGTTGGAAGAGTTTACCGTTGAGGCTTCCTCCAAGGGTTCGTAGGAAGGAGAAAAGCCATAAGACAGAGAGAAAGGCTGTGAGAAGAACAGTATATCCGATGACCAAGTTGGACTGGTAATAGATACCTAATTTAAAACTTGCCATCGTGTAAGCCGCCAAAGGGAAGATGAAAGCCCACCAGGATAGCGAGAAAGGAATGCCTCCATGTTTCAGATAATGGTGGGAGATCAAGAGTACAATTGAGATTCCCCAAAGTCCGAGTCCCCAAATGACGTTTGCCAGGAGGTAAAGGGTATCCACATTTTGAAGAATCCCCAAGAGCTTCGCGGCATCCGCTAATCCCATTAAGGATACTGTACCCACGCCGATAGGACCAAGTATAATCCAAAAAGTTGGAGCCATAGCATTCGGGGGCAGAGGATGCTGGGCTAATCGGGTGAAAATTATGGCACCGATGAAAAGAAAGAGGAAAAATCCAATTCCGAAAAAACTAAGATTAATCAGTAAGGCCGTTTTAGCCCAAGAAGCATTCATCGTATGTAACATCGTTGTCAAAGGATTCCCAATCAGAGGGACGGCAATACTCGCAACAGGTGAAATCAACCAAGCAAAGTTAATCATCTGAGGTGGGGTTTGCTCTGAGCGCATCATATTATAAGAAGCCAGCGTCCCGAAGATTAACGCACCAAAGATACCGATTAACCAAGCCAGCAAGGAAAAGAAAAATAAAAAGGATGGACTAAGAAAATTTTTTCCCATCAGAGTTGCGTTAGAAGCAAGAATCATTAACCCGATAGGCATAGTGACAAAGAAGTTTCCCATCATAGGGTGCAGCAAATCTTTTTTAACATTTTCAAAGTATGAAAACCAGCGAAGCAACCAAGGAATAAAAAATAAAATAAAAAGTAGTGCATTGAGCCAGGCTAGGCTAATTCCTAAAATGCGGGAGGGTGCCCAAATGCTACCCCAAAGATAGAGTACATTAGCAAATCCACCCGTGCCCATGATAGCAGCGAACCAAGCTGGAGAAAAGTTCTTGACTAATCCTTTCTCTTGAGACATCTCAAATCCTCCTTATGACTATATTCTTAATTACGAATATAGTATATACCCGCAGGAGGTATCAATCAAGGCATAGAGTCTAAATATTTGGGAACATCCCAATAAATTCAATAAGCTTTCTTGGATTTCGGCTCGAGTTATTGAATTATAGGAAATGGGTATATTATAATATTAGTAAAGTTTCTTTTGAATATATAGTTATATTGAAAAACGTACTAAGTATAAAGGGGTATAAAAGTGGAAGAAATCATTACTTCTATAAAAAGTAACTTTTTTAAAGCGATTGCTCATCCAACCCGGGTGGCAATCCTCGAACGATTGGCAGATCAAGAGGTTTGCGTTTGTGAGATTATTGCGGATCTAGGACTGGAACAGTCTAATGTTTCACAACATCTTGCGATTTTGCGTAAACAGAATATTATCACCTCAACCAAAGTAGGGCTGCAAGTGCATTATCGAATTAAATATCCCGAAGTATTGGAGATTTTGAAAATGGTTGAAAGCATTATGACCCAACAGCTTGAGGAAACCCAAGCTGCAATACGACATTTAGCAAGAAAATGACTTGTACAGATAATAAAATTTGCGATTGGATTCGCGAGCCTCTTCTCTTATGGGAAGGGGTTTTTAATATTGCATTTTAGATTATTGCGAATGTTATATTCCCAAAAGAATGTTATACTCTATGTGAAAGATTTCCGTTTCAAGTTAGTGCTTTGAGCGATAACCAATATAAGATGAAAGTAGGTCGGATACCCATGAAAATACGTGGATCTGGTTTCAATTTTATATTTCTGATGCTAGTTATTATCTTCGGGTTGACTCTTCCCGGTTGTCAGAAAATAACGAATTTACCTCAGGTGAGTTTAAAATCATCCGATAATTCGTTAACGAATCCTCAACCACTTGAGAATAAAGATGTTTTGAAAGTAGGAATCTCTTCAGTGCTTTCGCCGAGAGAAACCTTAGAAAACTACCATCTACTTACGGAATACTTCCAGAAAAAGATTGGACGTCCAGTTCAACTGGTGCAGCGCCAGAGTTATCAAGAAATTAATGATTTGGTAAAAAATAAAGAGATTGACGTTGCTTTTATTTGCTCTGGGGCTTATGTGGTTGGAAAAAAAGATAATCTTGAAATGCTTGCTGTTCCAGAGGTCAATGGAAAATCTACGTATCAATCCTATATTATCGTCAATGCCAGTAGTTCGATTCAGCAATTCACTGATTTAAGAGGTCAAGTTTTTGGCTTTACTGATCCGATTTCCTTTTCTGGGACGATTGCCCCAACTTATATGGTTACCCAATTGAAAACAACCCCCAAGAATTTTTTTGGACGTGTTGTTTATACCTATAGTCATGATAATTCGATTAAGGCTGTTCTCGATAATGTCGTTAGTGCAGCAGGGGTAGATTCACTCGTTTATCAATATACGGTTGTCAAGGATCCAACGCTGGTTAGCAAGCTAAGAATTATCGGACAATCACCAGAAGTAGGTAATCCTCCCGTTGTTGTCAATCGAGATATTGACCCCCATTTAAAAACCGCCTTACAGGAAGCATTACTTCAGATGGATAGTGATCCCCTCGGACAGCAGGCACTTAAGGCCTTGATTTATGACCGCTTCGTCCTGCCCACCCCAAAAGCTTATGAACCAATTGAGATCATGGTGAATGCTATTCCTTCTCTAGTAGAAAGAGCAACGGAAGGGTAAGAAACTTATGAGATTTCGTACAAAAGATAGAATGAATTTTTGGCAATCGCTGTCTGAAAAGTTCATACAGTTTTTTAAGAAGATAAAAATCCAATACAAGATTTTAGGTTTAGTGGTTGGAGTCGTCGTCCTTTTAACAAGCATGACCGTCTGGCAAATGGGGAATATACTAACGACGAATTTGCGGGATCAACTGGATAAACGTGCTGTTTCGATCGGGAGTGATGTGGCAGCCCGTGCAGCGAATGATTTACTCATCAATAATGATTATGTCGTTTATGAAATGATCAAAGAAACGGTGAAAAATAATCAGGACGTTCTTTATATTTTTATTTTAGATCCCCAAGGAAATATGTTAGCTCATACCTTTGGAGATTCTTTTCCATCTGAAATTGTGAAAGCTAACACAGTTAGTCCTACGGAAAAATCTCATCTCACGGCTTTTCAAACAGAGGTTGGAGTGGTTCGTGATGTCGCCGTTCCCATTCTTAATGGTAAGTTAGGTACAGCCCGAGTGGGGATGGATGAGGTTGGATTGCGCAAAGCGGTTATGGCGATGGTCTGGCGTTTTATTGCGACTGCACTTTTTGTCTCGGCCGTGGGGATTATCGCCGCAGTTATTCTCACTCGAGTCTTGACTCATCCAATTCGCGACCTTGTTTCCTTAACCCAAAAAGTTGCCAAGGGGGATTTGAACGTCCAAGGGGTTGTCCATTCGGAAGATGAAATTGGCGTTTTAACCCAAGCCTTTAATCAAATGACATCAAGCTTAAGCGAGAGCGACCGTGAACGGGAAGAGTTGCTGCAACAGCTCAAGGAAAAGGAAGAAATGCGGTTGCAATTGCTCGAGAAATTGATAACCGCTCAGGAAGAAGAGCGAAAACGGATTTCGCGTGAACTTCATGATGAAACAAGCCAAGCCTTAACCTCTTTAATAGTCAATCTAAAGGTTTTGGAGTCAGAGGCTTCATTCCGTGACGTGGGAGATAGACTTCAGGAAATGAGGCAAGTTGTATCTGAGACTCTGGATGAAGTGCATCATTTGGCGCGTGAATTGCGTCCGAGCGTTTTAGATGATTTGGGGCTGGTTCCAGCTCTTGAACGTTATGTTCGGGAATATGGAGAAACCTATGGGATCGAAGCCGATTTTCATAACATGGGTTTCAGGGATCAGAGAGTTTCCGCACCGGCTGAAGTGGCTCTTTACCGAATAATTCAAGAAGCATTGACCAATGTCGCTAAATATGCAGAGGCCCAAACGGTTTCTGTCCTCTTGGATTGGAGAGAAGACTGGGTCTCAGCAATTGTTGAGGACGATGGGACAGGATTCGATCTGGAGAAGGTGACTACAAGCCCCAGCCATGGTTTAGGTCTTTTCGGGATGCAGGAACGAGCAGCCTTGCTCGGTGGATCCTTAAGAATCGAATCACAGCTGGGCTATGGAACGACGGTCTTTATTAAAGTCCCTGCCAGAACGGAATTCGAAGATTAAGAAAGGAAGCCTTTAAATTGGAGAAAAAGTTAAGAATTCTCTTGGCTGATGATCACGCGGTTTTGAGAGCAGGGCTCAAGTTGTTGTTGAATGCCGAGGCGGATATTGAAGTCATCGGCGAGGCTTCCGATGGGGAAGAAGCAATCACTCAAGTGAATACTCTTTTGCCCGATTTGCTCCTTCTTGATTTGACGATGCCGAAGTTAAACGGCGTGGATTGTATCGAAGAGCTGATGAAGATCCATCCAAATCTTAAAATCTTGGTGCTCACTATGCATGATGATGAAGAATACCTTAAAGCAGTTCTTCGCGTGGGAGCTAAAGGGTATGTTTTAAAGAAGGCGGCCGACGTTGAGTTGCTCTCGGCCATTCGCACTGTGGCGCGCGGAGAGATGTTCATTTACCCGTCCATGGCAACGGCCTTAGTTTACCGTCAGTTGGTCGGCCCCGAGGTTTTAGAAACAAGGGATAAGAAAGTCAAGCATTTAAGTGACCGTGAAACAGAGGTCCTGCGCTATCTCGCTTTAGGGCATACGAATCAAGAAATTGCTGATATGCTTCATGTCAGTGTCAAAACAGTGGAGACGTATAAGGCACGGTTAATGGAAAAGCTGGAAATGAGAAAACGCGCTGACCTCGTGAGGTATGCGTTGGATCATGGAATAATTGAGTAATCCTAATGGTATTTAGCTAAAAGAGAGCCTTATGTCGGGGAAATCCCGACATAAGGCTCTCTTTTATCAGGAGAAAGAGAACAGTTTTTAGGAGTTTCCCTTCTACTATGATTAGTTTGAAACAACTAAAATATTATTAGGTGAAATAATTCACCAGCCTCCGAGTTCTGTTTTTAAAAACTGGACCGATAGGGTGTGGAAAGAGATTTCTGCGCCTGCCCGTATTTGGCGAAGGTGGCCAACGAAATTAATAAAGGAGTTGAGAAAATGGGAAAACGGTATGCCATGGTGATTGACCTGCGCAAATGTGTGGGCTGTCATGCATGCCAAGTGGCTTGTAAAAGTGAAAACAATGTGCCGCTTGGTGTCTTCCGTAACTGGGTTGAAGAGCTTGAAACCGGCAAATTCCCCAATGTCTCCCGTCATCGTTTGCCCCGGCTCTGTAACCACTGTGAGAATCCTTCCTGCCTCAATGTATGTCCAGTAAAGGCAACGTATCAGTTAGAGGATGGGACCGTCCTTGTAGACTATGATCGTTGTATCGGATGCAAGTATTGTATTGCGGCTTGCCCCTATGACGCTCGTTTTATCAATCCCGAGCGGAATACGGCCGAAAAATGTACCTATTGTCATGAACGGCTTGAGGTCGGCTTGCAACCTGCCTGCGTTAACACCTGTATCTCGGGTGCTCGGGTTTTTGGTGATATTAATGATCCCAATAGTGAGATCGCCAAAATCATAGCCACGAATGCGGTAACGGTTAGCAAACCGGAAACGAATAATCGTCCGCAGACCTATTATATCAAAGCGGATGAAAAGGCACTGCGTCCGAATCTCCTGGAAATTGTCACTGGAGGTGAGAAATAATGAGCACTGTGCACTTTTTCAATACTCCACATCAAATTTACTGGGGCTTACTCATTGCTCTCTACTTCTTTTACACGGGGTTGAGTGCAGGCTCCTTTATCCTGACCAGTCTGGGAACAGTTTTTGGAATTGAAAAGTATAAGAAAGTTTCCAAGGTTGGGGTCATCATGGCTATCATACTCCTGGCTTTTGCACCCTTACACTTATTATTTGACCTCGCACAGCCGGGACGATTCCTGAATTTGTTTACCTCTGTGAACCCAACCTCCGCGATGTCTTGGGGGATCTATCTCTTAATCCTTTATCCTGTTGTTTTGATGTTCTATGCCTGGTATCTGTTCCGTCAAGACATGGTGAATGGTCTTGACAAGGGCGGAATGAAAGCCTCTATTTATAAGTTCTTACTTTTCGGAAAAAAGGATATGTCTGAAGCTGCTAAAGCTAATGATAAGAAAAAGCAAAAGATTTTTGGTACCTTTGGCGTACCGTTAGCACTTCTTGTTCACGGATACACGGGATTTATTCTGGGTAATGTTCAAGCCCGTGCCTTTTGGCATACCCCTCTTATGCCGATCATTTTTCTTATGTCAGCTATGGTTTCTGGAACGGGTCTTTTCATCATCGTCCTGATGTTGGTTGAAAAATTTAAGTTCGGCAAGCTTGGTGATGATATTAAGGCTTTGATCAGTGATATGGCTAATTTAATGAAGTGGTTTATCCTAGTTGATGGTACCTTGATGGTGATCTACTTTATTGTTCTTTGGTACTCAGGCGAATCCGGTTATGCAGCAGGATATTTTCTCTTGCATAATGAGGGCTGGAGTTTCTTAGGGCTTGAGAATATTCTCGGTCTGTTAGTTCCATTTCTACTTATGCTTTCCAAAAAAGCTCGTAAAAATATACCCTTGGTTGTTCTTTCTTCCATTCTCACCATTATAGGCGTCTTGGCGATGCGGATTAATCTTGTGATTGGTGGTCAAAAACTTCCTCTAACCGGAAGCAAAATCATTGAGTATGTAGCATCTGGCCGCGACATCACCATCATTCTTGGTATTGCCGTTGCTGCCGCGGTGGTTCTTACCATACTCTACTCTGTGTTACCGATGAACCGCCCCGGTGCCGAGGAAAAGAAGTCGATTCCAGTATCAAAGGGGGTAGAACAATAATATGACAACCCGCAGAAATTTTCTTAAAGGTGCCACTATCTTAGGAACGACGATGGCGGTTGCGCCACTTGCTTTCGCCGATACGAAATCAACTGAAATCCCAAGTTGGAAACAAGGTTCCCCGACAGAAGATACGTTAGATACTGATCCGAGCGTTCAATTTGTGCATTCGGTTTGCTTAGGCTGCCGGAGTGACTGTAGCTTAAGAGGCAAAGTTAAGGACGGGATAGTTCTTAAACTGGATGGTAATCCATACAGCCCTATGACTTTGGATAATCCTGTTCCTTATGCTACCGATCCCAAAGAAGCCCGCAAGGTCGCAGGTAAGCTGTGCCCTCGTGGTCAATCGGGTTTGCAGCTCCTTTATGATCCCTTGCGTGTGCAACAGCCTCTGAAACGTGCCGGTAAACGGGGCGAAAACAAATGGCAAGCCATTAGCTGGGATCAAGCTTATAAAGATATTATCGAAGGTGGGGATCTTTTCGGTGAGGGAAACGTTGAAGGGTTAAAAGTGGTTCGAGATATTACGACACCGATTGATCCTGATGCTCCAGAATTGGGCCCGAAAGCCAATCAATTTGTTTTCTTAGCTGGCCGGATTGAGAATGCCCGGGCAGAATTGACCAAACGATTTATTAATAATGCGTTTGGAACAATTAACTGGTTTGAGCACACAACAGTATGTGAGCAAAGCCATCACATTGCATCTGCTCAAACCTTTGCGACGAAAAACCATCTGAAGCCTGACTTTGAAAATGCTAAATTGATAATGAACTTTGGAGCGAACTACGGTGAAGCGAACTTCCCAATGAATGGTTTAAGTCGCAAGTTAGCGAATTTCAAGACGAAGGGCGGAAAGTTGATCACAGTTGATCCTCGCTTTTCAGTTTCAGCATCCCATTCGGATATCTGGGTTCCTGTTCTTCCGGGCAGCGATGCTGCTCTTGCTTTGGGCATGATTCAATGGATTATTGATAATAAACGCTATGATAAAGCTTTCCTTGAAGCTCCTTCGAAGGACGCTGCAGCAAAGAAAGG
Source organism: Desulfitobacterium sp. (assembly GCF_035539115.1). Lineage (GTDB taxonomy): Bacteria > Bacillota > Desulfitobacteriia > Desulfitobacteriales > Desulfitobacteriaceae > Desulfitobacterium_A. The sequence continues at coordinate 12,745 of NZ_DATLJA010000003.1, read as the reverse complement.
GGAAAGCAGTTGGTCGGATGCGACATATCTTGTACGCACGGACACTGGCAAGTACCTACGCGGTGATGAAGCAGGTTTGGGTGGCACGAAGGATGATTATGTTGTGCTCGTGGGTGGAGTTCCGACACTTGCAGGGAAAGTAGATACTGCAGATCTTGTGGGTGAAGCCACTGTGAACTCGATTGCTTGCAAGACTGTTTTCCAAAGACTAAGCGAACGGGCTAAAGAGAAGTCTTTGGATGATTATGCGAAGATTTGTGATATTCCTAAAGAACAAATCATTCGTGTTGCGGATGAATTCACGTCTTACGGGAAGCTTGCTGTTGCGGACTTTTATCGTGGGCCTGTCCAGCATACGAATGGCTTCCAAGCCGGTCGTGCGATCTGTGTTTTGAATTTGCTTGTGGGAAATGTCGATCATCGTGGAGGCTATCAATCCGGTGGTAGTACTTTAAGCTATATGGGTGACAAGAACGGCCGCTACCTGGTCGCGAAGCTTCATCCTGGAGCTGTTAAACCCACAGGAATCCGGATTTCCCGTGACCAGGCAAAATATGAAGATTCGACCGAGTTCAAGAAAAATGGATATCCGGCCAAACGTCCTTGGTTCCCTTTAACCAAAGATGTCTATCAAGAAGTTGTAGCGGGTGTGGTCGATGGTTATCCTTACCCCTGTAAGATTCTTTGGCTGCATATGGGAACCCCAGCTTACTCTATTCCTGCAGTTAAAGATAAATTGATCGCTGCTCTAAAAGACACCAAAAAAATCCCGCTTTTTATTTCGACAGATATCGTAATCGGGGATACATCTATGTTTTCAGATTATATTTTACCAGATGTCACTTATATGGAACAGTGGTGCGCTCAAGGTGCGGGGCCTACGATTTTAGGCATGGTCGCCGAAGTTCGACAACCGATGACACATGCGTTGCCTCAAGCTAAATCGGTTGAGAATATGATGATTGACATTGCTAAGAAAATGGAGCTTTCAGGCTTCGGGGATAATGGTTTTGGTTCAGGTATGCCCTTAAACAAGGAAGAAGACTGGTACTATAAGATGGTTGCTAATCTCGCTAGCCAATCCGGTAAAATCCCCGGTGCAACGGAAGAAGAGCAAATCAAGTATATCTTGGATCGTGGTGGAGTCTTTGATGCCAGTGGTGCTTACGATGGTCTTATGATGAAAAACAAAGTTGCGAACCTCTGTACAATTTACGCGGAGCAAGTGGCCACGACCAAAGATGCCATGACCGGTAAGAATTTTGATGGACTCCCGCTCTACTTGCCCGTTATGAACGCCAAAGATCAAGAAATTAAGGATGAAGGGTATCCTTTTATTGCAACGACGTATAAACCGGCCTTTCATTCTCACAGCCGTACAGTCAGCGCTCCTTGGCTGATGGAGATTCTCCCAGAAAACTTTATTGAGATGAACAATGAAGAAGGAGAAAAACTCGGTCTAAAGGACGGGGACACGGTTCGGGTCAGCGGGCCTACAAGCAAAGAGGGTGTCATCGGTAAACTTCGCCTCCGTCCGGGAATTCGTCCTGGTGTGGTCAGTGCTTGTGTGGGTTATGGTCACTGGAATTATGGTTCGGCGGATACGATTATTGACGGCAAAACCGTTGCCGGAGATAAGAGCCGTGGCAAAGGTGTGAATATCAACTACGCGATGCGTCTTGATGATTCGATCGGGAACGTTTGCTTGGAAGATAAGATCGGCGGGAGCTGCTCCTTCTATGATTCACACGTTAAAGTTGAAAAAGCATAGGATTAATTTTGCTAAGGATGGTGTAGGGAAAAACCCCTGCACTGTCCTTGCCCAATAAAAAGTGAAAACAGAATAAATTAAGCAAGCAATTTTGACTAATAGGAGGATACTTAGCGTGGAACATACGGATATTTTACAAACAGCCTCTGAAGAAATTCAAAATGAGATGTCCCGTGCAGTCCTCTATAATCTTTTTGCGAGTCTGATCGCCCGCAAGACGGATGAAACTTGGCTGAATCCCTATTTCCAGAATCAGCTTCAAATTGGACTTCCCCAGTCTGAAGGAAAAACTGAGCTTTTAAGCGATCTAGAGAAAGCACTCAAAAGTCCGGGATACCATCAGGAAATCCAACTTGATTATGATCGTTTATTCATAGTACCAGGTCCGAGTCAAACTTTTCCGTATGAATCTTGTTATACCCACCGGAATATCGATGGAACGTTTGGCCGACTCTGGCAGGAACCTGCTCAAGATATGCAACGCATTCTCAAGGAGTGGGATATCCAGTTTGCCGAGGGGTGGGATTTGCTTCCCGACCATATTGCAGTCGAACTTTTCTTTATGGCTGAACTGTGTCAGCGACGCTCGCAAGCGCAGAGTCTGGATCAGAAAACTTTACGAGAGTGGCAGGTCAACTTTTTTCAGACGCACTTACAACCTTGGGTATTTGAATTTATAGAGCGTGTTGAAAAAGAAGCTGAGACAGGTTTTTACCATGGTGGAGCGACATTATTACGCGAGTTTTTAACTGAGGAAGAAGAAGAGCTCTCTAAGTGAGCCTGACATGAAGATATTCGAGTAAGTTCGTGGTAAAAGAAGAAAGTACGATGGATCCAAGAAATATTAAGCTAACTTGGAGAAGTCTACTGAAACTCGGCCGATCTACTTTACTTATAGCGGGAATGGCTTCATTCTGTCCCGTCTATAAGTTTCTATTGTTTCCGAAAAACGAAATACCAATGAAATTTTGCTAACGGCTCAAGGGGAAGAGCTCCCCTATGTTCGGAATGAACAGGGTAAATGGCTTTTGTATCGAAAGTTAAATGGAGCGAAATTTACAATTCCTTTAGGCATAGGCTAAACGAGAAATGCACTTGAAGGCAGGTGGAAGAAAAATGAAAAAAACGGTGTGGGGGAAAGAAGATTGCAAAACTACAAAAATTTGGATTGTTTTTCCCCTTATACTTGGAATAAGTCTCTTCTTAAGTGGTTGCGGAACTCAACCCGAGACAAAGGAGCAAGGTAAAGAGAATTCGGGGACACCGCCAATTGAACAAAGCTTAGTATCCCAACCGGAAGAAACTTCAAGCCTTAGCCCTGAATCCATGATTTCAGCCAGTCAACTGGATGCAGGAATTAAAGATAATAAGAATTGGGCCGTGATTGATGTCCGCGAGCCCAATGAATTTGCCACAGGCCACGTACCCACTTCATTTAATATTCCGCTGGGCAAGTTAGAGCAGAGTTTAAACCAGGTTCCTAAAGATAAAGAGCTTATTTTGGTATGCTTAAATGGTACCCGGGCCTTCACAGCTTGGCAGAATCTAATTAATGTGGGCTATGATCCTTACAAAGTGAAAGTGCTGGTAGGGGGAATGGAACAGTGGAAGAGTCTGGGAAGCGATGAAGTGACCGACAGTATTGGGGGGTGTTAAGATGGATGATCTTAGCATAGAACAAAAGCGAGCCTACTTGGAACATTGGGAGAATACGGAACGCTTAGTAAAGTTGGAAAAAGAATGGCGTCTGGCGCAAAAGGAAAATCAAGCAAGCACAGTGGCTCAACTCGAAAAGGAGATCCAGAAAGTGCGGATATCATTTGAAAAGTCGAAAGTACGAGCGTATCAGGCCGCTTTACAGGTGAATCGTAGTAATGTGGAAAGCTGAGGCACAGCTTAAGTTGACACTGGCTATAACTAAGCATGAAAAAGCTTAGTTATTTGCTGTTTTAGGATTAGGGACTATATCTTGGACTTATCTTCCATACTATTTAAGCCTTTCTTCCAATACCCCAGCGAAATATATCATGACCGGATCTTCCGGATTGCTCAATGACAAGGCCGGATGCTTCGATGAGCTTGTACGGTTCCCTTGTTAAATTACATCCTCCGGCGATTTTAGGCCAGACTGTATTGGTCGCTTTGAACAGGGAAGCCATGCTTTTTTTCTCCGGTAGTACATGATCCATGAAAATAAAAATGCCGCCAGGTTTTAACACGCGCAATACTTCATTCATGGCGTTGTCCAGATTTTTTACACTGCAAAATACCAGAGTTTCAACCACAGTATCAAAAGATTCGTCTAAAAAGGGAAGATCCTCTGCCCGACCTTCAAAAAATTTTAAGGGAAGTTCTGCCTTTATCTTTACAGCAGGAGTTGACTTCGTATCTAAAGCAGAAACACTTTTAACTGTGGCAAGGTTATAGTACTGGAAGTTCACACCTGTTCCATAACCGATTTCAAGCACATTACCCAAAGCCCTGGGAATAATATTTTTTCTGATTTTTGTAAGAAATCTTTTCTCAAGTGGCGACATGAAGAGATCGTATATATTCACAAGAACACTCCTATCTAGAATAATGCGAATCAGTAATCTAAATCTTTCGTCTTGATTAGATGAAAAACACTGTTAAGGCCTTCTATAAAAATTGTTATTTGCATTATAGCACTTTTTAAGAAGAGTGGTAGGTGAGGACATTGTTGAGCGGCGGCAGTTGACAGATTGATGCTCGCTTGTTATCCTAAGAGAAACTTTTCTTCTTTAAATATGTCCTAATAAATAATTAAATAAGACTCTTATCCGGAGTGGTGGAGGGACTGGCCCAATGAAACCCGGCAACCAGCTTGCAGTATTCGTTAAGAAGCTGTTTAAGCATGGTGCTAATTCCTGCAGAAGGTATTCTTCTGACAGATAAGAGGAGTTGCAATATGATTTTGCGAGCCTCTTCTCTATTGGGAAGGGGCTTTTAATTTATATTTATTCGCAATATTTATCAATTTAGACAAGGAAATGAGGGGTTATAAATGAAGACACGATTTGAAGAAGAATTGGCCAAAAGAATTTTAATTCTCGATGGTGCGATGGGAACGATGCTGCAAAAAGCAAACCTTACGGTCGCTGACTTTGGGGGAGAAGAATATGAAGGCTGTAATGAAATTCTGACCTTAACGCGTCCAGGCGTGATCCGCTCCGTTCATGAAGCTTATCTCGAAGCTGGAGCTGATCTGATTGAAACGAACACCTTTGGGTCAACAACTGTCGTTTTAGCTGAGTATAACCTTGCAGAGCGGGATCAGGAGCTTAACCGAGCTGCGGCAAAACTTGCCAGGGAAACGGCAGACCGTTATTCCACTCCAGATAAGCCACGCTTTGTGGCCGGTTCCATGGGACCGACCACAAAAAGTCTTTCCTTAACAGGCGGAGTCACCTTTGAGGAGTTGGAAGAAGCCTACTATCGTCAGGCTATGGCCCTCATCGAAGGGGGAGTAGATGTTCTTTTAGTTGAGACAGCACAAGATACCCTCAATGTCAAAGCGGCGGGAGCAGGGATCCAAAGAGCCTTCGCTGCGAAAAGGCTGGAGCTTCCTGTGATGGTTTCTGGGACTATCGAACCGATGGGGACTACCTTAGCGGGACAAAATATTGAAGCCTTTTATGTTTCGATTGCTCACTTACATCCGGTATCTGTGGGGCTTAACTGCGCTACAGGTCCGGAGTTTATGAGGGATCATATTCGCTCCCTTGCGCAGATCGCTGACTGCGGCGTGAGTTGTTACCCGAATGCCGGTTTGCCGGATGAAGAAGGTCATTACCATGAGGAGCCCGAAGGTTTAGCTCGCAAGATGGTCGGGTTTGCTGAAAAAGGGTGGCTAAACATTGCGGGTGGGTGCTGCGGGACTACTCCTGAACACGTTCAAGCTTTAGCGAAAGCCTTGCAAGGTTATGCGCCACGACTGATCGAAGAGCATCATCTCAGTGCTGTTTCGGGTTTAGAACCGGTCTATGCCGAAGATGAAAACCGACCGCTCATCGTTGGTGAGCGCACGAACGTGATTGGCTCCAAGAAGTTCCGGGATTTAATCGCTGAGGGTCATTTTGAAGAAGCTTCGGAAATCGCGCGAGCCCAGGTTAAAAAGAATGCCCAAGTGATCGATGTCTGCCTAGCGAATCCGGACCGAGATGAGTATGCGGACATGGCCGAGTTCCTCCCCTATGTTGTTAACAAAGTAAAAGCACCCTTGATGATTGATTCCACGGATTCCAAAGTGATTGAATTAGGACTCAAGCATTCCCAAGGTAAAGCAATCATTAACTCGATCAACCTCGAAGATGGATTGGCCCGGTTTAAAGAAGTGGTTCCGCTCTTAAAGACCTACGGGGCTGCGGTAGTCATCGGTACGATCGACGAACAGGGGATGGCAGTAACCCGAGAGAAAAAGCTAGAAGTGGCTAAACGTTCCTTTGAAATTTTAACGGAGCAGGGCGTCCAGGCGGAGGATATCATTTTTGATCCACTCACGTTTCCGGTGGCGACTGGGGATGTTACGTATATTGGATCTGCTCGCGAAACAGTGGAGGGAATTCGCCTTATTAAGCAAGAGTTCCCTCAGTGTAAAACAATCCTTGGCGTGAGTAATGTTTCCTTTGGGTTACCAGCAGCCGGTCGGGAAGTGTTAAATGCGGTCTTTTTATATCATACGACGAAGGCTGGTTTGGATTACGCCATCGTCAATTCCGAAAAGCTGGTTCGGTATGCATCCCTTTTGGAAGAGGAGCGGAAACTTGCCGATGCCCTTCTTTTTGAGACGAATGAAGAAACGGTTAGTCGTTTTGCTGAGTTTTATCGGAATAAAACCGTAAAGCCAAGGGTGACCGGACAGAAAAACTTGAGCATCGAGGAACGACTTGGGCAATACGTGGTTGAAGGGTCAAAAGAGGGGCTTTTTAGCGACCTCGAAGAAGGCCTCCACAAATACAACGCTTTGGAGCTGGTCAATGGACCCCTGATGAAAGGGATGGAAGAAGTCGGTTGTCTCTTTAACGCCAATCAACTGATTGTCGCCGAAGTCTTACAAAGCGCAGAGGTTATGAAAGCCGCCGTGACCTACCTTGAACCCTACCTCGAAAAAAAGGACGCTGCGTTGAAAGGGAAGATCCTTTTGGCAACGGTTAAAGGGGATGTCCATGATATTGGCAAAAATCTCTTGGAAATCATCTTGTCGAATAACGGTTTTGAGGTGATCAATCTAGGGATCAAAGTTTCACCGGAGCAAATTATTGCTGCCTGTGAAAAAGAGAAACCGGATGCTATCGGACTCTCAGGACTTCTGGTGAAGTCGGCTGAGCAGATGGCCGTGACGGCTCAGGATTTAAAGAATGCCGGAATTCGTATTCCTCTCCTTACCGGCGGAGCAGCGCTGACAGCACGATTTGTCGAAAACAAGATTGTCCCAGAGTATGATGGACCGGTGCTCTATGCTGGGGATGCTATGAAGGGATTAGCGCTCGCCAATCAATACGTGAGAGCAAATTCAAGTGTACAAAAGGTCGAGAGCCAGGAAGGATCAGGAGTAAGCGGAAAAAGTGGAGAAAGAGCAGAAGATCTAGCAAGTACGGATTGCGTAGAAAATAAGATACTCTATCATCGCTCATCCATTTTACCTATCTCTCCGGTCATACCAGCTGATCTAGAACGGCATGTTTTACGGGATTATCCGTTAGCTCAACTTTGGCCTTACATCAATCGGAAAATGCTCTTGGGTAAACACCTCGGGATCAAAGGGGATGTCGAACAGCGCCTAGCTGAAGGTGACCCCCAAGTGATTGAAGTCTACGAAACCGTTGAAAAGGTGTTTAAGGAAGCCAAGGAAACCGGTAAAGTCCGGGCACAAGGAATCTATCGGTTTTTCCCGGCTCAATCGTTGGGGGATGAAATCCTGATTTATGACGCGAAGGATCAAGGCAAAATTATTGAGCGGTTCCACTTCCCACGTCAGGTTAAGGAACCGTATCTTTGCCTTGCTGATTTCCTTCGCCCTGTATCGAGCGGAGAAATGGATTATCTCGGGATGTTTGCAGTGACAGCGGGACAAGGGGTTCGTGAGGTAGCAGCCGAACTCATGGAACAAGGGGCGTATTTAGAGTCTTATATCTTTCAGGCGCTTGCCCTAGAGCTGGCCGAGGGTTTTGCCGAGCGGCTCCATCATATCATGCGGGATTCTTGGGGGATTTCAGATCCTGTTGAGATGACGATGAAAGAACGGTTAGGAGCACGTTACCGAGGTCTGCGCGTTTCCTTCGGTTATCCTGCGTGCCCAGATCTTGAGGATCAAAAAAAACTTCTCGGTCTGATTAAGCCTGGAGATATTGGCATTGAGCTGACCGAAGGATTGATGATGGAGCCTGAAGCTTCGGTCTCTGCACTCGTTTTTGCTCATCCTGAGGCTAAGTATTTTAGCGTGCTTTAGGGCCTTCTGGAACGAGAGGACAGGTTCCTTGTTTCAAAATTTTACTTCATAAAAAATGTAAAAAATAGATTAGATAGATTAGATAGATTGAAACATTAGAGAAAGCTAGTTGAGGAAGATACTAGAGTGGAAATTGGAGGGTGCACATGAATCATGACAATTTGAGGAAACATCTTCAACAGCAGATCGTCATCGGGGACGGAGCAATGGCGACCCTCCTTTATCAGTTTGGGGTACCCGTGGGAAGCTGTTATGAAGAACTCAATCTCACTAATCCAGCCTTAATTCGTTCAGTTCATGAATCATATATTCGAGCAGGTGCTCAGTTGATCGAGACCAATACTTTTCGGGTTAACCGCGCGGTTTTGACCGCTATGGATTGGAACAAAAGGTCGGAGAAATTAACCGGGCAGCCGTTAAGGTTGCTCAAGAGGCCGTTGAAGTTACAGGAAAAAGCACGTTTATTATAGGAAGTATGGGTTCAATTCTAGCCGGACGAGTCCGAACTGAGCCGCTTGCTTCGTTCCGTTCTCAATATGAGGAACAAGCCTCCGCCCTTCTTGAGGGTGGAGTTGACGGCATTATGCTTGAGACATTCGAGGATTTAGAGGAGCTTTTACTCGTTTTAGAGTTGATTCGTTCGCTCACGGATCGTCCAGTACTAGCTCACTTGGCGACTCCTCAGGTTGGTCGAACACGGGATGGCTACACGGTGACCCAGGGCTTTGAGCTTTTGCAAAAGGCAGGAGCGGAGGTAATTGGTCTGAATTGCCGCTTAGGACCGACGGAGATGCTTCGGACGTTGGAGCAAGCTCAAGTCTCCGAAGGTGCGATTCTTTCCATTTTTCCAAACGCTGGACGTTCAGGGCTTATTGATGGAAGACTTTCCTTCAAGTCCTCACCGGAATATTTCGCAGACTATGCGTTACGTTTACGAGAACAAGGGGTTAGGGTCATCGGCGGATGCTGTGGGACAACGCCGGATCACATTCGGACAATTGCTGAGGCGCTTAAAGGATTATCACCCGTAGCACGGGTAAATCCAGATTTGAAGGAGACCCCACAAGATAAAAGTAAGGATCAGGCTCATTTTCAATCTCAATCTCAAGTCCAAGTTCAGACTCAAACTCAAACTCAAACTAAAGCCCACCTTCAAACCAAGAGTGATACTCAGGAACCCGCCCAAAATGAAACAAAAGATCAAAGAACGATTTTAGAAAGAGTTCGTGATGAGCATACGGTGATTGTGGAATTTGATTCGCCCAAGGGTCTAGATACTGAGGGGTTCTTTAAAGGCTGTCAGGCTTTGGATGCTGCGGGAGCGGCTGCGATTACCTTAGCGGATAATTCGTTAGCTAATGTACGGATGAGTAATCTCGCTTTAGGAGCGCTTTTAAAGGAACGTTATAGTATCGAGCCTTTAATTCATGTCGCATGTCGAGATCGAAACTTAATCGGTCAGCAATCGCACCTGATGGGGTTGCATGCGCTGGGAATTCATCAGATTTTGGTGATTACTGGAGATCCTTCACGTTATGGCGATCTACCGGGAGCAAGCTCTGTCTTTGACTCAAATTCCTTTGAACTTATTCGAATGACGAAGCAATTGAATGAAGGGATTTCCTTCTCTGGGCAAGCCCTAAACCATTCGGCGCAATTTATTGTGGGGACGGCCTTTAATCCTTATGTTCGTAACTTTGAAGCCGCTATTCAACGCTTGGAATGTAAAATAGAAGCTGGGGCGGACTTTGTTATGACCCAACCGATCTACGATCGTGAAACTCTGCAGATGATTTATGAGGGGACAAAACATCTTTCAATTCCCGTTTTCATTGGCATTATGCCCTTAACCAGCCAGCGCAACGCGGAGTTCTTGCACAACGAGGTTCCGGGTATTAGACTCTCCGAAGAAGCGCTGCAGCGGATGCAGGGGCTTAAAGGAGAAAAGGCTCGCCAAGAAGGAATAGCCATGAGCAAAGCCCTTCTCGATCAGGCCATGAAGGTTTTTAACGGGATTTATTTGATTACGCCCTTTAACTATTATGAGATGACAGCAGAGCTGACAAACTATGTGACAAAGTTGAAAAGGTAATAAGAGCTTCGTGCAAGTGAGAGGCGGTAAGCCTATACAAATCCGAGGGTAGAAGTTATTATGAAAAGTGATTGTTCATTGTATTTAGAATGGCGAGAGGGGTAGAATTTTATGAATCAGCCTGTCCAAACCAAAATTGTACTTTCTGACTCATTTGACCCATGGCATAATTTGGCGTTAGAAGAGTTTCTCTTTCGCAATGTCGAGAAAAATCAAGTGATCCTTTATCTCTGGCAGAATCAGAATACGGTCGTGATCGGCAGAAACCAAAATGCGTGGAAGGAATGTCGTTGTGCCCAGCTTGAAGGTGATGGCGGCAAACTGGCTCGGAGACTTTCCGGCGGGGGAGCTGTTTTCCATGATTTAGGAAACCTCAATTTCACATTTATTATGGATCGTTCTCTCTATGATCTTCAAAAACAACTCCAGGTCATTCTTGAAGGAACCAAAAAACTGGGAATTGACGCCGAATTTACCGGACGGAATGACTTAACGGTAGATGGGAAAAAGTTTTCGGGAAATGCCTTCTACTTTGAAGGGGATAAGGCCTACCATCATGGTACGATTATGATCGATGTCGATGTGCAGAAGGTCTCCGCTTATCTCCAAGTCTCCAAAGAAAAAATGGTTTCCAAAGGGGTCGATTCGGTTCAGTCTCGCGTCACCAATCTCCATAATTATCGGCCAGAATTGACCATCGACGAGATGAAAGAGACTTTAAAACAGAGCTTCCAGGAAATTTACGGAGAAAGCCCCGAACCTGTCCTCATTAAAGAAAACGATCATGATCTGAAGGCACTTTATGCTAAATACTCTTCTTGGGATTGGCTCTATGGCAAAACGCCTCAATTTGATGTGGTTTTTGAAACCCGTTTTCCTTGGGGTGGAATTGATCTGGGGTTAACTCTTCATAAGGGTATAGTCACAGCATCGAAAATCTATTCGGATGCGATGAATGCCAATCTCATTGAGAAAATTGCTGCCGCCCTCGTAGATATTCCCCTTAAAAGCGAAGAAATCAGCCAAGGCCTGAATGCTCTTGAGGTCGCAGAAGAGGATAAACAGGTCATCGAGGATATCAAGAGCTGGCTTCAGTCAAAAATAGAATAAAGAGTTCATTTTTGAGGTGGAAAGCTGTTTTACAAGACAATAAATCAACATAAAGATAACCACGTCTTGAATTTAAGTCGTGGTTATCTTTCATATAGTGTCTTATTTGTTAGTGATATGTGTTTTTACCTTTAAGGTTCTATTTATTTATATTTCTGAGCAATAATCTTATTCATTGCATGCTGATGGGGTATACCAGAGGAATTACAGTCAAAAATTACTTCTGAACATTCTTGAATTAACCAATCATGATAATGCGTAAATATTTCACCTGAAGTCCAATTACACGCAGTTGGCTCCTTTTCAGGAGCTGGAGCTATAAACGGCTTATTTACGAATACATTTAGAACGTGCAGCCCATTAGGATTGGTAAACTGTTTATAGTTGCTTAATATTTCTTCGCGCAATTGAGGTTTGATGTAATGAAAAACACCACTTGAAAAAAGAATATCAAAACGAGTATCTAAGCGAAAATCTAAGATATCCGCTTTAAAAACTTTGACTTGAACACCGACATTATCAGCAAGTCGTTTTGCTTTTTCAAGGCCAGCATCAGAGATGTCATACGCCGTTACGTCGTATCCATTTCTTGCAAAAAATACAGCGTCTTTACCTTCGCCACAACCAATGTCGAGTAGTTTTAAATGCGTGGATGGTGGCAATAGTTTAAGTACACGTAAACACATTTTTGAAGGTTCAACACCCCAATAATATTCCGGTGTCTTATATTCTTCCTCATAGATGGTTATTTGTTTGTCATAAGAAGCATAACCCAACAACTTATCAACACTTATGCCAAATACTTGTGATAACCTCGGTAGCAAAGTTATATCGGGTAAGGTCTGAGCTGTTTCCCACTTTGAAACAGCTTGAAATGTTAGTCCGAGTTTTTTAGCCAGCTCTTCTTGGGTAAACCCTTTTTCTTTACGATATCTGCAGATATTTTTTGCCAATTCATCTTTCATATCTTCACGCTCCTTGACAGCCCTTATTTTATTGCATAGAGAGAAGCGTTTCAATAACTCAATCTTTGATATTCTTGTAAGCTCAACTCATGGTTGAAAAATTTCGAGTTTATTGACCGCGCTTGCGAGCATCTAAACTGCCTATCCCTTAATCCACGGCATTGAGCCGGAGTTTGCGACTCACCCCATTGTTAGTATGTGAACTACTCTCCATTGAAATGGAGAGCTTCAAGATTCTAGGCGACGAAAGAACATCCGTCAAACCTGTACATCTTTGGCGTACCCAACACCACTACTGGTTGCTCGTTAAGAGTTTCCAGATACTTTTTGGCAATATT
>NZ_DATLJA010000002.1:0-16003 GCF_035539115.1 Desulfitobacterium sp. | reverse complement strand
TTAGCGGGTATGGGTGGGAATACCATGCTCGAGATTTTTAAGGCGAGGCCATCAGTAATGTCTCAAGTCAATAGCTTGATCTTGCAGCCACAAGGAGCGGAAGGCAAGGTTAGGAAAACGTTGCTGAACTCAGGGTGGCTTTTTCAGGACGAACGACTAATCACTGAGGAAGGCCGAATTTATAGCGTTATGGTTTATTCTCGTCAACGAGGAAAATCGTTTCAAGCACTTGAGGAGCTTAAAGAAAAATGGCTCCAACGTTTAAAAATAAATTCTAAAGAATTTATAGAGATACATCAGGCCTTCGAGAGGGTATTCTGGGAGTTCGGTCCACTTATCTTAGAACAACCGGTTTCTGAATTAGAATGCTTAATCCAAGAACAAAATGAGCCTCTTCAACGGGCGATTAAAGAAATAAGAAAGTCCCAAAAGGAAGAAATACGCTTGAAAATTCACCAGCAGGAAATAACCTGCTCATTATTGAAGGAGATGACGAAATGTCTGTTTCCATCGGTCTAATTGGACAAACAGTTGAAAAGATTGCTCCCAAATCATGGGCGGAAGAATGGGACAATGTGGGTCTCCTAGTCGGAGATGCATCGACTCAAGTTGAGCGAATTCTGCTCACCCTCGATGCCACTCAAGAGGTCTTAGAAGAAGCCAAGGAACGGAAGGCCCAACTTATTCTTGCACATCATCCAATTATATTCAGACCCCTTAAAAATCTACGTTCCGATAATCAAGCGGCTCAAATCCCGATTCAACTCTTAAAAGAAGGAATTGCGTATTACGCAGCTCATACAAATTTAGATCAATCGATGTACTCCTCCAGTTGGACGATTGGGAGAGCCCTTGGTTTAGATAATATGGAATTTCTGGCACCTCATGCTTCAGAAGACCGAGGATATGGAGTCGTCGGCTATTTGCCAGTCCCGGAGCCCCTAGAATCTATCGTCGATAAGCTTAAAATGTTTTTCCATACACAGGCCTCTGTTCATGTAGACATCCCCTCGAACCTGTATCGAATAGCTAGAAAAACTCAACTAGAGATTCGTAAAATTGCAATCCTCAATGGGAGCGGAGGCAGTTTTATCACCAAAGCCCTTTTTAAGGGAGCAGATCTTCTTGTTACAGGAGATGTTGATCATCATGGCGCTCTAGACGCGCGAGAAGCGGGTATGGCTGTGTTAGATATCGGACATTTTGCCAGTGAAGCCCCCATGATTATGACGTTGGCCGATTATTTACGGGGACAGAAAAATTTAGCCCATCTCGAGATTTTAGTGAGCTCAACTATGCAATCACCGTGGGAATGATGGAAATATTAAACAGTAAATGAGATAAATTGACAATAAAAGTCGAATAGTGTAAGATGATGTCGTGGGAGAATTCTGAAACATTTTTGATTTAAAGGGTAGTGTGATTTGAATCACAAGGTTTTGGGTAAATTACCTATATAATGAACGTATAATTAACAATTTCTACTCAAAGGGGGAAAATTAAATGAGTCGCTCTGAAGTTTTACGCGTCGGCCGTGAGAAGCTTATGAAGCAATTATCAGGCCCAAATGAAAACAGGGCAAAGCTCCTGACTGCGTTGATAGATATCGACGACGAGATGGAAGAAATTCGTCGAAACGAAAAAAGAAACGATTGATATGAATGGAATGATGTTATCCACGTTTTGTGGATAACATCATTCCATTCTGTGGATAAACTATGAAAACTGTGAATAAATGGTCCTAAATTGTTAATATTCTTGTGGATTATCTCAGTTCAGGATTTGTTTGGTAAGCTGCCCATTAAGAATAGTTTGACCAAAATCTAAATATCAAGTAAGATAGATAAGCGAAGTCAACTGGATGGTCGCGGAGGTAAGGGCCGAAAGGCCGCCTCTGAGGAAAGTCCGGGCTCCATAGGGCAAGGTGCTGGATAACGTCCAGTGGGGGAGACCCTAAGGAAAGTGCAACAGAGATATACCGCCTGAGTGTTCGTAAGAATACTCCGGTAAGGGTGGAAAGGCGAGGTAAGAGCTCACCGGCAACCTGGTGACAGGTTGGCCCTGCAAACCCCACTTGGAGCAAGACCGAATAGGGGGAATATGGAACGGCCCGTTTCGTCCCCGGGTAAGGTCGCATGAGGTTGTTGGTAACAGCGGCCCAAGATAGATGATCATCACCTTCCGCAAGGAAGGTACAAAACCCGGCTTACAGGTTGAACTTCGCTTCTCTTTATGAGTTATGGGACTGAATATGAATGCATAAATATGCAAACCGATTCCGTCCAAGTCTGACTATATAATAGACAACTGTTTGGAGATTTATTTTCGAGCGGTTGTCTATTATTTTTGGGCATAAAAAAGAAGCAACGTTCGTTGCTTCCTAAAGAGCTAATTCGCTTTTAGAGCGTATTGACGATAGGTTATTAGACCTTGGTAATCTGAATCCCAAATTTTCTCGTACATGATATCTTGATCCTCCAGTTCCGTGTCCAACACCCTGGGTACATTATAATTTGAATCTTTTATCGATAATTCTCGATTAATTGAATATTACGGTCCACGAGAGCCGCTATTCCGGAGGTCATTAAGCCACCTCTCCGGAAAAATGAAGCCACTCCTCCGGTGTCTTGATCCACACATCTTTTTTTGACCTAAAATCAAGACTTGATATGGGGACAGCGGATGCTACCCTATATTAAGGGATGGGGCTTACCCAAGAGGAATACATCATAGGAGCCACAGCCCTCGACCCATTGAAGCATCCGCTGTAGGGTCCCATGTCAAGTCTACCCCAGAGTGGCTCTCTATCTGGAAGGGTGGCTCTCAAGACCCGGAGACATGGCTCTCACAGTCCGGAATAGTGGCTCAATTTGCTCCGTAATATTCAATTAATTCTTAGTTGTTGCAAAGAGCACTCTTTTAATCAAGAAAGTGAATCGATTGATGCATATTGTTTTGACAATTGGCATATAATAAAGTATCATTGTACTATAAAGAGGTGGTGCAATGAATCCGCATTACAATCAGAACTATACTGAAGAACAGATTGTCGCTGTTTTGCAGACAATACAGGATTGTGTTAGAGAGAGTCGATTTGTTATTTCAAAAAATGAAAATAGACAGGAAAACATTGATTTTATAAACGGATATAATCTTACTAAAAAAAGCAGAAAGAGATTCTTTTAAAAATTCAGTCGGAGGATTTCTGTCATACACTGCAGAACACGAAATTGGGATTTGAACATGAGATCTTATATGTCTTTTGTCCGCAGGTCGTGCTATTCAACTTTGAGGGTGATGAGGAGTTGGTAGATATTTATACCAAATTTAATGTTATCGATCTCAATGTAGGAAAGCGTGTCGTGGTCATATCATTCCATAAGCGTAACAAGCCGATTAATTACCTTTTTCGGTAATGGTCGAAAATGAAAGGAGGACGATTTATGAATGAGAAAATGACATTCTGCGAAGAATGCAGAAAAGATGTCACCTATGCTGTGGAAAGTGTTTCTATAAAAGGAACATTAAAAGGTGAAGAATATAGGTATATTGGAAAGAAAGCTATATGTGCCGAATGCGGTACTGAAGTATATGTAGCCAAAATTGAGGATGAAAATCTGAAAGCGTTATACGATGCTTACCGCCAAAAAAACGGTATCATCTCGCTTGAAAAAATCCTGGAGATTCCACAAAAGTATACCATTGGAAAACGTCCGCTCTCCTTACTTTTAGGTTGGGGAGAAATGACTTTTACCCGTTATTACGACGGCGATATGCCGACAAAGCAATATTCCGATGTACTACAGAGAATTTATGATGAACCGGCTTTTTACCTGTCGATGCTGGAAGAAAATAAAGGGAATTTGAAATCTCAAACTGCATATGAAAAGAGCAAACGCGCTACAGTAGAATTGCTTGGTGGGCAAATAACTGTTGATTCCAAAGTAGATGATGTAATCGACTACCTGCTGTTTCAGTGCGAAGACATTACGCCGTTGGCATTGCAGAAAGTGCTATATTATATTCAGGGTGTCTACTATGCTTTTATGGACAGCTTCATGTTTACTGAGGATTGTGAAGCTTGGGTGCACGGCCCAGTTTATCGAGAAATTTACAACCATTATTCTGGTTACCGCTTTGACCCCATTGAAAGTAACAATGAGTTTGACGTTTCTGTGTTTACAGATGCGGAGAAAGCTGTTATTGACAGTGTTATTCAGAACTTCTGCTGTTACAGTGGAAAAATATTAGAGCAGTTTACGCACTCTGAACTACCATGGATTAAAACGCGTGGTAACCTACCTGCCGACGCACATTCTAACTGCATAATTAGTAAAGAGACTATCGGTGAGTATTTTACCGCTGTAAAGCAAAAATACAATATGCTTACGCCTAATGACATTGAGAATTATGCTCAGGTCATGTTTAGTAGGTCAATGAAACTGTAGTACAGCTGTACGATGGTAATATAGAAATAGCAGAATGCAAAAGCTCCAGCAGAGGATAACCGCTGGGGCTTTTCTCTTGCCCCACAACTAACGAAATGACTGCTATCAAATATCCATTTTACATGTGGAAAAGGCAACCCTCCGAGGTTGTCTTTTCCTATTTTTGGAATGACAAATTCTGTCCGATAAATCAATGAAAGAGCTCTAGGTAGGGTAACCTTTACCCATAAGCTTTATTGAATAGATGTGCAAGATCCGCCAAAGAGGTACGCCCACCATAAGAATGCGTATGGGCATTTTCAAGAGCGGTTGTACCAGAATAGGAGTGGGTATGGCCGGGGTTAATCATAATTCTTCTAAATTCAAAACGTTATTTTAAAAGAAGTGGAAGTGGAGTATATAAACCAAATATTAAATGAATGTAATGGCAAAGTGGGTGAAGCAGCCCGTCGACTTGGAATTCATCGAACTATGCTTTATCGAAAGATTCATTGTAAAACAAAATGAATGAGTAGAATAGAATATGGAAATATGGAAATATGGAAATATGGAAATATCGAAATATCGAGATAAAGGCAGTATAGACACCTTTTGGGAATTTACTCAATGAGGTGTCTTTTGTTTTGAGAAAATCTCGATAAAATCTTAATAAGTATTTCACAGATAGTTCATACCCTTGATTTATACACGCGCTATAATTAAGGCGAATCTCAATGAGAGGAGGAATTTTTACGAAAAAGAAGAAAAGACAATTGGTGGGCGGAATCTTATTGATGGTTTTAGGGTTAGGTGTTTCTGTTGGTTCGGTTGCCTTCCGCTACGTTGAACGCGGCGGATTGGGCGCATTTCATGCGGGGAGTAGTATTGTCAACCGGCATGGAATAAATGGCAATTATGGTTTTCAAAACCCGCGGCAAAAGGGCTTCAATCAAAGTCCAAATTTCCGAAACCGGAATCAAAATCAAAACAACCAAAATGAGACTCAAACACCAAATCCACCGGCAACTCAAAATCAAGCTCCGAATTAACCATACATTGATGCGTGTAATCTTTAAGTGAAAGAGAGGTGTGAAGATGATGGGAATCCTCATTTTCCTCATTGGGTTGTACTTAGTCTGGGACTATAAAACAGACTTTACCCATAAGTGTCACCGAAGAAATGATAAGGCGCTAGACATTTTGAAAGAACGTTATGCGCGAGGAGAAGTCTCGGAAGAGGAATTTCTTAAGAAGAAGAACATTCTTGCTGAATAATAATTATCGCTGCTAAAAAGAGAGGATGCTCCAGGTTGAAAGAAAAGTTTTCAACAAGGGGCATCCTTTTTAGTAATTAGGATTTGATACCCTTCGGCTAAATTCGGTGATGCCCATGGAGGCATAACAATAGACTCGATGGACAAGTAAGGGATTCATGGTTTCGCTAGTCCAGCCTTTTAGGGTACTGAAGGCCATAAGAGATCCTGCATCCTTGACTGCCTTAAGAACGGTATCATTATGTTTACCGCTTGGGTAAGCAAAAAAATGAATCGGTGTGCCGAGTTCTTTTTCTAAGGTCGCCTTTGAATCCGCGAGCTCATGTTGAAGAGTTTTAGGGCTAAGGATAGTTAGATCAGGATGAGTCAAGGTATGACTTTGGATATCCCAACCCGCTTTGTCAAGCTCCTTAACTTCTTTCCAGGTCAGACAATCTTGATCCCCGACCTTGCCCACGATCAAAAAAAGCGTAGCACTGAAACCGTACTTTTGGAGGATCGGTAAAGCGGTTGTGTAATTGTCCATATACCCATCGTCAAACGTAATCAGAATCGGGTGCGTTGGAAGTGAGCCCTTGTTCGTGTAATAATTATAGAGCTGCGAAGTAGTAATGCTATGATAGCCTTGCTTCGCTAAATAAGCGATTTGTTTTTCAAACTCTTCAGGTGGCATACCCAGTTCATTTTTTGGCAATATCTTGATGGAGTGATAATAGATTACGGGGAAAGTTTCTGTTTTTTGATGGGGTTGTGTTGATGGCACTGGTGGAGTTGGATTCTCAGGGGACTTATTTGCAGATTCATGGTTCCCGGCAGGAGACGAAGCTTGGGTTAAAGGTGGGACAGACTGAGCCCCAGGATTTCGAGTTTGAGCACAGCCGATTACCACCCCAAGCGTAAGACCTAGGAATAGAATACAAGAGAGAATAACTGGGTTACGGGTTCGCTTCATATCGTTTATTTCCCCTTTAATGAAGATTCTCAAAACCTAGGGTGCTTAAATTCTTGAACGAATATTCAACGAACTTATCTTTAAGAATTAAAATTATAACATCTTTAACCGTTTCTGGATTTTATCTAAGTCTCCCTCAAGAACTTGTTCTTGAACATTAAAATGCAAAACGATTTCTTCGATTTCGGGCGGCATAATCCCTTGATTTTCGGCGACCAAATTTGCGGTGAAATCTCCCCAAGTTCTTCGTAAATCCCTGGCCTTGGTTCCGAGTCCAAAAGTCCAATTCACAACGGTATAAAATTTCGAACACTCTTCGGTTGCTGGCGAAGTGTTTGTTTTCTGTCTTTCTCCCAAAACCTCAATTCCATATCCCTCCTCATCATCGAAAAACCAGATAAAATAAAGTTTCCGATAGGGATGCATTGTAACACCTCCACACAAAACTTACGTTTGACTCATTTTACCACAAACCCAAATAGGCTGACTTATTCTTTTCTTACTTGCTATAGATCAGAAAAAAATGGGAAAGCTAATCGAAAGTCTTTTTGATAAGGGGTTGTTAAGTGCAATGGGCGATAAACAGAGTACTGCAGATAAACGGTTTATAAATCCCCCGATTTCTTACTGGATTGCTTCAACACCGGGGACGAATTATCCCGCACTGCAAGAGGATCTAAAAGTCGATGTCGCGATTGTGGGGGGAGGAATGGTGGGGATTACCTCAGCCTATCTCCTCAGTCAGGAAGGGCTGAAGGTGGCCGTTTTAGAGGCTGATCAGATTCTTCTTGGTACGAGTGCCCATACGACAGCGAAACTCACCTCCCAACATGGGTTGATTTATGCTCAGCTTCAAAAGAAGTTGGGTCAGGAGAAAATAAAGCAATATGCTGAGGCCAACGAATCTGCCCTCCGCTTTGTGGCGAAGCTAGTCGAAGAGCAGCAAATTGATTGTGATTTCAGTTGGCAGCCAGCCTATATCTATACGGAGTCTGACGACTATGTTCAAAAAATCGAAGATGAAGTTAAGGCTGCATCAGAATTAGGAATTAAGGCCAGTTTTGAGAAGAAGTTGGAACTCCCTATACAAATCCGGGGAGCGGTACGCTTTGACCAGCAAGCCCAGTTTCATTCGCGTAAATATTTACTCGCATTAGCCCAAAAAATTGTGGACAAAGGCGGATCCCTTTTTGAACAGACCCGAGTGGTGGATCTCGGGGGGGAAGGGGAGGGCCCCTATACGGTAACAACCGCCGCGGGCAATAAAGTGACAGCGACCCATGTTATTATGGCAGCGCATTACCCCTTCAACTTCTTTCCAGGGCTCTATTTTACTAGGATATACACGGAAAGAGCCTACGCAGTGGTGGCCAAAGCCCAAGAAAAATTTCCGGGCGGAATCTATATCAATGCTGAGGAGCCTGCTCGTTCTCTTCGCTCCCTGCCGACTACGGAGGGTGAACGGATTTTGATTGTGGGGGAGAAGCATAAGACGGGGCAGGGAGAGAACCTTAGAAAACACTATGAGGATCTGATGGATTTTGCGGAGCAGCTTTTTACCGTCGAAGATTTCCCTTACCGCTGGTCGGCCCAGGACTGTACGAGCCTAGATGATATACCCTATATCGGGAGAATGTCTGCGCGAAGTCCCAACCTCTATGTGGCGACAGGATTTCGGAAATGGGGGATGACGAACAGCACGGTTTCTGGGTTGCTTCTCCGCGACTTAATTGTCAAAGGCGAATCTCCTTGGGAAGAAGTCTATGATCCTTCCCGGATGACCACGGTTTCTTCAGCAACTCAATTTCTTGTCCAAAACGCCGATGTAGCCGCGAATTTAATATCAGGTAAACTTAAATCTGTTCCGGAGAAGGTCGAGGTTGAGACCAGTGAGGGGAAGGTGGAGAAAAAAGAGGGCCAGCGGGTTGGCGTTTTCAAAGATGAACAGGGAAGGCTGCATACTGTCGATACTACCTGCGCTCATTTAGGCTGTGAACTGCACTGGAATAATGCGGAACATTCTTGGGATTGCCCCTGCCATGGCTCAAGGTATACAGTGGATGGAGAAATTCTTGAGGGCCCCACTGTAAAACCACTAAAGGTTCTTTAAATTGACTTTTGTTAATTGGGTCGGAAGGTGAATTATGAAAAGAAGGAATGCTTTTTACCCTAAAATCTCCGTAGTTTTGGCTATAAGCCTAGTCATTCTTCTGATCCTCGTCGTCGCCAATTCAGGTTTCCTAGGGACTCCATTTTCTGGAATAAAACATGATGTGGCGCAGAAAAATCCCCAGTCTCAGCCAGAGCCTGTACTTCCCGTGATCAGTCGTAACACAGAGCCCAGCACGGAATTGCGCTTCGCTGTCATCAGTGATCTCCATGTTCGGTCTACTGACAAAATAGCTCAGTCTAAGGTTCAGAATGCGCTTAGCGATTTACTGGACCCTCAACAATCCCCCCTCGATTTAATCGTGGTTAATGGGGATCTTGGAGATGGTTTGCCGGCAGACTATAGGTCGTTAAACCAACTGATTCAGAATGTCCGCTCAGGTACTACTCAGACTACGCCAATCCTCTTCACGATTGGCAACCATGAATTTTATAAAGCGTATCATGAACCGAATTCAGACGCTTGGAATAAGGATACCTTTCCAAACGGAGATACGGATGAACAGGCCGTTCAACGTTTCTTAAACTTTTCAGGGCGAGATAAAGTCTATGCCGACAGCATGATTAAAGGCTATCATTTTATTTTTCTTGGCTCTGAGAAGTCGGCCATGTCTGACCCAAATATTGGAGATGGGGTGTATCTTTCTGAAGAACAGCTTGCTTGGCTAGAACAAAAGCTGGCGGAGAACGCTGATCCGAAAAAGCCCATCTTCGTTTTTCTCCATCAACCTGTGTTTACGGCCAATAGTGATTCTCCTATCAAATCGCAATATGTCATGCAGCACGAGAAATTGGTGAATATACTGGAATCTTATCCTCAAGTTATCCTCTTTTCGGGTCATCTGCACTTGAAGATAGGGGCACCCGGAACAGTCGTCCATGAGACGTTTACCCTCTTTGGAGACTCTTCAGTTACCCGCGTGCGTCAGGCTACTCCGGAAGCCAGTGAAGGGCTCATAGTTAAGGCTGGCGGCAGCAAGGTAACCGTGCAAGGACGAGATTTTGAGCAACATAAATTCATTCCTCAATCCGACATTGCTCTTGATTACGGAAAATAATGTTGGGTATATTTTATAGAATCACTGGGGAAAATATTTTTTTACGAAGATTTACACCTTATTTTTCATTTGATTTTAAGGAAGTGCACAGTTTGGTTATGGATTTTCGTTCCTTGGGGATCGCGCTTTTCTCCATTTTTCTGGGGGCTACTGGACAGTTCCTTTTTCGCGTCGGAATGGTTCAATATGGTCGGGTCACCGTTCAAAATATCTGGCGACAGCTTTTAGGTATTATCTTTACGCCCGCAATCTTCGCAGGCTTTTTTTGCTTTGGGATTAGTTCGATATTATGGCTGGTTGTGATCTCGAAGTGGGAACTTAGTTATGCTTATCCTATGGTCGCCTTGGGTTATGTTCTTGCTATTTTTTATGGTGCGTTTTTCTTACATGAAGGGGTGAATTTTCCTAAGCTTTTAGGAAGCTGTCTAATTCTCATTGGGATCTCTATCCTTGGACTTTTCGGGCAGAATAGGAATTTCTAGGATTGATAGATTTTTAATTGGTGTAAGACGATAGAAGTTGCATCTATGTGCGGAATAAGATATTATTGAAATAAGGTTAGAGTGCGATTGAAGATTCGCTCAACCAGGGTTTGTCTACCCGAAGAAGACTTTTAAGAAAACAAAATTCAACTCGGATAATTGAATATGTACTTCCAGTAACCCTTAAAATTACCTGCGACAGAATAACGGTAAAAGGGGCGTGTGCGAAACATGAATTTTCAGGATCTAGGAAGAGGCGCGCGAATTGAACTGGCGAAAATGGCGAAACAGCTTGGGATGAAGTTTATTGGGTACAACCCTTCAGCTCAGCAAGTTTCTCTGGAGTACAAAGGAAAAGGTATGACATATCCTGTCGAAGAATTTGTGGCGGAGTATCAAAAGGCCTCAGAGTTGGCGTGAAGGGTTATCCAACATAAATAGAGAAGTGAGTTTTATGAGATGCTGATAGCAAATTGAAATATTGATCTTAGAATGAAAGTGCCCCTGGTGGATCGGCGAAATCCATGCCAGGGGCCTTTACTTTACTAACAGAAAGTATAAATTTTTGGCAGATAAACTCTAAGTGCAACCAACGGCTTTCGCTTTCCTACGATGCAAGTAGTTAAGTCCGGCAGGATAAGGCGACTAAGGCCATCGCTTTGGCGCTGGCCAAGTCTTCTTTATCGCAAAGCTCGGCGAAAGCTGGGTTTTCTTTATACTAACAGAAACTTCCATGAACCTGCCGATTCACAGGGAGGTATGAAAATGTAGTCCATTTTCGTAAGAAAGTATAAGTTTAGGGCAGATAGCATAAGTGCAACCAACGGCTTTCGTTCTCGCTATGCTCGGCGAAAGCTGGGTTTTCTTTATTAAATTTAAGTAATAAAAAGGCGCTCACGCTCGAGTCAGTTTTCAACTACGCTGACTTGCGTTTGCGCCTTAAACTAGGGTCTCCAGGGAAGAGCTGCACACTACGACGCACGACTAGGGTAACGGGCAAAGGACGATAGCGTTCAGTGTGTTGAGAAGCTCTTTCCTCTTCAAATTCGCGGTATTCTTGCCAGTGAATCACAAATTCCTCTTGGGAAACAGGGAACTCCTCTCCCCCCGAGAGCTGAAACACAAAACAGTCATTTTCAGGGTTATGGACGTAACCTACAATTAGACGTTCGTGGAAAAACAAGAGAATCCCACCTTTCTCTGCGTCGTTTTGCCTATGACATATCCTATGAACTTTAGCTTAATTGTAGTGTACAAAATTGTTTGCGGGAAGGGGGAAAAAATGTCGTTACTCCTGTTTTTGATAGAAAAAAGAGGACATCGGCTTCAGCCCTAAATTATTCATCCCAAAAAGGTGCTCAGTACTTCCAGTAAAGAGGATGCCTCCCCTCTTTAAGGATTGGCTAAACTTCTGATAAAGCATTTCTTTCGCTTCTTCAGTAAAATAGATAACGACATTTCGGCAAGCTAAAAAATCAAAATCGCTGGCAAAACGATCCGTCAGTAAGTTCTGTCGTTGAAAGGAAACTTGTCGTTTAACACTATCTTTAATTTGATACCCTCCGTCAGTTAAGGTAAAATACTTTTGCAGGAGTTCGGGTGGAGTGGAGGCAAAATCGTTTTGCTTATAAATCCCAGCTTTGGCCTGCGCCAAGACATTCACATCAATATCGGTCGCGAGCACACTGAAGTGAGTCTGGGGGAAATACTCCAGCAAAGTTATAGCTAAAGAATAAGGCTCCTGGCCGCTCGAACACCCAGCGCTCCAGAGTTTCAGATTCGTTTTCCCCTGGAGGAGCTTCGGCAAGATTATTTCCCGTAAGGTTACCCATTGGTTAGTATCCCGAAAGAATTGTGAAACATTGATGGTCAAATGTTTAAAAAAGCTGTCGTAAAGGACAGAATCCTCGTTGAGAGCTTTCATGAAGTCGGGGAAGGTTTCATATTTGTGGGAAGTCATAAAGCTGAAGATGCGCCGTTGCATTTGGTTCTGTTTATAAAAATTCAAATCAAGTCCACTTTTTGGATGAAAGGCTTTAATAAACCATTCGTAGGTATTCTTAGAGTTCAGCATGTTTGAGCACCTCTTTATGTAAAGTTTATTCACAAATCCATAAGGGTTAGCCTAAAAGGTCGATGATCAGCCCTCGTATCTCATCCATCTTTTTCAGCAGATCAAGGGGCTTGCTTTGGGTCTCGATAAGCTGCTTGCCGAGATCTTCCAAGGACTGATCGATCTGCTGAATTCGGGCGAGAACTTTGGGTCTTCCCCGAAAATCCCAGAAGGTTTCTTCGGTGAGTCGGCGGCTTTGACCAAAGGTCGAGCGCAAAAAGGAGCGAACCATGGTTTTGAAATCAGCCAAATCTCCTAAGGAAAAGCTCTGCGCGAGGGCTTTCCCTTGGAGATCGAATTGTTTGAGAAAGTCCTGAAGTTCTTTTTGCTGCAGGTGTTGGGCTTGGCCCAAGGTTTGGGTAAAATCCAGCTCCCCGCGTGGGGCAGGGGACGAGGAACGGGTTAAACTTTCGGGTTGTTGAGTTCCAGCGATTCGTAAAGGCATCTCAATTCCTCCTTTGAAAGGATAATGTTATGAATTCACGACGTAATTTTTTAAAAATGCTCTTGGGTTTGTCTGCATTTTATTTGCCGTGGACGATCTGGCCGGAGAAGGTCACGGGCGCTATCCACAGCCTGATTAAGCGTCCGCCAGTTGCGTTGATAACTCCTTTACCTGAGCTTCCAAAGGGAGTTGTCAGCGAAGAGAGTTTAAATCGTACCGCCATGGAGGATATTGTTGCTCTTACGGCACCAGAGATGCAAGGACGCCAGGCCGGTTCCGTAGGGGAGAACAAGGCATCAAGCTATTTAGCCAAGCAGATGAGCACACTCGGTTTAAAACCCATGGGGGATCAGGGTGGTAGCTTTACTCATGTTTTCACAATTCCTCCGGTTAGCCAGAAGGTCGTGAATGGGCGACTTACCTTTACTGCAGATTACCTTGAAAGTTTGCGTACTCCGAGTGTGAATCTTCTTGGAGGCTTAATAGGTAAAGAACAGGATCAAGTGATTCTGATTTCAGCTCACTATGATCATCTAGGGATCTATCAAAATGTGGTGTATCCCGGTGCCAATGATAATGCCTCAGGAGTGAGCTGTGTCCTTGAAGTTATGAGGAGGCTTCTTCGCGAAGGGAAAGCATCGCAGAAAACCTTAGTTTTCGCGTTCTGGAGCGCAGAAGAAATGGGCTTTGTCGGCTCAAAGGCCTTCATCAAGTCGCCTACGTTTCCGCTCGAACACATTCAGGCGATGATTAATTTAGACACCGTAGGCAATGGCATGATTGGGGATTTTGCCCTCTGGGCAGAGAGCGAAGACAACTTAGCCTATCAAACGATTAAAAAGGCAGCGGCTCAAGTCGGAGCAAGTGCCCAACATACTCCCACTGGGGGACATAACAGTGATCAAGTAAGTTTTGCTCAAGCCGGGATCCCAGCCGTTACCCTCATGGCCAGAGATTGGCTGAATAAAAACCACACTCCAGAAGATACAGCTGGCTGGATCAAGCCAGAGCAACTCCAACTAGCGAGCGATATTCTTTATCAGGCGGTGAAAATCTTAGCCTTTGATCAGAAGTGAGGGCATCCGGGACTGAGTCCTGGGTGCCCTCAGATTTTGCCGCGAATATTTGGTGCTCACTGATGTTGAGCAGGATCGGCAGAAGAGGATGTGGAGTTAACAGGGGACGAAGCAGTAACTGATGGACTACCCGGTTCTGTTGTATCATACTTGGAACGAAGAATGACCAAATCTACCCGCCGATTTCTTGCCCGGCCTGCATCTGTAGCATTGGAAGCTAAGGGACGATATTCCCCATAGCCTGTAGCTGACAGTCGATCTGGCGAGATATTTCCAGGCGCCCCCATGATTTGAAGCACATTAGTGGCCCGAAGCACGGAAAGTTCCCAGTTACTCGGGAAATGACTGGTGTTAATCGGTAAGTTATCCGTATGGCCCTCGACTTTGATATAATTCGGCGCTGAGGCTAAGACCGTCGTTACTTTACTCAAAATATCACGAGCTCGTGGTGTAATATCGGCTGAGCCGCTCTCAAAGAGCAGCGTTTCTTGAATACTGATGACTAGGCCTCGTTCCTCGATCGAAGAAACAAGTTGAGTCTGAATTCCATTATCAGCGGCAAATTTATCGAGCTTCGACTTAATTCCTTCAATTGTCATGTTTTCCGTATCGGAGTTGCCTTGACCTTGTTTTGCCCCATTGGCAGCGTTATTGTCTTTATTCTGGGTCGCTCCGGATTGAGTTGCCGCGGATTGTAGAGTTCCTGTCTCAACTAGAGACGGACCGCTGGGACTTGTATTAATAGCCATCTTCGCCGATGCTCCGCCCCCCAAGGAGATATTCAAAGAATCGGCCATTGCCTTAAATTTATTGGCATCAATTTGACTCATCGAATAGAGTACGACAAAGAAAACCATAAGAAGTGTAATTAAGTCTGAATAGGTAAGGAGCCAGCGATCACCGTTATCTTTTTCTGGCTCTTCTTGTCGTTTTCTTGGCATTCAATCACCTTCGCATAATTGTTAAATGGACGCGCTCTCGGCATCCATGTTTAAGGATTCCTTCGCATTCTTGTCTTTCGGTTGAGACATATTTCCCATATGGGTCTTTAATTTTTCTTTGAGAATAGAGGGGTTTTCCCCGGCTTGAATAGAGAGAATTCCATCCAGGACCATTTCCATGGCGCTGACTTCTATTTTATTTTTTTGTTTTAGTTTGGTCGCGATTGGCAACCAAACGAGGTTGGCAGATCCAATACCATAGAGCGTCGCTAGAAAGGCAGACGCAATGGAGCTTGAAAGAGAGGTGGGATCTGACATGTTTCCTAAAACTTGCACAAGCCCCATGACGGTTCCGATAATTCCCATCGTCGGTGCGTAACCACCGGCGGCTTCAAAAACGGAAATTCCACTTTTATGACGTTTTTCCATCACTGTAATGTTGGATTCCAAAATCTCACGGGTGATTTCTGGATCGGTACCGTCAATGACGAGTTGCATCCCTTGTTTCGTAAAACGGTCATCAACGGATTCAAGTTCCTGTTCAAGGCTGAGAAGTCCCTCGCGCCGTGCCTTCTCAGCAAATCGAATCAAGGTTTCGTAAGCTTCGGTAATACCGAAGGATTTATCGGTAAAAGCAATCTTGAACCACTGGGGAACTTTCTTTAATTCTGCTAAGGGAAAACTCGTAATAACAGCACCGATGGTACCACCAAAAACGATCATCGCTGCTGAGAGTTGGAATAAGGACCCCAGACTTCCGCCCTCAGTAAGGAAACCAGCCACTAAAAAACCGATACCAATAATCATTCCAAGCGTTGTTGATAAATCCATTCAATTAACCCGAGCTTATTCCCAGATTGTCATGTTCACCACAAGATAAGTTTAACCATGGGAAAAGCTAGAGCGTACCTCCTTTTTATTTCATACCCAAGTTTGGCGACATAAATTACCAATGCAAGCTGGGAGCGGGTTTCAGGTTTCAAGAAATCTTTGTAGTCCCTAATCAAAAACAGAACCCCTTTAGCCCAGTAAAATCAATAGTTCGGAGAGGTCATTTTCCAATTTG
>NZ_DATLJA010000001.1:0-64719 GCF_035539115.1 Desulfitobacterium sp. | reverse complement strand
AATGCCGATGTAAATGGGGCAATTAATATTGCCAAAAAGTATCTGGAAACTCTTAACGAGCAACCAGTAGTGGTGTTGGGTACGCCAAAGATGTACAGGTTTGACGGATGTTCTTTCGTCGCCTAGAATCTTGAAGCTCTCTATTTCAATGGAGAGTAGTTCACGATGGACTAACGTTAACAATTTCCCTACCGATAGTTCACAATGTGGGGTATAATATATTCATATTCATATTCATTTAGAAGATTTGGAACATAGGAGGTCATCTTCATGGAATTTATTAAAACCAAAACCTTTCAGAATCTGGCCAATTCTTTTGCTGGAGAATCCCAAGCTCGGAATCGCTATACCTTTTTTGCAAGTATCGCCAAAAACGAGGGCCATCAATTCATTCAACAGGTTTTCGAGGCTACAGCCGACAACGAAAGAGAACATGCCAAAGTCTTTTATAAGCTTTTAAACGCTCATACTCAAGGGGCAACGAATGTATTTCATGTTGATGCCGATTATCCGCTCGTGTTTAAGGATACCTTAACCAATCTCCAAGCGGCAGCAGAAGGAGAAAGGGAAGAATGGGAGGTCATCTACGCAAAAGCCGCGGAAGTTGCAGAGCAGGAAGGATTTAAAGACATTGCAACAGCTTTCCGAGAAATTGCCAAAGTGGAAGAACATCATATGAAACGCTTCGCGGAATTAGCGGCGAAACTTGAAAAAGGAACCCTCTATAAGATGGTGGGTCCAACGTCTTGGAAGTGTACCAATTGCGGTTATGTCTATGAGGGTCCAGAAGCCCCAGACGTATGTCCAGCTTGCCAACACCCAAAGGGATATTTCCAAGAGCTTCCGCAAACCTATTAATTTTTTTTAGGAAAGACGGATAACAAGGAAGATGGTACCAAAAGCTCAGAAGAGGATTCTCTTTTGGGCTTTTTTATTTTTTTAGGGTTGAAGAGAGGTAGAGCTGACGCAACGACAAAAGGTTTTGAAGGATAAAAGTCGAATATAATGGATAATAATCAGAAGGTTCTAATTTCATTAATCACTAGAGTAAGGGGATTAGGTATGCGTTCACTTCGTCAGCAAATACTGGTTTCATTGCTAGCTTCGCTAGTGCTACTAGCAGCTAGTTTTATTCTTATCCTAGGTTTTCATATGCGAGAACGGGCGATTTCAGCAGCAATTATCAAAGCTCAGTCTGATTTAGCTACGTGTACAGAAATTATTAATCTCAAATACCCCGGGGATTGGCACGTGGAGAATGGGTCTTTATTCAAGGGAAAAACGGAAATTTCGCTTCAAGATGATCTGGTGGATTCTTTATCTGCCTTGACAGGTGATACGGTGACCATTTTTCTGAATGATACGCGTGTTGTCACTACAGTGAGAGGTACGGATGGTGCAAGGGCAATTGGAACTAAGGTTTCGGACGCTGTGGCCCAAAAGGTCCTTAAAAATGGGGAGGTTTTTCTCGGAGAGGCCAACGTCGTTGGGCAAACCTATCAAACGGCCTATGAACCGCTTCGGGATATCCAGGGAAATATTCTGGGGATGTTTTATGTGGGGATCTCAAGAAGTTATGCGCAAGAGATGATCGTTAATTCCCTTTGGCAAACTGCTGCTTGGGGTGGAGGAATAACACTCATTGTTGCCTTTCTAGCTTGGCTTTTTGTCGAAAAGGTCCTAATTCGGCCCCTTCGAAATATTACCTTAGGGACAAGAGACTTGGCCACAGGCCATTTCACGGAAAAGGTTGAGATATCTGGACCAAAGGAAATCGGGGAATTGGCTTTGGCCTTTAACCAGATGATTGAGCGCTTAGAAAACGTTACGAAAGGTCTAGAATATCGTACATCTCTTCCTGAAGAAGCTCAGGAAGTCGCGGCCGAAAATCAGCCAGAGGGGCCAGCAGTCAACTCATCAGAAGCACCAACAGCTCTTTTAGACCAGCGGGAATACCTAGACAAGCATGCATTACCGAAGGGCTTAAACAAAGAAACGCTAAAACAAATCACGGACTTTCTGAGGAAACAACATGATTCCGTTTCAGCAGAGGATGTCGCGGAAGGGGTAAAGTTAACCCGAGTAACGGTAAGACGATATCTGGAGTTTCTGGAACAAAGCGGAGTATTGACTTCTGAATTAAAATACGGGACAGTCGGACGGCCGGTTCGTATGTGGTCCAATAAGGAAATTTGTGATGAAATTTAAGGCACAGTGAGGGTTAAAGGCTTGTGAACACAAGCCTTTTCTTAATTTACATAATTCTTTTTTTACTTTCTTTATCTTCATAATCGTGACAGTGATTTAGATCATCGTTAGAATAACATATGACCTTAATTTTCAGAAAATTCAGGATTTGTGAAAATTAAAACTATCTCTAGAAATGAAAAGGGAATAAAGATAGTTTTTACTCACAAAGAAAGCTGAACCAAAGAAAAAAAGTGAACCAAAGACAAAATGATTTTTGAGGAGGAAGAAAGATGGAGGTATCCCGTCGTAATTTCCTGAAACTTTCGGGCGCGTCTCTGGCTGCGTTGGTGAGCGGACTTGGTTTCGAGCCGGCCATCGCTCAAGCGCAAGGGTATGCCCTGAAAATTGAGGGAAGTCAAAAGATCCCGAGTATCTGTCATTTCTGTTCTGGTGGTTGTGGCATGCTTCTTTATGTTAAGGATGGAGAACTGATTCATTTGGAAGGAGACCCGGATCATCCGACCAACGGAGGAACTTTATGTCCGAAGGCGGCAAGCTTACGGAGTGTGGCCTATTCTCCGGATCGAGTCGTAAAGCCTCGGCGTCGGGCACCTGGTTCTGATCACTGGGAAGATATCTCATGGGAGGATGCTCTGGACCGGGTAGCGAAGAAGGCGAAAGAGGTCAGAGATGCTTCCTGGAAAGCCACTGAACAAATGAAAAATGCGCAGACCGGAGAGATGGAAGACGTTATTGTGAATCGTGCGGAGGGGATCGTTTTCCTCGGTTCTGCTGAAGTGGATAATGAAGAGTCTTATCTTTTCTCGAAGTTTTGCCGAGTTATCGGCACACCCTACAATGAACACCAGGCCCGTATATGACACGCGCCCACGGTGTCAAGTTTGTCACCATCATTCGGCCGCGGTGCGATGACCAACTCTTGGTCAGATTTACAAAATTCTCAGGTGTTCCTCATTGCAGGTTCAAACTGTGCTGAAAACCATCCGATCGCGATGCGTTGGATTAACCGCGCGAAGGAAAAAGGGGCGAAGATGATCGTCGTTGACCCCCGATTTACGCGGACTGCCTCACAAGCGGATGTCTTCGCTCAGATTCGCCCAGGAACGGATATTGCCTATTTGGGAGCAATCATTCGTTATATTATCGAAAAAAGGCTCTATAATGAAGACTATCTTCGCAACAATACCAATGCCCTTTTAAAATTAAGTAAAAATTATAAGTTTGAGGAAGGGCTCTTTTCAGGGTTTGATCTGAAGACGAATAAATACGGGGTAGATAGTTGGGGTTACCAACTCGGAGCGGACAATAAGCCTTTGAAGGCTACGGCTTTTGAGGATCCTGACTGCGTTTTGAGCAAGCTGAAGGAACACTACTCGCGTTATACATTTGAAACAGCAGAGAAAATCACCGGAATTCCGGCAGCAAAGATTCAGGAGATTGCCGAGACCTTTTGCAACGCTCGCCCGGGAAGCATTCTCTATGCCTTAGGGATGACTCAGCATACGACTGCAGTCCAGGGAATCCGTGCCTATGCCGTAATTCAACTGTTGTTGGGTAATATCGGTAAAGCAGGGGGCGGGATCAATGCTTTGCGCGGAGAGCCGAATGTCCAAGGCTCAACCGATATGGCCAACCTCTTTAACTCCCTCCCAGGTTATCTTCCCCATCCCATCAGTACGGATAAAACGCTTCAGGATTATCTGGTTCGTAATGGCTCCATTCAAGAAAAGCCTGTAGTTGCTCTTCTTAAAGCTTGGTATGGTGAACATGCTACGAAAGAAAATGATTACGGCTTTAATTATCTGCCGAAAAATAACCCAGCCACAAATGCGACGATGGTGAAAGTCTTTGAACTTATGGAGAAAGGACAATTTAAACTTCTCTTCAATTTTGGTTCTAACTCCTTGGTATCCATCGCTAATCGGCAGCTAGTGCGTTCCGCCCTAAAAAAGTTGGATATGCTCGTGGTCTCTGACCTGTTTGAGATCGAGACAGCTCAATTCTGGCGGGAACCTGGGGTTAATCCGCAGGATATTCAAACGGAAGTGATCATGTTCCCGGCGGCTTTTGTTTATGAAAAGGCAGGGTCGTTGACGAACTCTTCACGTTGGATTCAATGGAAAGATGCAGCAATCAAACCTCTTGGCGAAGCGAAGCCCGACCTCGATATTATTGATGCGCTCTTTAAGAGGATTCGTAACCTGTATGCCGGAAGTACCGAAGAGAAAGATGCCCCAATCTTAAAAGCGCGTTGGGATTATGGTGAAGAACCGAGTGCCCTGAAAGTTCTTCAGGAGATCAATGGATATGATGAGACGACAGGTAAAGTTTTACCCACGTTGGCCAGTTATCTCAATGCTCCAGTGGGGACTGTTTCCACGGGATGCTGGATTTATGCTGGCGTCACGGGTAATGGCAATCTAGCAGCTCGACGGAAGAACGACGATCCGTCCGGACTCGGGATTTTCAATGGCTGGAGCTTTGCTTGGCCAGGTAATATTCGTATTTTGTACAATCGGGCTTCCTGTGATGCGCAAGGGCAACCGCTGGATTCTAAGCGTAAGCTCGTCTGGTGGGATGCAGCAAATAAAATTTGGACTGGCAATGATGGAGCGGATGTTGTGGATAAAACCAAGGGTCCAGATACCCCTGAGGGAATGCAAAGTTTCAGGATGAATCCGGAAGGAGTAGGTCGCCTCTTTGCCGCAAAATATACCAGTGGTCTGCCCATTACTCCGTCTGCTCAGGGTCAGCCCCTTATGGGCGTACGTCCGGCCGGACTTTGCGTCGATGGCCCGATTCCGGAATTCTATGAACCAACCGAAAGCCCAACGGTCAATCTCTTACACCCGAACGTTTCCGCTAGTCCTACGGCTATCGTGCCTTCTGCTTTTCCGGAAATTCAGAAACGGGGTAAACCTGAAGATTATCCCTATGTGTTGACGACCTATGGTGTTGTGGAACAATTCTGTGCGGGCGGGATTACCCGGAATATTCCCTGGCTCAATGAATTGATGCCTGAACCCTTTGCTGAGATTAGTAAGAACTTGGCCCAAAAGATTGGCGTGAAAGAGGGAGATAAGGTCGAGGTTTCCTCTGCTCGTGGTAAAGTGATGGTGCGTTGCTTAGTGACCGACCGACTCCAGACCTATCAGACAAATGGCAAAGACACAGAAACAATTGGTATGCCCTGGAGCTGGGGTTTTGCTGGCTTGAATCCTGGACCGAGTACCAACGAATTGACCATTGCTTCTCTCGACCCTGGAGCAGGAACGCCTGAGACCAAAGTGTGCCTGGTCAACATAAGGAGGGCTTAAGATGTCAAGAAAAATGGTTTTTGTGGATACCTCCAAATGCACTGGCTGCAAGGGTTGTACGGTTGCTTGTAAGGAATGGAATGAGCTTCCAGCTGAGAAGACTCAACTGGTTACGAGTTATCAGTCGATGAAAGATTTCACTCCTAAGACCTGGACGTATATCACGTTCACGGAAAAGTATGAGAATCAGAAAATGAACTGGTATATGCGCAAAGCCCAGTGCTTTCACTGCGCCGAGCCAGCCTGTTTGAAATCCTGTTCTTCAAACGCTATCAGCAAGACGGAGTCTGGGTATGTCGTGATTAACCAGGAGCTTTGCATTGGGTGCGGGTACTGCGTGGAAAACTGTCCTTTCGGCGTTCCCAAACTCGATAAGACGACTAAAAAGGCCTATAAATGCACGGGTTGTATTGACCGCGTAGAAAATGGCCGAACACCCTCTTGTGTCATGACTTGCCAACCGGGAACACTTGAATTTGGTGAAAGGGAGACTCTTTTAGCTCAAGCTGAGAAAAGGCTGATTGAGGTTCAGAAGACTCATCCCCGGGCGCGGATTTATGGAGAAACCGAGATGGGAGGGACGACTTTCGTCTATCTTTTGCTGGATGCGCCTGAGGTCTATGGTTTGCCGACCAATCCGCAGATCCCACTTTCGCTTACCTTATGGAAAGATGTGATTCGCCCCGTCGGGGGAATTGCTGTAGGTGGGGCAGCCGCAGCAGTTGTTGTGGGAGTCCTTGGCAACTTACTACGCGGGGGTTACCGGGAACAGGCTCAAGATGAGAAGGAAGAACAGAAGGGGGGCAAACACTAATGGCGGTTCAAACGCGTACTAAAGGAAAATTCGGACAGACGATAGGGCCAGAGAAGATTTTACGATTCACACTGGGTGAGCGAGTAAGCCATTGGGTTCATGCTTTAGCTTTCTTTCTCCTTCTCTTTACCGGACTCGGAATTTTAGCTCTTGGATTTCGGCCTGCCTTGGGGGTAATAGGCGGGGTCCAAATCGCTCGACTCCTTCATCGAATCGTGGCCGTGGTCTTCGTAGTTGTGGTCGGTTCCATGTTTTTCATCGGGAATCCGAAGTATCATCGGGAATGGCTAACAATGATCTTTCATTTTACGAAGGCAGACTGGCAGCATGTTAGCGCTTTCCCGAAGGAGTTCTTTGGTGGGTATGGAGATTATCCTGCCCAGGATAGATTCAATGGGGGAGAGAAGATTAACTCCCTTATCACAGTGTTTGGCTCGATTTTCATCACGTTGAGTGGGCTTGTGATGTGGTTCGCCCCCTCTTTTCCACCCGTATTGGTTCGATGGGCTTACCCTGTTCATGACCTAACTATGTTTATGATGACGACTGCAGTGCTCGGGCATATGTATCTCGGACTGCTGCATCCGGATACACGTGCAGCTCTACCCGGTATGCTGAATGGGTATGTATCCTCGAAATTCGCGAAGGCTCATCATGGCGCATGGTATGAGCGAGTGAAGAAGGGTCAGAAATGAACAAGGAAAGGAGAGAACGCCCTGTGACTAAGCTAAAGCAACCTAACGGGTCAGAGCGTGCAGAACTAGCGAAGCTCAATAAAGTCTATCAGAAGCTTCAGAACGTGATTTCTCAGTGGCAGAAGGAGCGGGGTCAGCATTGGGCTAA
Source organism: Desulfitobacterium sp. (assembly GCF_035539115.1). Classification (GTDB taxonomy): domain Bacteria; phylum Bacillota; class Desulfitobacteriia; order Desulfitobacteriales; family Desulfitobacteriaceae; genus Desulfitobacterium_A. Next base: position 57,534 of record NZ_DATLJA010000001.1, on the reverse strand, counting down.
GAATCTAATCCCTAATAGAATGTATCCTTATTTTAGCCTATCAAGCATACCTGAAGAACCAATTCTGGAATTAATGGAACGTTTACTTGAAGAAAGCAAGTGGCACGGGTCAGCGGAGGAACTGCATTCTTTATGGAGCCGATATCTCTTTGAGCAAAGACTTGAAGATTCTGAGCTATTTAGCCGATTTACCCTAGCCGTTCAGGGTGTCCTCGGACTTGCTCGAAGATGCCTATCTGAGGATTTACTCCTGGCTGCTGGAAACGAAACCGGGCAGGTGTGCCCCATCTGTGGGCAAGAGGCAGGGTTAGCTCTTCTTGTTCCCCCTGTTGGTAAACGGGTATTGCACTGTACGAGTTGTGGGCATGAGTGGCCGGGTAAGAGAGTAGGATGTATTCACTGTGGAAGCGAAGAAGCTTCAGAGCAAACCTATCTAAAAAATGAGGACTTTCCCGGAGTCGAGATTGTCGTTTGCCAAACGTGCGGGGGCAGCTTTAAGGAAGTGGATCTCCGAGAACGCAAGGTTGAAGACTTAGTGTGGGAGAATATTCGAACGTTGCCGTTAAACTACGCAGTAGATAAGTGGCTTTATGAGCAGACTGAGAGAAGGGTTCACTAAAAATTCAATAAAAGCCCCAAATATCACACTAGGAATAGTGATGTTTGGGGCTTAGTCTCTTTTATATCGTGGTAAGTGACCATAGCTCTGGTACTGCCGAGATAAATTAGGCTTTTGCTTGAGAAACCACAGCAGGTATAGGTATGGTCTCCTCGCTCATAAGTAAAGCCCCGGTAAAGCTGAGCCCAGCCATGATGAGAATGACCCACCAGGCTAGTGAGGCAGCCCATCCCTGATCCAGGATAAAGCCGATAGCCAGGCTGGCCAGGGAACTCCCGATGAATTCTCCCATGTTCGTGATAGCAGTGGCAATGCCACTGTATTGAAGCGAATTCACTGCGGTGACATTCGAGAAGGCGAGCAGATGAAACATGATGAGAATTCCGAAAAGGAAAAAGAGGATGGGGAAAAGCTGAAGCGGGGGATGACCTTGGGAAATTACCGTGATATAAATCCAAAGCAAGAAATTAGATCCAGTAGCGAGGAGGAGGGTACGGCGATTCCCGCCGACCCATTTGGCAATTAGGCTGACCAGGGGTGCGGCGAGGATAAAGCCAAAAGTTGTATAGGTCAGATACCCTGCAGCGCTAGATTTATTTAAGTCATAAATACGCATCAAAAGTGGAATACCCCAAAGTCCCAGTAAAGTAGTGCTTGAACCTGTATAAGAGAAAAGAACTAAGACATTTGGCCAAGTCTTGGGATTACCCAAGACACTTTTCAGGCTTTGTTTAAGGTAGGGGAAGAAGGAGGAAGGTGTCTCAGGCTGAGGAAGAATGCTATTTTTTATACTAACAGAAAGTATAAATTTTTGGCAGATAGCATAAGTGCAACCAGCGGTTTTCGCTTTCGCAAAGCTCGGCGAAAGCCGGGTTTTCTTTAAGCTTAGGGGAGTCAATGTGTCGCGATCACGAACACCCCAGAAGGTGAGGAGGACCAAAAAAAGGGAGATTCCAGCCATCAGATAAAAGATTTGGCGCCAGCCGAGGATGAGAGTGAGATAAGACAAGGGGTAAATAGCCAGTAACGATCCAAAGTTTCCGAAAAAGGAGGTGAAGCCTGAGAGTGTAGAAAAGCGGGATAAGGGAAACCAAGTGATTTGGATCTTGAAGATGGAAACGATAATGACGGAGGTTCCGATTCCGACAAGGAATCGCGCAAAATAAGCCACTTCTATGGTATGAGCCAGACCAAACATTAGGCTTCCGCCGGCCGTAATCAGAAGACCGAGAAGATTAATCTGTCGGACGCCGACTCGGTCCACTAAGATTCCGACAGGAATTTGCATGAGGGCATAGGCATAATAATTCATGGCAGTAAGATTACCGAGTACGAGCGAATTCATGGGAATTTCCTGGACTAAGACATCGGATACCGCACCTACGGAGAGTCGGTGAAAAAAGACCGTGATAAAAGCGATAACGAGGATCAGCCAACTACTCCATCCATAGCGGAATTTCCTTAGATGTTCAGGCATTCAGTTCTCTTCTTTCTAGCTTCATTCAATGTACTCTGGATACGAATTCAAACGTAAACGTATTACTTTTCGACTTGCACTTAAAAAATCCTGCCGAAACAAGGCTTTAACAGGATGTAATATACTGCGTTTGGGTATAAAATAAGATCAGAGAGCAATAGGCTTCCGATCAATTGGCTTTGAAAGAAAGGGAGGAATTTTATGTTTAAGAAAATTCTTGTACCCACAGACGCTTCGGATTATTCCAAAAGGTCTTTAAAGACAGCGCTCGAATTGGCTCGAACCTTTCAGGCGGAAGTAGAAGTTTTCCATGTCACTTATACACCTCAGGCTTATTGGGGCTACACGGTTTCCTATGGAATCTCGGTGACTCAAGAAGAGTTGAACCGGAATGGGCAAATCGCTTTGGATACCACGCTCGCAGGGATGGATACCGAGGGGGTGCAGGTGAAAACGGTGTTGGACGCAGGGCATCCGGTCAGTAAAATTATCGAGGAAATCCAGAAGGAGAACATTGACCTCGTAGTGATGGGAAGTCATGGTTATGGTGTTGTTGCGGGTTCTGTTTTTGGAAGCGTCAGTCAACGCGTTTTGCAGAAAGCAACTTGCCCAGTTTTAATTACGAAGTGATTGGACAAGGTTTGTCAGATTTTTAGGCTATAAGGCGATTTTATAGTGAATTTGGGACTATAGTCCTTCTTCTTTGAGCAGGGATTTCTTATGCCGAGCGCGAATACCAAAAAGTGTAAAATGATTAAAGACACTGAAGGTGGGAGACGGGTCCGGAATGAAAGAAAAGGAAATTGAACTGAGTTTAGAAGAAATTCGCTATTTGATCAAGGGAACGATTCATTGGCAGGACATCGATGAAAAGGCCAAGTGTGCTCAGCGGAGTTCTACAAGCATTCGAAAGTTGGGCGAACCTTTTCCTCGCAAAGCGGAAGAAACTCAGAAGATAGAAATAAAGCGCTCGTCAGAAGTGGAAAGAAATGAGCGTTTCGAATTAAACAAAGTTTTACTGGGTGATAGAAAAGAAATTAGGACTCACAATTTAGAGGGAAGACACGTTGTAGTTCTCTTGACAGCCACGGGCCTATTAACACTAACGACATGGGTATACTTCGTTTTCGCAGGATAAGCGAAAACGAAGTTTTTTTTATACTAACAGAAAGTATAAGTTTAGGGCAGCTAGCATAAGTGCAACCAACGGCTTTCGTTCTCCTACGATGCAAGTGGTTAAGTCCGGCAGGATAAGGCAACTAGGCCTACCACCTTCGCTAGGGCTTGGTGCTAGCCAAGTTTTCTTTATCGCTGAAGCTCGGCGAAAGCCGGGTTTTCTTTACCTCAAAAATTGCCATACTATTTTTTGTCCTACGATGTATGCATTTTAATCCGGCAGGATTTCTATAAAAAACTTGCAAATTCTATTTTTTATGAGTAAGATATTGTTAAAGGTCAGAGAAGGTCACAAGGTCAAAAAACGTCATAGTTTAGGAGCGGATCACGATGGGTAATTTAGCAGATCGCATCGAGGCATATCTGAAAAAGATCTTGGAGCAAGCAGATGAAGGATTTATCATTCTCCAACGAGGCGTTCTAGCTGGAGAGTTCTCTTGTGCTCCTTCTCAAATCAACTATGTCTTAGGAACACGGTTTACCGTCGAACGCGGGTATTTAGTTGAAAGCCGCCGAGGAGGTGGGGGGTATCTACGGATTGTTCGCTTAGGATGGAATCATGATAGTCAGTTCCAAAATATTATTCGTCAGTTGATTGGAAACCAACTCACGTATGAACGGGCTCTCGGACTTCTGAAAAGACTTTTCGAAGAAGAAGTTGTTTCAAAACGGGAAGCTACATTAATCCAGACCATGCTTCATCCGGATAGTTTAAATAGCGAGGTTATCAATCCAGATGCGCTAAGAGCGCATATCATGAAACGAATTTTGACAACCCTTAGTCGTGAAGACTTAGGTTAAGAAGTGCAAGAAAGGGGAGAGAAAGAATGCTCTGCCAAAAATGTCAAGAACGAGAAGCAAATGTGCAGATTACAAAAATGGTCAATGGAAAAACGCAAAAATTATATCTTTGCGAATACTGTGCGCATCACACGCAGGAAATGAGTTTCGTCATTAACCCGAATATCGTTCCGGATTTTCTCCAAGCCCTTTTTGGTTTCGCGACTCCGACGCAAAATCAGGGTCAGAGCCAAGCACAGACTTCGACCCAGGAAAAGGTATGTCCGCAGTGCGGAATGAAATTTTCACAAATTACACAGGCAGGTAAACTGGGCTGTAGTGTTTGTTATCAGACGTTTAGCGATCAGTTAGAACCTTTGCTGCGGCGTATTCATGGTGGGGGACAGCATGCTGGGAAAATACCCGCCCGTCGAGGAAAAGAGCTTCGGGAGAAGGTCGAGATTACGAAGCTGAAAGAGAAACTTCAGCAGCTCGTTCAAAAAGAAGATTTTGAAGGTGCAGTCCTCATTCGCGACGAGATCAAAAGATTGGAACAGGCGAAGGGAGGGGAGGAATAATGCAGAGAAAAGAGCTTTTATTAGGTCAAAGTGAATGGATGAAAGAAAGCAGCGATTCTGCTGTCGTCTTAAGCAGTCGCGTACGGTTAGCCCGTAATTTGGAGAATACGCCCTTCCCCCACGTTTTATCCCCAGAGCAGTCACATGAGGTGGAAGAGAAAATAGCGAAGGTTATTAAAGGAGTCACGGTCGAGGGGGAACCACTCACTTATTTTTCCCTTCCCAATCTATCGGCGATTGAACAACAAGTTTTGATTGAGAAGCATTTGATTAGTCCGGGGCTGGTTCAGTCCAAGGGTTCTCGCGGAGTGGCTTTATCTGCGGATCACCGTATCTCGGTTATGGTGAACGAAGAGGATCATATCAGAATTCAGGCTCTGCTTCCAGGAGATCAAATCAGGGAATGCTATCGCTTGGCGAGTTTAATGGATGATTCTTTAGAAGAGCATCTCGATTTAGCCTACCAAGAGGCACAAGGTTTTTTGACGGCTTGTCCGACTAATGTCGGAACTGGGATGCGCGCCTCGGTGATGGTGCATCTACCGGCGCTCGTGATGACGAAGCAAGTGCAACAAATTTTGGGCTCTCTCACCAATCTCGGTCTGGCAGTTCGAGGCCTTTACGGCGAAGGCTCACAGGCTTATGGGCACCTCTTTCAGGTATCTAACCAAATTACGTTAGGACAGAGTGAAGAAGATATTTTGACTCATTTGGAAGCAGTAACCGGACAGATTGTTGAACACGAGCTACATGCTCGAGAGGCTATGCAACATGGGGCGAAATTAGTTTTAGAAGACCAGGTCTGGCGGGCTCGGGGGACTTTGGAAAATGCCCGTTTACTTACCTCAGAGGATGCGATGCACCTTTTGTCTTTGGACCGAATGGGAGTGGATATGGGGCTTTTGCCGCGAATGGGAAAAAGTTTCCCAACGCTTTTGGTTGATTCCCTACCGGGTAATCTCCAGTACATTCAGGATCAAGAATTGGACCAGGGACAGAGAGATGAAGAACGCGCTCGTATCATACGGAATGCTTTAAGTCATAAAAATTTAAGTGATCACAAGGAGAGTGACTAACTATGCAACAACGATTTACCGAAAGAGCAGTAAAAGTTTTAGGCTTGGCCAAAGAGGAAGCTAAACGGATGGGACACAATGTTGTCGGCACCGAACATCTTCTACTGGGGTTGGTTGCCGAAGGAGAAGGGATTGCGGCCAAAGCGTTGAATGGAATTGGCATCGAACCAGACAAAGTGCGGGAGCAGATTGAGTCTCTCGTCGGCGTTGGTCAACCCTATGGTGGAGAAGTGGGATTTACACCGCGCGTTAAGCGCGTGCTTGAACTTGCCAATGAAGAAGCTCGCCGCCAAGGTGTGAATTATGTCGGCACAGAGCATTTACTGCTCGGACTTTTGATGGAAGGGGAAGGAGTAGCGGCTCGGGTGCTCCTCAATATGGGAGTCAGTCCAGAAAAAATCTGGAAACAAGTTATTCACTTGCTCGGGGGTGAGCCCGAGGATGCGCCAATGCCTGCTGCAGGTAATTCTACACCTATAGGGAAAAATGCGGGCCCAGGAAATACGCCAACACTCAATGAATTCGGACGCGATCTTACCCAATTTGCGCGGGAGGGAAAGCTCGATCCGGTAGTTGGCCGGGAGAATGAACTCCAACGTGTTATTCAGATTTTAAGTCGACGTACCAAGAATAATCCAGTGCTGATTGGTGAGCCAGGAGTCGGGAAAACGGCTATTGCCGAGAGTTTAGCTCAGCAGATCGTACAAAATAAGGTCCCTGAAACCTTGGCGAATAAACGGGTGGTCACTCTCGATATTTCGTCTGTTGTAGCCGGCAGTAAATATCGCGGAGAATTTGAAGAACGTTTGAAGAAAGTCATGGAAGAAATTCGTGTCGATGGGAATGTGATCGTCTTTATTGATGAATTGCATACTTTGATTGGAGCAGGAGCAGCTGAAGGTGCGATCGATGCGGCAAATATTCTCAAACCCGCTTTAGCTCGTGGCGAATTGCAGTGCATCGGGGCCACAACGCTCGATGAATACCGAAAGTATATCGAAAAAGATGCAGCCTTAGAGCGCCGCTTCCAGCCGATTACGGTGGGTGAACCCACGGTTGAAGAGGCGATTCAGATTCTGTTGGGGCTTAGGGATCGTTACGAAGCGCATCACCGGACGAAAATCACGGATGAAGCCATTGAAGCGGCTGTTCATTTATCCGATCGGTATATTTCGGATCGTTTTCTGCCGGATAAAGCGATTGATTTGATGGATGAAGCAGCTTCCCGTGTACGCTTAGCAACCTATAATGCGCCACCAGATATGAAATCTCTGGAAGAACAAGTTGAACAATTGAAAAAGGAAAAAGAAGCAGCTGTGTTAGGCCAAGAGTTTGAAAAGGCCGCTGAAGTTCGGGATCGGGAGCATGAACTCCGCGAAGAATTGGCGAAGCAACGTACGGAATGGGAAAGTAAGCGAGATGTGAATAAATCAAGTGTCACAGCCGATGATATTGCCCAGATCGTTGCGAGTTGGACGGGGATTCCCGTGAAAAAGATCGCTCAAGGGGAGGGCGAGCGCCTTTTACACTTGGAAGAAACCTTGCATCAGCGGGTAATTGGCCAGGAGGATGCAGTAGCAGCGGTTGCTCGAGCAGTACGTCGAGCACGTGCAGGACTGAAAGATCCGAAACGTCCGATCGGTTCCTTCATTTTCCTCGGACCGACAGGGGTCGGAAAAACGGAACTTGCGCGTACGCTGGCGGCAGCACTCTTTGGCGAGGAGGACGCGATGATTCGCATAGATATGTCCGAATATATGGAGAAACATTCGGTGTCTCGTTTGGTCGGGGCTCCTCCTGGATATATCGGACATGACGAAGGGGGACAACTCACCGAAGCGGTTCGCCGGAGGCCCTATAGCGTCATTCTTTTGGATGAAATTGAAAAAGCGCATCCAGATGTCTTTAATATTCTCTTACAAGTCTTAGAGGACGGACGTCTTACCGATACGAAGGGGCGGACCGTGGATTTCCGTAACACTGTCTTGATTATGACCTCGAACGTTGGAGCCTCTTTCCTCCATAAAGAAGCGATGGGCTTCACCGCTCGCCGGAATGAAGAAACAGAGTATAAGAATATGCGTTCGAATGTCATGGATGAACTGAAAAAGACATTCCGTCCTGAGTTTTTGAACCGTGTTGATGAAATTGTAGTCTTCCATTCACTTCCGCAAGAGGCTTTGGTGAAAGTTACGGAGATCTTGATGAAACAAGTGACCACGCTGATGGAAGAACAAGGGTTTAAACTCCAAGTAGAGAACAGTGCCTTGGAACTCATTGCGAAGGAAGGAAATGATCCAACCTATGGGGCTCGGCCTCTTCGCCGGGCGATTCAACGCTTAATTGAGGATAGCTTATCCGAAAATATTTTACTAGGCGAATTTAAAGTGGGGGATCATATCCTTGTTGAAGCAGAAGATGGGAAGATGAAGTTTTCCAAAGTTGCTTAACTTAATCCGTTGGAACTCTAAAAGTAAATCCGGTCTTGCACGTGGAGAAGCGTACAGCCGGATTTCCTTTTTCCTACGATGCATGTATTTATGTGTGGCAGGATAAGGCAACTAAGGCTTCTGCCTTCGCTATGCTTGGCACAAGCCAAGTTTTCTTTATCCTACGATGCATGTATTTATGTGTGGCAGGATAAGTGCGACTAGGCGACTGCCTGCTGAGTCTTCTTTAAGATTTCTTTAAATCGGCTTTATTGGAAGGAATGAACGTTTTTTAAGCGAAAAGTAAAAGGAGGGGAGGTTTCTATGAAAACAAAAGTAATCTATCGTTGTTCTCAATGTGGCTATGAAAGCCCGCGTTGGATGGGAAAATGTCAGGAATGTGACGCTTGGAATACCTTTGAGGAAGTCATCAACCAACCCAAGGCGGTTAATTCGATCTCCTTTAATCAAGTGAAGCCTTCGGCTAAAAAACTTTCTGAAATCCTATCTGGAAACAGTGACCGAATTGTCACGGGAATTCAGGAATTCAATCGGGTACTTGGTGGCGGGATCGTCAAAGACTCGCTTACGATTCTAACGGCTCGACCGGGAGCGGGTAAATCGACCTTGCTTTTGCAGGTCGCGGAGGATGTGGCCTCACAGGGCTATAAAGTACTTTATGCTTCGGCCGAAGAAAGTGAAAGTCAGATTAAAAACCGGGCAGATCGGATTTTAAACGGAAATAAACGCAATATTTGGATCTATTCTGATACGCACTTAAACAATGTCCTCGTTTCAGTGGAGGAGCTTGATCCTGATTTAGTGATCATTGATAGTATTCAGACCTTTTCTTTGCAGGAATATAATTCTCGCCCAGGTTCACCCGTCCAAACGATGGAATGTGCGAATGAACTGCTTAGTATTGCGAAGAATAGTGAGAGACCCCGAGCGGTGATCATGGTCGGACAGATGACTAAAGAGGATGAAATGGCCGGTCTTCGTGCCTTAGAACATCTTGTGGACACTGTTTTAATCCTGAATGGAGAAAGCGGCGAAGAACTCAGAGCTGCTTGGTGCTCAAAAAACCGGTTTGGAAGTACAGGCGAGATTGGCTTTTTTTCCATGACTGAGCAAGGGATGCTATCGATTAATAATCCTTCAGAGTTTTTTATGACCTCGCGTGAGGCGGGGGAAAAAGTCAGCGGAAGTGCGCTCACGGTGGTAAAGGAAGGCACCCGTCCGATTATTGTCGAGGTTGAGAGCTTGGTTTCTAAATCCTATACGCCCTATCCCTCAAGGATTTCCGAGTGTTTGCGCAGGGATCAGCTAAATACCTTGATTTCAATTCTTGAACAGAGAGGGAAAATTGACTTATTCGATAAAAATGTAGTGATTAAAACAACTGGCGGGCTTCAGCTCAAAGAGCAATCCGTTAATCTTGCGGTGATCCTGAGCATTGTTTCTTCGGTCAAGGATGTACCCATCCCTAGTGATTCTGTTTTTGTGGCTGATGTAGGGCTGACAGGGGAACTCAAAAAGGTCCCTGCACTCGAAGCGCGCATCCGTGAGCTTGACCGGATGGGCTTTAAAAAAGTAGTTATTCCCAAGAATACGCTTAAAAAACCATTACACTTGAAGCAAATCGAAATTATCGAAAAGGGAACTTTGCGCGAAGTTATTGATACGATGCTGAAAAATTAAGATGAAAGATAGAATAAGATAACTGGAGGTATTTGATGGTTAAACAAAAGAAACGGGTAAAACTTATCTATAAATGCCTTTTCCTGACGACTGGAGCAGTACTAGCAGCAATTGGTCTAGAGATATTTTTAGTTCCTAATAATATTGTTGATGGGGGAATTAACGGGATATCGATTATTTTCAGCTATTTAACCAAGTTTCCTCTGGGAGCCTTTATCTTCACCTTTAATCTTCCTTTTCTCGTTTTTGGGTATTCTCAGATTGGCAAATCTTTTGTAATTTCAACCTTGTATGCAATTACTGTACTTTCCGTGGGGGTAAGTATTCTTCACCCGATACATGGTTTAACACAAGATCCCTTACTGGCGACTGTATTCGGCGGGATCATTCTTGGCATTGGCGTGGGTCTGGTAATTCGCTATGGCGGATCGTTAGACGGGACTGAAATAGTAGCCATTATTTTTTCGAAGAAAACAGCGTTTTCCGTAGGGGAAATCGTGATGTTTTTTAACCTTTTTATTTTAAGTAGTGCCGGGATAGTTTTTGGATGGGACCGAGCGATGTATTCACTTATTGCATATTTTATTGCCTTTAAGGTGATTGATTTAACAATTGAAGGACTGGATGAATCGAAATCGGTGATCATCGTTTCGGATAAACAGGATGAAATCGCCGAAGTACTGATGGCACGTCTCGGCCGAGGGGTTACTTATTTAGAGGGCCGAGGGGGTTACACTAAACAGTCCAAAGGAGTTTTATATGTTGTGGTTACGCGTTTGGAGCTGTCTAAGTTAAAATCTATAATTGATGAAATCGATGAGGAAGCCTTTGTAACGATTCAAGACGTCCATGAGGTACTAGGTGGACGCTTCAAGAAGCAAGCAATTCACTAAATGCAAGTTTTAAGCTTCTTCAAGAAATAAATAAGTAGACAAAAAAAGTATAAAAAACTGGCAAGCTTATTATGAAGCTTGCCAGCACATTTGCTTTCAAAGGGTTAATCATTAGTCTCTAAGTTAAGTTGAAAATGGTCAAGGTCGATAGTTTCTTTTCCTCTTTGACGATAATCTCATCAATAGAAAGTCCCAGTGTATTTGCCAAGGCAGCGATATAAAAGAACTGTTTTCCTAATTCAGTTTGTATGATATCCCTGCAATTGTCACAGAGTTGTCCATCAAGTTGGCTATTGAGCAATTCCTTTAAGTCGCTGAGACTTACATCTTCCGGAAAAGCTTTCTTGTGCGCATCGATTCCAAGGCAACCACAGTTGGTTACAGATTTCACTACGGCCCGATTGACACGGGCTGATGCCTCCTGACCCTTGGATAAGATATCCAAGATACTTTGATGCCGATTGAGTAATGATTTGACGTTAGTCTGGAAATGATCAGTGAGTTCTTCCATGGGCTCGATCCTCACTCCTTTCGTTCACCTCCATTATAGCGATGGGTTTAGGGAGTTGTCAATTTGACCTGCGCTAGTTAAGGTTTAGTTAACATTAGTTAAGATTTTAGTAAGCTAAGGTTAAGATTAATTGACATCTTGGTCATGTCTATGATATTATTTAATAATTTAAAAATTTTTGACCCTTATGCTAAACCTTGTTATAATAGTCACAGGGGGTGGGTAGCGTGTTTGGAATTGGAGATAAGGTGGTTTACCCGATGCATGGAGCCGGCGTCATTGAAGCGATTGAAGATCGGGAAGTTCTCGGTGAATCTCGGCAATATTACGTTATGCATATTCCGGTAGGAAACTTGAAGGTTTATATCCCTCTGAATAATGTTCAGCAACTCGGGATCCGTCAAATTATCTCTCAATCCGAAGTCCCCGAGGTTTTTAAAATTCTGGAAAATGAAAGTCAACTCCCAATGCTTGCATGGAATCGACGCTATCGGGCGAATCTCGAGCGGATCAAAAGCGGGAATATTTTCTCACTCGCAGAAGTCGTACGTAGCCTTTCGCAACGCGAGCAGGAAAAGGGGCTTTCAGCAGGAGAAAAGAAAATGTATGAAAATGCCTATCAGATCATGATTAGTGAACTCGTTTTAGTTGAAGAATCTCATGAAGAGGAGATGCGTCTACGTCTTAAGGGACTGCTTGCCTAGGACTTCGAGCTCAACTTATCGACTGGGCTAGCGAATGATACCTAGATGGGTTGAAAATATTTGGTAAATCAAAGTATAATGAGAAAGAATTTTAGTCAAAATAAGGATAAAACGTCTTAAAGGAGGTGATGCGATGATTCGCAATATAGTACGCGGGATCATCACACTGGTTTTTGGCGGACTCGGGTTTTACCTTGATTATGTCATGTTACATCTTAACCTTTTGCAATTTCTGGGGTGGCAATTATCCCCAGTCTGGACTTATATTGCAATGGTGATCATTTTTGCGGCAATTGGTTTTTTAATCGCTCCGGCATGTATTCGAGGTTTCATTGTTTTAGTGCGTTGGCTGGATTCTCGGTTAACAAAAATACCAACCCATGATTTGATGGGCGGAGCGATCGGTATTATTGTCGGACTTATTATTGCTAGTTTATTGAGTGATACGATTTCACGAATCCCTTTTATTGGCCCGGTCTTATCGATTCTATTAAGTCTTTCGATGGGTTACCTCGGTTTATTAATTGGGGTTAAACGGAAAGAGGAAGTTCTGGGCTTCTTTAATATTTTCCCTCGTCTTAGAGGGGAAAAAGGAGAAAAAAACAAAGAGACTAAAGCAGATCGCACCCAGGAACAAACAATGCCAAATTATAAGGTTCTGGATACGAGTGTTATTATCGACGGACGTATTGCTGATATTGTGAAGACTGGTTTTGTTGAAGGGGTACTCCTGATCCCCGGCTTTGTCTTAGAAGAACTTCGGCATATTGCCGATTCCTCAGATTTATTGAAAAGAAACCGGGGGCGCCGCGGGTTGGATATTCTTAATCATATTTCCAAGGAAACGGCAATCAAAGTTGAGATTTATGAACAGGATTTTGAGGATATCGCGGAAGTGGATAGCAAACTTGTACGGTTGGGACAGATTCTAGGGGCGCCAATCCTGACAAACGATTATAATTTAAATAAAGTCGCTGAGTTGCAAGGAGTTAAAGTCTTGAATATCAATGAACTGGCAAATGCTGTAAAACCGGTTGTCCTTCCAGGTGAAGAAATGGTCGTCCAGGTGATGAAAGAAGGAAAAGAACCCGGGCAAGGGGTGGCTTATCTTGATGATGGGACGATGATTGTCGTTGATACCGGTCGACGTTATTTAGGACAACATATTACCGTCTTGGTTACAAGCGTTTTGCAAACCGCCGCTGGCCGCATGATCTTCGCAAAGCCTAAGGGAGTCACGGGAAAAAAGCCGATGGGCCTTTCATCGACGGATGAGATGAACCTTCTTGGCTAGTATGGGTGTGGTCATTCCTGCTGCTGGGCAAGGGAAACGGATGGGGGCCGCAGGTAACAAACTGTTTTTAGCGCTTGCAGGTCGACCCATCTTGGCACATACGTTAGCTCTTTTTGAAGATTCCCCGCAGGTTGAGGAAATTGTGGTTGTGGGGTCAGAAGGAGATTTGCCGAGTATCCGGGCGCTTATCCAGGAGTACCGGTTCAAAAAGGTTTCTCAAGTCACGCTTGGTGGAAAAGAACGCCAAGAATCAGTTTATGCGGGGGTAAGGGCTCTGAATCCGGCGATCCAACGGGTGGCCGTGCATGATGGCGCGCGCCCCCTTTTAACATTAGAAGAACTGAACCGCTTTTTTACAGAATCGGAAGATTATAGGGCGGCAATTATGGGCATTCATCTGAAAGATACGATCAAACGCGTGGATGAAAACGGACAGGTCCTAGCTACTCCACCACGCGAAAGTTTGAGGGCGGTTCAGACTCCTCAAATTTTCGACCGTAAGCTTCTGGAAACTGCCCACCGTCTTTGTATCGCTGAAGGTTTTCTGGGGACAGATGATGCCAGCTTAGTAGAATGGCTTGGAGAGCCGGTTTACGTACTTGATGGAACGCTAGAAAATATTAAAATAACAACACCGGAAGATTTATGGTTAGCAGAGAGTATTCTTGCGAAAAGAACGGAAAAAGGACGAAACATGAAAACAAAATAGGGAGTGAGAACGATTAGAGTAGGTATTGGATATGACGTGCATGCTCTTATTGAAGGCCGCCCTTTAATTCTCGGAGGAATTGAAATTCCATACGAGCGAGGGCTGCTGGGACATTCAGATGCCGATGTTTTAATACATGCGATCATGGATGCACTCTTCGGGGCTCTGGCTATGGGAGATATCGGGAAATACTTTCCCGATACAGATGAGCGTTTTCGAGGAATTTCGAGTCTGGTGTTACTGGAAGAGGTTGTGGGACTGATTCATGAAAAAGGGTATCAGTTGGGAAACTTAGACTGTATCCTTGTTGTTCAGCGCCCGAAACTGGCAGATTATATTCCGGCGATGCAGGAGAAATTAGCAGCAGCGCTGAAAGCTAAAATTGATCAGATCTCGGTCAAAGCAACGACTACAGAATGGCTCGGCTTCGAAGGTCGAGAAGAAGGAATAAGTGCTCAGGCTATTGTTATACTAACGGAAAGTATAAATTTTTCTGCAGATAGCATAAGTGCAACCAGCGGTTTTCGCTTTCCTACGATGTAAGTAGTTAAGTCCGGCAGGATAAGGCGACTAAGGCCATCGCTTTGGCGCTGGCCAAGTCTTCTTTATCGCTAAGGCTCGCCGAAAGCCGGGTTTTCTTTATACTAACAGAAAGTATAAATTTCCGGCAGATAGCATAAGTGCAACCAGCGGTTTTCGCTTTCGCAAGCTCGGCGAAAGCCGGGTTTTCTTTAGCTTAGTTAAAATAGAGGAGGAACATCAACATTATGCTTAAAGTTCGTTTTGCACCGAGTCCCACAGGACCCTTACATATCGGAGGAGCACGCTCAGCGCTCTTCAATTATTTACTTGCCCGTCGCGAAAACGGTGTATTCATCGTCCGTAGTGAGGACACTGACTTGGAACGTTCCAGCCGGGAATCAGAGCATAATATTCTCGAGGCCTTGCGTTGGCTGAAGATCGAGTGGAATGAGGGGATCGAAGTCGGCGGGGAGAATGGACCCTATCGTCAGACCGAAAGACTTGATCTTTACCGCGAATATACGAAGAAACTGTTAGCGAGTAGACATGCCTATTATTGTTACTGCTCAGAGGAAGAGCTTGAGGAAGAACGCCAAGCATTGATTGCCAAGGGAGAAACACCACGTTATCTTGGTAAATGCCGTCATTTAACGGAAGAGCAAAGGGCAGCGTATGAAGCCGAAGGCCGTAAACCGGTGGTCCGTTTTCGCGTACCCGAGGGGCAGAAAATCGTGATCCATGACCAGGTTCGGGGGGAAGTCGTTTTTGAAAGCGATGGCATTGGAGACTATGTCATTGTTAAATCCGATGGCATTCCGACCTATAACTATGCGGTCGTGATTGATGATTCAACGATGCAGGTCACGCATGTCATTCGTGGGGAAGAACACCTTTCCAATACTCCACGTCAATTGTTGATCTATCAAGCGTTAGGACTTACTGCACCAGAGTTTGCTCATATTTCCTTGATTCTGAATACGGAAGGGCACAAAATGAGCAAACGGGATGGCGATACAGCTGTCATCGATTATAAAGCGAAGGGGTATTTACCGGAAGCTGTTGTCAATTTTATTGCCCTGATGGGATGGGCTCCGCCAGGAGAAGAAGAATTCTTCACGCTGGAAGAATTAGAAATAATATTTTCCTTAGATCGCGTTTCCAAGAGTCCAGCAGTTTTTGATTTGAATAAACTAAATTATATTAATGCACATTATATTAAGCAATCTCCTCCTGAACGCTTGGCTGAGCTTGCACTTCCTTACCTTCAGGAGATGGGGGTTATGCCTCAGGGTGAACTTCCAGAGAAGGAAAGAATGTGGCTTTTGAATTTCGTGCAAGCGATTGTTAATCACCTCTCGTATATGGCTCAAGTGAAAGAATATGTACACTATTTTTATGGCCCGCAAGCTCCAGTGCCTGAGGGAGAAGCTCTCGAAATTCTTCGTGGGGAACAGGTTACAGGGGTACTTGAGCTCTTTAAGACCAAGCTCCAAGCTATAGAAAACTTAACGGTTGAGAGCACGAGAACGCTTCTGAAGCAAATCACCAAGGAGTTAAAACTCGGAGGAAAACTTGTTTATATGCCGATCCGGATTGCCCTAACTGGACAAATGCATGGGCCAGAACTCTACGATATCATTCCAATTTTAGGTCGGGAAAATGTGCTGAAACGGTTAGAAGCTACAGGCCGGTATCTTTAAAGATGATTTCTGAAGTTGTAGTTGTAATTTTTAGGTAAATTTTGCCTTGATGACGTTGACATTATTCAAAGGATTCCCTATACTTTTAGACAAGCTTGAACCCTTGAACCATGACAATTGAAAATTGCTAGAAACGTGATGAAGGGAAAAGTAGGAAGGAACCCGCTTGCAAAGAGAGGATGGGATTGGTGGAAACCATCTCGGAGGGGCCTTGCGAAGTGCATCCTGGAACGGAACAGAAGAAATGTAAGTATTCAAATTCGTAGCGGCTGCGTTAAAGCCTTGAGAGGAACAGGTTTGTCCTGTTCAAACAGAGTGGAACCACGGAAATCCTTCGTCTCTGATGAGGGGTTTCCTTTTTTATTTAGTTGTAGCTTTTCGCGCATCCATTCACTTGCATCTCCGGGGCTGGCCCTCTTGCTTCCGAGGTAGCTCTGCCAACCCTCCTGTTTACTGCAAGTGCGTCGCTCCTGCAAATCCTGCGCGAAAAGCTACATTCGTTTTTTTTAGGTTAGTATCTGTAGTTTGAAATAATAGTTGATTGGGTGATAGATATGTTTCGTCAAATCAGACAAGATATTCAGGTGATCTTTGAACGAGACCCGGCAGCAAGGAGTATTATTGAAGTGGTTTTATGCTATCCGGGCTTCCATGCGATTGTTTCTCACCGGTTAGCCCATTGGCTCTATACCAAAAAACGGGTTCTCTTGGCCCGCATGATTTCTCAAATTTCTCGCTTCTTTACTGGGATTGAAATCCACCCGGGAGCCAAGATTGGGCAGGGATTTTTTATTGACCATGGCATGGGTGTGGTCATTGGCGAAACCGCAGAAGTCGGGGATAATGTTACCCTTTATCAAGGGGTGACCTTAGGTGGAACAGGTAAGGAGAAAGGGAAACGGCATCCCACGATTGGAAATGATGTCTTTATTGGGTCTGGGGCAAAAATCCTCGGTTCAATCAAAATTGGGGATCATGTCAAGATCGGGGCAGGTTCCGTAGTCACGAAGCCCGTTCCGGCTGATTCAACCGTAGTGGGAGTACCGGGTACCATTGTTAGACACATGGGAGTTCGGGTCGATAACATTGAAATCGAGTCACCAGAAGAGGATCCTTCGAGTAGGCAAGAAGATCTTCCTGATCCTGTTCATGAAATGCTTAAGTGTCTCATGGATCGCGTAAGTCAATTAGAGCAAACTTTAGGTGAGAAGGAGAAGCGATACGATGTCTTTGAAATTATTCAACACGATGAGTCGTCAAAAAGAGGAGTTTAAACCTCGCGAGACCGGTAAAGTTGCCATGTATACATGTGGACCGACTGTTTATAATTATGTTCACGTCGGAAATGGTCGGATGCTCGTTGTGTTTGATATGGTTCGGCGCTACCTGATATATAAAGGATATGATGTTACCTTCGTCCAAAATTTTACGGATATTGATGATAAGATAATTAAACGTGGCTTAGAGGAAGGGGTGGACCCCTTAGCCCTCTCCCGAAAATATATCGAAGAGTATTTTCAGGATGCCCAAGCTCTGAAGATCCTACCTGCCACCATCCATCCAAAGGCGACTGAGAATATCCCTGAAATGATTGAGATTATTCGAGGACTCATTTCGAACGGGCTCGCCTATGAAGTGGAAGGGGATGTATATTTTGCTGTGGACAAATCCCTTCACTATGGGCAGCTTTCAGGTCGTTCCTTAGAAGATATGCAAGCGGGAGCCCGCGTGGATGTGGATGAACGAAAAAAGCATCCGATGGATTTTGCCCTCTGG
Source organism: Desulfitobacterium sp. (assembly GCF_035539115.1). GTDB lineage: Bacteria > Bacillota > Desulfitobacteriia > Desulfitobacteriales > Desulfitobacteriaceae > Desulfitobacterium_A. The sequence goes on along the minus strand of NZ_DATLJA010000001.1, from coordinate 39,589 downwards.
AAAAAAGCCAAGCCGGGTGAGCCTTCTTGGGAAAGCCCTTGGGGAAATGGGCGCCCAGGATGGCATATTGAGTGTTCGGCCATGTCCCTGAAATATTTAGGAGCAGGCTTTGATATTCACGGAGGCGGAGGAGATCTTGTTTTCCCGCATCATGAAAATGAAATCGCTCAGTCAGAAGGTTATTTGCAGGGGAAACCCTTTGCTCATTATTGGATGCATAATGCTTTTTTAACCATTAATCAACAAAAGATGTCGAAGTCCTTAGGAAACTTCTTTACAGTCCGCGAAATATTGGAATACTTTCCGGGTGAAGTCATTCGTTTTTACTTACTAGGTACGCATTATCGGAACCCTTTGGATTTTGATGATGAGAATCTCCGGATGGCCCAAAAGGGTTTAGAACGCTTGCAAACGAGTATCCGTTTAGCTGGAGAGGCATTAGCAAGAACAAATCCAGACGGACTTAAGCCGAAAGAAAATGAGGAGCTTTTGCAGGCTGCAGAGACGGCTCGTCAGGAGTTTATAGCAGCCATGGATGATGATTTCAATTCGGCACTGGCCTATGCAAGTCTTTTTGAATTGGCTAAAAACATGAACGCTTATCTTCAGGACTATCCTTATGCTTCGCCTGAGCTCGCCAAGGCCCGAGAAACTTTGCTGGAATTAGCCGGGGTACTGGGCTTCGATTTGGAGCATCCGGAGTCGCAAGAGAGAGCAAAGGATGAAAAGCTTGCCCAAGTTATGGAGGTGCTTCTGGCCGTCCGGGTGAAAGCTCGCCAAAAGAAAGACTGGGAAATGGCAGACTTTATCCGGGATCAGTTGAAAGAGATCGGGATTGCGCTTGAGGATACACCTCAAGGAGCGCGGTGGACTATAAAGGGTTAATAAAAGGAGGAAAGGGCTTTTTTGCCCGTCCAGATGTCAAGAGGATGGCAGGAAATGAATGCGCTAACCTTAGCTTATCTAGGAGATGCGGTGTATGAACTATGGGTTAGAACACATTTGCTTGAACTAGGATATGAAAAAGTTAAAGATTTACATCATATAGCAACGGACTATGTACGGGCAACTACCCAGGCACAGCTGTTGCATGGGCTAATGCCTGAGCTGACGGAGACGGAAGGCCAGGTTGTGATGCGCGGAAGAAACACGAAAGGAAGCCATCCCAAAAGCACAGATGTCATCACCTATCGGCATGCGACGGCTTTTGAAGCTTTAGTCGGGTACTGGCAGTTGACTGGACAAGCAGAGCGGATGGTTTGGGCTTTTAACCAGTCTGATGCTGTCGTTGCGGATCACAGGGATGCTGATGACAATCTAGAAAAAAGATAGAGCAAATCATAGAGTTATTGGGATAAATGAGGTGTATTACGGTGAGCAAAGCTGATCATACTTTTATTACAATGTGCAGCGATATCCTTGAAAATGGGATTTCTTCTGAAGGCGAGGTTGTAAGAGCCAAATGGGAGGACGGTATACCAGCCTATACGATTAAAAAGTTTGCAGTGATCAATAGATATGATCTTTCAGAGGAATTCCCAATTCTTACGTTAAGGCCAACAAATTTAAAAGCAGCAATCGACGAGATACTCTGGATATGGCAAAAGAAATCAAATAATGTTAAAGACCTTAATAGTGGGATCTGGAATAGTTGGGCTAATGAAGATGGGTCAATAGGAAAAGCATATGGATATCAATTGGGTATCAAGCATAAGTACCGTGAAGGTGAGTTTGATCAGGTTGATAGGGTGTTATATGATTTAAAACATAATGCCTATAGCAGAAGGATTATAGTCAACATGTATAATCATAATGACCTCCACGAGATGCATTTATATCCTTGTGCCTATAGTATGACTTTTAATGTTACGGGAAAAAAACTTAATGCGATATTAAATCAACGTTCGCAAGATATTCTCGTCGCAAATAACTGGAACGTAGCTCAGTATGCAATGCTTGTTCATATGTTTGCACAAGTAAGTAACCTCGAAGTTGGAGAACTGGTACATGTGATTGCTGACGCTCACATATATGATAGACATATCCCTTTAATTAAAGAACTCATTCAAAGGACTCCCTATCCAGCGCCAAAGTTGGTGATTAACCCCGATAAAAAGAATTTTTATGACTTCAAAGTTGAAGATTTTTTATTAGAGGGCTATCAAGCTGGTCAACAGATAAGAAATATTCCTGTCGCTGTTTGAAAAGGAGAGCGTGATGAAAGTTATAGTTGCCGTTGATCTGAATTGGGGGATTGGCTATAGAGGTAACTTATTAGAGCGAATTCCAGAGGATATGAAGTTTTTTAAGCAGATGACTTTAGGTAAGGTTGTTATTATGGGAAGAGAAACATTCGAATCCTTGCCAGGACAAGAACCCCTAAAAGACAGAATAAATATAGTACTCAGTAAAAGTGAAACCTTTAACACTAAGAAGGTAACGATATGCCATTCCCTCAATGAGCTATTTAACGAACTAGAAAAGTATAATTCGGATGATGTTTTCGTGATCGGTGGGGAATCAATTTATTCGCAACTTTTGCCGTATTGTACTGAGGCCTATGTTACTAAAATAGAAAACAGATATGTCGAGGATAAATATTTTGTTGATTTAGATAAGAGTAAAATGTGGACATTGGTATCTACAAGTGATCCTCTAACCTATAAAGATATTCAATATAGTTTTGAAAAATATGCGAATGTGAATGAACGGATGCACGAAAAGCTACATTTCTAACTTCAAATCCAACCTAAGGAGTAATGCTCATGAACGAAATGAACAACGAAATAATTTATGGACGTAACCCAGTCGGAGAACTTTTAAAAGCGGATAAACCCATCAACAAGATCCTATTTCAAGCTGAAGGAACGGGTACAAATTTTCAGGAGCTTATTGAACACGCTCGAGAAAAAAATATTCCGTTTCAGTTTGTCGAAAAGTCTGCGTTAGACCGTTTAACGGATCATGCTAAGCATCAGGGCGTTTTGGCCTATGTTGCTCCGAGAGAGTACGCGACGGTAGAAGATATTTTGGGTTTAGCACGTTCTAAGAGTGAAGAGCCCTTCATACTTGTTTTAGATGAAGTTGAAGATCCTCATAATCTAGGGGCACTCATTCGTACTGTCGATGCTGTTGGTGCACATGGGGTCATTATTCCCAAACATCGCAGTGTCGGATTGACTGGTACCGTTGCTAAGACTTCAGCTGGGGCAGTTGAGCATGTCCTTGTTGCCCGGGTGACGAATCTCGTCCAAACGTTAGAGGAACTAAAAAAAGCTGGCTGCTGGATAGCAGGTGCAGAGGCAGGAGGAGTAGAAGTTTTTGCAACTGACTTAACAGGTCCAAGAGTTTTGGTTATTGGGAGCGAAGGTAAGGGGATCGGTCGCTTAGTTCGTGAAGCTTGTGATGAAATCGTGAGTCTCCCGATGAAGGGAAAGATCAATTCTTTAAACGCTAGTGTAGCAGGTTCAATCCTCTTGTACGAAGTCCTTCGGCAGCGAGCCGCCAAAACTATACCTTGAGCTTTTCCTAGCTCTCGGTTATAATGATAATGTTCTTGCTTGCGGACAAGAGTGGTATACTATTGCGCCATCTTCATCACCATGATATGGGAGGGATCGCTTTGAATTTTAATGCCCAACCTGAAGAAGCAGAAGGGTGCGATATTATTGAGATCATAGTGGATGAAGAGATCGTGGAGCTTGCTAAAGTAGGCGATGCTGTGGCACTCGAATACTTAATTAATAAGTATAAGAACTTTGTAAGAGCAAAAGCACGATCTTACTTTTTGATTGGTGCAGATCGTGAAGATATTATCCAAGAGGGTATGATCGGCCTTTACAAAGCTATTCGGGACTTCCGCGGTGATAAGCTCTCCTCTTTCCGGGCTTTTGCCGAGTTGTGCATTACACGTCAAATTATTACAGCTATTAAGACGGCAACACGGCAAAAACACATTCCACTCAATTCTTATGTTTCGCTTAATAAACCAATTTATGATGAGGATTCGGATCGGACCCTACTCGATGTGATTTCTGGAACTCGGATTACGGATCCGGAGGAAATCATTATTAGTCAGGAAGAATTTGATGACATTGAAGAAAAAATGGGCGAGATTCTAAGCTCCTTAGAATGGAAAGTTCTGATGTCATACTTGGAAGGTAAGTCCTATCAAGAGATCGCAGTAGATTTGCATCGTCATGTCAAGTCAATTGATAACGCACTACAGCGGGTTAAGAGAAAGCTTGAACGGTATTTAGAGAGAAGAGATGGGTAGAAAGGGTTTCACACGCTAGAAACACTTACATACATCTGTAGCATCAAATGAAACGATACTTGAAATGAACTTCTTCTAGATTTTTTTGAGCAAAAGGTATATACTAGTTAAAGACTGACTTCGCGGGGTGGAGCAGCGGTAGCTCGTCGGGCTCATAACCCGAAGGCCGTCGGTTCGAATCCGGCCCCCGCAACCAACGCCTAAACGACTCTGTAGAATATTCTACGGAGTTTTCTTGATTTACTAATCATCTGATAAATACATATTTTCCTTTTCTTATTTGGGGGTTTCTTATTTGGATAGCATTCCTGGTAAGTGGGTCTTGTGATTATCCTAAGGATGAGGTACAATAATAAAGAATGAAGGAGACAGCTCAGCTGTCTTATTTATTTTCCTGCAACTCAAGTAATGCAAGTATTATGTCCGGCAGGATAGGCAACTATTGCTGCGCTTCTCGCTAAAGCTTGGCGCTAGCCGAGTTTTCTTTATACTAACAGAAAGTATAAATTTCCGGCAGATAGCATAAGTGCAACCAGCGGTTTTCGCTTTCGCAAGCTCAGCGAAAGCCGGGTTTTCTTTATACTAACAGAAAGTATAAGTTTTGAGCAGATAGCATAAGTGCAACTAAGGCTTCCGCCTGCGCCAGAGGCTTGACGCAAGCCAAGTTTTCTTTATGCGTTCTTACTTAAAAAACTTCTATTTCTTGACAGGACTAGTCACTTGTGATAAATTATTTGAGCATGGATTAAATCCGGAGTCATATGTTTTTGTCCAGGGAGGTGTTCGTGAATGCGTGTTGCACTGAATTTAGCATGTACGGAATGCAAAAACCGTAACTATGCAACGATGAAAAATAAGAAAAACAATCCTGACCGACTTGAGCTTAAAAAGTATTGTAAGTTCTGCAAGATCCACACAACTCACAAAGAAACCAAGTAATTTTTTATATTTCTCGGCTGCACGCCGGGAAGCGTTGTCGAGTATAGTGGCACAGATGTCTTGTAAGGATGTGATGGAATGGGCGCTATAAAGAAACCGACAAATACTCCTGGACAAAGTACAGAAAAGACGTCGGAGTATTTTAGAGGAGTTATAAGCGAACTGAAGAAGGTACAATGGCCGAATCGCCAACAACTTCTAACTTATACAGGTGTTGTTTTTGTGGCTATTGCTATTGTATCTGTATTGCTTTGGATTTTTGATGGCGGGCTAAGCTTCGTATTGGTTAAGATGCTCGGATAGGCTCTCGAACAGGTTGCCCTAAGACTCGGCAAGGAGGTTTGGGACCGAAATGGAGGTTCCCGGAAGCATGGACAAAAATTGGTATGTCATTCACACCTATTCGGGTTATGAGAATAAGGTGAAGACTAATCTTGAAAAACGCGTGGAATCCATGAATATGGAGGACAAAATATTTCGCGTTCTTGTTCCCATGGAAGATGAGATTGAAATCAAAAATGGGAAGAAGAAAGTTGCCAAGCACAAGGTATTCCCAGGTTACGTTCTAGTCGAGATGGATATGACGGACGATTCCTGGTACGTTGTTCGGAATACCCCGGGGGTAACTGGCTTTGTTGGGACAGGCGCAAAACCAATTCCACTTTTAGAGCATGAAATCGCGAGTATTTTGCGACAAATGGGCGTTGAAGAAGTACGAACCCATATTGATTATTCTATCAATCAAAGCGTTCGCGTTGCATCTGGACCATTTAAGGATTTTGTCGGTGTTGTTCAGGAAATCCTGGAAGACAAAGGTAAATTGCGTGTCGCTGTCTCAATGTTCGGGCGGGAAACTCCCGTTGAACTTGATTTTGCCCAAGTCGAAAAAATCGACTAAGCAGATAGAATTACTCTATTAAGGAGGTGTTAAGCATGGCAAAGAAAGTTATTGGTTTGGTAAAATTGGCGATTACAGCGGGTAAAGCAACACCGGCACCTCCGGTTGGTCCGGCTCTTGGTCAGCATGGGGTCAATATTATGGCCTTCTGCAAAGAGTACAATGAGCGCACAAAGGATCAAGCGGGACTTATTATTCCAGTTGAGATTACTGTTTATGAAGATCGCTCCTTTACCTTTATTACTAAAACCCCGCCGGCTTCAGTATTACTGAAAAAGGCAGCGAATATCAATTCTGGTTCATCTGAGCCTAACCGTAAAAAGGTGGCTAAGGTTGATAAGAGCAAAGTTCGTGAAATTGCTGAACTGAAGATGAAAGACCTGAACGCGGCAAGTGTCGAAGCAGCAATGCGCATGATTGAGGGCACTGCACGTAGCATGGGAATTGAAATCGCTGAAGGTTAATTGAAATGCGTGGGAGGGTGTAAACCCGAAACGACCACAAGGAGGTTAGAAAATGTCTAAAGTTGGAAAAAACTATCAAGATGCGGTTAAAGCATTTGACCGTAATGCCCTTTATGAGCCTGCAGAGGCTTTAGCTACTGTTAAGAAGATTGCGAAAGCAAAATTTGATGAGACGGTAGAAATTGCTATTAAACTCGGTATTGATACACGTCATGCTGATCAGCAAATTCGTGGAGCTGTTGTTCTTCCGAACGGTACGGGTAAAACCCGGTCTGTTCTTGTTTTTGCCAAAGGGGAAAAAGCAAAAGAAGCTGAAGCAGCGGGTGCAGATTTTGTAGGCGCTGAAGACATGATTGCCAAAATCGAGCAAGGCTGGTTTGGTTTTGAAGTTGTTGTAGCTACACCTGATATGATGGGGATGGTTGGTAAATTGGGTCGGGTACTTGGGCCTAAAGGCCTCATGCCAAATCCGAAAACTGGAACTGTTACTGTTGACGTTGTTAAAGCAATCAAAGAAATCAAAGCAGGTAAGATTGAGTACCGTGCTGATAAAGCCGGGACTATTCATGCCCCGATTGGTAAAGTGTCGTTTTCAGAAGAACAGCTCGTAGATAACTATAAAGCTCTGGCTGAAATTCTGGCTAAGGCAAAGCCTGCCTCTGCTAAAGGACAATATGTTCGTAGTGCTGTGGTCTCTTCAACAATGGGACCTGGCGTACGGATTAACCCGGCCAAAGCACTCTAATCTCTTGAGGTTAGTAGAAAAGGTTTCTTGACAGGATTACCCAGATAAGATATACTCAGCAAGAATTAAATAATATTCCGCTGTAGACAGCAGGGGCTGAAAGGCTTAATGTCCTGCCGAGGTCGGAGAATTTGCTCGTTATTCTTGGGCATTCTTAACCTCTGCAGATGCGGAGGTTTTTATTTCTTTATCCTACGATGCAAGTTTTTATGTCCGGCAGGATAAGGCAACTAGGCCGCCGCCTGCGCGAAGGCTTGTCGCCAGCTAAGTTTTCTTTATTGTTGAGTGTAATCTGTGGAAGGAGGTGGACTATAGTGCCAAATTTCGAAGCAAAAGCACAAGTCGTTACGGAAATTAAAAAAAAATTCCAAGGAGCCACAGGGGTAGTCATTACAAACTATCGTGGAATTACAGTTGCTCAAGCGACTCAACTTCGTGCTCAATTACGCCAAGCCGGCGTTGAATACCATGTATTAAAAAATACATTAGTTCGTCGCGCTGCTCATGAGGTTGGAATTGAGGGGTTGGATTCTTTCCTTGAAGGACCAACTGCTGTTGCTTTCAGCGCTGATCCGGTAGCACCGGCTAAAATATTAGCCGATTTTGCCAAAGGCGTAAAAAACCTCACGATTAAAGGTGGCGTCGTCGAAGGTAAAGTCGTCGATTCTAACGGTGTGAAACTTCTAGCTGAATTGCCTTCACGCGAAGTGCTCCTTACGCAAGTGGTACGCGGAATGCAAGCTCCGTTGGTTGGTATGGTCAATGTTCTCCAAGGACCTATCCGCAAGATGGGTTATGCCTTGGAAGAAGTGCGTAAGCTTAAAGAAGCTCAAGCATCATAAGTTAAAAAGCGATACTATTTGAGTTTTCAACAAACGAAAATATGATTCTAAATCATAAGGAATTTTAAGGAGGAAATTTTAACATGTCTAAAACTGCTGAAATTCTCGAAGCCGTAAAAGGCTTAACTGTTCTCGAACTCGCTGAGCTTGTCAAAGCTTTCGAAGAAGAATTTGGTGTTAGTGCAGCTGCTCCTGTCGCTGTTGCAGCCGCTCCTAGTGCAGCTGCTCCTGCTGATGTTGAACAAACCGAATTCGATGTCGTCCTTACTGCTGCTGGCGGTTCCAAAATTAACGTTATCAAGGTTGTTCGCGAAGTTACCGGTCTTGGCCTGAAAGAAGCAAAAGATCTCGTTGATAATGCTCCAAAAGCGATCAAAGAAAAAGTCAGCAAAGATGATGCTGAAGCTGTTAAAGCTAAACTCACCGAAGCTGGTGCTTCAGTCGAAGTGAAGTAAGTTTAAGCTTACAAAGCTAAAGATGCCTATCCAGAAGTGGGTAGGCATCTTTTTCATCTCTCCTAATTCCAAATTTGTTTAATTAGGTTTCGTTTTTTCCTTGACAAAGTAGAATTTACTTGTTATCCTTAATAATTGTTACGTTGCATAAAATGCTTATATTATCCAATCTATTCCTGTCCTGAAATAGCACATAAAGTTAAGTGTGTAATGGGGAGATTATCATTTGATCAATCGTATGACACGAGAGGGATCTCCATAAACAGCGAAGCGAGGTTTTGAAAAGAAGGCCTTGCTTTTGGTTGTTTATGTCTAAATATTATTTCCTCGGGCGAGGACATCACACTTGAGGGGTGAAGCGTAAATGTTCTATCCTGTTAAGGTTGGGACGCGGGAGCGCTGGAGCTATTCCAGAATCCGGGAAGTTCTCGACATGCCAAATCTAATTGAAATTCAGCAGAACTCCTATCATTGGTTTCTTGAAGAGGGGCTTCGTGAAATGTTCCATGACATTTCGCCGATTCAAGATTTCACAGGGAACCTAGTCCTAGAATTTATTGACTACAGTCTAGGTGAGCCCAAATATGATGTAGAAGAGTGCAAAGAACGCGATGTGACCTTCGCGGCACCCTTAAGGGGAAAGGTTCGCCTCATCAATAAAGAGACGGGTGAGGTAAAAGAACAAGAAGTATTCATGGGCGATTTTCCACTCATGACAACTAAAGGTACATTTATCATTAATGGAGCTGAACGAGTAATTGTTAGCCAACTCGTCCGTTCTCCTGGCGTCTATTATCACGAAAATATCGATCCTAGCGGTAAAAAGCTCTATGGAGCAACAGTTATTCCCAATCGTGGCGCTTGGCTCGAATTCGAATCGGATTTAAACGACAATTTATTCGTCCGAGTAGATCGCACACGAAAACTTCCGGCGACTGTACTTATTCGTGCTCTGGGTTATGCTACGAACGGACAAATCCTCGAACTTTTCGATGATAATGAACATATTCGTTTAACTTTAGAAAGAGATAATTCAGAGTCGGCAGAAGAAGCCTTAGTCGAAATTTATAAACGACTGCGCCCAGGGGAACCGCCAACGGTTGATAGTGCACGTTCTTTACTCGAAACATTGTTCTTTGATGCTAAACGCTATGACTTAGCTAAAGTCGGAAGATATAAATTAAATAAGAAATTAAAACTGGACATTCCACCTGAAGTACATCATCTAACTCGCGAGGATATCATTGCCTCCTTGCGTCAAATGCTTGCGCTAATGAATGGGGAAGGTCACAAAGACGATATTGACCATCTGGGTAACCGTCGCTTACGTTCCGTAGGTGAATTGCTACAGAATCAGTTCAGAATTGGGCTCTCGCGGATGGAAAGAGTTGTGCGGGAGAGAATGACGATCCAAGATGTCGATGTAATCACACCGCAGGTCCTCATCAATATTCGACCGGTTGTTGCGGCTATCAAAGAGTTCTTTGGAAGCAGTCAGCTCTCCCAGTTTATGGATCAGACCAATCCTCTAGCTGAGTTGACCCATAAACGCCGCCTAAGTGCCTTGGGACCTGGCGGATTAAGCCGTGAACGCGCTGGTTTTGAAGTGCGTGACGTTCACTCTTCGCACTATGGTCGTATGTGCCCGATCGAAACTCCAGAAGGTCCAAATATTGGTCTGATTGGGTCCCTAAGTACCTATGGTCGAATCAATGCCTATGGTTTTATTGAAGCACCTTATCGTAGAGTGCTCGATAGCCGGGTTACCGATCAAATTGATTATCTCACCGCTGATGAAGAAGAAAAATTTGTCGTGGCACAGGCTAACTCGCCAATAAGCGAAGATGGGCTTTTCCTTGAAGAGAAAATTGATGCTCGGCATGGGCCGGACTTTGTGCTTGTTGCACCGAGTCGAGTTGACTATATGGATGTATCGCCGAAGATGATGGTATCTATCGCAACAGCCCTAATTCCTTTTCTTGAGCACGATGATGCGAATCGGGCTTTGATGGGTTCCAACATGCAACGTCAGGCTGTACCCCTTCTTCGTACGGATTCCCCTTATGTGGGAACGGGAATGGAGTATAAGGCTGCCAAAGATTCAGGAGTGTGTGAATTGGCCCAAAAGGCTGGCATTGTTGAACGATCAACAGCCGATGAAATCATTATTCGTCATGAAGACGGAACGCTTGAAAAACATAAACTTCTCAAATACCTCCGTTCGAACCAAGGAACCTGTATCAATCAACGCCCGATCGTCGTGAAAGGGGAACGGGTTGAAGAGGAACAGATTATTGCGGACGGCCCTTCAACTGACCATGGCGAGTTAGCTCTCGGTCGAAATGTAGTGATCGCTTTCATGACTTGGGAAGGATATAACTACGAGGATGCTGTTTTAATCAGTGAAAAGCTCGTTCGCGAAGATTACTATACTTCAATTCATATTGAAGAATATGAATCGGATGCTCGGGACACGAAGCTTGGGCCTGAGGAAATCACGCGAGACATTCCGAACGTTGGCGAAGATGTCTTAAAAGACTTAGACGAGCGCGGAATTATCCGGATTGGTGCTGAAGTTCGTCCCGGTGATATTCTCGTCGGTAAAGTTACTCCGAAAGGAGAGACCGAGCTGACAGCAGAGGAACGACTCCTGCGGGCAATCTTCGGCGAAAAGGCTCGCGAAGTTCGGGATACCTCGCTGCGTGTACCTCATGGAGAATCAGGTAAAATCGTTGACGTCAAAGTATTTACCCGAGAAAATGGGGATGAGCTCGCACCAGGGGTCAACGAACTTGTTCGGGTCTATATCGCTCAGAAACGTAAAATTTCCGTTGGCGACAAAATGGCTGGACGCCATGGTAACAAAGGAGTTATTTCTCGGATCATGCGTGAGGAAGATATGCCCTTCCTACCCGATGGCACTCCCGTCGAAATTGTTCTGAATCCTCTCGGTGTTCCGTCCCGGATGAATATTGGTCAGGTTCTGGAGACGCACCTCGGCTGGGCCGCTAAGAAGTTAGGGATAAAGGTTGCGACACCAGTATTTGATGGGGCACGGGAAGAAGATATCTTCGAGACCCTGAAAAAGGCAGGACTTCCCCAAAATGGCAAGACGGTGCTTTATGATGGGCGTACAGGTGAACCTTTTGATAATGAGATCACCGTGGGTGTAATGTACTTCCTAAAACTTCACCATTTGGTGGATGATAAAATTCATGCTCGTTCTACCGGACCATACTCTCTTGTTACGCAACAGCCTCTTGGGGGTAAAGCTCAGTTTGGTGGGCAACGTTTTGGGGAAATGGAAGTTTGGGCACTGGAGGCTTATGGAGCTGCTTATACCCTACAAGAGATTCTTACGGTTAAGTCAGATGATGTTGTAGGCCGTGTCAAGACTTATGAGGCGATTGTTAAAGGCGAAAATATCCCCGAACCAGGTGTTCCTGAGTCCTTTAAAGTTCTCATCAAAGAACTGCAGAGCTTAGTCTTAGATGTACGGATACTTTCTGAGGATGACAAGGAAGTTGAAATTCGTGATAGTGATGAAGATGTGACCGAAACGGCAAAAGAATTGGGAATGGATATCCAAGAAGTCCTACCAACTCCTGAAATCATCAAAGCAACTGAGGATGACGAAGAGGGAGATGCCCTCGAAGAGCTAAACGACGAAGAGGACACCCACGATGAAGACTTCGACGATATCGAATAATTCCCAGGCGAAAGGAGAGAGAACCTTGCTAGACGTCAATAATTTTGATCGGATGCGTATTGGCCTGGCTTCTCCGGAAATGATCCGTGCCTGGTCGCATGGAGAAGTGAAAAAACCGGAAACCATCAACTATCGTACTCTAAAACCTGAGCGCGAAGGTCTTTTTTGCGAAAAGATTTTTGGACCAACTCGTGACTGGGAATGCCACTGCGGAAAATATAAACGGGTCCGTTATAAGGGCATTATTTGTGATCGCTGCGGTGTTGAAGTCACACGTTCGAAAGTCCGCCGGGAACGGATGGGGCATATTGAGTTAGCGGCCCCGGTATCTCATATTTGGTATTTCAAAGGGATTCCTAGCCGGATGGGACTTCTTCTCGATATGTCTCCCCGTTCCTTGGAAAAGGTCCTTTATTTCGTATCCTACATTGTAACCGATGCAGGGGATACGTCTTTAATGAAAAAACAACTCCTCACGGAAACGGAATACCGTGAATATCGCGACAAATACGGCAATCGCTTTCAAGCAGGGATGGGTGCTGAATCCATTAAAATCCTCCTTGAAGAAATGGATATCGATAAACTTTATGACGACTTACGTGCTGAATTAAAAGAGGTTTCCGGTCAACGTAAAGTTCGTGCTATCCGACGTTTGGAAGTTGCCGAGGCGTTTAAAACTTCGGGAAATCGTCCAGATTGGATGATTATGGATGTAGTTCCAGTTATCCCGCCAGAACTTCGTCCCATGGTTCAACTCGACGGAGGAAGATTTGCGACTTCCGACTTAAACGATCTCTATCGTCGCGTGATTAACAGGAATAACCGCTTAAAGCGACTTTTGGATTTAGGAGCACCGGATATCATTGTTCGCAACGAAAAGAGAATGCTCCAAGAAGCCGTCGACGCTCTGATCGATAATGGCCGCCGTGGACGCCCTGTAACTGGGCCTGGCAATCGTCCTTTAAAATCTTTAAGCGACATGCTTAAAGGAAAACAGGGCCGTTTCCGTCAAAACTTACTCGGTAAACGGGTTGACTACTCAGGTCGTTCCGTTATCGTCGTTGGTCCAAATCTGAAAATGCATCAATGCGGGCTTCCTAAAGAGATGGCCATCGAACTTTTCAAACCCTTTGTTATGAAAAAACTCGTGAATGAAGGGTATGCTCATAATATCAAAAGCGCTAAACGAATGGTTGAACGAATGCGTCCAGAGGTTTGGGATGTCTTGGAAGAAGTGATTACCGAACATCCTGTCCTTTTGAACCGTGCTCCAACCTTGCACCGTCTGGGGATCCAGGCCTTCGAGCCTATTCTCGTTGAAGGACGGGCCTTACAAATTCATCCTTTGGTGTGTACTGCCTATAACGCAGACTTTGACGGCGACCAAATGGCAGTCCATGTTCCCCTTTCGTCGGAGGCTCAAGCAGAAGCACGGATTTTGATGTTATCTTCGCATAATATTCTGAATCCGAAAGATGGTCGTCCAGTCGCCTCCCCAACTCAGGATATGGTCCTTGGCGCGTATTATCTAACGATGGATCGTCCAAACGCCTTGGGCGATGGAAAGATTTTCAAGGATATGGATGAAGCCGTATTAGCGTATGATGCAAAAGTAATTAGTCTCCAAGCATCGATTAAGGTCCGGCGCGAAGATGGCACCCTTTTGGAAACCACCGTTGGCCGTTTGATCTTTAACTCCGTGATTCCACCAGAAGTCGGTTATATCAATGAAGTGCAAGGGAAAAAACAACTTAATAACATAGTGGCGAAGTCCTATCGCCTATGTGGGTATCAGGCCACAGCGGATCTGCTCGATGGAATCAAGAGTTTGGGCTTTAAATATTCGACAAAGGCTGGAATAACCGTCGGTTTGTCCGATATCACAGTTCCCCAAGAGAAAAAGCAGATATTGGCAGCTGCCGATGCTCGGGTTACGAAAACAGAAGAACAATACCGTCGTGGTCTCATTACAGATGAAGAACGCTATGGTAAGGTCATTGAAATCTGGACCCAGGCAACAGATGAAGTTACGAAAGCGCTGATGGATACCCTCAATCATTTCAATCCAATTTATATGATGGCGACCTCTGGAGCGCGTGGTAATATTCAGCAACTGCGTCAGTTGGCTGGAATGCGTGGACTCATGGCAGACCCATCAGGACGGACGATTGAGTTGCCCATTAAGGCTAACTTCCGTGAAGGACTAACGGTTTTGGAATACTTTATTTCCTCCCACGGTGCACGGAAAGGCTTGGCTGATACCGCACTGCGGACGGCGGACTCAGGATACCTCACCCGTCGTTTAGTCGATGTTTCCCAGGATGTCATTGTCCGTGAGGAAGACTGCGGTACGACTCAGGGAATTCTCGTTGAAGACGTTAAAGATGGTCCAGAAGTTATTGAAAAATTAGAGGAACGTCTCGTGGGCCGTTTTGTCCTCGAGGATATCAAAGATCCAGAAACCGGTGAAATCCTAGCGACAACGGAAAGCGAAATTACCGAAGAGCAAGCAAAGGCCATTGTAGGAGTTTACGATCAACTTAGAATCCGGTCGGTGCTGACTTGTAAGAGCCGTCATGGTGTCTGCCGGAAGTGTTATGGCCGGAACCTAGCGACTGGACGACCCGTTGAAATGGGCGAAGCGGTTGGTATTATCGCAGCACAGTCGATCGGTGAACCTGGAACTCAGCTTACCATGCGGACCTTCCATACTGGTGGAGTCGCTGGCGATGATATCACTCAAGGTTTGCCACGGGTCGAGGAGCTATTTGAAGCACGTAAGCCAAAAGGCCAGGCGATTATTACGGAAATTAGTGGATCAGCCACCGTGCGTGAGGTCAAGGGGCGTCGTGAGGTTGATCTCGTAGGCGACAAAGATGAGCATGCCACCTATACGATCCCGTACGGTTCTCGCCTAAAAGTGAGAGATGGAGTTCGGGTCGAAGCTGGAGACGAGCTTACTGAAGGAAGCATCAACCCGCATGATATGTTAAAGGTTAAAGGGATACGTGGAGTACAGGTCTATCTTGTCGGAGAGGTTCAAAAGGTCTATCGTCTTCAAGGTGTTGATATTAATGATAAACACATTGAAGTCATGGTTCGCCAGATGCTCCGTAGAGTGAAGGTTGAGGAAGCTGGAGATACTAATCTCTTACCAGGTGCGCTGATTGATGTCTTTGCATTTGAGGAAGAGAACGCAAAAACTATTGCTTCCGGTGGTGAACCTGCAGTCGCCCGACCTGTTCTTCTTGGAATCACGAAAGCTTCTTTGGCGACGGATTCCTTCCTTTCCGCAGCTTCCTTCCAGGAAACGACACGTGTCTTGACTGATGCTGCTATCAAAGGAAAAGTAGACCCGCTGTTGGGGCTTAAAGAGAACGTGATCATCGGTAAGTTGATTCCAGCTGGAACAGGATTGTCACGCTATCGCAACGTCAAGATTCTCGATGCCGAAGAAACTTGAAATCTTGACACTCGAAATCCGGGGTGCTAAAATACTAGAGTGTGATTTAATGGTGTAATTTTGTGAGATAGACCATTAAATTTGAGGAGGAAAGCATTTCTTATGCTTGATGAAACCTTGAAAAATTCAAGGAACAAGACAGTTGGGGTTAAGCAAACTCAACGCGCCTTGGAAAAGGGGATAGTTCGCCAGGTATTTCTTGCCAAAGATGCTGAGCAACATGTCCTTCGTCCAATTATTGAATCCTGCCGGACACAAGGGATTGAAATGATTGAAATCCCAACTATGGTCGAATTAGGAAAGGTGTGCGGCATCGATGTAGGAGCAGCCGTAGCGGCCTTAACGACCGAATAATTCCGATACCAAGTAATTCCATTGTTGTTTTTAGGAATTGCTTGCCTGATGCTGACGCAAGCAATTCCTTTGATATTCTCTTTATAGAGGAAGGAGGTTTAGATATGCCGACAATTAACCAGTTAATTCGTCATGGACGCTCGAAGTTGACAAAGAAATCAACAGCTCCTGCTTTACAATGGGGCTTGAACTCTTTAAAACGTAAGCAATATCCTTCAGGTGGTTCACCGCAAAAACGTGGAGTATGTACGAGGGTTTACACAACCACACCGAAAAAACCTAACTCTGCTCTTCGTAAGGTGGCCCGTGTACGCTTAACGAACGGGATTGAGGTTACCTCATATATCCCGGGAATTGGCCACAACCTGCAAGAACACTCCGTTGTACTTGTGCGCGGAGGCCGTGTTAAGGACTTACCTGGTGTTCGTTACCATATCGTTCGGGGTGCGTTAGATACTTCGGGCGTGCAAAAGCGGATGCAAGCTCGTTCTAAATACGGTGCAAAACGTCCGAAAAGCTCGAAATAATCGTTAGATGTTTGAATAGGGTGAAATGAACCTGTAAAGGAGGGAAATGATTTGCCGCGTAAGGGGTATATTGCGAAACGTGAGGTTTTGCCGGATCCCATTTACAAAGACCGGACATTGACAAAGTTTATTAACCAAATCATGTTGGACGGTAAAAAGGGAACTGCAGAATCGATTTGCTATAACGCATTTGAATTGATCCGTGAAAAAACGGGAAAAGATCCACTTGAAGTTTTCGAAACAGCTCTTAAAAATGTAATGCCAGTATTAGAGGTCAAAGCACGGCGTGTGGGTGGTGCAAACTACCAGGTGCCGATCGAAGTTCGTCCTGAACGTCGTCAAACCCTAGGTTTACGCTGGCTTGTGAGTTATTCTCGCAAACGCAGTGAAAAGACTATGGATGAGAAGGTCGCAGGCGAACTGATGGATGCTGCCAACAATACAGGCGGTTCAATTAAGAAAAAAGAAGACATGCATAAAATGGCTGAAGCGAACAAGGCATTCGCGCATTTCCGGTGGTAGGATTGTTTTATACAATAACAGCTTAGGAAATGATTTTTGCAGAAAGGGGGATTATCAGTGGCAAGGCAATTTTCATTAGAGAAAACCCGGAATATCGGCATTATGGCTCACATTGATGCTGGTAAAACAACCACGACTGAACGTATTCTTTTCTACACAGGCCGTGTGCATAAAATCGGGGAAGTTCATGATGGTGCTGCGACCATGGACTGGATGGTTCAAGAACAAGAACGTGGAATCACGATCACCTCGGCAGCAACAACCTGTCATTGGAAAGATCACCGTATTAATATCATTGATACACCAGGACACGTGGACTTCACAGTTGAAGTAGAACGTTCTTTACGTGTGCTCGATGGCACTGTTGCAGTGTTCGACTCTGTCGCCGGCGTAGAGCCTCAATCAGAAACCGTATGGCGGCAGGCAGACAAATATTCAGTACCCCGTATTGCCTATATCAATAAAATGGACCGTATGGGTGCCGATTATTTCCGGGCAGTATCGATGATTGCTGATCGGTTAGGTGCGCACCCAGTACCGATCCAAATCCCGATTGGCGCAGAAGAGGATTTTAAGGGACTTGTGGATTTGGTGAAGATGGAAGCGTTGGTCTATACTGACGATCTGGGTACGACCAGTGAAGTTACCGAAATCCCCGGAGACTTAGTCGAAATAGCCAATGAATATCGTGAGAAACTCATAGAAGCGGTTGCTGAAACGAAAGATGAACTCATGATGAAATATCTCGAAGGTGAAGAATTGACCGAACAAGAAATCCATGATGGACTTCGCCAAGGAACGATTAGCAATAAACTCGTTCCAGTGCTCTGCGGTTCTTCATTCAAGAATAAAGGGGTTCAACCGCTTTTAAATGCGGTTGTCGATTATATGCCCTCCCCGCTTGATGTACCTGCTATTAAAGGTGTACATCCGGAGTCTGGTGCAGAAGATCATCGCGAAGCGAGTGATTCAGCACCCTTCTCCGCCTTGGCCTTTAAGATTATGGCTGACCCCTTTGTGGGTAAATTGGCATTTTTCCGGGTTTATTCAGGAGTCTTAACATCAGGTTCTTATGTCTACAACTCCACTAAAGGCAAACGCGAACGGATTGGTCGGATTCTCCTAATGCATGCCAACCATCGTGAAGATGTCCCAGAAGTTTACTCTGGAGATATTGCTGCCGCGGTGGGACTTAAAGACACGACGACAGGGGACACCCTCTGTGATGAAAAGAGCCCGATTGTCTTAGAGTCCATGGTCTTCCCTGATCCTGTTATTTCGGTCGCTATTGAGCCGAAAACGAAAGCAGACCAGGAAAAGATGGGTGGAGCTTTAGCCCGCTTAGCGGAAGAAGATCCAACCTTCAAGATGCATACAGATACGGAGACCGGACAGACGATTATTGAAGGAATGGGTGAATTACACCTTGAAATCATTGTCGATCGGATGCAAAGAGAGTTTAAGGTCGAATGTAATGTGGGCCGTCCCCAAGTTGCTTATAAAGAAACCATTCGCCGCTCGGTTAAATCCGAAGGTAAGTTCGTTCGTCAATCCGGTGGACGTGGCCAATATGGACATTGTTGGGTTGAACTCGAACCTCTCGAACCGGGCAGTGGTTTTGAATTCGTCAGCAAGGTTGTCGGTGGCGTAATCCCGAAAGAGTATATCAATCCCATTGGACAGGGTATTCAAGAAGCCCTGCAAAATGGTATCCTTGCAGGATATCCTGTGCTTGATCTCCGTGCTACCGTCTATGACGGATCTTACCATGACGTTGACTCCTCGGAAATGGCCTTTAAGATTGCGGGCTCCATGGCCTTCAAAGCAGGCGCTCTGAAAGCGGATCCTTGTATTCTCGAACCCATTGAAAAAGTCGAAGTTACAGTTCCTGAAGAGTATATGGGTGATGTCATTGGTGATATTAATTCCCGTCGTGGACAGATCGAAGGAATGGAAGCGCGTTCCGGCGCACAGGTGGTTCATGGATTCGTACCACTCAGCGAAATGTTCGGCTATGCAACAGACCTTCGTTCTCGGACTCAAGGACGTGGTGTTTACACCATGATGTTTGACCACTATGGCGAAGTACCCAAAAATATCGCCGAAGGCATTATTGCCAAGCGAACTGGGGCTAAAGAATAATTATTAAGGAGTGAAAATCTAATGGGAAAGCAAAAGTACGAACGTACAAAACCCCACGTTAACGTGGGGACCATCGGTCACGTTGACCATGGTAAGACCACGACAACGGCTGCGATCACGACTGTTCTTTCGAAAGTTGGCGGAGCAGTTGCTACGGCATTCGACCAAATCGACAAAGCTCCTGAAGAGCGTGAACGCGGTATCACGATTTCAACCGCCCATGTAGAGTATGAAACGGCTACCCGCCACTATGCTCACGTTGACTGCCCAGGGCATGCTGACTATGTCAAGAACATGATCACTGGTGCTGCTCAAATGGACGGCGCAATCCTCGTTGTATCCGCTGCTGATGGCCCGATGCCCCAAACGCGTGAGCATATTCTGCTTGCTCGCCAAGTTGGCGTTCCTTCCATCGTTGTTTGGTTGAACAAAGCAGACATGGTTGATGATCCAGAATTGATCGAACTCGTTGAAATGGAAATTCGTGAACTTTTAACTGCGTATGAATTCCCCGGTGACGAAATCCCGATCATTCGTGGTTCTGGTCTCAAAGCACTCCAATGCGGATGCGGACAACGTGACTGCGAATGGTGTGGACGTATTTGGGATTTGATGGATGCTGTTGATTCCTATATCCCAACCCCAGTACGGGCAACTGACAAGCCGTTTCTTATGCCTGTAGAAGATGTATTCACGATTACTGGTCGTGGTACTGTTGCTACTGGTCGTGTCGAACGCGGTGTTGTTAAAATTGGAGATGAGGTTGAAATCGTCGGCCTATCTGAAGCTCCGAGAAAAACTGTCGTTACAGGCGTCGAAATGTTCCGGAAGCTTCTTGACCAAGCTCAAGCGGGAGATAACATTGGGGCTCTCCTCCGTGGTATTGAACGTAAAGATGTTGAGCGTGGACAGGTTTTAGCGAAAACTGGAACGATTAAACCTCATACCAAATTCACAGGTGAAGTTATAATCCTCAGCAAAGAGGAAGGTGGACGTCATACTCCATTCTTCAATAACTATCGTCCTCAATTTTACTTTCGGACAACGGACGTTACCGGCGTTATCACTCTCCCAGAAGGAACTGAAATGGTTATGCCTGGTGACCATGTAACGATCTCTTGTGAGCTCATTACGCCAATCGCTATGGAAGAAGGACTTCGTTTTGCTATCCGTGAGGGTGGCCGTACCGTTGGTGCTGGCGTTGTTGCTTCTATTATTGCTTAAGTAATACTCTTGACACAAAGGATGCCGTAGAATCCTACGGCATCCTAATTCTCTTTGACGTAGAAGGTTGCCGGACCAAGTGACTCCGCTTTCGCCGGGTAATTTCTACGCCGCATACCCGTACAATCGGGGAAAATTTTAGGAGGTTATATCATGAGTAGCGAAAAAATTCGTATCCGCCTTAAAGCGTATGATCACAAAACTTTGGATCAATCGGCAGAGAAAATTGTTGAAACAGCGAAAAGAACAGGAGCTCGCGTGAGTGGCCCGATTCCGCTTCCAACTGAAAAAAACATTTATACGATTCTCCGCTCCCCACATGTCAACAAAGATTCTCGTGAACAGTTCGAAATGCGTACTCATAAGCGTTTGATCGATATTCTCGAACCTACCTCAAAAACGGTTGATGCTTTAATGCGTTTGGACTTACCTGCAGGCGTTGATATCGAAATTAAACTCTAAAAAGTGTGTCAATAGGCAAAGAAACAATTCATAAACCATTTTCAAGCGCCCGAAGTCTAGAAAATTCTTTTTAGATTTCTAAAAATGTAGCGCTTTTTTAGAGTTTATGATATAATTGTCATGTTTGTTGCGCGAAACGCCCGGAGGCGTGGAGTAACACCCCCAGGATTCGCAGGCAAAAATAATAAACCAAATAAACGAACGCTCTCGTGCCCCGGAATCGAATCTGGTGCACTTCAAAGTGTTCAGGAGGTGGCATTCGTGTCGAAAGGAATTTTGGGTAAAAAAGTCGGAATGACCCAGATGTTTACGGAAGATGGCAGACTGATTCCAGTGACGGTAGTCGAAGCGGGACCTTGTTATGTGGTCCAGAAGAAAACGGTAGCAACCGACGGCTACAATGCGATTCAAGTTGGCTTTAATGAATTGCGTGAAAAGCTATCGAATAAGCCGGTAAAAGGACATTTTCAAAAAGCAAATATGAAGCCTTTGCGTTGGGTTCGTGAGTTCCGCGTTGATAATGTGGATGCTTTCGAAGTCGGCCAAGAAATCAAGGCTGATGTCTTTGCAGTTGGCGATGTTGTCGATGTCGTTGGAATTTCCAAGGGGAAAGGTTTCCAAGGAATGATTAAACGTCATCATGCATCTCGCGGACCGATGGCACATGGTTCTAAATATCACCGCCGTACCGGTTCCCTCGGCGCGAAAGGCCCGGCTCGTGTATTTAAAGGCCGCAAGCTACCAGGACGGATGGGTGGAGAACGCGTAACGGTTCAAAACTTGGAAATCGTTCGGGTTGATGTGGATAAGAATATGATCCTTGTTAAAGGTGCATTGCCAGGTGCTAAAAAGGGATTGCTCGTTCTGAAACGTTCAGTTAAAGCAAAGTAACTTGTAAGAAAGGAGGAATAAGCAATGCCAAAGGTTCAAGTAGTTAATATGCAGGGTTCTCCTGTTGGAGAAATCGAGCTGAATGAATATGTATTTGGAATTGAACCCAACACTCATGTTCTTCACTCCGCAGTTGTTTCTCAACTTGCGAGTCAAAGACGTGGTACCTCATCGACCTTGCTTCGGGGTGAAGTTCGCGGAGGCGGACGTAAACCTTGGCGGCAAAAAGGAACGGGTCGTGCACGTGCAGGAAGTATCCGTTCACCACTCTTTAGAGGAGGAGCAGTGCTTTTCGGACCGAAACCGCGTGATTACGGTTTTTCTCTTCCTAAGAAAGTTCACCGGTTGGCTATGCGTTCAGCTCTTTCTTCCAAGGTTAACGAACAAAAATTGATCGTTTTGGAAGATTTGAACTTGAGCGAAGCAAAAACTCGCGAAATGGTAATCGTGCTCAAGGCGCTTCATGCAGATAAGAAAGCCTTGATTGTGATCGATGAACTTAACGATACAGTGGAACGCTCCATTCGCAACATTGACGGTGTGAAAGCCACTCCTGTTGAAGGAATGAACGTTTACGATCTTTTGAAACATGATGTTGTTGTGATGACAAAAGCAGCGGTAGCGAAAACGGAGGAGGTGTTAGCGTAATGCGCGATGCTCGTGAAGTCCTCAAACGCCCTGTGGTTTCTGAAAAATCGGTAGGGATGGTCGAGGAGAACAAATACTCCTTCTGGGTTAACCCGGCTGCCAATAAGATTGAAGTCAAGGCCGCGGTGGAAAAGATTTTTAAGGTCCAGGTTACTGAAGTTCGGACCATTAGTGTTCACGGAAAAATTAAGCGTGTTGGCCATAATTCAGGCAAGACGCCAGACCGTAAAAAAGCGATTGTTACGCTCAAAGCTGGAGATCGAATTGAAGGCTTTGCGGGTCTGTAAGTTTGACGCAAAGGAGGGAAACCCATGCCAGTAAAAGGATTTAGACCCTACACTCCAGGTCGTCGGCAAATGACCGTATCGACTTTCGAGGAGATTACAAAAGTTAAACCAGAACGTTCCTTAACTGCGCCAGTGCGCAGAAAGGGCGGTCGAAATAATGAAGGCCACTTGAGTGTTCGTCATCAGGGTGGTGGCCACAAACGGATGTATCGCGTGATCGACTTCAAACGGAATAAAGATAGTGTTCCGGCAAAAGTTGCAGCTATCGAATATGATCCGAATCGTTCCTCAAATATTGCACTTCTGCATTATCTGGATGGGCATAAAGCCTATATCCTCGCTCCAAACGGTTTGAAAGTGGGTCAAATGGTGGTCTCCGGATCAGATGCCGATATTAAAGTTGGTAATGCACTACCGATCCGGAATATCCCAGTGGGTACCCTACTCCACAATATCGAAATGAAACCGGGCAAAGGCGCTCAGCTTGTTCGGTCAGCAGGTGGCTCTTGTCAGCTTATGGCTAAGGAAGGCACCTATGCTACCTTGAGATTACCCTCCGGTGAAATGCGTATGGTACACATTGATTGCCGCGCGACAATTGGTCAAGTTGGGAACGCCGATCACGAGAACATCCATATTGGTAAAGCCGGACGTTCGCGTTGGTTAGGAATTCGCCCAACGGTTCGTGGTTCAGTTATGAACCCGGTTGATCATCCACATGGTGGTGGTGAAGGTCGTAACTCGATCGGGCGTAATCCTGTAACTCCTTGGGGTAAACCTGCACTTGGAGCGAAGACCCGTAAGAAGAAAAATCCTTCTAACCGCTTCATTGTGAAACGGCGCAGTAAGTAATCGAAAGGAGGCCATTAAATGAGTAGATCTCTGAAAAAAGGACCGTTCGTCGAACTGCGTTTACTCACCCGG
Source organism: Desulfitobacterium sp. (assembly GCF_035539115.1). Lineage (GTDB taxonomy): Bacteria > Bacillota > Desulfitobacteriia > Desulfitobacteriales > Desulfitobacteriaceae > Desulfitobacterium_A. The sequence goes on along the minus strand of NZ_DATLJA010000001.1, from coordinate 15,817 downwards.
GTAGAAGGAATGAACGCCTCCGGGGAAAAACGTGTTCTGAAAACATGGTCTAGACCCTCAACAATTTTTCCGCAAATGGTCGGACACACCATTGCGGTTCATGATGGACGCAAACACATTCCCGTATATATCACTGAAGATATGGTAGGACACAAACTCGGCGAGTTTGCTCCTACACGTACCTTTAAGGGCCATGCTGGTAGTGAAAAATCCAGCGGCTTACGTTAAGGAGGAGTTGAAAACATGCAAGCTAAAGCGATTGCAAGATATGTTCGGATCTCCCCTCGCAAGGTGCGCCAAGTGGTCGACCTCATTCGTGGAAAGAAAGTTAGCGATGCTCTCGCAATTTTGCAATTCACCCCCAAAGGGGCTACAGAGCCGGTAACCAAGGTGCTTCAGTCGGCAGTTGCCAATGCTGAACACAACTACGAAATGGACGGAGATTCCTTGTTTGTTGCGGAAGTCTTCGTTGATCAAGGACCGACCTTAAAGCGAATTAGACCCCGGGCCATGGGACGGGCTGACCAGATCCGTAAGCGGACCAGCCATATCACTGTGGTTGTCGGCGAGAAGAAGGAGGGTTAAACCGTGGGTCAAAAGGTAAATCCAAAAGGCTTCCGAGTTGGGATCATTCGTGATTGGGAAGGCCGCTGGTATGCAGATAAAAATTACTCGGAGCTCCTTCATGAGGATCTGAAGATCCGTAAATTTATTAAAGAGAAGCTTCATCAAGCAGGTATTCCTAAAGTTGAAATCGAGCGTGCGGCTAGCCGTGTCAAAGTTTCAATTTCAGCTGCGAAACCGGGAATTGTGATTGGACGCGGAGGCATCGAAGTTGAGAATCTACGTAAACAACTTGAACTCATGACTGGCAAACAAATTGCTGTGAACATCGTTGAAGTGAAAAAACCAGATCTCGATGCTCAACTTGTTGCTGAGAATGTGGCACAACAGCTTGAAAAACGTATTTCATTCCGTCGTGCGATGAAGCAAACCGTTGGACGTACCATGCGTCAAGGCGCTCAAGGAATCAAGATTTGTTGCAGCGGACGTCTGGGCGGCGCAGAAATCGCTCGTACTGAGTTGTACCACGAAGGTAAAGTACCCCTTCATACTATACGAGCAGATATTGACTATGGTTTTGCCGAAGCCAATACGACTTATGGCAAAATCGGAGTTAAGGTATGGATTTATAAAGGAGAGGTTCTTCCCGCCAAGAAGGTCGCTCAGGTGGAAGGAGGAAAATAAATGCTAGTCCCTAGCAGAGTAAAACACCGTAAACAACACCGTGGACGCATGCATGGAATTGCTACACGTGGTAATAAAATTACGTTCGGTGAATATGGCTTAGTTGCCTTGGAACCGTCATGGATTACAAATCGTCAAATTGAAGCTGCCCGTATTGCAATGACTCGTTATATCAAACGGGGTGGCCAAGTTTGGATTAAAATTTTCCCGGATAAACCAATTACCGCTAAACCGGCTGAAACCCGTATGGGTAGTGGTAAAGGGGCTCCGGAATACTGGGTTGCAGTCGTGAAACCAGGTCGGGTAATGTTTGAAATTGCGGGTGTTGATGAAGTCAGCGCACGCGAAGCATTACGGTTGGCTATGCATAAGTTGCCGATTCGCTGCAAAATCGTGAGTCGTGAAGAATTAGAGGGAGGTGACGCAAATGAAGACTAAGGAATTCCGCGATATGACCGAGGAAGAGATTCTGAAGCAAATCGATGATCTGAAGACGGAACTGTTTAATTTGCGTTTCCAACTAGCGACTGGACAACTTGACAATCCAATGAGGATTCGTGAAGTTCGGAAAGGGATTGCCAAAGGCAAGACCATTCTCCGCGAGCGCGAACTGAATATTAACCGTGCTTAAGGAAAGGAGGCTTTCTGCTATGGAAAGAGCCCAACGTAAAGTTAAAGTGGGTAAAGTTATCAGTGACAAGATGGAAAAAACGATTGTTGTAGCCGTACAAATTACCGAAAGACACCCGCTCTATCATAAAATTCTTCGTCGGACGGAAAAGTTCAAAGTTCATGATGAAAATAACGAGGCCCATATCGGGGATACTGTTGTCATCATGGAGACTCGTCCGCTCAGTAAAGATAAACGCTGGCGTCTCGTTGAGATCAGCGAGAGAGCGGTTGCTCTTTAAGACAAGCAGATTGAATTCGGAAGGGGGTCAACAGGATGATCCAGGTTCAAACAAGGCTCAAGGTAGGAGATAACTCTGGAGCTAAAGAGCTGATGTGCATTCGGGTGCTCGGCGGTTCTTTTCGCCGCTATGCATCCATTGGAGACGTAATTGTCGCTTCGGTCAAACAAGCAACACCAGGCGGCGTTGTCAAAAAAGGCGAGGTTGTTAAAGCTGTTGTTGTTCGCACGAGAAAAGAAATTAAACGTAAAGACGGGACTTACATCCGGTTTAGCGAAAATGCTGCAGTTCTCATCAAGGACGATAAGAGTCCACGTGGAACCCGTATTTTTGGACCAGTGGCCCGCGAACTACGCGATAAAGATTTCATGAAAATCATTTCCCTGGCACCAGAAGTAATCTAAATAGACCCCATACCAATGGAGGTGAACGAAGTGACGGCTGTAAAGCATAAGATACACGTTAAAAAAGGCGACTTGGTCATGGTCATGACGGGTAAGGATACTGGCAAAAAAGGCAAAGTATTGGAAGTCCTCCCGAAAAAAGGCCGCGTTATTGTTGAGAAGATCAATATGGTTAAACGTCATACCAAGCCGACTCAAAGTATGCCGCAAGGTGGTATTTTAGAAAAAGAGGCACCTATTGCGAGCTCGAATGTAATGCTGTTCTGCCCTGATTGCAATAGTGTGACTCGGGTCAGTACTCAAGTAACTGAGGCTGGAAAAGTTCGTGTTTGCAAAAAATGCGGAGTAAACCTGCCCGATAAGAACTAATCCAGAAGGGAGGGATCTTAGTGGCTCGTCTGAAAGATAAGTACGTTCAAGAAATTGCTCCTGCTCTTCAGCAGAAGTTCAGCTATAAGAACGTCATGCAAATTCCTAAACTCAATAAAGTTGTTCTTAACATGGGTGTTGGGGAAGCTATTGCAAATTCAAAGGCTATTGATGCTGCAGTTGGGGACTTGATGAAAATTACGGGTCAAAAGCCGATTGTTACTCGCGCTAAGAAATCAATTGCAGCTTTTAAACTTCGTGCAGGCATGCCGATCGGTACAAAAGTAACCCTACGTGGAGAACGGATGTATGAGTTCGTTGATCGCCTGATGAATGTGGCCTTACCCCGGGTTCGTGATTTTCGCGGCGTATCGGGTAAAGCTTTTGATGGACGCGGTAATTATACCCTCGGAATCAAAGAACAACTCATTTTCCCGGAAATCGAGTATGATCAAATCGATAAGCTACGGGGAATGGATATCGTTTTCGTCACTACGGCAAAATCCGATGAGGAAGCCCACGAATTGCTCGGTATGCTAGGCATGCCGTACCACGAGAAGTAAAAAGGAGGGTTCAAGAGCGTGGCTAAAACATCAATGATCGTTCGTAACCTGCGCGAACAGAAATATGCCGTTCGCTTCCATAACCGTTGCAAAATCTGCGGGCGTCCCCATGCATATATCCGGAAGTTCGGATTATGTCGAATTTGTTTCCGTGAGTTAGCCCATAAAGGTGAACTACCGGGAGTCAAAAAGGCGAGCTGGTAAACCGCAGTAAGAAAGGGGGAAGACTCTAGTGGCAATGTCAGATCCGATTGCAGATTTCTTGACCCGTATTCGTAATGCAGGGATGGTCTATCATGATAAGATTGAAGTACCTGCTTCCAACGTCAAGAAAACGCTTGCTGAAATCCTTAAAGAAGAGGGTTTCATTAAAGATTTTGAATACATTGCAGATAACAAGCAAGGACTACTTCGCTTGTATCTGAAATACGGCCCAAACCGTGAACGCGTGATTACCGGCCTGAAACGCATTAGTCGTCCAGGACTCCGCGTTTATGCGAAGAAAGATGAAGTTCCGAAGGTCCTAGGTGGCCTTGGTGTGGCGATTATCTCCACTTCCCAAGGTATCATGACGGATAAACGGGCTCGTCAAAATGGGCTTGGCGGAGAAGTGCTCTGCTACATTTGGTAACGATACACTACGGAGGTGCAGAGAATGTCCAGAATTGGCAAAAAGCCCATTACGATTCCCAGTGGCGTTGACGTCAAGCTAGAGGGCAATGTTGTCACCGTTAAAGGACCTAAGGGTACCTTAACGAGGGAAATGCATCCGCGAATCAACATTGCAATCGAAAATCAAGAAGTTATAGTGACTCGGCCGGATGATGAACCGCTAAGTCGGTCCTTACATGGCTTAACCCGTACCTTAGTCGCCAACATGGTTGAAGGAGTGACTACTGGGTTCAGCAAAGGCCTTGAGATGGTCGGTGTTGGCTATCGTGCAAGCAAACAAGGAAATAAACTCGCACTGTCCGTGGGTAAATCCCATCCAGTCGAGTTGGTTCCTTTTGAAGGATTAGAGTTTGAAGTTCCTGCCCCTAACAAGATCCTGATCAAAGGGATGGATAAGGAACTTGTCGGAGCTTTTGCGGCTATCGTCCGTTCAGAACGCCCACCCGAGCCTTATAAAGGCAAAGGGATCAAGTATGAAGGGGAAATCATTCGTCGTAAGGTCGGTAAAACCGGGGCTAAAAAGGGCGCTACGAAGAAGTAAGCCTTAAGGCAAGGGCAAAATCTCTTGCATAAATGAAAGGAGTGAGTTTCCTTGATTACAAGCGTAGATCGTAAACAAATCCGTCTGAAAAAACATAAGCGTGTCCGGAAAAGCATGTTTGGTACTGCCGAACGTCCACGTTTAGCTATTTTCCGGAGCCTCAATCATATTTATGCTCAAGTGATCAATGATGATCTCGGTGTCACTTTAGCTGCCGCATCCTCTCTTGATCCTGAGTTTAAAACAGCTGGCGTAGCTGGAGGTAACATCGAAGGCGCATCTAAAGTCGGTGAACTTGTGGCTAAGCGAGCGATTGAAAAAGGAGTTTCCACTGTGGTTTTTGATCGTGGAGGAAATCTCTATCATGGACGGATTTCAGCTTTAGCTGGAGCAGCACGGGAAGCTGGCTTGAACTTCTAAGACAGGGTAAAGGAGGGAAAATCATTGGCGAAAATCGATGCGAGTAAATTAGAGTTAACTGAGAAAGTCGTTCATATTGCCCGCGTATCAAAGGTTGTCAAAGGGGGACGTCGGTTCAGCTTCAGCGCTTTGGTCGTTGTCGGAGATGGTCAGGGCATGATTGGTGCTGGACTCGGCAAAGCTGGAGAAGTACCAGAAGCGATTCGTAAAGGAATCGAAGATGCGAAAAAGAACTTGATTTCCGTCCCACTTAAGGGAACCACAATCCCGCACGCGATTATCGGAAACTTTGGCGCTGGATCAGTCCTTCTGAAACCAGCATCAAAAGGTACCGGAGTTATCGCTGGTGGCGCAGTACGTTCCGTACTCGAAGTTGCCGGAGTACGCGATATTCTTACGAAATCCTTAGGATCGGCAAATCCACACAATATGGTCAATGCCACGATGGTTGCCTTAAAATCTCTGAAACAAGCAGAAGAGGTCGCCAAACTCCGCGGTAAAACCGTAGAAGAAATTCTGGGTTAGGGGGGTTGGCTGTGAAAGTAAAAGTAACACTCGTAAAAAGTCCAATCGGATATTCCGAAGCACAACGTAAAGTGCTGCAAAGCTTGGGTTTAGGAAAAATGAACTCGAGTAAAGTGCATGAGAACAACCCGTGTATTCAAGGAATGATCCGTAAGTGCGCACATTTAGTTGCGGTGGAAAATCTTGCAGAATAAAAGGGGGTGTTGACGAGCATGAAATTGCATGAACTGAAACCTGCCAAAGGCGCGACTCACGCTACGAAGCGTCTGGGTCGTGGAATTGGATCCGGCACCGGTAAAACTGCCGGTAGAGGACACAAAGGTCAAAATGCCCGTTCGGGCGGTGGCGTTCGTCCAGGATTTGAAGGCGGTCAAATACCTCTAGCCCGCAGGATGCCAAAACGTGGTTTTACCAATATCTTCAAGAAAGAGTATGTTATCCTCAATGTACGCGACTTGGAGCGTTTTGATAATAACGCGGTTGTTAATTATGAAAGCCTCTTCGAATTGGGACTTATTAAAACCATTAAAGATGGTGTCAAGATTTTAGGAACAGGAGAAATTACCAAGGCACTGACCGTCAAGGTTGACAAGGTTAGTCCCGCCGCGGCAGAAAAGATTGTTGCTGCTGGCGGAAAAGTAGAGGTGGACTAAGATGATTGTCGATTCCCTGAAGAATGCCTGGAAGGTAGCCGAGATCAGGAATAAAATCGGATTCACCTTACTCATGTTCCTCATCTTTCGGATTGGGGCGCATATCCCGATTCCTTTCATTGACCATACTGTACTTTCAAATATGATTGGGACGGGAAGCATTTTTGATTTCTTGGATACGTTTTCCGGGGGATCCTTTAAGCGGTTTACAGTTTTTGCCTTGAGTATTACGCCCTATATTACGACTTCGATTATCCTTCAGCTTTTGACGATCGTTATTCCTTCCTTGGAGCGCTTAGCAAAGGAAGGGCAGTATGGTCAGAAAAAGATTACCCAGTACACCCGATATGGAACTGTTATCCTAGCGCTAGTTCAAGGCTTTGGATTAACCTATGGTCTTAGGGCAGCACTGTTAGTCCCGAGTGCGAGTTTAAAATGGCCGATCTATCTATTAGTAACGCTTATCCTCACAGCAGGAACGGCCTTTTTGATGTGGATTGGGGAGCGGATTACTGAGAAAGGAATCGGCAATGGCATTTCCCTCATCATCTTTGCAGGAATCGTGGCTCGTGTTCCAGATGGTTTCAAATACATCTGGGGACTCCTCAACGTAGGTGAGATCGGTGCTCCCTCGGTTATTGGATTGATTGTGATTGGGGCGGCTATTATTGCCGGAGTTGTCTTTATCCAAGAAGGACAACGTAAAATTAAAGTACAATATGCTAAGCGAGTGGTCGGTCGCCGTGTTTACGGCGGTCAAGCATCATTTATTCCGCTCAAAGTTAACCAGGCCGGGGTAATCCCGATCATCTTTGCTATTTCCCTTCTCGCTTTCCCAAGTACAATTGCGACCTGGATGCCAGCCACATCAAGTTATGCGCAATTTGTCAATCGTTGGTTTACGATGAACGGGACGGTGGATTCGATACCTTACCTCATCGTCTATGCGGTGTTGATTATTTTCTTTACGTACTTCTACACCGCAGTTACCTTCAATCCAGTAGATGTGGCGGATAACATCAAAAAATATGGCGGATTTATTCCTGGACTACGTCCGGGCCGAGCTACTTCGGACTATCTGTCGAAGATTTTGAGCCGTTTGACACTAGCTGGGGGATTGTTTCTCGCCTTGATCGCTGTTATTCCGAGCCTTATCATTGGCTTGACGGGCATAAAAAACATTTCTATTGGTGGTACTTCCCTCTTGATTGTCGTTAGTGTTGCCTTGGAAACCATGAAACAAATGGAATCCCTACTGATGCAACGACATTATCAAGGGTTTATGAAGTAAGGGGGGCAAACAAATGAGAGCAATACTCATGGGCCCACCCGGAGCGGGCAAAGGAACGCAGGCTGAGGGCCTCATTGACAAGTTTCAGATTCCTCATATATCGACGGGCGATATGTTCCGTGCTGCAATTAAGGACGGAACAACTCTTGGGTTGAAGGCAAAAGAATATATGGATGCCGGCTCCCTTGTACCCGATGAAGTGACGATTGGGATCGTTGCTGAGAGATTAGCTAAAGCAGATTGTGCCCAGGGATTCCTGCTTGACGGGTTTCCACGCACGATCGCCCAGGCTGATGCCTTGGATAAAATTCTTGTTGATCTTCAGATGAAGTTAGATGGAGTCTTAAACATCGAAGTGGACGAAGCCAAACTTCTCGAGCGTCTTACGGGACGACGGATTTGTCGGCAATGCGGTGCGACCTATCACATGGTCTTTAATCCTCCAAATGTTGAACGCGTATGCGACAAGTGCGGAGGGGAATTATACCAACGCAGTGATGACACGTTAGAAACGGCGAAGAACCGCCTCAGTGTGTATCAGATTCAAACCCAGCCCCTGATTGAATATTATCAGGGACAGGGAATACTCAAAGAGATTAACGGTGACCAGGACATCAGCAAAGTGCTGGAAGATATTCTGGCTGCTTTGGAGTAAAGCAATGATAGAACTAAAAAACAAGACTCAAATAGAACACATGCGGAAAGCAGGAAAAATCACGGGGGATACCTTGGCACTGATGCGTGAATCGGTCCGCCCGGGGATCACCACCCAAGAGTTGGATCGTATTGCTGAGGATTATATCCGTAAATGCGGTGCTGTTCCTTCCTTCAAGGGCTACAATGGTTTTCCGTATTCCATCTGTGCTTCAGTCAATGAACAGGTTGTACATGGGTTCCCAGGTTTAACGGTATTACAATCTGGAGATATTATCAGTATTGATTGTGGAGCTACCTATGAAGGATACGTTGGTGATTCTGCCATTACTTTGGCGGTAGGGGAAATCTCTACAGAATTGCAAAAGTTATTGCAAGTAACGCAAGAGTCATTGATGCTTGGAATTCAACAAGCAGTCAAAGAAAATCGACTCTATGAAATTTCCCATGCGATTCAAACTCATGTTGAGGCTAATGGTTTTTCTGTTGTTCGCGACTATGTCGGACATGGAATTGGTAGAGAAATGCATGAAGAACCGCAGATCCCCAATTACGGGAAACCCGGAAGGGGGCCTCGACTCGACATCGGGATGTGCTTGGCTATTGAACCAATGGTCAACCTGGGAACGTATGAAGTGAAGACACTCCAGAACCACTGGACTGTTGTGACGAAGGATGGCAAAGCTTCTGCCCATTTCGAACACACTGTAGCCATTACGGAAAATGGTCCTGAGATAATGACTCGGAGTTAAGACACCCGATTGAGTGCCAGAGGAGGGTTATCATGTCGAAAGAGGACGTCATTGAAGTTGAAGGGAAAGTCTTGGAGCCACTGCCTAATGCTATGTTTCAAGTAGAGTTAGCCAATGGGCACAAAGTATTAGCGCATGTCTCCGGGAAGATCCGAATGAATTTCATTAAAATCCTCCCAGGAGATCGGGTCACGGTGGAGCTATCTCCCTATGACCTATCTCGTGGAAGAATTGTCTACAGGTTTAAGTAAAGGTCCAAAGGGAGGAGATTACGGTGAAAGTAAAGCCTTCTGTCAAAGCAATTTGTGAGAAATGTAAGGTCATAAAACGCCATGGCAAAGTCATGGTCATCTGCGAAAACCCGAAACACAAACAAAGGCAAGGCTAATTCAACTGACCTTCTTTTGCGCGGCTGATTGGAATCTAATCCAATGTAGAGGAGGGCGCCTGAAGAGCGCTTTTGCAAAGGTTTGCTGTTGATGATTGGTTATATATTATGGGTTGGTTTTGAAAATAAAACTGTAATTTGGGGGTGTAAAGTATAGATGGCACGTATTGCTGGAGTTGATTTGCCGCGTGAGAAACGTGTAGAAATCGGTCTGACCTATATCTTCGGAATTGGTCTACCGACATCTCATAAGATTCTTGCAAAAACCGGCGTGAATCCGGATACTCGTATTCGTGACTTATCCGAAGAGGAAGTAAGCCGCCTCCGGGAGGTCATTGATAAAGAATTTAAGGTTGAAGGTGACCTGCGTCGGGATGTTTCCCTCAATATTAAGCGTCTGATGGAAATTGGCTGCTATCGTGGATTACGTCATCGTCGTGGACTTCCTGTTCGTGGACAACGCACAAAGACAAATGCACGCACTCGCAAAGGCCCGATCAAGACGGTTGGCGCAAGGCGCAAAAAATAATTAAGGGGGGATCACCAAGATGGCCCGAAAAGTTGTTCGCACTAAACGCCGCGAACGGAAAAACATTGATAGCGGCATAGCGCATATCAGATCTACGTTTAACAATACCATGGTAACCATTACCGATACACAAGGGAATGCTATATCCTGGTCTAGCGCTGGTTCGCTTGGTTTCAAAGGTTCCCGTAAAAGCACGCCTTATGCAGCGCAAATGGCTGCAGAAACTGCGGCAAAGACTGCAATGGAACATGGCATGAAAGAAGTGGAGTGCTTTGTCAAAGGACCGGGTTCTGGCCGTGAGTCTGCAATCCGCGCTCTCCAATCTGCAGGACTCGAAGTAAACCTGATTAAAGACGTGACGCCGATTCCGCATAACGGTTGTCGGCCTCCGAAACGTAGAAGAGTATAAGAAGGAGGTGTCAACATGGCAAGATATACTGGTCCCGTTTGTCGTTTATGCCGACGGGAAGGGATGAAACTTTTCCTCAAAGGTGATCGTTGTTATACTGGAAAATGCGCGATTGATCGTCGTGCCTACGCTCCTGGTCAACACGGCCAAAGTCGCGGTAAGAAGCCAACCGAGTATGGCATTCAGTTGCGTGAAAAACAAAAAGTACGCCGTGTCTATGGCGTTGCTGAAAAACAATTCCGTAATTATTTTGACGAGGCTGCTCGCCAAAAAGGGATGACTGGTGAGAACCTTCTTCGTCTCCTAGAGCGTCGTCTAGATAATGTTGTCTTCCAACTTGGATTCGCAACTTCTCGTCCGGAAGCTCGTCAACTCGTTCGTCATGGACACTTCACGGTCAATGGTCGTCGAGTCGATATTCCTTCCTTCCTTGTGCGCCAAGGTGATGTTGTTGCTTTTAAAGAAGCCAGCAAGACTTCCCCAAGGATCAAGGAAATTATTACGAATCTCGACCGTACGCCTCCGAAATGGCTGAGCATCGATGCAAATGCTGTTGCCGGAACAGTCGCAGCACTGCCTTCTCGAGAAGATATTCAATTACCTATCCAAGAACACCTCATTGTTGAGAAATATTCCCGTTAATTTTTAGAGTAGGATAGATTGATATCAAGTTCCCGAGAAAGAAGGTGCATTCCGATGTTAGAAATCGAGAAGCCCAAAATTGAATGCGTTGAACGTTCTGATGATAACACCTATGCGAAATTTGTAGTCGAACCTCTGGAGAGGGGATATGGAATTACTTTAGGGAATTCCTTACGGCGAATTCTCTTATCTTCTCTTCCAGGTACGGCCGTGACTGCAATAAAAATTGAAGGTGTTCTTCATGAATTCTCCACGGTACCAGGAGTTCTTGAAGATGTAACTGATATTATCCTTAACCTTAAAAGCTTAGCCTTAAAAGGCTATACGGACGAAATGAAGATTTTACGTTTGGAAGCTAAGGGTGAAGGCGTCATTCGTGCTGCGGATATTATCACGGATGCGGATATCGAAGTACTGAATCCTGACTTGAAGATCGCTACTCTGGATAAGGATGCCCGTCTCTATATAGAGATGACGGCCGAAAGAGGTCGTGGTTACGTTTCGGCTGACAAAAACAAGAAGCCGGAACAAGCGATTGGTGTTATCCCTATTGATTCTATTTTCGCTCCGATCTACAAAGTGAATTATTCCGTTGAAGACACGCGAGTCGGCATGGTCACAGACTATGATAAACTTGTCTTAGAGGTCTGGTCGAACGGAAGTATCTCACCTGAAGAAGCGACTAGCCTGGCAGCAAAGATCTTAAGCGAACATCTTCTTCTTTTCATTGGTCTCACCGATAAGCTCAACGATGTTGAGATTATGGTCGAGAAAGAAGAAGAAGGTAAAGATAAGATTCTAGAGATGACGATTGAAGAGCTCGACCTTTCGGTTCGCTCTTATAACTGTCTGAAACGGGCTGGAATCAACTCGGTGGAAGAACTTACCCTGAAAACGGAAGAGGACATGATCAAGGTTCGCAACTTGGGCCGTAAGTCCTTGGAAGAAGTGGAATTCAAGTTAAAAGAGCTCGGCTTAGGGTTCCGCGAAGTCGAGGACTAATTCGGTTAAAAGGAGGGGAACATCATTGGCTTACCGTAAGTTGAGAAGAAATATGGGCCATCGTCGGGCCATGCTTCGTAATCTCGCAACTTCTCTGTTTAAACACGAGCGTATTGAAACGACTGAAGCTCGCGCCAAAGAACTCAATGCTATTGCCGAGAAAATGATTACGCTTGGTAAGCAAGGAGATCTCGCCGCTCGTCGTAATGCTATGGCTTATCTGATGGAAGAAGATGTAGTAACGAAATTATTCGAAACTATAGCTCCGAAGTATAGTGATCGCCAAGGCGGCTACACCCGGATCATGAAAACCGGCTTCCGCCGCGGAGATGCAGCAGAACTCGTACTCATTGAACTCGTCTAATGAACCAGTTAAAAGCCAGGTTGCTAAATAATGCAGCCTGGCTTTTTTATTAACTATATAAAAAGTATACAAAAAATTATAAGAAGGTCAAATTGAGTTAGCCTAAACTGGGAGTCCAGGTATAGATTAATCTAATGCGAGGGGTACTGAGTTTTGTACAAGCAGGTATTCTCTGGGGAAGTGAAAAGATCATAAATTATTTCTTAGGACGGAATAAACTAGACATGAGAATAGATAATGGCGAATATGCATAGGTTGAGAGTTTAAACCGTGGACTTTGTTGAAAAAGCTTAAAGAGGGAAGAAAGAAGGAGATCGAAAATGGAAATAACTGGTTGATGTTTGGGCTATACTACAGTATAATAAACACGGTTACAAAGGTATAAGAAACAACTCATGTGAAGCAATGATCTGTAATTTCTTTCCGGTCACTAGAGAGGTGCGGTGGCATACAGTAAAATCCAGCACTCCTTACTTAAGGAATGCCTTTGTGCGATTATCGAGAGGAGGGAAAAGTGTTGATCCAAAAATTGTGTCCGCACTGTTTGCAAATTTCCTATTCATCTTATGATAATCCGGAATGGATTTGTCCGTATTGTGGGAAGGAAATAAGAAATGAGCGGAATGAAGAAAATGAATAAAGAATAAAATGAGGACAACTGATTGCTTTATGCATCAGTTGCCCTTTTCTAAGTGTGTAGATATTAGAAGGAGAGCATCAATCGCGCGGAGTATTTGAGTGTTTAAAAGAGTTAACGGAGTACCGCAACTCTTACATTGCACGGCTTCGATTCCTTCACAGCCAAGTAATGGGACGATTTCAAAGCCATTTTTCGAATTGCATTTTGGGCATTTTTGTTCAGCCATATTTTTCACCCTCCTATAGTATGAATATGCTATAGGAGACGAACCTATTCTTATATTCCTTAATTGATCTTCAATACTTTTCGAAGTCTTTTTGATTCTCTAATAAAGAAATCTGCCTGAAAAGGGTCCTTCTGTTGGAAATAGCATTCAGATAATAGATTACAGCAGGTCATGAGTTCCTGAGTAGGAGATACTGGAGAAAGTAACCGGTAGCATTGATTTAAGAGGGGTAAGGCCTGGGGGGGATGACCCTCCCGCAGATGGGTCTTTGCTTGGATTAAGAGCGAATTGCTAATCAGAAGAATGTCGCCGTTGTTACTACTTTCAGTTTGTAATTTTTGAAGGATAGGTGCTATTCCTACTGATTGACCAAGAGCATTATAAGCATCTAGGAGTTCAATCAAGAGATAAAGTCTTGTCCGTTTGGACGAAGAAGTTGTGGTATAGACAAGGCCTCGCTTTAAAACTCGAATTGCCTTTTCGGGAAGGCCGCTCTCGTTATAGTACTTGCCGAGGTTGCAGAATAATTCTCCTTTTCCTTGATCTTCAGGGGTTTTTCTGGCGATGCCGTATCCTTGTAATAAAACTGCGCGTGCCTCGGGAGATTTTTTCTGATCCATATACAGTTGGCCGAGCCCGGCATAGGCCAGAAGTTGAATATAATCGACAGAGATCAATAGAGCAGAGCGATAACAAAGTTCTGCAGATATGTAATCCCTATTTCTCCGGTTAAGGGTCCCCATATTTAGGTAAATGGCCCCAACATGTACGCCTACATCCCAGGTTATTAAACTTTTTCGCATATTTAACAGAGCTTTTTTGTAATCACCTTTACCTAGGTACATACTTGCAATCCCGAAGAGAATCTTTGCTTTGAGACGTCTTTCGATAATAGAATGTGCTTTAAAGCGTTGAGCTTGCAAAAACTTATCGAGGGCTGCATTATAATCGTTATTATAGGCGAGATGAATACCTTCAAACCAATTCTCGTAATTCACTTGCAAGGGAGAAGTAAGATGTCGGATTCTCTCAGTCAAAGTTTCGAAACTTTCATGATCATTGCGTTCTATGGCATCAAGGGCCATTTGAACAGCTTCCTTAAAGGATTCAGGCTGATGCTCAGGGTTTGAGGAAAGAAGGTATCCCTCGGGTAAATAGTCTTTATCTTTAATTATCCTTAGGAGTTCGTCAAGAGAAAGGGCAAGTTGCTCAGAAATCCTGGCTAAAATGCCTAGACTAACGTTCGGTGTCTTACCGTTTAGTATCTTTGATAAATATCCTGGAGTGATCATAGAGCGTCGGGCGAGTTCAGACAAGCTAATATGTTGACTTTGGCAAAGCAGCTTGAAACGTTGATCCATTGTTCCTGCCCCCTTACACTTAGTATTAAGTAGTTTGACATTAAATGGGAATAACCTGCTGCAGGAGGTTTTAATTGCCATAAAATATTTGGTTACTCGTAAAAAATCGGTAAAATGGCGCTCTGGAAAAGGGCTTAATGATGAATTACCTTGAAACAAGTATGTACAGGAAACGTCTCGCAAGCTTCGACATGATTTTGATAGCTATTCGATTTGTGGATATGGTATATTATGGTATTGAAAGGTGGGATGTTAAATGAAAAAGTTCTTAGTGGTGGGACTAGTTGTCATGGGTGCTCTAGCACTGGGTTTCGAGGTAAAACCATTGATGGACATTCTCGTGATATAGCTTCCATTAAAACGTTTACTTTTTAGCTTCGAACGACCACTTCTTAACTGCATAAGTGTAATCAAGGGCAAACCCATCGAAAGTTGGGGACGCAAAGCCGTTAGGGTCTAAGGTGCCATAAGGTACGATGACAGCCTGGCTGCAGTATGTATTTCTTATTTCTTGCTGCCCTTAATTGAGGCAGTTTTTTGTCTCCATAAGGGAAGTGTTTTCACTTCCTCATTAAGGATGATTTCTATTCTATTTATAGAAGGGGGTGGTTGCTATTAAATTTCATTGAGTTTGAATTTAGGTAAATAGATGGGAGGGAATACCTATGCCAGTTGATGGAAACACAACTTTGTTTACACTACTGGGTAACTTTGGCTTCCCAATAGCCGTCTCCGTGTATCTGTTGGTTAAATTTGAAAAGAAGCTGGATTATTTGGCGACCGTTGTACAAGATCTAAAAGAGGTCGTGGAACACGAGGAAAATAACTAGTAATAGCTTCATAGCTATATTCCCTTATGGAGTATTTCTGGAGAAGTTGGCGTAAGAAATCACAAAGGAGAAGGGTCTAACCCTTCTCCTTTGTGGAGGAAGAACCTATAATTCAAAGTTAGCAACACTATACGTTCACGCCAATAAACTCGCGTCAAGAGATTTCGTTTGGGAAATGTGACTTAATTTATGACCTATATTTTAGCTAAAAGAAAGAAGGAATGACTGGCGGATTTTACGCCAGTCATTCCTTCTTTCTCATACTAACAGAAAGTATAAATTTTTGGCAGATAGCATAAGTGCAACCAGCGGTTTTCGCTTTCCTACGATGAATGCGGTTAAGTTCGGCAGGATAAGGCGACTAAGGCCACCGCTTTGGCGCTGACCAAGTCTTCTATATCGCAAAGCTCGGCGAAAGCCGGG